>NZ_AJLR01000111.1 GCF_000307855.1 Schinkia azotoformans LMG 9581 | reverse complement strand
TGTGTCCAGAGCAGGTCCTGTCCGCAAAAAGGGAAAATGCGGCCAAACCGACTGTGTCCAGAGCAGGTCCTGTCCGCAAAATGATGATAACTATCTAACTGCTCTATTAAACTCTATCGGTACTATATAATGCCCGGGCTTTCCATAGCCTTCATATTCAAAATTGTTTGCGAGAATTCTACGAATAGTTCTTATTGACTTATTCCCCTTACACCACTCATAAATCCTATTCGTAGTAATCTTTTCATCCGGGAACAGCCATCGAAACTCCTCAATGCTTCTCAAAATTGCTGCAGAGGGAGCCTCCTCAAATCCACATTTACACTTTAAGGTTACATCTACAAATGTTCGACAATGCGGACAACATATACCTTTTTCAAGCCGGTTATAATCATAGTTGGGTAATCGTTTATAGGGAGATTGAAATGTCTGTTTTGAAACTAAGGTTTCAGCAAGTTTTGAATGTCCTCCGTTTAATTTTGATGGTGTTCGATTGAGCTTGTCCATAAATCGAGTAAGCTGTGTTGGGAAAATGATGGATGGATTAATTGGAGCATTGTATAAGTGGAAATTAGGGTTTATGAATATTAGGTAAGATTCGATATGCATGTTGTAGCCATTGTTTTGGAGAAGTTGCTTAAGCATTGTTTCGCTTCGTTCTAGCTGGTGCAAAGGATTCCTAATTGTAGACCCTGATAATGTGAACCATTTGTCGCCTTCAAGATAATAGTCACCTTCATAATTTTTGACTTCAAATTGAAACAGCGTTCCTTGAGAAATCAGCACAGAGTCAATTTGAAAAACGGTGTTATTAACCTCAAAAAGCAAATCATTTAAAATTAAACCATCAATTAAAATATCCTCAGACCATATATCAAATTGCTGTTCACCTTTAAATCCCTTCTCAAGGTTCTCAAAACGTCTTAAATCATCAATTGGAAATCCCATACGTGAATGTAGAAATCTAAGGAGTTTTAATTCAGGAGAAACAAATCGGGGCTTCAGAATTTTCATGAACATACCTCCATTGTAATTAAATTATAAAGATATGTTAATTTTATGTAATATAAACAATTTTTACAAGAAAAAAATTCAACAAACGACATTTTTTCCTCGCAATATCGTTTTAAAAAAGAAAAATATTGGGGATAATGTTGACGATTTGAATTTGTTATAGGTAATATATATTAAGTGAATATAAAAATTGAAATGAGTGCTAGGCGCTATATTTCAGCATTGTCACCAATTCGGCTGAAATTCCATATTGATAAGTAAGTTAATTCAATTCAATGAAATGCAATGATAGGGAAGAGTACTTCGTGAACCCTTCAGAGAGAGAGGTCAATTTGCTGGGAGATCTCTTAGGATGTAGCGCGGGAAGGTAGCCCTTGAGCAGCTTTTCTGAACAAAACGTAAACTAACGTGGGAAGTATGTGTGGAGCTTCTTAATTTGCTAAACTATTCTGCAAAAATTTACTTGCCCAATCAAAACGTAAGTAGGAAAAGCCGGCCACAGTCCGTTATCTGTTTGAGCGCATTGATATTTTTTTGCATGGGTATGCGGGTATGTATCGCATAATCAAATAGCCATAACAAAAATATCAATGAAAAAAGGTGGTACCGCGAAGAATAGCTTCTTTCGTCCTTTTATATGGACGAAGGGAGTTTTTTTATTTTTTTGAAAAAAAAATACATAATTAAATTCCCAACCAAATCAGGAGGTACAAAGGAATGACTAATCAAGAGATCAATTTACCTACAAAATATGATCCGCAAGCTGTTGAAGAAAATCGTTATGAATGGTGGCTGCAAGGAAAGTTTTTCGAAGCTGATCCAAGCTCAGGAAAAGAGCCGTATACAATCGTTATTCCACCACCAAATGTAACAGGTAAACTACATCTTGGTCATGCGTGGGACACAACGCTCCAAGATATTTTAACAAGAATGAAGCGGATGCAGGGCTATGATGTTTTATGGCTACCAGGGATGGACCATGCTGGCATTGCGACTCAAGCAAAGGTTGAAGGTAAACTTCGTGAGGAAGGTAAATCACGTTATGACCTTGGCCGTGAGAAGTTTCTAGAAAAATCTTGGGAATGGAAAGAGGAGTATGCAAATTTCATCCGTACCCAATGGTCTAAACTTGGCCTTGGCCTTGATTATAGCCGTGAGCGCTTTACATTAGATGAAGGTCTTTCAAAAGCGGTTCGCGAGGTGTTTGTAAAGCTTTATGAAAAAGGTCTCATTTACCGCGGTGAGTATATTATTAACTGGGACCCACAGACGAAAACAGCTTTATCTGACATCGAGGTTATTTACAAAGATGTTCAGGGTGCTTTTTATCATATGAATTATCCATTAGCAGATGGCTCAGGTTCCATTGAAGTTGCGACAACACGTCCAGAAACAATGCTTGGCGACACGGCTGTTGCTGTTCATCCTAAGGATGAAAGATATCAACATTTAATTGGTAAGACGGTAAAACTCCCTATCGTTGGCCGTGAAATTCCAATAGTTGCTGATGATTATGTTGATATGGAATTTGGTTCAGGGGCGGTAAAAATTACGCCTGCCCATGATCCAAATGACTTTGAACTAGGAAATCGTCATAATCTTGAACGTGTTTTAGTTATGAATGAAGATGGAACGATGAATGAAAATGCAGGCATTTACCAAGGCATGGACCGTTTTGCTTGCCGCAAACAAATCGTGAAAGATCTTCAAGACCAAGGTATTCTATTCAAAATCGAAGATCATTTACATTCAGTTGGTCATTCAGAGCGCAGTGGGGCCGTTGTTGAGCCGTATCTTTCAACACAATGGTTTGTAAAAATGCAGCCACTTGCTGACGCAGCAATTGAACTACAACAAAAGTCCGGTGAAAAAGTAAACTTTGTTCCTGAAAGATTTGAAAAAACATACTTACATTGGCTAGAAAACATCAGAGATTGGTGTATTTCTCGTCAATTATGGTGGGGTCACCGCATCCCGGCTTGGTACCATAAAGAGACAGGCGAAATTTATGTTGGTCACGAGGCACCAGCTGATGCGGAAAATTGGAATCAGGATGAGGACGTTCTAGATACATGGTTTAGTTCTGCACTATGGCCGTTTTCAACATTAGGCTGGCCGGATGAAAACGCTGAAGATTTCAAGCGTTATTACCCAACAGATTGCTTAGTAACAGGCTATGATATCATTTTCTTCTGGGTATCAAGAATGATTTTCCAAGGACTTGAATTTACAGAAAAACGCCCGTTCAAAGATGTTCTTATTCATGGCCTTGTTCGTGATGCAGAAGGCCGTAAGATGAGTAAGTCCCTTGGCAACGGTGTAGACCCTATGGATGTCATTGAAAAATACGGTGCGGATTCACTCCGTTATTTCCTATCAACTGGTACTTCACCAGGTCAGGATTTACGTTTTGTTTGGGAAAAAGTTGAATCAACATGGAACTTTGCCAATAAGATTTGGAACGCATCCCGGTTTGCCCTCATGAATATGAATGGCATTAAATATGAAGAGCTTGACCTGAGCGGTGAAAAATCAGTTGCAGATAAGTGGATTTTAACTCGTTTAAATGAAACAATCGAAACAGTAACGAAAATGGCTGATAAATACGAGTTCGGTGAGGTTGGTCGTGTTCTCTATAACTTCATTTGGGATGATCTATGTGACTGGTATATCGAAATGGCGAAGCTTCCATTGTATGGTGAAGACGAAGCAGCGAAGAAGACAACTCGTTCTGTATTAGCTTATGTTCTTGATAATACAATGCGCTTACTACACCCATTCATGCCATTTATTACCGAGGAAATTTGGCAAGCACTTCCACATGAAGGCGAGTCTATTACGGTAGCAAAATGGCCAGAGGTACGTGCTGACTTAACAGATAATGCAGCTGCCGAAGAAATGAAACTATTGGTAGACATTATCCGTTCAGTACGTAATATCCGTGCGGAAGTTAATACACCAATGAGTAAGCAAATCAAGCTAAATATCAAAGCGAAAAACGATGATATTTTAGCAAGCTTAGAAAGAAATCGTCATTACTTAGTACGATTCTGTAACCCAAGTGAATTAACAATCGCAACTGAACTATCAACAGATGAAAAAGCAATGACAGCAGTAGTGACAGGTGCAGAATTATCGCTACCACTAGAAGGCTTAATTAATATTGATGAAGAAATTGCCCGTCTGCAAAAAGAATTAGAAAAACTAAATGCAGAAGTAGACCGTGTTCAAAAGAAATTAAGCAATGAAAAATTTGTAGGAAAAGCTCCAGCCAATGTTGTTGAAGAAGAACGTAAAAAAGAACAAGATTACCTTGAAAAACGTGCAGTAGTGGAAGCGCGCATTCAGGAATTAAGAGGCTAAAGACAGACTCTGACCCCAAAATAGAGGAACTAAAAAGCAAATCTCAAAAATTATCATGAGATTTGCTTTTTATTCTTTTTCAGAATTATAAAGATCCTTAAAAAATTGAATTCTCCCGTCGGACTTAGGCTAAGGTATGGTATTAGCTTTTTAAATGCGGTCTATATACATTCCCATGATTTTGCTATAATAGAGGTAAATCGTGGGAGTTGATGCAATGTCTAAGGAACGCATTAATCATGACGGTCTATATAAAGAACTGCTTAATAACTTTTTTGAAGAGTTTATGATTTTATTTTTTCCTGAAGCATGTGAAGAAATTGATTTCAATCATACAGTATTTTTATCACAAGAATTAATTCGAGATATTTTTAAAGGTGAAAAGAAAGTTGTGGATTTGTTGATTGAAACAAAGCTTAAAGGTAAAGATGGGTTTATTCTTGTGTACATTGAATCCCAATCCTATGAGCAAATAGACTTTAACGAACGAATTTTTTCTTATTTTACTCGGCTTTATGACGAACATCGTAAACAAATTTTGCCTATTGCTATTTTCGGTTATGATAAACTTAAAAATGAGCCAAACACATTTTCAATAGGATTTCCTTTTCTTGAAGTCCTTAATTTTCAATTTTTGAAGGTTGAATTAAAATCCCAGAACTGGCGAGAATATTTAAAACAAGATAATCCAGTAGCAGCAGCACTTTTAAGTAAAATGGGGTATTCCGATGAAGAACGTGTCCAAGTCAAAAAAGAATTCTTAAGAATGTTAGTTCGCTTGGAATTAGACCCAGTGAGAACGGAATTAATTGCTGGCTTTTTTGAAACATACTTAAAATTAACCTCAGACGAAGAAAAACAACTATATGATGAAATAAAATCTTTAGGACGTGAAGAGGAGGAAAAGGTTATGCAAATCACAACTTCATGGCATGAGAAAGGCAGAGAGGAAGGAGTTAAAAAAGGGATTGAGGTAGGTAAAGAAGAAGGGATAAAAGAAGGCATAAAGGTGGGAAAAAAGGAAGGAAAAAAAGAAGCCTTGATTGAAGTAGCCCAAAGTATGCTGAAGGATGGCTATACAGTTGAACAAATTGAAAGATTAACAAAACTTAGCAAGGAAACGATTAAAAATCTAATTCATTAATATTAAAATTCTAATTTAATTTGGAAGGATGAAAAAACTTGATAATTTCTCATCCAGATCGAAAATTCAAACCGAAGTATGTATATTATTTCCATGTTGAAAATGGTCTTGCTGCCTATGATAGCGAAGAAAAATCGGAGGTTGGCTCTGTTATTATTGTTGATGGGATTGGAACATATTCTATTAAAATTACTCGTATTTGGACATCTGAAGAAAAAGAATTTATTGAATATGAATCTTTCAAGACTATTGTTTGTAGACCGAAATTTTTACCTTTAGAGGAAATTCAAAGGACCATTAAATACCCAAAAACGTCATATTTTGAAAAAGGCAAAGAAGAAGGGTTAAGAGAAGTGAAAAAAGAAGTTGCTCGTAATTTAATTAACGAAGGGATTGATTTGGAAAGAATCGCTAAAATAACTTAATTGTCAATAGATGAATTAGAAAAAGTTCAACAGCAATTAAAACATTAAACAATCAGTCTGCATAAAAAATAAAAAGCAAATCTCAAAATTACATGAGATTTGCTTTTTTAATTTTTTTCGGAGTTATTAAGTTCCATTAAATAATTTTCATATTCTTGTTTGTTCTTTTCAAGATACTGAACGAGATCGCCAATTCGATCAATGGAGTTCCAACTTAAATGATGTTCAATGCCTTCAACATCATTATAAATATTCTCCTTTTTTACCCCGATTAACTCTAAAAATTGTTCCAACAATTCGTGGCGTAATAATAATCGTTGACCAATTTTTTTTCCTTTCGGCGTGAGTACAATACCTCGGTATTTTTCATATATAAGGTAGTCGTCTTTGTCTAACTTTTGTACCATTTTAGTTACGGAAGATGGTTGAACAGATAAATTTTCGGCAATATCTGATACCCTTGCATAACCTTTTTGGTCAATTAATAAATAAATTTGTTCAAGATAGTCTTCCATACTAGGTGTAGGCATTTCGATACCATCCTTAAAAATTTTCAGTGTACCTATAATTATAAAGGAAGATAAAAGGTCTTACAACAAATTATAGGAAAGCGACTATCCAATTATCATATCCAACCAAGTGCCCTTACTACTGTTGCGATTAAAAAGGTTATAAGAACGGCAACCATGGTTGGAATAAGAAAGGAGAGAAAGGTCCATTTCTTACTTTTTGTTTCTTTGTAAATATTAAACAAAGTTGTTCCACAAGGATAATGCAGTAGAGAAAACAGCATCATGTTTAGGGCTGTTAACCAAGTCCAGCCTTGGTTAACAAAAATCAGCTTAACCTCTGCCAAACTATCAATTTCAAGTAAAGCCCCTTGGGATAAATATCCCATTAAAAGAATCGGAACAACAATTTCGTTAGCAGGCAATCCTAGAATAAAAGCAGTCAAAATAAATCCATCCAAACCTAACATTCTCGCGAAAGGGTCTAGAAAACCAACAAAATGGATGAGAATGGAGCTATCCCCAATAGTAATGTTTGCTAAAATCCATGTAAGGATGGAAGCTGGGGCAGCAACGATAACCGCTCTTTTTAAAACATACCATGACTTATCAAGACTTGAGCGCACAACGGTGTTCCAAATTTTTGGACGACGATAAGGGGGGAGTTCTAATGTATAGTGGGAAGGTACCCCTCTTAACAATGTTTTAGATAAAAACCACGATACAAATAAGGTTACAGCAATTCCGAATAAGACCAGAACCATTACTGTCGCAGCTGTTACGATGGTAGCCATTCCACCGCTAAAGGTGGCCGCCATATATAAGGATGCAATCAAGATTAACGTTGGCCAGCGACCGTTACATGGTACGAAATTATTCGTTAGAATCGCCAGCATTCTCTCCCTTGGTGACTCGATAATTCTTGTTGACATAATTGCGGCCGCATTGCAGCCAAACCCCATTGCCATTGTCAGACCCTGTTTTCCATGTGCGCCGACCCCTTTAAAAAGGCGGTCAAGATTAAAAGCAACCCGGGGCAAATAGCCATAATTCTCAAGCAAGGCAAACAGCGGGAAAAATATAGCCATTGGTGGGAGCATCACGCTTACGACCCACCCGGTTCCCCTGAAGAAACCTAGAACTAATACTCCATGTAGCCAGCTGGGTGCATGGACCGCAATAAAAAATTGAGTTATGTGCTGTTCCACCCAAGCAAATCCGGAAGCAATTAGACTTGATGGAACATTTGCTCCAGCAATTGTAATCCAGAATACGATGCCAAGCATGATAAACATAATGGGAAATCCCCATATAGGTGATGTCAGAACTGCATCAATTTTTTCTGTTTTCCATTTTTCTTTGTCTTTATATGTCACAACATTTTTGCATATCGTTGAACTTTCCTTATAAATATTTTCAACAATTTCATCTCGTATTTCTTCATTTACCAATGTAGAAGCAAATTTTGCAACATCAGCTAATGAAGAATTTGGTAACGGTAATTGTGCACCCATGTTCTCACATCCTTTTATTCAAGCTTTCTACTAATCCTCTATCCCCATCTAAAAGCCTCAGTGCAATCCAGCGAGAGGGGAAGCGATTGCCAACTATTTTTTCAACAATCGGTTCTAATTCATCAATTTTCTTTTCTAGTTCTGGAGAATAATTGATTTTGTATTTTTTTGTAGTTATGTTTCCATGGACTAGGTCGTGGATTGTTTTAAATAAATGGTCAAAGCCCAGCTTGTTTCTTGCCGAAATTTTTACAACAGGTACATTTAGTTGTTTAGACAACCGCCCGCTATCTATTGTAATTCCCTTTTTTTCCGCCTCATCTATTAAATTAACGCAGACAATCACCTTTTCTGTCATTTCTAGTACTTGAAGGGCAAGATTTAAATTCCGTTCCAAAGCTGTTCCATCTACAACAACGAGGGTTACATCAGGATTTTCAAAAAGAATATAATCTCTGGCAACCTCTTCATCAACTGAGTTGGAATATAAGGAATAGGTTCCTGGCAGGTCAATGATTTTGAATGTGTCATCCAAATATTCGAATGCCCCTTCCGCCAGTTCAACGGTTTTTCCGGCCCAATTGCCTGTATGCTGTTTTAAGCCGGTTAGTGCATTAAAAAGGGTGCTCTTTCCAGTATTGGGGTTACCGGCCAAGGCAATTTTAAATGTACTCATCATGTGCGCTCCTTTACAAAGATTTTGGAACTTTCTTCTTTTCGCAAAGCAATCGTTGTGTTATTAACTCGATAAGCTGCGGGATCACCCAATGGGCTTTTTTGCAAAACTTCGATAAGTGCTCCTTTTACAAACCCTAAATCTAATAAACGACGGCGCATCACACCTTGGATGGACATGCTTTCTATTACAACCTTATCACCAGTTTCACATTGACAAAGTGGTATCGAATTTTCAATCATAATATTTACCCTCACTCAAAATAGTTATATGGATGCCAAAAAGTTTCCTTAGGGAAAATTTTATTTTATTGTATGCAAATTTCAATAAAAAGTAAACTATTTTGTTTCAAAAAATTATGTAAGCCACTCACGTTGACAATAAGAAAGAGTTATTCTTACAATTATTGTAGGTATATACTGTAAGTATGGTAGGAGGATTAACTAATGAACAATGAATTTAACGAAGCACTTCACTGGCTAAACAGCCGTACTACATTTGGGATCAAACCAGGCTTAGAGCGTATGAATTACATGCTCGAGCAGTTGGGTCATCCAGAAAGACGCTTAAAAACTGTTCATGTTGCCGGTACAAATGGCAAGGGCTCAACTGTAAGTTTCATGCGTCATATTTTACAAGAAGCAGGCTATATTGTAGGTACCTTCACTTCGCCATATATCGAAAGTTTTAATGAAAGAATTAGTGTAGACGGAGTACCAATTTCTGATAAGGACTTTGTGGAGCTTGTAAAAAAAGTAAAACCAATCGTTGAAAAATGCGAAGCAACGGAATACGGTGTCCCAACGGAATTTGAAGTATTAACTGTGATTGCACTTGAATATTTTGCAAGAGTTGCTGTCCCTTACATTTCACTTATTGAAACAGGGCTTGGTGGACGTTTAGATTCAACAAATGTAATCACACCACTCGTTTCAGTGATTACAAATATCGGACAAGATCATATGAATATCCTTGGCAACACAGTAGAGGAAATCACAAAAGAAAAGGCTGGAATCATTAAGTCAGGTTTCCCAGTTGTAACGGCAGTTGAACAACCTGAAGCGGAGGAAATCATTGCTGATGTAGCTAAATCGAAAAACTCTAAGCTATACAGATTAGGCAAAGAATTTAAAACTATCGATACAGCCCTACATAATGGCAATGAAGTATTTACGTTTCAATCGCTATTTAATAGGCTCGAAAACCTAGAAATTACAATGAAAGGCGAGCATCAAGTGAAAAATGTTGCAACTGCCTTGATGGCGATTGAATACTTAAAACAATATTTTGCCTTTGTTATTGATGAAGAGCATATTAGAACTGGTCTTTTAAAAACAACGTGGAAAGGACGTTTCGAAAAAGTCTCAGACAAGCCGCTTACCTTTATTGATGGTGCCCATAATCCTGAAGGTATTGATACATTGTGCAAGACAATCCAAAGATATTATTCGGACAAAAAAGTTCACATCATTTTTAGTGCACTTAAGGACAAACCTTTAAAAGAAATGATTGGCAAATTGGATGCTATTGCAGATAAAATCACTTTTACTCAATTTGAATTCGCTCGTTGCACGGAGGCTAGCGAACTATTTGAGCTTTCCTCATCAGCAAATAAGCACGTTAATGTGGATTGGAAGGAAGCAATTGAAAGTGAGAAGCGGGAAATCGGTAGGAGTGAAGAAGAAGTTCTAATTATTACCGGGTCGCTTTATTTTATCTCGGAAGTTCGTAAGCTAGAATGCAGGTAGCAACAGAGAATGTTTGTATAATTCCCAAAAACTGAGATGGGACTTGAAAAGGGGAATCATAGAACCTGTATGATTCCCAAAATCAATATTTTTTATTTTGGTGCATATGTTGGAAGGCGATGATAGTGTAAACATCTTTTTGAGGATTATTTTTAAAAGAAATTATATAGGGTTTTATCTTTACGTAATACCTGTCCTTGTAATTCATCCTTTGTTGATATGTCTGGTAAATCTGTGGATAGAAATTCCTTAACCTTAGCTGTTTCAAAAGAAAGAATAAAAGACCGCCAATGAAAAGCAGTCTTGTCTTTTATTTATATTCAATTTCAAAGGAGTCCTCATCCAATGCCCAACCCAGAAATGGTTCTTCCCCTTTAGATATGTTTGCTAGAGGAGATTGACTAATATAGGAATAAGCCGACGCGCAAATTCCACGAGATTTAGTAGCATTGCAATAGCTTGGGTAATTACCTGGCAGGTCACTATTATCCGCAACATAGACTGTCCCTGTTACTTTAATTAACAGTTGGTTACCTTTATTTGTTTTAAAATTTGTCACATCACCAAATATATAAGCGTCACCATTGACGGTTATTTCACCATTTACTGCTCCAGTAATATCTCTAAAATAGGCATCTCCATTTTGAACAAGGATGGATGATTTATTCCCAATCGTAACTTTTCCATTAATATACAAATTACCGGATTGAATTACAATATCACTATCGTTATTGGTTAATTCAAGCCCTCCATTAATATATAGCCCTTTTATTGTGAGATCCGTTTTTTTGTCAACAACACTCGTACCGGATATTAAGATGTTACCTTTATTATTACATAGTTCAAGTCTAGTACAGCTGTTAAAATTGGAAGGCGGATTTGGAAAGATAATATCTTTCCCTATATCGTTTCCGTTGTTTGCTAGACTATGATTATCGATTAAAAAGCTCCCATTGATCACTTTCTTATACCCCATAAAGTCACCTTCACTCGTAAAATGGACCTCGATATGGTTGCAGTTACTTCGATTGATAGTTACATCTTTTATTGTTGATTGATAACTGGATTTCATAGAAGTAGGAATAGCCGGGAAACCATTTAGTTGAATTGAACTACAAAAAAGCCGTGATAGATCATCTATTTTAACTTTGGGATCTTTCAAACGAAAGTCCTTTACCTCATTTTCTGCCTTCTTTATTTGCTGGAGGGAATATTGGTGAAAATATAATATCCCCATTTCGGCCAAATTTGTTGCTTGAATCTGTTTTTGGCTAATCCCCGTTTGTTTAGCAGAATTCAGGACAGCTGCTGATAAAACGGCTGAAAAAATGAGAATAATAACCATGACCAAAAGTACAGTAACAAGGGCAGAACCTCGATTATTATGAAAAATATTCATTACCTCATCCCAGCCTCAATGCGAATAATCCCTGTCTCAATTTCAAAAGGAGTGCTCCCATTCGGAGCCGTTCCCTTAATTTTTACGTTCAAAAGATTCGTATCCGGTGAAACACTAAAAGGATTGCTTTCTGATATCTTCATATTATTGATTTCTACCTCAAAGAAAACATTTCGATTTCCAAGTGTATCCGTCGTACTATTTGGATAGGTTACGATATAAATGTTTTCATTTTTATCGTAGGAAATTGTGTAACTCCTATTTTGCTGATGAATCGTCCGCAGTTGTGTTAGTAATAGGTTTGCTTCCTGCTGAAGAAGCTGCTCGGAAGCAATATTTTTATAGCTATTCATACTATTAATCAATACAGAAGCGGCAATCCCCATTACGATTGTTGAGATGGCAATTGTTACCAACAACTCTACTAACGTTAGACCTCGATTATATTTTTCACGCATATTATAAGGAGCCTTCCAAGTAATGGTAGGTTTCAGTGATGACCGAATCCTTAGGTTCTTCTATCAGAATATGAATTAAATAGAGGGGATAATTTTTATCTTTCCTTAGCTCTAGTTGAAGTTTAAATTGCTCCTCTTTGTTAACGAAATATTGGTTATTGTCAATTCCCAAAATGATTTTCTCTTGTTCAGAAAATGGATCTTCAAACGATTTATTATGTTGAAAGATAGTGTTATTACTTTTAATAATCCCGATAACCTCTTGAGCAAGATTGATTGCCATTAATTGATGATTATTCTTATTTGTAAATAAGGCAGACTGACTAAAAAAAACGAAAAATGATAAAAGAATAACCGATAAAATTACAACTGCCACTAAGACTTCAATTAATGTAAAGCCACTCATGTCTCTTTTATTTAACACATTCATCACATTACCTTTCAGAGAACAGTGTTCTATTTATTATTTGCAACATGATTTAAATAATTCAAAAATCAAAGGATTTTAGTATGGTAATTCACAATATTGTTACAACCTTACAAGTTGTAATTTGTATTTTTTTGTATAATTAAGTCAATAGCAGGATAAATTTTACATTTGGTAAAAATGATCGGTGAAAAAGTGTTTTGAGCAGTATAAGGGAGGGAGAAAGGATGAAAGCTAAGAAATCCATTGCCATATTACTAACATTTCTGTTGTTAGTTATGCAATGCTATCCGTTCAGCGATATTTTTGCTGGAGGTCATGTAGAAGCAGCAGATACATTAGTTGAAGTCAAAGTTTTAACAGATGTAAATGTAAATGCAACACTAAACCCAGGAACAGGGGACCATTATGAACTTGGTTTAAATATGTCTAGTGGTGATGGGCTTCTTGATGTAAAACTTGTGGGTGCAGATGGGGTTGCTATATTTTATGCACCAGATTTAGCTGGGAAGTTATCTGTAGAAGAAAAGGCAAATGTGCGAGTTGAACTTCTTCCAGTTACAATGAATGATTTGCCTACGTTGAATAATTTAGTCGGTCAATTGACTTCAGAACTAAACGGTTTAGTGAATAAATTAGTTGGTGGAATAGAATCAATTCTGAACAACCCTTTAACAGGCTGGCTATTAAATGTACAAGGGCTTACTAAATTGACAACATCACTTACAGCTTTAAATAATTTGAATAAAAGTCTAGAAGACTTAACGGCTTATAATGGTCAAGCAGATGTACAAGTACTTGATAATGGACTATTGATTGTTGATTTTGGTGAAGGTCTAGGGAATCATTTGAATACAGTAGTAAATGATGTTGTGATAGAATTACTTGAAAATGTTGCTGATGCAATTGAAGGAGTAAAAGTTGGTGGGGTAGCAGGCTATCTGCTCTCACCAGTAGTAAACCCAACAATAGGATTGTTAAAAGGATTAGTTACAACTATGATTAATCCACTAATTACTAATCTAACGAATGGAGTTATTGATCTAACGAATGATTTAGTAAAACTCCATGTAATTGGTAATACAACCGTTTCCCTCAATGTATTGTTAGATAAGCCGGCTGGAGTGGTTGGTGAAACAAAGATTTATGGAGCAGTTGCAACTGATGCTCTGATTGATATTACGTTGCTAAGTAAGTTGACTAACTGGGATTCTATATTTATAAATGAAGAAGAAAGTGAAGAGGAAAATGTAGATTATAATTTGGCGTTTAACCAATCCGAATATAAAATTAATGTAAAACAAACCGATATAGATTATGACGGAATAGAAGAAATTTGGTATAAAGACCTATACAATGAACTTAATGTTGTTCCTCTTTCAGGTGAGGATCATATAAAATTGCCTAAAAAAGAGGATTTAGAATTAACTTGGAAAATTAAAGAAGGCAAGCATGTAGCAAAAATTGACGAAACAGGAAAGGTAACAGCCCAAGGAGTTGGAAAAGCAGTTATTGGGGTGACAGCAATAGATAAAAATGATCAAGTAAGAACGGCAACGGCAGAACTATTAGTTAACTTGAAAAATATGGAGTTTTCAAAACCGTTATACGTATACCCAGATGATGGAGACGACATGTTCGAAAAACTAATCATTGAACCAGATGGTTTCAACAAAACCCGAGAAGTATTTGAATGGTCATTGACTAGCGAGGATAGTACAGTGGATAATTTAGCATTAAAAGTAGATGGAAATGGCAAAGTTAAACAGAATGGTGATAAGTGTGGCTTTGTCATATTGAAGGTAAAGCTTAAAGAGACATATGATAGAATTGATGGTATATTAGAAGATTCAAATGACCAAGCGATGACATTAATAAAAATAAATAAAATAGATGGTCCGATAAAAGACCCGGTTAAAGAGTGGTAGACTTATATTGACAAACATGTAATAGCAGGCTGAGAATTTGTTCTCAACCTGCTATTTTTATTTGAATAGGCAATGTCAATCTATTTATCGAATAATGTCAGACTTTGGGTAAACGTTTGTTATATTGTCAATTTTTGGGTGAAAACCAAATAGATATTTTTGTATAATTATATAAAAACAATAAAGAATAATAGTTTTAAATGGGGGTTAATTCAATGAAAGGAAAAAAGGATTTCAGTCTATTGTTAATCAATTTTAATATTCTCTTAATAGCTTTACTAGTTTTAGGACAGGTGTGGTATCCGTTAACGGCCGATGCAGCAACAAGTTCAGCTTCATTAGATGTAAAAGTTGAACCGACAAAACCTGAAGGTTACCTTATTGATCTGAACACCGGAGTTGTGACTGCTGAGATTAATACTGGTATTTTACCCCAAGGGGTGCTAGATAGCGAAACTCGTGTTACTCCGATGGATGTAATTTTTATGGTAGACGTTTCATTATCAATGTCCGGAACTTTTGACCACGAATGGAAGAATGGATGGCTATTTCATGTCGTTAATAAATTAGAAGGGGCCCAAAGAGCCTCTAACAATCTAATAAACCAATTGAAGGAAACAACGATTGATGGTGACCGCTTTGCGATGATTTCATTTCATAACGGGCTCCAAGAAGTCCAGCCATTTAATACTTCAAATCAAAACAAAAATGCAATAAATACACATTTAGATAGTATCAATAACAGAATACAAGGTTTAAAAGTTTCAACAAAATGGTCAAACTTTCAAGCAGCATTAGATAAAGCAAATACAATGTTTGGTGATAGCAAAAATGTTAAATATATTATCTTTTTTACGGACGGATTGCCCAATGCCGGAGTACAGACCGTCCAGAGAAATATAGATGGAATGTATGAACCGAAATGGTGTATAAATTGTAAAAAGGAATATGTAAAACAAGATTATACAACAATCACAAATCATTTATTGGGGCATAGTCCATTCTTACACCGTTCAGAATTTTGGTATAACGGTAAAGAGTATAAGTACTCTTATAAGTACAATGTCTACGATTTAGCAGCTTTTGATGCAGTTAGTTCTTTAGCATCCAAAAATATAAAATTATATTCAATTGGTTTAGGCAAGTGGATGGACTTCGATAAAGAGATATTGTCGGAGTTCTCAAAGGCTACAGGGGCCAATTCCTATAATCCACAAACGCTAGATCAATTGACATCTAAATTAAGTCATATTAGTGAAACGATTAACGAAGCGGCAATGAAAGAAATCCAACTTAAGATTAATTTGAAGGATGTTTCAACTCCTGATGGCGGCCACATCGGAATACCAGATGATTCTAGTGCAACTGAAACGAAAGATGGGCATTACGCTTTAGTCAGTATACCAGATATTAAATATAAAGCTGGAGAGGGAACCCCTAGTGAATTAAATAAGTTGTTTACAATGGAATTTGATAAAGCGGGAGAATATACATTCCATGATGTGAAATTAACTTATACGGATTTAGCTGGACGAAAACAATCCATTGATGCTCCGTTTACAATAAAAGTAATAGACAATGAAAGCTTTGGTTTGAAGTTCAAAAATCCGCCATATGCGATTAATGTTTATAAAAATCCTAGTAATCTTACACTTGATTTAAATAGTGAAGTGGAGGTTGTACCACCAGTTGGTTTAGAAATTGAAGAAATCGAAATGCCGACCGACTTTACGTGGACCTCCTCCAACGAAAAAATAGCAGTAGTAAACGAAGGTATTGTTACTGCGAAAGGTGTAGGGACAACAAAGATTACAGTCGAGGCAAAAGATAAAAAAGGCAATATCGTTAAGGCGGAAACGCTAGTTAAGGTTAATCTAGAAGGAATTTCATTTGGAAAGACAATCTATGAATATACCCCTGGTTCAACCAAAAATATGTTTAATGAGCTAAAAGTCAAACCTAATGGTTTTAATATTTCACCGGATGTCCTTACATGGACAGTTACTGGCGAGAATTCTATTATAACCGTAGATGACTTTGGTAATATTGAACAAAGAGGATTAGTTAGTGGTTTTGTGGTTTTAACCGCAGAACTTAAAGATGAGTATAAAATTGACGGTGATCCCGTTACACCTCATGATAAAGCAACGACATTAATAAAAATCAATAAAACAGATAATGCAATTGGCGGGCCGCTTCAGGAGTGGTAAAAATCACCTGATAAAAAGGTATCTGAGGTTAATCGTGGCTTCAGATACCTTTTTTGTTGCAATATGATTCATTACTTAGAATTTCCTAGATTTCACTAAAAGGTTAGAATTTTGATATATCCAAAATTTTGTAATAAAATTTACATAATAAATTAATATAAATATATACCATTTTTGAAAAATATTATATTATTTAGTAGTAGAGTGTATTTTTGGGCTTATTTAATAGTGTATAAGGAACGTTAAATTATAGCTTGGAGGGATAAATTAATGATGACTAGAAACCTATTACCTTTATTACTTGTCTTTCTTTTAGTTTTTGGCGGCTTAGGAAGTTCATTTGCACAAGCAGCCCAAAAAGCCAGCCTTGATTTCGAAGTTAAGCCATCACAGACAAGCGGCTATATTATTGATCCAGAAACAGAAGTTGCAGTAGTTGATATTAATGCGAATATTATTCCAAAAGGAGTAGCGGGGGACGCTACCCGAAAAACACCAATTGATGTTGTATTTGTTTTTGATACATCAGGGTCAATGGTGTTGAATATGAAAGACCGCAGTTCTGATAAAGATAAATTTAAAAAAGCTAAAGATGCTGCAAAAAGTGCAATTGATAAATTCAAAGAATCATCGATTAATGGTGATAGGTTCGCTTTTGTACCATTTGCAATAGAAGTTGGTAGTGTTAAACAGTTTAATAGCAATACCTCAAAGTCGGCTATAGAAACACAATTAAATTCAATAAAATCATCTATAGATACACTGAAAGCAGAGGGCGGAACGAATTATTATGCAGCCTTATTAAAGGCAAATGAACTTTTTGGAAGTTCGAGCAATCCGAAATACGTCATATTTTTAACCGATGGTCGTCCAGACACATATGAAAACTACTCAAGTGCAAAAATAAGTGGTGAGTTTCCAAAAATGGAAAGAACTACGAAAGAAGTTAAGGTAAAAGAATGCTTCTTATTATGGTGTGATTGGAAGATCAAGACTCAAACTGAGGAAAAATGGTCGAGTAAAAAATATCCTGTAAACGGTATAAATGTTTCATTAAGTAGGAATAAGACCAATGGGGAAATAACATTTAATTATAATAGTGACAAATATTTATTTGGAAATGGTGACATTGACTACGCATATGCAAGGATAGCTGCTTCCAATTTGGCATCAAAAGGTGCTAAATTATATTCTGTAGGTTTTGGTTCAGATGGTGATGTCGATATGGGCTTCCTTAACGAACTTTCAAATCTTACAGGTGCTTTCGCTATTAAAGGTGAAAAATCTAATATAATCTCCATCTTTGATAGTATTACCAATACGATCATTAAACAATCAATCAGGGATATTAAAGTAAAAGTAAATATCAAGGACCCAAGTTTTCCTGGTAATGTATCTTTAAATGGGGGTGCTGTCATTGATGAGACAACCCCAAATTATGCAGTACTCAATTTCGATGATATCCAATATGAAGCGGATAAGACGCCAAGTCCATCAGGGGCAAAATCGTTTTCATTAAATATTGATGAACCAGGAACTTACACATTTAGTGATGTGAAACTTATTTACACCGATTTATCCAATGAAACAAAAACAATTGAAGGTGCACCTTTTACAGTAACCGTATTGAATAATAAAAGCGTTGGAATGAAGTTTAATGCGGATAAGTATGAGATTGATGTTGACTCTGATCCTGCGCCTACCATTGATTTTACAACTGAAGTTGTCCCTGAAACCGAGGAAGGTGAACTTCCGGAGAATATAGTATGGACTTCTACCAATAGAAATGTAGCTACAATCAATAATGGGAAATTAACACCTACTGGGGTAGGGGATACACAAATTAAAATCACAGCAGTGGATGAAGATGGGAATCCAATCCAAGCCACAACGATGATAAAGGTTAACGTAGTGATTGAAGGAATTGAATTTGATGCCCCAAGTTATCAATATAATGGTCCAATGGATATGCTTGAAAAAGATAATGAAAAAATTAAATTAATTCAATCAGCAGATAAAAAATTCAAGCTGCCTAACCCTCGAAATGTATTACAATGGGGACCGGCAGACAACGATATAATAAAGATTGAAGATGGAAATGTTACTCGAAAAGGGGATGCTTCTGGATTTCAAATAATAACAGCTAAACTTAAAGATCCAGATCCAATCAACGATTATTATAAGATTAAACCATCTGCAAAAAAGGAAGCAAGTGCTTTAATAAAAGTAAATGGAAGCAGTAAGGTAATAAAAGAACCAAAAGAACAATGGTAAGTGAAAAGAAGAGGCTCCAGGTGGGGCCTCTTCTTTCTTAATGAATCACTTGGTTGTCTACAATCACTTGCAGTCGATTTACTCGAGGAAGGGAACTAAGTTGATCGGTTATGACTCGGTTGTCGTATTCTACATAGAAACGCGAGCGTAGACCTTCGTATGAATTATAGTTAGCAAATTTTACGACATCGATTGATTCTGTTGATGGAAATTTATACCGAATTGCATTTATTATTAGTTGTTCACGGGCAAATATGCCACCTTCAATTTGAAACAGTGATCCGACCCCATAAAGGGTAGCGGTCTTATTAGTGTAGAAAACCCCTTTTAAATTTGGTGGCGTATTAATAATATTAACAAGACTTTTGTCGTCTAATGCAGCATTATCATATTCGTTCACCCTTACAATCTTTAAATCACCATTACTAATGACAACAAGCTGCTTTCCATCTGCACCATAAATATTAACGTTATCAATAGTTGTGTTACCACGCACATAAATTGTTGCATCGAATTTTAGAATTTCACTTTTGTCATCATTCTCTGCATCAGTACTTCTAATGTACAAGTCACCATTTACGAGAATATTTCCTTTAATAACAGGCGCTGTTGATAACTCTTCACTACCATTTATTTCGAGCGAACCATTAACTACGAGCCACCCTTTTTCACGATTATCTGGATTTTTTAATAGTAAATTATTATCACCACCTATTTTAAGTATATTTGGCATTGGAGTTTTATCTTCGTCTTTATTTTTAATATAAGTATTTAGTAGTCTCCGTTCAGTACTAATTTCATTCTCCGGATCAAATCTATCAATATTGGTAAAAAATATTGTGTTTGTAGTATCCTTTACGTCAGTATCAAAAAGTTTTGCTTTATAAACATTGTATGTTTCAAGCATTGATTCCTCAATTAAATAAACAGGTTTCGTGCCATCTTTATTTTTGCAAGTGAATTTCGGATTATTGTATCTCCCATCATGAGGTGTGACTGTACTTGTAATCTTTCCATTTTCTTTTTCGACAGTAGTAAAATCATTCATAAGTTCATCAGGATCGCCTGTTACTATATGATTATTCTCAACCATAGCATCTAAATTTTCTAATGCTTTAAATAGATTATCGTCTGAGCAGTTTAATTCTCCATACAAAGGGTTATTAGCAAGCGAACCATCAGAAAGTATAGGTAGTTTAGGTGCTCCAGATTCTATCCACTTAAGATAAAATGTTTCATCAAAATCCATATCAACAAAATTCGAACCAGTTGATTTTATAGCAGGTATTCCATTGATACCATCGATTTTTTCATCGAATTCACCATCAAAAAAAGGATAAAATACTTTTCCTTCTGGATTGCTAGGCTGATTATCTTTATTAATCTTTTTTGTGTATAAAGTTCCAAAAATACTAGGTCCTTGAAAATCCCCTGTGGGATTTCTAGTATTATTTTTAATGTAGTTCGCTCTACTATTGAGCTCTAATGTCGGTGCAAAAACGTTGCCGATAATGTCTGGTGAGCCGTTAATAATTAGTGCACTATCGCTGCCACGTTTTATGTCCTTATTTTCTTCATCTTTACCGATTACATCATTGATGTTAATGGGTTTATCTGTACCGAACCTCTTTCCATATGCTCCGACAGCATAATTTAAGAAGCTAGGTGTCGGTGATAATATAACATTTTCTGTTATGGTCCTTTTAATAGCAGGATTACCGGAATCTGCACCTGTATTATCAATCTTAATCTCGTAAATACGCAGAAAATTATTTTTTTTAAAATTAATCACATCAGATATACCATATTGCTTATAAATTTCCTCATTATTAATTTCAATGGTAACGCCGGTAAAAGCACTTGCTGTATTGCGAACTGCTGTTTCTACTTGACTTTTATAATCTGTAGACGGTGTCTCTTTTTGTAGTTCCTTTTCATCAATTGTGTTATTCAAATTCTCTTGCAATTTTGCCACTACTTCACTCATCAACACTTTGGTGTTTGCTGTAGTCTCAATTTCCGCTTCTCTAATTTCTGTTCGTTTAACGTTATTTACAGATGCTCCTAAAACTGCTAGGCCAAGTACTGAAAATATTAGTGTAATTAACAGGACAACGAGTAAACTAGAACCCTTTTCATTCATATAATTTTCCTTCCTTAAAATCCAAATTGACTTTTTAATTCAAGCTTGTATTTATCATTCGAAACATTTGCACGTTTAATAATTAATGATATATCAACAATTCCATTTGAACATTTTTTGTTTATAAGTTTTTTCCAATTAGTAGGGGCATGGTCTGTTTCGTCTATTATAATGGCTGCTTCGTATGAGCAAGTAGCATTAATTTTAGAGCCATCAAAATCATAATGCTCAGAATTGATTTTTTCGGATTCCGGAGGTGAGGACGAATCAATGGTAATGTTATTTGTAGAATCCACAATCGCATTATATTTTTCAAAGACTACATTATGATTATCATGATTATCGTCTATTTTAATTCTTGTAATCTTTCTATTAGAAGCATCTTTTAATTCATTGAAACTTGTAATTCCCACTTCAGTGCTTCCAGTTTTAATTTTCAATGATTCTGTACTAAGGATCTCTATGCATAATTTCGATGTCGAATCACAGTTTCTAATATCACTAATATCGCCCTCGTAAAACTTCTCCATTATCCTTGAAACAACATAATCTGCCTCATCGCGCTGTCCTTGTTCTATTCCAACTTTTTCGTATGTTTTATAGCCTGCCATTAACAAACCGTAAGCTATCCCTAATACAAGTGTACTAATGACAATGGCTGCTAACAATTCAATTAATGTAAGGCCATTATTATTTTTTAATAGTTTAGCGAAATGCCTCATCAGAGATAACTCCTTCTAGGACAATATTGTCTCTTTTTTTATGCCATGTAACAACAACATAGAATTTCATTAATTGTGATTCATAATTCGGAGACCCTGATAAAATGGGATTAATTTGACCTATAATAGCTGTTTGGTCATTTTCAGATTTTAATAGATTGATTAGTTGATCACTTTTTGTTCTATCTTCATAATAGTCTGTTAAATAGACTTTAATCTGGTCTTTAAAGTCAATATTGTTGATTTCAGGTGCTAATACAGATAAGCAGATTCTGCCATCTTCTATTTTATTTCCTGAAGGGTCTACTCCACTAGTAAATAGAGGGAAATCGTTAAATTCTGATTCGCTACATGTCGAAAGGTCTCGATTCCCGTCAACGCTTGGTTTTACGCAAGTCTCATCTTCAACACAGTCTCCCCAACTCAATGTTACAAATTTGTTGCCACCTTTTGTATCATCGAGATAACCTTTAATAACAAAAATGTTTTGCTTCTCCATATAATTAACAACATTCCTAGCAATATTCACAGCAATAGTTTTATTCCTACTATCCATTGTGTAATCATACGCTTGCAAGAAGAAGCGAAATAGGGGGAAAACGATTAGAAAAATAAGTGTAAGAGATAGTAAGACTTCTAGTAATGTAAATCCGTTTTTGTTTTTAAATGAATGAATGGTGAACAAATTTTCCCCTTCTTTCGAGTGTTTTTACTATTGTGGTAGTTGTTTGTAGATTATCGTCGGAATATGTTAAGAATTGTATAACATTATCTTAATTTACTTTTAAATTACCAATTTTTATTATACAATAAAATTCAGGTTAAAAAGTGTCATTTTTCATACACTTGGGAAATAAATGGAATGATTAATCTTTGATATGAAAGCGGGTGATGATTTGGAAGTTTATATTTTTGGATTTCTCTTCATTTTGATTCTAATACCTATTTTATATATCGTTCCGATTGGTTTTAATAAGAAGGAAAAAGTATTGATCGCAGGCCTATCTTTCATACTTGCAGAGGTTGGCATGTTGGTCAACAAATTCCTTCCTTTATGGAAGGCGATTCTTATCATGTTGTTGTTTGCATTAATTGCTACCTATTTTTATGAGACAAGGTTAAGATCCCGTTTTGAAAAGGGGAAAGACACTAATAAACGTTCATTAAAAGGGCAACTTGCTGGAATAGATTTACCTGGGAATGAGTTTAAAATGATTGATAAACCGCAAGATGATGAAGTCCAAAAAGATTTTGGCGACTATAATCTAGGTCAAGATGCGATTGACAGATTGCTTTTTGAAAAGAAACAAGCTGAATTAATACAAGACTCCGATAGCTTAGCAGAATTACCATCCAATCTGGCAACAGAAGAACCTATATCCGAAAACGAAAATCTCGATCATATTGAGGAGCAGAGTGGCGTAATTGAGGACTCCTATAATAATACTGAGCTTTTTTCTGATTTTGATGAGGCACAGCAATTAGAAGAAGACAGACAAGCAATCATCTCAGAACAAGATGAAACAGAAGTAATCGCTGTCAATGAACCGGAAATGCAACCAAACACTGAGGAACAACATGAAGATGAAACTCAACTAGAAATAGTAGACGCAACAGAAGAGCAGGACGTTTTAGAGATACTTTCCGATGAAATTTTATCTAATGAAGTTTTACAAAATGAATCTATAGGATCAGAAGACGTTGATTTAGAAGATTTAGTAAGTGGGCAACGTTTCGATAACGATGATGATGTTGGTAAGGATTCTATTCATACTTCTGACACGGCTGAGCCTGAGGATAATGAAGTTGAGTTGTTGCAACGGCGGTCTGCATTATTTGAAGAACTTGAAGGGGAAAGCATCATCGAAAATGCCGATCTATTTAGTGAAGAAGAAGCTGAAAAAAATGAATCAGTCATCGAAGAAATATTGGAAGAAGCTGAATCGGAACCACAAGACATCGAGAATGAAATTGAGTTAGAGGAAAATATTCAAATTGAAAAACTGGAAAAAGTCAATAAGGTAGAAACTGAAGATAACAATACTACAGATCACATCATAGAAGATATGGAAGTGCTTGAAGTCATCGATGAAATCCAAATCATTGATGAAAACAGTAAAAACACTGATATCACTGAAGATGATATTCCATCACTAAAAGAAGAGCATGAAATAGAAAAAATTTCTGAAACAATAATGGAAGACATCACCCCACAAATCAAAGATGATTATGAGGAAATATTGGATAAACATGAATACATTTCTACTAGTGAAAATACTGAAAACAGCAGTAAAATAGGTAATGATGTAGAAGAAAAGACTGATATTCTGAACAAAGTGATAGAACAAGTAAATCAACCGAAAGAAACAAAAACACAACAACAAATGGTCCAAACAATGCTGGACTATATTAATGTATCGAAACGAAGCTTATCAGCGGGCGAGTATGAAGATCTAGTTCGTGCCCATATGCATTCAGAATTATCGGATCATGATTATTATACTTTCGCTTATCTATTAATCGAACATTATATTTCACATGGGAAATCTGATGAATTATTCGATTTGCTGAAAAATCTAGATAGCAAATTCTCTAAATATCCAGTTTTAAAACAACAGATAAATTATCTTATTGAAAGATACTGTTAATAAGCAAAAGACAATAAGACAAATTCAACAAAGAAGCAGAAAAATTAAAAACAGGTATGGTGAATAAGATGAAAAAAAGTAATCAAATAGTAGGACTGCCAATCATTTGTATTTCTGATGGATCAGAAATTGGGGCTGTAAAATCGCTAGTTATTAATCCAGATAAAGGCTCAATTGATTTCATAATTATTGAGAAGGAAGATTGGCAAGTAAGTGTCAAGGCCATCCCTTATAAAAAGGTTGTTGGAATTGGGGAATATGCGGTTACGGTAGAATCCGATAATGCTGTGATTGATTTAAATGAGATCCCAATTGCAAATCAATTAGTCAATAAGAAAATAAAAATTAATGGTTCTAAAGTAATGACTCGAAAAGGTGAGTTAATAGGTGAAATAATCGAATATTACCTAGATGAGGATAATGGTCAAATACTAGGGGCATCCCTTAATGTTGCTAACCGTGAAGTAATCATCGCTTCAAGCAGTGTCATTACGTATGGAAGAGAAATTATTATCGTAAAAGAAAATGCCTCTAATTATTTTTTGGACACGCCTGAACAATTGATTCAAGACAAAGGAATAAAGGGTGATCCATTTCAAAATGAACTTGCTGAAGATTACCATATAAAAGGCGGTACGGATTTATTCGAAGATCTAACTGCCACATCCAAAAGACAAGCTAAGCAAGAACTTGATTTTGAACCGGACCCTGTCAAAGCTATTAAAGATCAGCAATATGAAATCTTAAAAGGGAAGGTAACAACAAAGGATCTACTTGATTTAGACGGTAATGTCCTTATTTCTAAAGGGACTGTTTTGGGAAAAGAAGAAATTTTAAAAGCACAACAACTGGGCCCGAGCACAATTGTTCAGTTATCTATGAATGTTGAAGGTGAATAAGGGGTGATCTAACCTGTGAGTAGATATTTGAATGTGAAGCTATTTGGGTTATTGATCACATGTGCAGGACTTATTTTTATACTTTCTTATTTAAGTACAAAAACATATGAAACAGTATTTCATGATCAAAACCCAGTGTTTGCAAGTGGAACGATGATTAGTTCAATTTCTTTAGATGGTATGTCAAAAGAGCAAGCAGAGTCTGAATTAACGAACAAAATCCAGGAATGGAGCAAGGCCAGCTCCTTCTCCCTTCGATATCAAAACAAAACAACAGAATTGCCTGACAATATCATTAGTATTGATGAAAATGCAAGTATACAAAAGGTAAAAGATGGCCAACAAGTTGGGTTAGTGGTTGTTATTGACAAATCATTACTAGACGAAGCCATAAACAAAACGATTGAGAATAAAGCAATTTTAAAAGATTTAGATATTGATAAGCTTGAAGAGGCATTAATACATTCAGTCCAAGAGCTTCAGGCTGAACCAAAGCAATTTCAGTTATTGGCTTACCTCAAAACAACGGGTGAAAATGCCAAAAAGGAATTAACAGTAAGTAATATTAAGGGGATTGCCAACCAGTATAAAAATCTTGAAACAATCCTAACGAATCAAAAGGAATTTGAAATTGGGCCGAATGAGACTTTTTCATTTCAAAATGTTTTTGATAGTAATCAGCCGAATAATGAAGCGCTTGGCATGATTGCATCGGGTATTTATGAAGCTATTCTTCCAACCAATTTCATGATAGTAGAAAGAAATATAAGCAAACAATTACCATCCTATAGTGAACTTGGCTTGGAAGCAAAGGTTTCAGACAAAATGGACCTGGTATTTGCTAACCCTAATCCATATTCGTATAAAATCACATTCAGTCTATTAAAGGATACATTGCAGGTAAAATTAATTGGTCCACCATTCCCTTACAAATATAGTATAAAAAAAGAAACAGAATCATACTCACCTAAGACAGTGCTCCAATTTTCAGCTAAACTTTCTCCAATACAATCAAAGATAATTGATAAAGGAAAAAATGGTTTGTTAGCAAAAGTATATCGTGAAGCCAAAGATGATCAAAATCTAATTATTGAAACAACCTTTGTTTCTGAAGACTTTTATCCACCTGTATATCGGGTCGTACAATCGGGACTCCTACCATCAGAAAAAAGTGCAAGTGAGAATAATAGTGAAAATGGTGGCAATGATAGTAAACAAAACTTAGAGAATTCAAGTAATGGTAGTGGCGATTTAAATAGTACTAACATGCTACCAACAGAAACTGACATTGAAAATCCATCTTAAGAAAGCTAATACGGTTAGCCAATATGTTAGTAGGTGATCTCATGAAATCGAAGCGGAAACGACTTGGTGATTTACTGGTTGAAAATGGTCTTATCACCCATGATCAACTACAGGAAGCTTTAGCAGATAAAGAAGAAGGACAAAAACTAGGAAATGTTCTTATTAAAAAAGGATATATAACAGAACAACAATTAATAGAAGTGCTCGAATTTCAGTTGGGAATTCCGCACGTTAGCTTGTTTCAATATCCAATTGACATCAATTTAGTCAATCTAGTTCCAAAAGAATTTGCACGAAGGAAATCTCTTGTTCCCTTAAAAAAATCGGGCGATCGTCTCTTTGTGGCAATGGCAGATCCAATGGATTACATTTCAATTGATGATTTACGCCTCAGAACCGGATTTCAAATTGAGACGGTTATTGCAACAAAAGAAGACATCCAAAGAACAATCAACCGCTATTATGAGTCTGATGATTCTTATAATATTGATGAAATTGGAAAATTAAACCCGATAATACAAGAAGAGGTAGAACAGATTACCGATGAAGATGCCCCAATCGTTAAATTAGTGAATCAACTGTTGTTGAATGCTGTTCAGCAACGTGCAAGTGACATTCATATTGATCCACAAGAAGATAAAGTATTGGTGCGTTACCGCGTTGACGGAGTTCTGAAAACAGAACGAACATTATCGAAAAATACTCAAAATGTGTTAACAGCAAGAATCAAAATTATGTCAAAGCTTGATATTACTGAAAGTAGAGTCCCACAAGACGGGCGTATCAAACGGACGATTGATTTCCACCCAGTTGATTTACGTATTTCAACCTTACCAACGGTATATGGTGAGAAGATTGTAATGCGGATTCTCGATTTAGGAAGTGCGTTGACGGATATTAATAAGCTATCCCTGAATAAATTGAATCATCAGCGTTTTATAGAATTGATTGAAAGACCGAATGGAATCATTCTGATTACAGGACCAACGGGGTCAGGAAAATCTACTACCTTATATGCGGCTTTGAATCACTTGAATCACGAAGGTACTAATATTATTACGGTAGAGGACCCAGTGGAATATCAGCTTGAAGGAATTAATCAGGTGCAAGTCAACGCTAACGTTGGGATGACCTTTGCAAGAGGATTACGAGCTATCCTTCGTCAAGATCCAAATATTATTATGGTCGGGGAAATTCGCGACCAAGAAACAGCGGAAATTGCCATTCGTTCCTCACTTACAGGACATTTAGTCTTAAGTACAATCCATACGAATGATGCGATTAGTACAGTTACGAGATTAGTAGATATGGGGATTGAACCGTTTTTAGTTGCGTCATCATTAGCTGGCATTCTTTCACAGCGCCTCGTCCGTCGGGTATGCCGGGATTGTGCAGAGACGGTCATTCCAACAAAGAGTGAATTGCAGCTTTTTGAAAGACGGGGAATGAAAATCGATAAGGTTGTAAGGGGCCGGGGCTGCGGCCGTTGCAATATGACAGGCTATAAAGGGCGGCTTGCTGTTCACGAACTACTTGTCATTGACGAGAAGATTCGCCGGATGATTATGGATCAAGAAACTGTTTCTAAAATTCGTGAACAGGCGATCCGCAACCAAATGATTTTTTTACTCGATGATGGCTTATTGAAAGTGAAACAAGGGTTAACAACAACAGAAGAAATATTAAAAATTGCGTTAAGTGAATAGGGGATTGCAATGAAAAACCGGATCGAAACTTTGATGCGAGCAGCCTATGAATTAAGAGCTTCTGACTTGCATTTAACAGTCGGAGTACCTCCTATCTTGAGAATTCATGGGGATTTAAAACGATATGGGACAGAAACGCTAAAGCCTTTAGACATCGAACAGATGGCACAGGCCATTGTTTCTCCTAAAATGTGGGAGCGGTATTTGGAAGTTGGTGAAATCGACTTCTCTTATGGAATTAAACAAGTATCCCGTTTTCGTATAAATATTTATCAGCAGCGTTCCTGTGTATGTATGGCAATTCGTGTCGTCCCAACAAAGATTCCAACCGTTGAAGAATTAAAAATGCCTGAGATATTGAAAAAAATTACGACAAAACCACAAGGACTTGTTTTAGTTACCGGTCCAACCGGTAGCGGTAAATCGACAACGCTAGCATCGATGATTGATCATATGAATCGTAATATGAAAAAACATATTATTACGCTCGAAGATCCTATTGAATATCTCCACAAGCATAACAATTGTATCATTGATCAGCGTGAAATCGGCTTTGATACGGGTTCATTTGCATCAGGATTACGGGCTTCATTGCGTCAAGACCCAGATGTTATTCTAGTTGGAGAATTGCGAGATTTAGAGACTATTTCGACAGCGATTACAGCAGCCGAGACGGGCCATCTTGTGTATGGAACACTACATACGTCAAGTGCACCTGCGACGATTGATAGGATTATCGATGTTTTTCCGCCAAATCAGCAGGGACAAGTAAGAGTTCAGCTGGCAACAGTTTTAGTAGCTATTATTTCACAACGGCTCTTCCCGACCATTGACAAATCAGGAAGACGGGCTGCGACAGAGGTATTAATCAATAATTCAGCTGTAGCCAACTTAATACGCAACGAAAAAATCCATCAAATTATGAATATTATGCAAACAAGCCGTGGTACTGGCATGCATACACTTGAGATGGATATTAAAAATCTAGTAGCAAGAGGTGTTATATCAAAAGAAATTGCAGATCCATTTTTATTAGAACATCAAGGAGAAATGTAGAAATATACAATTTATTGTATTTTTTTACAAATTTCATCATTTTGTAATATTTTCATATTCCTTTTACTAATTTTTTACTATAAAATGTATGTGAAGGATGCATTCAAAGAGGGTTGATGCCATGGCACAATTTAAATACACAGCTAGAAATATGAGCGGGCAAAAGCTGGCGGGAACAGTAAAAGCTGACTCAAGAAGGGAAGCCATCTCCAAATTAAAGGATCGAGGGGTTCGCGTTCTACATATAGAAGACATCCCGGAAACAGCGCTCAATAAAGATATTTATATTGGCAATCCAGTCAAATTAAAAGACTTTGTCATATTTCTTCGGCAGTTTTCAACATTGTTGAAAGCCGGTGTAACCATTGTTGATTCTACAAAAATACTAAGCATGCAAACTGAAAGTAAAGCTTTACGAAAAGCTCTAGCCAATGTTTTAGAAGATTTAAACCAGGGTATACCACTTTCTGAATGTGCTACTAAGCATAAGCGAATCTTTCCACCAATGTTTATTAATTTAGTAAAGGCAGGAGAAGCGAGCGGTGCCCTCGATGATACATTAGAGAGATTAGGCGACCATTTTGAAAAGCAGCATGAAACAAAACAGAAAATACAGTCAGCATTAGCCTATCCAATTGTTGTTGGGATTATTGCAATTGGCGTTGTGATCTTTCTATTAAACAATGTTGTTCCGACATTCGCTGATATGTTCGCTGATTTTGGCGGTGAACTTCCTGCGATTACGCAATTTGTGCTTGCAGCCAGCGATTGGATTCAAACGAAATGGTGGATTATTTTACTAATAGCTATTATTATAGGTATTTTTTTAGTAGTGTTAAAGAAAAACGACTCGACTAAGTATTATGTCGATTATGCGATATTGAGAATTCCAATATTTGGCAAGTTGGTCCAAAAGGCATTGCTGGCCCGAATGACTAGTACCTTAAGCTCGTTATTTGCTAGTTCCGTTCCAATTTTAGAAGCCGTTTCTATCGTTGAAAAAGTTGTAGAAAATGAAGTGTTTGCTAAAGTGCTTCGTGAATCTCGAAAAGCCTTAGAGCAAGGGATTTCGTTAACAGTACCGATGAAAACCCATTGGGTCTTTCCACCGCTTGTCGTACAAATGATATCAATCGGTGAAAAAACTGGTGCCCTCGATGCCATGCTCGCCAAGGTGGCTGGTTTCTATGAACTAGAAGTAAACACGGCCACAGACCAAATTAAATCATTAATCGAGCCATTAATGATTGTTGTCTTAGCAGCAATTGTTGGGACAATCGTTCTTTCAATTATGGTGCCAATGTTCTCAATCTTTGGTCAAATTAAGTAAATTCGTAATAATTTCTATTATTGCGCTATTTATACAAAAACAAAAAACAAACACATAAAGGGGGAAAATTTTATGCTAAAACGAATTTTAAAAAATGAAAAAGGTTTGACATTAATTGAATTGCTAGCAGTAGTTGTTATTTTGGGGATTATTGCAGCGATTGCAGTGCCAGCGATTGGGAAGATTATTGATGATTCACGGCAGAAAGCCGTAGTATCTGATGCACTACAAATTATTAATGCTTCTAAAATTGCTAAAGCACAGAATCCATCAAAAAATAAGTTTGACGGTACAGGTGGGGATGATGCCGTAGATTTGGATGATTACTTGGATTCTCCATTACCTACTGGTGTAGTAGTTACTTTTGATGCAACTTCAGGTCAATGGTCAATAAATGGACATACGAAATTAGAATCAGCTAATACACAATATTCATTAGGTTTTACAGATGGTACGAATGGAATATCAGAGACAGATTTAGTTGACTTTTTAGAAAATGGTAAAAAGGCAGCTACAGGAGGTTAATAAACTTTTAAACCCGAGGCATATACAGTACTGTATATGCCTTATTAATCTAAAACTAAGGATGCAATGATATGACAGTATTTTTATACATTTACATTTTTATAGTTGGTCTTGCCCTAGGCTCGTTTTTTAATGTCGTTGGGTTACGTATACCTAATAATCAATCCATCGTAAAACCACGCTCAGCCTGTCCAAGTTGTCAAAAACAATTAACATCAATTCAATTAATACCCGTCTTCTCGTATGTATTGCAAAAGGGTCAATGTAAAAATTGTAACGAAAAAATCTCACCAATTTATCCTTTCATGGAACTTTTAACGGCTATTCTTTTTACGATATCGCCATTAATGGTGGGATGGTCAAAAGAATTGATTGTCGCGTTAACGTTAGTTTCAATGCTGATTATTATCGTCGTTTCAGATATAAAATACATGCTCATCCCGGATAAAGTCCTATTATTTTTCGCACCATTATTTATCATTGAACGTATTTTTATTCCACTCGATCCATGGTGGAGTCCCATCCTTGGTGCGGCTTTAGGATTTGGACTATTATTACTTATTGCAATTGTAAGTCGGGGTGGTATGGGCGGTGGCGATATAAAACTGTTTGCTATACTCGGACTTGTGCTTGGCTGGAAATTAGTTTTGTTGGCTTTTTTTATGTCTACCTTATTCGGATCAATTTTCGGTATAATCGGCCTACTTATAAAAAAAGTCGAACGAGGAAAACCAATGCCTTTTGGACCCTATATCGCTCTAGGTACCATTGTTACCTATTTCTGGGGTGAAGTTTTAATAAACTGGTACAGTGTCAATTTCTTATCAACGTTACTCTAACTATGTATTCCATCAGCTGATTATTGCGACCGAGTTTGATTGGACAACGTACCAAATAATGATCAGATGGAATCTAAGTTTTTAGGCGGACAAACACGAATATAGTCTAACTTCCCAGAGACTCCCAGATGTTTATTCGTGTCCGCCTAAAAACTTGCAATGATCGCAACTTTTGGATTGTCCAATCACTTTAGGAAGCGATAATCAGCTAATGGAATATTTGAGCCTTTTCAATTTTTAATGAAAAAGGAGAACAACAACGTGTTCAAAAAATATCTATTAAATTCAAAAGGACTCACTCTTTTAGAATTATTAGCAGTTGTTGTCATCCTAGGTATCATTTCAGTCATTGCGATGATCGCAATCGTAAATGTGATTGCTAACACGAAGAAGGACGCTCATATTGCCAACGCAATCCTTTTAGTGAATGAAGCAAAAAAATATATTATCACCGAGCAAATAGAAATCAATGACTCGTCAGGACAAACAATCTATTTAAAGACGCTAATAGATCAACAATATTTAAGTCCGATTAAAGATCCACATTCAGATGGTTACTATGATCCGGATGAAACCAATGTCAAGATCATTAAAGTTGGAAATAGAAATGTATATACTGTGGCTTTAAAAAGCACAACCAATGGTTTTTATACAAACCATGTCAAAGATGTTTTTTTATTAACTAGAGAAGATATAGAGATAAAAGCTCCATAAACTAAAGTACTAGATTTACATAATTTAATCATACAAACCTACTAGAATAATATAGTACAATGTTCATGAGGTATTGTGAGGGGGATTCAGATGGTTTTGCGGCTTTTTGGTAAAAAGCGTTGTGCGAATATCGTTATTAAAGACCATGTCATTCGCTTTGTTGAAGTTCGTTCGTCCTCTCCACTCAGTGTCCGATTACAAGGAGAGCGTGAATTGCCTCCCGGGATTATTCATGAAGGAAATATTATCGATAAAGAGTCTTTTATTATGATCCTAGAGGAATGTGTGGAAGAATGGAAAGTTAAAGGACAGGATGTGCGCTTTATTGTTCCTGATTCTTTTGTCGTAATTAGAACAGTTGATGTACCAAATGATTTAAATGATGACGAAATAAAGGGGTATTTATATTTGGAGCTTGGAACAAGCATTCATTTACCGTTTGAGGATCCCGTTTTCGATATATTTGTCCTTGGAACAACTGAAAATAAAAAAAATGTGCTCCTGTTTGCAGCACCGGAACAAATCGTACTTGATTATGTAGAAGTTTTAGAGGAAGTAAAGCTGAAACCGATCGTTGCAGATATTGCACCGCTATCCATTTATCGGTTATATACAAACTTAGACCAAGCTAATCCAAAGGATCATTTAATGATTATTCAGTTTGACTTGCCAATGGTGAATGTTAGTATATTTCACGATGATACGCCGGTCTTTCATCGTCATTTAGTGATCGATTTGAACTATTCGTTATGGAAGAAAAACTATAATGGGGAGTTTGAATGGAAAGGTGAACAAGCCGATTTAATGGGTCAAATGGAAGATACTTATACGGAAATCGATCGAATCATGAATTTTTATCGTTTTTCAATGCAACAAGGAAATCAAGAAGTAACTAGAATCCTATTAACCGGTGATCATCCGCAATTTGATGATATAAAAAAACGACTAATAGAATTGTATGAAATCCCGATAGATACGATTCAAGATGCAACATTAGTTGATTCAAATGGAGAAGAGTTACAACGTAAATTTCACCTTGCTCTTGGACTTGCCATGAAAGAGGGGCAGTGACAAAATGCTAATTGAAATTAACTTATTACCTAAAAAAGATCGGCGATCTATGTCAACCATCATGATTGCCATTGCAATACTACTTATTTTATTGATTGGAAGCATTTATATTATTTTTAATTATCAATCGGCAAAGGTTGAGGTGGATTCGCTTACGAATGAGCTGCAGACAACAAAACAGCTGCGAGCTATTCAGGAACAGAAATTAACCGATGTTACATCGACAACTGCGGTCGACCAATTAAAAACAACGATTGATTGGGTACAGAAGCTGCCTATCTCGACCGTTGCCTTACTTCAACATTTAACCGCCCTACTTCCAGAACGGGGCTTTATCTTAAATATCACTTATGCAGATTCGGGAACGGTTACACTTACTACTCAATTTGATACAAATCGAGAGGTTGCCTATTATTTGAATGAATTAGAGAATTCTGATGTTATCGAATCAGTCCAATTAAGAAGTTTGAATACAAGTGGAGATGAGCTTGAAAAAACAAACAAAAACTTAAAAGACAAATTAATGAAAGTTCTTGTTCCTAGATATGTTGCCGTATATGAGTTACATCTTAACCGTCAAGCTTTAAAGGCGCTTGAGAAAAAGGAGGGTGAATCATGAACCTCCAATTAACGAAAAAAAATCTCGCGCTTATATTCAGCGTTCTTTTTCTAGTTGCATTAGTGGTTGGGAGTTATTTTTACTTTCTTAATCCATTAAAAACAAAAATTAAATTGCTGCAGGATGAACTTACGACAGAAGAGAAGCTTTACGATGCGCTTGCCCAACAAGTTGGTGATACAAAAACGGGTGTTATTGAAAATTCACGATTTTTACAAAAAAAGCTGCCTGTAGAATCTTTTTTAGAGCAATTTTTATTGGATTTGGAAAAGGCAGAGGTTGTTTCGAATAGCCTAATTGAAGATATGTCTTTTCAAGATAATGCCGTCTCAGAAAATGATGTTATCATGGAGGATAGTGGCGACCAAGTAGATGAACAGGAGAATGAAGCGGCAAATGTAAATGAGTCTGAGGAAACAGGACAACAGGCTAGTAGCGTTCCTAGTATACCTGAAGGAATCAAAAGAGTGACTGTTAATTTAACAGTCACATCGGCCAATTTTTTTGATATGATTAAATTTCTTGAGACGATTGAACATCTTGAACGAATTACGAAAATCGATTCATTATCATTTACAGGTGGTAAAGAAATTTTATCAATAGATGATGAGCTTGAGGAGTTAACTTATACGGTTGTGTTATCAACGTTTTACTATCCAACTCTAGCCGAATTAAGAGATGAATTACCGGCATTCGATACACCGCCGCCAAGCAACAAGGACAACCCATTGCCAACAGGGATGTATTATAAAGAAGATCAATCGAAGGCTGCCAAAACAGATGATCAAAAGTCTAAATCAGCTACAAGCAACACTGCTGGGACAAGTAAAAATAATACAAAATCATCTGAAGCACAGTCCGAAGATCAATCTAATTTAGAGCCAACCGAAAAATCGCAGTCTATAAAACAGCGAGCCGTTATGAGCGGTAATTCCGCGGAGTAATGATGAATTATACAAAAAGTTAATATGATGTTTGAGGAATAATGTCATAATTTGACGAATATTTATAGGAACAAGACGACAAATGTCTTGTTCTTTTTTATTTTCAGTATGTTAGCATTTAAAGACAAGACTGTTTGCGTGAACTGTTTTTGAAAGAGGTGTGGGTGATGGACAAGCAAAAAGTCGAGCGTATTTCGATTCGAATTAATGGTAAAGAAAGAGTATTCTTGTCTGATGAAGAATTAAATCAAGAGATTTCGGCAGCAAAGGAAGTAGATGCTGGTTTAGCAGAAGCGGATATCGACCATTTTGAAACCTTTGTAATTGGGGAGTTAGTAGGACATGAACCAGAACGTGAACGGGATAATGTCATTGATTTTGAAGAAAGACGAAATGGAAAAAAGAATTATTCTTCAAAATCATTTAATAGAAATAATACATTGTTATTGAATAAGAAAAAAAAGCGACCACTTTTAACTTCTGGTGGAGGACGAAAGCCGGATCCAATTTTAAAGAAATTTATAGCCGTTCTTATTTCAGCGATCATCATTGGGGTCGGGTTTGGTTATGTTGTTTTATCACTTTTCACTGATTTAAGTGAGGGACAGGGCGGAGGAGAATCCCATATCACCGTTGATAATGGACAAACTGTAGAAGAAAATAATGAAGCAACCGGTGAAGTGCCGTCTGAAGTAATATTAGGTCCTATCGGAGCCAATACAGGAACTACAGCAAATGGCATTGCACCCTTAAGTGTGCAAATCATCCAAGGAGGGGCATTTGAATCGGTTGAAGCGGCAAATCAAATTGCTAATGGTTTAAAAGAAAATGGGAAAGCAGCAGTTGTGAAGCCAGGGTCCAAGCCGGTTCTAATGTTCATCGGACTAGGAACTGACCGTAATGAGGCGGGGATTATAAGTCAACTTTATCTTAATGCTGGGCAGGATGTGTATATGAAACCATTCGGACTTTCAGAAATTAAAGCAGGTAAGGTGAGCAATGAGAAAGAGGCGGCATTTGTCTCGGCTGGTATTAGCCTCTACCAATCTTTACTTGGTCTCTCCACCGAAACTTTTGATCAAAAAAAGATCAACCAGGCTACATGGAAGGACATTGAGTCAAAGTTTACACAGTGGAATCAATCCAAACCTCAAGAACTACCAGCCTCACTTGAGCAATTTGCAAATTCAATTTCAAAAACCTATCAATATTTAGCAAGCTATCAAATAAAGGCGGATGAACAGCAATTGTGGAATTCCCAACAAGCCCTATTAGACGGACTTTTATCCTACAAAAAATGGCATGATGAAAAAGTTGCCCAATAAGCTGATTTACCGAAAAATAGTTCAATTTTCAATTTCTCAAAGAAAAATGCTTGAAAAATTTAAAATTCAAAAGAAAAGAGGCCATTTTGGTTTCTTTTTTTGTTTATTTTGGCTTGAGAATTTCAATTTCTCGAATTTGTTTTACTTATGGAAATTTGGTATTTTACCATTAATAGATAAAAGATATTAATACAGATTGGTGATGTGTAGTGAAAAAATTAATATTAGCTTCAAGCTCTCCAAGGAGAAAAGAATTATTATCGTATGCGCAGATTCCGTTTGAAATTGTGGTCAGTCATGTGGAAGAGCATTTTAATGAAAAAAATGATCCAAATGAAATTGTTCAAGCACTGGCCTTACAAAAAGCAGAGGCGGTTGCAAATATCCTTGATCAGGATGTTGTTGTGCTTGGAGCAGATACGATTGTGACGATAGACGATCAAATTTTGGGGAAACCAAAGGATGAAAATGAAGCAAGAATGATGTTAAAACAGCTTTCCGGACGAGAGCATATTGTTTATACAGGGGTTGCGATTGTATCTGCTGATGAATCGACAACTTTTTACGAGGAAACGAAGGTTCAGTTTTGGGAGCTATCAGATGAAGAAATAGACAGCTATATTAAAAGTGGTGAGCCTTTTGATAAAGCAGGTGCCTATGGGATTCAACAGCTTGGTTCTATTTTAGTAAAGCGGATTGACGGGGATTATTTTAATGTTGTAGGTTTGCCGATTGCTCGGACATACCGGGAATTGAAATCGTTCCTTAAGTAGTAGCGGGACATTTCCGGGTAAATGCTGGAATTTTACGGCTAAAGTAGCAGAATTTCCGGGTAAGCGCCGAAAACTTACGGGTAACCACCAAAAACAACTATTAACTGGCTTTGATGCAAGCACCATAGCCAGTTTCATAGCAGCAACCAAACGGAGAGGAGAAACAATATGCCAGATTCTTCACTGATGATTAAGGATTATCCAAAGGATTCAACGCCGAGGGAACGTCTCATAGCCGATGGCCCTGGCAGTCTTTCAAACCAAGAGCTTTTAGCAATTTTACTGCGAACAGGTACGAAAAATGAGTCCGTCTTACAGCTTTCCAACCGTCTGCTGAAAAATTTCGAGGGGTTACGGTTGTTAAAGGATGCCACGATTGAGGAAATCACAAAAATTAATGGCATTGGCCGGGTCAAAGCGATTCAGATACTAGCTTCACTAGAACTCGGTAGAAGGGTCGGGAGACTTCAATATGATGACCGTTACACGATTCGCTCTCCGGAGGATGCGGCTAAATATGTAATGGATGAGATGCGCTTTTTATCGCAGGAACATTTTGTTGCATTATTTTTAAATACAAAAAATCAAGTACTTCATAAACAATCGATCTTCATTGGTAGCCTCAACGCCTCGATCGTGCATCCGCGCGAGGTTTTCAAAGAAGCCCTCAGACGGTCCAGTGCCTCCATCATATGTCTGCATAACCACCCTAGTGGAGACCCGACACCAAGCCGTGAAGATATTGAAGTTACGAAACGTTTGGTCGAATGTGGAAAAATACTTGGGATTGAACTGCTAGATCATCTAATAATTGGTGATACTAAATTTATAAGTTTAAAGGAAAAAGGATATGTTTAAAAAACCTATCCTTTTCTATTTTTTTACCGTATAATATTCATTATGAGTTTGTGTGTACAAATTTGGTTGACATATCTGTGTCTAGCTACAGCGCCTAGCCCCTCGAGGTCATAAGCTGTACTGCTCTGTGGCATAAAACGCCACGACGCAGTCCATCTTATGCTTGTCGGGGCTGACCAAGGCGCTTTCGCATTTCAAATTTGTGCGTCATGCTGAGAAAGGAAGAGATACATATTTATGTTTGGTTTAGGTGGCTTTTCTCGTGATATGGGAATTGACTTAGGAACAGCTAATACGTTAGTTTACGTGAAAGGTAAAGGTGTCGTTGTACGTGAACCTTCTGTTGTAGCCTTTCGCACTGATACGGGGACAATTGAAGCTGTTGGTAATGACGCAAAAAATATGATTGGCCGTACACCTGGTAACATTGTAGCATTAAGACCGATGAAAGACGGGGTTATCGCTGATTTTGAAACTACGGCTATCATGTTAAAGCACTTTATACAACAAGCACAAAAAAACCAAACTGCTTTTTCAAGAAAGCCGCATGTCATGGTGTGTGTACCATCAGGAATCACAGCTGTAGAAAAGCGTGCTGTTGAGGATGCAACAGTGCAAGCAGGTGCTCGTACAGCTAATACAATTGAAGAACCATTTGCTGCAGCAATCGGGGCTAATCTACCAGTATGGGAACCAACCGGTAGTATGGTGGTTGACATAGGTGGCGGAACAACCGAGGTTGCCATTATTTCCCTTGGAGGGATTGTAACAAGTCAATCCGTTCGTGTCGCCGGGGATGAAATGGATGATGCGATCATTCAATATGTTAAGAAAAAATACAGTCTATTAATTGGAGAACGTACAGCTGAACAGCTTAAGTTTGAAATTGGTTCTGCTGGTATGCCTGAAGGTATTGAGGATATGGAAATCCGCGGGCGTGACCTCCTTACAGGACTTCCAAAAACAATATCGATTAGTGCAGTGGAAATTGGAGAAGCATTGCATGATACAGTGTATGAAATTGTTGATGCAGTGAAATATACTTTGGAGAAATCTCCGCCAGAATTAGCGGCCGATATTATGGATCGAGGCATTGTCTTAACGGGAGGAGGCGCTTTACTGCGCAATCTTGATAAAGTTATAAGCAATGAAACGAAGATGCCTGTATTAGTGGCCGAGAATCCGTTAGATTGTGTTGCCATTGGTACTGGTAAAGCATTGGACAATCTTCACCTTTTCCGGTCAAAAGCAGGAATTACATCGAGATCAAGAAAATAGGTAAGTAGGTGTAAATCATGCCACAGTTCTTTTATAACAAACGATTAATCGTGCTTTTAGTTAGTATCATTATTTTAGTGGCATTGATTGGTTTTTCCTTAAATGATCGTTCCAAATTAAGCTGGCCTGAACAGTTTTTGAAGGATACGATTGGCTGGTTTCAATCAGTTTTCCATCAACCCGCTGAATATGCAGCGGGTTTCTTTGAAAATATATCTGACATAAAAAACACATTTGAGGAAAATAAACTATTAAAGGCACGCCTGGATGAGTATGTCGAATTAAATGCCAGGGTTATGGAATTAGAAAAAGAAAATGAACGGCTTCGTGGGATTTTAGATAAAAAAGAAAGCCTTCGTGATTATAAGCTTATTCAAGCCAATGTCATTGCTAGAAATCCCGATCAATGGCATGAATTAATTTTCATTAACAAAGGTGAGCAGCATGGAGTTAAGAAAAATATGGCTGTCATCACTTCAGAAGGTATGGTAGGGAAAATTAAGCAAGTTTCACAATTCACTTCTACTGTACAGCTTTTAAGTGCTGTTGACCGAACAAATCGAATTTCAGCCGTTGTAAAAGGAAATAAAGATATTTTCGGACTAATTGAGGGCTATGATGAAAAAAAAGGTGCACTTTTATTTAAACGTATCCCATTTGATGTTGATATTAATTTAGCGGAAAAGCAAACGGTTATCACATCTGGATTAGGGGGAGTCTTCCCTAGCGGCCTAGTGATTGGTGAAATTACGGAGATTGTCCCGGATGAACATGGCTTGACGCAAATGGCTTATGTGAAGCCTTCTGCTAAATTTTTCGATATTGATCATATTATGATAGTTGAAAGGGTATCGACTACCCCAGAAGAGGATTTAGTTGAACAATCTAAAGGAGGAGTCTAATTGTGAAAAGATTCCTTCTTGCGTTTATTGTATTTTTAGCTTTTTTATCTGAGAGTATCTTCATAGAGTTATTCCCTGCTGAAAGATTTGGGATTGACCGCATTTTTGTGCCAAGGTTTATGATTGTAATGATCATGCTTATTTCATTTTTTTATGATCGAAATAAAGCGCTGCTTTTTGCGATCATCTTCGGCTTATTATTTGATATAGTATATACAGATATTATCGGGGTTTATATGTTTTCTTTTCCACTTATCGTATATGTAATTTCTTTATCTATGAAAGTGCTCCATAGAAATCTCTTAGTAATATTTTTTGTTGTATTAGTAGGTATAAGTCTATTAGAGGGATTCGTTTTCGGGATTCTATTTCTTGTCAATGTGGCTCAGCTTGATTGGAATCAATTCCTTTACGACCGATTATTTCCTACACTGGTATTGAACGGGGTATTTCTAATTGTGATCTACTACCCGATGAAGAAGTTTTTATTAAGGGTAGAGAAATGGGCAAATAAAGAAAATGATAAGTTGGTATAGGTTTTAAAGGAAAAAATACAGATTGCGTCGAATTACAAATCATCGAGGTGAACGAAGATGATCGGGCAAAAACAACAAAATGTGACGATTAAAGGAACGAAAAGTGGTCTCACTTTATATTTGGATGATTCATGTTCTTTTGAACAGATATTAAAGGAACTTGATGAAAAATTAACCTCTAATCATCAACCACCTGAGGGTAGTCCTTTAACCTCCGTTCACATAAAAGCAGGCAACAGATATTTAACTAGAAGTATGCATGATCAAATTCGCGAGATTATTCGAAATAAGAAAAAATTAGTCATCGATTCATTGGAATCAAATGTTATGACAAAAGCAGAAGCTCTTGAATGGAAAAAACAAACAGATGTTGAAACGGTTTCGAAAATAATTCGTTCCGGACAGGTGCTTCAAGTTAAAGGGGATCTTCTGTTAATAGGTGACGTAAACCCTGGTGGCACTGTCATGGCTGGTGGTAATATTTTTATTATGGGTGCATTACGGGGAATTGCTCATGCTGGATGCTTTGGCAATCGTAATGCCGTGATCGCAGCATCATTGATGAAGCCAATGCAACTACGCATTAGCGACTTAGTGAATAGGGCACCAGATGACCACGAAGAAGAAGGCCGTGAAATGGAATGTGCTTTTATTGATCAAAATGTAAATCAAATCGTGATCGACCGAGTTCAGGTTTTACCACATCTAAGACCAAATTTAACGAGGCTTGAAAGGGGGATGATGTAAATGGGAGAGGCTATCGTTATTACATCAGGAAAAGGCGGCGTTGGAAAGACAACTACAAGTGCTAATCTAGGAACGGCACTAGCTTTAACAGGTAAAAAGGTTTGTTTAGTTGATACGGATATCGGGCTGCGCAATCTGGATGTTGTTATGGGATTGGAAAATCGTATTATTTATGATTTAGTTGATGTTGTGGAGGAACGGTGTAAGCTTCAGCAGGCTTTAATTAAGGACAAGCGTTTCGAATGCTTGTATTTGCTTCCGGCTGCACAGACGAAGGATAAGTCTGCAGTTTTTCCTGAACAAATGAAAAATCTTGTTGGCGAATTGAAGCAGGATTTTGATTATATTTTAATAGATTGCCCGGCCGGGATTGAACAGGGTTTTAAAAATGCTGTTGCCGGAGCAGACAAGGCCATTGTTGTAACGACTCCAGAAGTTTCTTCTGTTCGTGACGCCGATAGAATTATCGGACTGTTGGAACAAGAGGAGGTTGAACCTCCAAAACTAATAGTAAACCGCATTCGCACTCATATGATGAAAAATGGTGATATGCTTGATGTCGATGAGATTGTGGCAATTTTAGCTATCGATCTATTAGGAATTGTAGGAGATGACGATACTGTTATTAAAGCATCCAATAATGGTGAACCCATTGCATTGGACCCTACAAGTAAAGCATCGATCGCCTATCGAAATATGGCTAGGCGCATATTAGGTGAATCTGTGCCACTCCTTTCTTTGGATGATGATAAGGGCGGCATGTTTTCGAAAATGAAAAAGTTTTTTGGAATGAAGTAAAATTTGAATTAGTACAAGCTTGAGTTTGGGATATTTGAGTCCTAAGCTCTTTTTTATTCTTATTTTCAAAGTCATATCCACCGAGGACAAGTCATAGATATTACTAATAGTTATGCTTGTTCAAAACGAGGGCAATTGGTCCTTTTCAATACTTGAGCGGGGGAATGATGAAGGTGAGAAATCAAGTCGATGATGTAAAAAGGAGAATAGCAAAACGGAAAAAGGCGCGTAGTTCAATTGGTGGAGCGCCAACAGGATCGAGGAGAACTGCCTATCCGCTACCTAAAGATGAAGAACGGTACGGGGAAACTCCGTTTTATGATTATGAGCCAGGCTCAAACTCGAAACATCCGGTCTTTCGGACTGAGTTTATTATTTTACAAGTTTTATTAGCAGTATGCTTATTTTTAATAGTAGGGATTTTGTTTAAGGACCCGTCTCCACGCTGGGAAAAGGCACGTACTTTCGTCAGTAAGACGATGGAAAAGGAATTTCAATTTGCTGCTGTAATGGATTGGTATGAAAATCAATTTGGTAAGCCGGTTGCCCTATTGCCGGAAACGAATAAGGAGCAGATACCTAATCAAATTGATCAGAATGAAGATGTTCAGCATGTCTATGCAGTGCCAGCGGCCGGCCGTGTGCTTGAGCCATTTTCAAAAGACCGTCAGGGGATTATGGTTGAAACAGGTCGTGATTCCTTCGTTGAGGCCATTGATGATGGCATTATCATTGATGTCAGCGTCAAAGAAGAGATTGGCAAGACAGTTGTTATTCAGCATTCCGATGGCAGTGAAACATGGTATGGAAATTTGAATTCAATCAATGTTAAACTATATGATTTCGTGAAAAGTCGTACCCAATTAGGTCAAGTTACCAATACTGAGGATGGGCAAGCCGGAACTTTTTATTTTGCAATTAAAGAGGGTGACTCTTTTATTGACCCCATTCAGGTGATCAACTTTGACTAAGGTTGGTGAGGCCATTGTCTAGAGTGACAGAAATTTTCAGTAAAATTTCAATTCATCCCTTGTTCTGGCTTGTTGTAGGTATTGGGGTACTAACTGGACGATTTTTAGAAATCATCATGCTATTTACGATTGTGTTCGTACATGAAATGGGCCATGCGATTACCGCCAATCATTTTCGCTGGCGGATAAAAAAAATTGAACTATTGCCATTCGGTGGCGTTGCTGAAATGGATGAGCATGGCAATCGTCCTTTAAAAGAGGAGCTGCTCGTTATTATAAGTGGGCCGCTGCAGCACCTTTGGATGATGGCGCTTGCCTATATTCTTTTTTTTATCGGGTGGATTGATCAAAATACATATGACTTATTTTTGAAGCATAATCTGATGATTTTAATCTTTAATCTTTTACCGATTTGGCCATTGGATGGTGGGAAGCTTGTATTCCTCGGGATGTCACTTAAGTTCCCGTTCAGCTTAGCCCATCGCTATTCATTGATGATTTCGATTGGTATTGTATGCTTGTTAATTTTAACTACACTAGTTATCTATCCATTTCATTTGAATTTGTGGATTGTAGTTGCGTTCGTTATTTTCGCTCATTATATTGAGTGGAAACAAAGAAAGTTTGCGCATATTCGCTTTTTATTGGAACGATATTATGGGAGAAGCCGGGAGATCAAAGATTTGCGACCAATCGTCGTAAATGAAACGGACCACTTAGTAGATGTTTTTGCTCAGTTCTGTCGAGGATGTAAGCATCAAATTATTATAAAAAGGAATGATCGCGAGCAACTCACATTTGATGAGAATGAGCTTCTTCACGCGTATTTTACTGAAAAAAGAACGAATGGCACGATGAGGGAGATATTTGGATAGGAGTGGGGCACGGGGAACTGTGCCCTGTTTATGTTGGTGCAACCAAATATTAAGGGATAGAAATTATGAGGCCAGAGCAAGCAGCGGTCCCACAACCATTGTCCGCATTTTAAAAGGATAACTGGAGAACAGCTACTCATCGATCGCTACCATTGTTCCCCCTACTCCCCGGTTTATAGTACAATGAACTAAAATATACCTCCTAAGCAAAGGAAAGATTCTTTTGAAAAAAATTATTTTGAACTGTCGAACTTCTGAAAAGCGGGTTGCCGTTTTGGAGCATGATAAATTAGTAGAGCTGTTTTATGAATCGTCCGAAGGCGAGTCAATTGTAGGTAATATTTATAAAGGGCGGGTTGAAAAGGTCGTTCCGGGGATGCAAGCTGCATTTGTTAATATTGGGCTTGAACGTAATGGATTTCTGCAAATTGATCAGCTTGCAAATTATAAGTCTTTAGACCTCAACGAAAAGCGTAAAGTGTCTATTTCCAATTTGCTTCATGAAGGGCAGGAAGTTATTGTTCAAGTGACAAAGGCCGCTTTTGGAGAAAAGGGTCCCAGATTGAAAACATTACTTGAGCTTTCTGGCCGATATGTAGTTTATATGCCCAACGATACACAAATTGCCATATCGAAAAAAATCAATGAAGATGAAAGAGAGGTTTGGCGTCGTTTTGGCCAAGCTATTTGCGATAAGAATGAGGGGTTAATTTTTCGAACTGTCTGTACTAACAAAACAACAGAAGTTGTAAAAAAAGAAATTGAGTATTTGAAAGAAAACTGGAGCGAAATCGATAAAGAGCAAGCCGGGAAAAAGACTCCGTCTCTTCTTTATAAAAATACTGATCTCATAGAATTCATTGTCCAAGATTTAATTGGTGATGAACCCACCGAAATTATTGTTGATGATGGTATCGTTTTTCGGAAGCTTAAAGAAAGACTTTCTATTTATGATGACACTATCACCGAAATTAAACACTTCATCAATAAGGAAGATTTATTTTCTTATTTTGGTATTGAACAAGAAATTCCAAAAACTCTAAATCCTTATGTAGAACTTGAAAATGGTGCGAGTTTAATGATTGAACAGACAGAGGCTTTAACTGTTGTTGACGTTAATTCAGGGAAGTTTACGGGAAAACATAATGTGAAAGAAACAATCTTAAAATCCAATGAACTTGCGGCCCTCGAAATTGCCCGACAGCTTCGACTCCGTAATATCGGTGGAATAATCATCATTGATTTTATCAATATGGAATCCCAAAAAGATCGGGAATACATTAAAAATAAGCTTAACGCCGCATTAAGGACAGACCGCAATTATACAAAGGTATACGGCTTCACCCAGTTAGGTCTCCTGGAAATGACCCGAAAGAAAGAACAAAAATCATTGCTTGAAAAATTAACAACGACCTGTCCAACCTGTCACAATGTAGGCAGAGTCTATTCCCCAGAGCAGGTAACCCGCCAATTAGAAAGAGCGCTTTGGGAATACAAAGGGATGGATCACGAAGCCGTTTGGGTTGAAGTCCCCACGCCAGTACTGGAGCTATTCAAAGCAAATGCGAATGTAAAGCTGAGGCAGCTTGAAGAGACTTTAGGCTATAAAATTTTGCTGACAAGCACTGACCAACTAATCAATAATTTTGAAGTCAGGAATTTTGGTACCGAAAGCGAGATCAAGTCTAGAATTTCTAAGAAAAAGACACACTAATTGTAATTGACAATTTTTAATTAAATATGTTATGATTTTCATTGTGTTTAATGTAGCGCACCACGGCTACAACCGCACAGAACAGGTTTTAAAACCATTTGAATGGTACCTGGGATGGCGAGTCTTAGTATAAGAGGAGGTGCAGAGAATGTACGCAATTATCGAAACAGGCGGTAAACAAGTTAAAGTTGAAGAAGGACAAGCAATCTACATCGAAAAGCTTAACGTTGAAGCTGGTGAGACTGTAACTTTTGACAAAGTGTTAATGGTAGGTGGCGAAAACGTAAAAGTTGGAAGCCCAACTGTAGAAGGTGCTACTGTAACAGGTAAAGTTGAAAAACAAGGTCGCGCTAAGAAAATTATCGTTTTCAAGTATAAGTCTAAGAAAAACTACAAGCGTAAGCAAGGTCATCGTCAACCTTACACTAAAGTTATTATCGAAAAAATTAACGGTTAATAGGTTGAATGAATGATTAAAGTTATCATTACGAGGCGTGCAGACCATTCAATACATTCGTTTGAAATAAGCGGACATGCTGAATCCGGTCCACATGGACATGATTTAGTGTGTGCAGCCGTATCAGCTGTTTCATTTGGAACTGTCAATGCGGTTTATGGTTTATGTCAGACGAAACTTGGAATTGAACAAGGTAAAAAAGGAGGCTTTCTCCGCTGTGTTGTTCCTGATCATCTTGATCAAGACACCAACGAGAAAGTACAATTATTACTTGAAGGGATGCTCGTATCTCTACAAACGATTGAAAATGATTACGGCAAATACATTCAAATTAATGACAATTACTAAGGGTAACTAGGACCGAGAAGTTCTAGGCGTCGAAGTCACGAGTACCGGAACGTATTATATACGTGAGGAACGGAGTGGCGAGACAACAACGAAATTCGACGGTCATAGTTAGCCGTAATAGGAGGTGAAACTGATGTTAAGACTAGATCTTCAGTTTTTCGCATCTAAAAAAGGGGTAGGTAGTACTAAGAACGGTCGTGACTCTATCTCTAAGCGTCTAGGCGCTAAGCGTGCTGATGGCCAATTTGTTAACGGTGGAGAAATCCTTTACCGTCAACGTGGTACAAAAATCTACCCAGGAAATAACGTGGGTCGTGGTGGTGACGACACATTGTTTGCTAAAACAGCTGGTGTAGTACGTTACGAGCGTGTTGGTCGTGATAAGAAGCAAGTAAGTGTATACCCAGTAGCTCAATAATTCAGTTATATCTTACCCGAGAAGAAAAGGCTCTAACCAGATATTGGTTGGAGCCTTTTGAATTATTGGAAGCCCCTATAAGATAAAGTAGAGAATATTTATAAACAGGTTATCCATTAAGTGAAATATTTGGTATAATTCATACATCAAAACTTATAGGGGTAAAAATATGGGAAAAGAATGGAATGCAGTTGAAATTTTGAGGCATTCACGTCATGATTGGTTAAATAAGCTACAACTAATCAAAGGTAATCTCGCTTTAGAACGATTGGATCGTGTTAATGAAATTATAGAAGGAATTATTATGGATACAAAAAATGAATCCAAACTAACAAATTTAAAAGCACCTCAACTGGCAGCATTATTAATGTTGTTCAATTGGGAAGAGCAACATTTTTTTCTTGAGTTCGAGGTTTTAGGTGATGAGCGAAACCTATCCAATCATGATTATGATATAACAGCATGGTGCTTTGCGTTTTTAAATAAATTGAACAAGGTTATTAAACCATTTGCAGAAAATCATCTAATTCTTTCAATCCAATTATCCGATCAGGAAGTTCGTTTCATTTTCGATTTTAGAGGAATAATAGAAGATAAAAGTATAATTTCAAACTATCTGGAAGAACGAAAGAATGGTGCTTTGATTCAAGTTTTAGAGTATGAAGTACATAATGAAGAAATGGTAGTAGTAACTCAAATTTCGTTTTAGCTTTAGATTGAGAGGTGACAACAATGTTCGTAGATTATGTCAAAGTATATGTAAAAGGTGGAGACGGTGGGAACGGTATGGTTGCCTACCGTCGTGAGAAATATGTTCCAAAGGGCGGCCCTGCAGGGGGCGATGGCGGTAATGGAGCAGATGTTGTTTTTGAAGTAGATGAAGGCTTGCGTACGCTAATGGATTTTCGCTATCAGCGGCATTTTAAGGCAGATCGTGGTGAACATGGGATGTCTAAAAGTATGCATGGAAAAAATGCTCAGCCAATGATTGTCAAGGTGCCACCAGGTACAGTTGTCAGGGATGTAGCGACAAATGAAAAGATAGCCGATTTAACGATCAACGGTCAAAGGGCTGTAATTGCCAAAGGTGGCCGTGGCGGCCGTGGTAATACTCGTTTTGCAACGCCGGCAAACCCGGCTCCGGAAATTGCGGAAAATGGGGAGCCAGGCCAAGAACGGGATGTAATACTTGAATTAAAAGTACTTGCAGATGTTGGACTAGTTGGATTTCCAAGCGTTGGGAAATCAACGCTTCTTTCCGTTGTTTCGTCAGCAAAGCCTAAAATTGCAGAATATCACTTCACAACGATCGTGCCAAACCTTGGAGTTGTTGAGACAGAGGATGGACGAAGCTTCGTGATGGCCGATTTGCCTGGGTTAATTGAGGGTGCACATCAAGGAGTTGGATTAGGGCATCAATTTTTGCGACATATTGAAAGAACAAGGGTTATTGTTCATGTTATTGATATGTCAGCTATGGAAGGCCGTGATCCTTATACCGATTATGTCACAATTAATGAGGAGTTAAGGCAGTATAATTTGCGCTTAACAGAAAGACCTCAGATCATTGTTGCGAATAAAATGGATATCCCTGGTTCCGAGGAAAACTTAGAAAAATTTAAAGAGCAGTTGGAAGAGGATGTACCGATTTTCCCAATTTCCGCTGTAACAAGGCAAGGTTTAAGGGACCTGCTCTTTAAAATAGCCGACCTATTAGAGACAACACCTGAGTTTCCATTGGAAGAACAAGAGGTCGAGGAAACACACATTTTATATAAACATGAAGCACAAGAAATACCGTTTGAAATTACAAGAGATGATGATGGTGCATTCGTAATATCGGGTGCATATATTGAGAAAATGTTTAAGATGACTAATTTTTCAAGGGATGAATCAATCCGTCGTTTTGCCCGTCAAATGAGGGGACTTGGAGTTGATGAAGCTCTAAGGGAACGCGGGGCAAAAAATGGGGATATCGTAAGGCTGTTGGAATTTGAATTTGAATTTATAGAATAGTCTTGGAAAAGACTGCTAGTAACTTCATTCAGCGGAAGTAGAGAAATGAATACAAATTAGTATTTTAATTCAGTTGGGATACTAACCTCTGCTGAATGAAGTTAACGCCTCCGGCGGATGCCTCAGATTTTTAAAGGTAGTTTTCGAGCATGGGAGCTCGATAATATCCGCTGGGCGCAAATACGCCAAGGCGTATTTGATCATGCAGTCTTTTTCTATAATTGTCGAGGGGTTATGGGTGAAAACTAATAAAGATAATATGGAACAAAGCTATTACTTAATTCGGGAAGACTTTTTACCTGAGGCTATGAAAAAAACTCTAGAAGCAAAGGCCCTTATTGAAAGAGGAAAGGCTGATTCCGTTGCGGATGCTGTCCAAATGGTGGACTTAAGTCGAAGTGCTTTTTATAAATATCGAGACGGGATTTTTCCATTTCATACGATTGTGAAGGAACGGATTATCACACTTTTTTTTCACCTTGAAGACCGCTCCGGTACGTTATCGCAAATGCTGGCAATGGTTGCTGATGCTGGTTGTAATGTATTAACGATCAATCAAAATATTCCCCTTCAAGGGAAGGCAAATGTTACACTATCTTTAAATACTTCTGGGATGAAGGAAGATATTAATGTCTTAATTCAAAGTTTAAAGGGGCTGGAATTTGTGGAAAAGGTTGAGATTCTAGGCTCTGGTGCTTAACTTCATTAAGTTTATAAGGGAGAGAAACGACGTGTCTACAAAAGTTGGCTATCTTGGTCCAAAGGGGACTTTTACAAAAATTGCTGTAAATGAATTATTTCCTACTGAAGAAAAAATTCCATATGAAACCATTCCAGCAAGTATCGATGCTGTCACAAAAGGGGATGTGGAATTTGCAGTTGTACCACTTGAAAATGCAATTGAAGGATCTGTCAATATCACGATTGATTATTTAATTCATGAACAAAACCTGCCGATTGTGGGTGAAATTGTGGTTCCGATTCGCCAACATCTTATGGTGCATCCACAAAACAAAGAAATGTGGGAAAGTGTGACGTCTGTTCTTTCTCATTCACATGCGATTGCTCAATGTCATAAGTTTTTACATACAAAAATGCCTACTGTGGACCTTCAATATGTAAAATCAACAGGGGCTGCAGCGGAGTATGTTCATGAGCATCCAGAAGAATGCATTGCAGCGATTGGTAATGAATTAGCGGCAAAGGAATATGGCTTGGAAATTATCAAAAAAGATATCCATGATTATGATAATAACCACACTCGATTTGTGATCCTACATAAAAACGCGGTAGATCTTAGTACCGAACATCGATATTATGGTGGTGACCGTACGACATTAATGGTTACTTTACCGTCAGATTATGCGGGTGCTTTGCATCAGGTGTTATCAGCGTTTGCTTGGCGAAAATTAAACTTATCAAAAATCGAATCAAGACCAATGAAAACAGGTCTTGGAAACTATTTCTTTCTTGTCGATGTTGAAATGAAGATGGATGAGGTACTAATACCTGGAGTTGTGGCTGAGCTTGAAGCACTTAACTGTTCAGTAAGAGTGTTGGGAAGCTATCCATATTATTTTATCGGTAAAGAACAAAGCGCTATTCAAAAATAACAAAATGCGACTTCAGGTGGAAGTCGCATTTTTCATGATAAAACCCGCAGCTGTAAGTTTTTGAATGGCTTGTTCAAGCTGTTCCTCATTGTCCGCTTCAATAGTATGGGAATGGGGTCCTCCTGTAAGCTGTAATAAAAGCGGTGCTTTGGTTGCTTTTACTTTTTCATAAAACTGGTCAACATCACTTCGATTGCTAACACCAATCGGTGCCGTTAAATTTCCATAGAGTGGGTGTTCAACCTTGACGTCCTTAACGGTTACCCCACAGTCAACCATTAAATAAAGCTCTTCTTTCGTTTGCTCAGGATTATGGGTACTGATGATCACCCTGGAAGGGCGACTGTACTGTTGTTCTTTTAAATAAAGATAGCCTTGGGATGTCGCAATGATTGGTTCATTTCGGGCCTTAAGTAATGTTATATCCTGACTGATCACCTGCCGGCTCACGTTTACCTTTTCAGCGATATAGCTTCCCGTAAGCGGCTTGTCACTTAGCTTCAACCAATCCAGGATCAAATTTCGCCTCTCTTCTCCGAGTATCTTTTTTCCACCAGTCATGAATTTCGCTCCCTTATAAATCATTAAAATACTTTTTTAAAAATCTTTGAAAGATATCGATCGTTTCTTCTATTTCAGCATCCGTTGTTAATTTTCCAAGCGATAGACGAATAAATTGTTTCGCCTCTTCCTTGGATTTTCCAATGGCAAGTAGAGTCTTTGAAGGTTTTTGCATGCCAACGGCGCAGGCACTGCCCGTTGAAATCGCTACTCCGTAACGGTTGCACTCAAGCATGATATATTGACCTTCAATTCCGGCTATAGATAGTCCAATAATATGCTCCAACCGCTTGCTGCTTGGTCCTACTTCAGATATTTTCCAGGCGTCCCCTTGAATACCGTCAACAAGCTTTCTTCTTAAACCTTGAAATCTTTCCTGTTCTACGTCCATAATTGGAAGAACTTCTTCAGCAGCTGTAATGAAAGCGGCGATTCCTGGAACGTTAACCGTTCCGGGTCTAAAACTGTTTTCGTGTGTTGTTCCCGGAATGACAGGCTGCCACGTTCTGGATGGGTTTATATAGCAAGCGCCAACCCCTTTTGGACCGTATATTTTATGGCTAGATACTGAGATGCTGTCTAGATTTGCTTTTTTAACATCTATCTCAATCTTACCAAAGGTTTGGACACAATCACTATGAAAAATAATATCATGTTTCTTTAATATCTCTCCAATCGCAACTAAATCTTGAATCGTTCCTATTTCCGAATTCCCATGATGAATAGAGGCCAAAACAGTATCTGGGCGGATTGCTTCAGATAGTGCTTCTAACTCAACCCTTCCTTCAGTATTGACTGGAACAAATGTAATTTCATAACCGTCTTTTTGTAAATCTTCTAATGTATTTGCAATAGATGAATGCTCTAATTTAGTTGAAATAATATGCTTTCCCTTTTTATTATTCCCTTTAAGTAAGGAATGGATGGCAAAATAATTTGACTCTGAGCCACCGCTTGTAAAATAAACTCCTTTTGCCTCCCCATTAAAAAAACCGGCTATCGTTTTTCTTGATTCTTCTAAAATAGTTTGTGCTGCCAGGCCCATATCGTGGAGGCTGCTTGAATTGCCGTAATACTCAGTAGCCACTTGACTATATACATTTATTGCTTTCTCACTCATAGGTGTTGTTGCTGCATAATCTAAATAGATCATTACATTCCTCTCCTAACGGTTTTCATTAGTTGAGAAATGTGTCAACTAATGAAGTCTTTTGTAATAATTGTCAGAATTGTGACAATGCCATAAAAAAACTCTTGTCATTAGTTTAATTATGTGTAAATATAGGTGTCAAGACAATTGTTTTAGATTTCAATATTAAACCTAATTGGTAGGATGTGGGGGTTCCAGATAATGACTGATAGACATATCGCAGATGTTGTCATTATTGGAAGTGGCATTGCTGCGTTGGTAGCGGCAGATCGTTTAAGTTATCATAAGAATGTGATTATTATCACAAAGTCAAAAAAAGAAAATAGTAATTCATGCCGAGCGCAGGGTGGTGTAGCAGCAGCAATATCCCGCAATGATCATTGGACAAATCATTTTTCTGATACAATGGTTGCCGGGAATTTCCACAATGATGAAGAGGCCGTTGAAACCTTAGTACAAAGAGGGCCGGAATTACTTCGTGCCTTGATTGATAAAGGAATGTCCTTTGATAAAGATGCAAGGGGGCATCTCGTTCTTGGGCAGGAAGGTGCACATGGGATAAGAAGAATTCTTCATGCCGGTGGGGATGCTACCGGAAAAGCTCTTGTTGACTTCATGCTGAATCGCCTTCGTATTAATCCAAAGGTGAAAATTATTGAAAATATGTTAGTTGTTGATTTACTAGTCGAAGAGAATCATTGTTTTGGGATAAAGGTGAAAACAAATTCCGGAAGGTCTAAAATAATTTATTCAAGGGATACTATTTTGGCAGCAGGCGGCAGTGGTGGCTTATATTCATTTACATCAAATGACCCAACAGTGACCGGTGATGGGCTTGTCTTAGCCTACCGTGCAGGTGCTAATTTAGTAGATTTGGAGTTTGTTCAATTCCATCCGACATTACTATATGTCAATGGAGAAGTAAAAGGCTTAATTTCCGAGGCAGTCCGAGGAGAAGGTGCTGTTCTAATTACAGAGGGTGGGAAGCGCTTAATGCATGGCATTCACCCTCTAGAGGATCTAGCTCCAAGAGATGTTGTGGCAAGAGAAATTAACCGTGCCGTTTTAAATGGAGAACAAATATTTTTAGATATTTCGATGATAAAAGATTTTAAAAAACGCTTTCCAACAATCACTGAGTTATGTGTAGAAAATGGAGTAGATCTAACAGCGGGGAGAATACCAGTTGTTCCAGGCGCCCATTTTCACATGGGGGGCGTTGAAGTTAACCAACAGGGACAAACATCAGTAGAGCATCTATATGCGATTGGTGAGGTTGCTTGTACGGGTGTACACGGTGCGAACAGGTTGGCAAGTAATTCGTTGCTTGAAGGAATTGTATTTGCAACGGAATTGGCTGAACACCTTGCTTTTGAACGATCAGAGGTCTTTGATATTCCGACGATTGAATCAGATGATAAAACGTGTAAAGAGCTTCATTTGCCCGAAGAGGAAGAAATAAAAACCGTTATGATGAAATATGTCGGCATTATTCGGGATAAAACAAGCTTACAGACCGCAATAGAATGGTTGGAACGGTACTTGCCTTCTGAAGATAAAAACTTTGACCTAGATGCTCTAACCCATGAACAAATTGGCGTTTATAACATGCTTCAAGCAGCCTGGCTTATTACCACATCAGCTTTAATGCGAGAAGAAAGCCGCGGTGGACATTACCGTTCAGATTTTCCCGAAGAAGAAACGAATTGGACAAAGAAAAAAATTGTTCGTAAATTAATAAAAAATAATGAGAGGATTGCTCAAAAATGAACAAGGTAAAGCTGCGTAAACAATTACAAGAGTTTTTTATTGAGGATTTAGGAGAATTAGATTTAACGAGTGAGTATATATTCCCGTTAGAAAAAGTGTCAAAAGGAAATTTTCTAGTTAAGAATGACGGTGTGTTAGCGGGAGTCGATATTATCAAAGAAGCATATGCCTTTTTTGACCCATCAATTGAAGTAACCCTTTATAAGCAAGATGGAGAGCTGGTTAAAAAAGGAGACGTCATCGCTTCTGTTCATGGACCTGTCGCTTATTTATTAAGTGCTGAACGGGTTATTTTAAATCTTATGCAACGGATGAGTGGAGTAGCAACAGCTACTCATGCGGCTGTTCAAGCTCTTAATAGTGATCATACTAAAATTTGTGATACAAGAAAAACAATGCCGGGCTTACGTATGTTAGATAAATATGCAGTTCGTTGTGGAGGCGGCTATAATCATCGATTTGGTTTATATGACGGTGTCATGATAAAGGACAACCATATTACATTTGCAGGCGGAATTAAGGAAGCCGTTTCAAAGGTGCGTTCACAGGCTGGACATATGGTTAAAATTGAAGTTGAAACAGAATCAAAGGAACAGGTGTTAGAGGCTGTTGAAGCCGGTGCGGATGTCATTATGTTTGATAATCGCTCACCAGAAGAGGTTGCTGAGTATGTAAAGCTCGTCCCTAAAGGAATCGTAACCGAAATTTCTGGCGGTCTTACACTCGAGACGATTGGAAATTATCGCGATACAATGGTTGATTATATTTCACTGGGAATGCTAACACATTCTGTAACTGCACTGGATATCAGCTTTAATCTTGAAGGGGGAGTGAAATAATGGGGATTTTGGATGTTTTATCAGCGAAAAATAATACAACGATTCCTGAACGTTATAAAAATATGAGTGTTGAAGAAATGGAAAATCGAGTCCGTGAAATAAAGGAAAAGTTTGGTGAAAGATTATTCCTACCTTGTCATCACTATCAAAAGGATGAGGTAGTTCAATTTGCGGATGCAACAGGGGATTCATTACGCTTGGCACAATTGGCAGCCAAGAATGATAAAGCTGAATATATTGTATTTTGCGGCGTTCACTTTATGGCTGAAACGGCTGATATGTTAACTAGAGGCGATCAGATGGTGATTTTGCCTGATATGAGAGCAGGCTGTTCGATGGCCGATATGGCCGATATGGAGCAAACAGAAAGAGCCTGGAAGGTGCTCCAAGAAACATTTGGTGACACGGTTCTTCCAGTTACTTATATTAACTCTACTGCAGCAATTAAAGCATTCTGTGGCCGGAATGGCGGTGCAACTGTAACATCCTCAAATGCGAAAAAAATGATTGAGTGGGCATTATCTCAAAAAGAGCGCCTGTTATTCCTACCGGATCAGCATTTAGGCCGTAACACATGTGTTGATTTAGGAATTCCATTGGAGCAAATGGCAGTTTGGGATCCGATTCATGATAAATTTGAATATGACGGCGACCTTGAAAATGTAAAAGTAATATTATGGAAGGGTCACTGTTCCGTGCATGAAAGCTTTACTGTAGAAAATGTGGAAGAAATTCGTAGAACGAAGCCGGATATGAATATTCTTGTCCATCCTGAATGCAGTCATGAAGTTGTGAAAGAATCTGATTACAATGGTTCAACAAGTTATATTATTGAAACAATCAAAAAGGCCCCAGCTGGCAGCAAATGGGCAATCGGGACAGAAATGAACCTTGTGAAAAGAATTATTGCTGAACATCCGGATAAAGAAATTATGTCACTGAATCCGAATATGTGTCCTTGTATGACTATGAATCGAATTGATTTACCACATTTATTATGGGCGCTGGAAACGATTGAACAAAAGGAACAGTTCAATCAAATCACTGTTGATCAAGAAATTGCAAAAGATGCGTTGCTTGCATTAGATAAAATGTTAAAAATCGTGTAAAAGCTGATACATTTCGTATCGGCTTTTTTCATAAAATTATTTTTTTAGCATAAATTGTTACGAAAGAAGATAAATAAAGGTAGCATTTTGCCCATGAGCCCATATAATGATAAAGACTTTTTTAGAGGAGGTTTATGCACCGTGAAAATTCATATCGTGCAAAAAGGCGATACACTATGGAAAATCGCCCAAAAATATGGTGTAGATTTTAACGAGCTAAAACAAGTAAATACCCAGCTCAGCAATCCTGATATGATTATGCCTGGTATGAAAATTAAAATTCCAACCGGCAGTGTGCCCGTCAAGAAACACGGAAATCCGCATTCAAAAGAAGAGGTGTCCTTATCACATTTGGCACCGAAGGAAATGCCGATACAAATGCCGCCAACACAAATGCCGAAGCCAATTCAGCCAACCCCAGCACCAATGCCTGTTGTGCCAAAAGAAATGCCACAAAAAATCATACCAACACCAGTCGTACCGAAGGAAATGCCTGTTCCTCCGGTGATAAAAGAAACGCCAATTGTGCTGCCACCAATACCACAAATGCCTATTGAACAATCTGAAATTGATTATAATATCGAACAAAATATGTATAATTATACATTCAACATACCTACTTTTCCAATTAAAGAGGCACCAGTGAAAGAAAAACCAGTTGAGGAAGTTAAAGAAGAACCAGTAGTGCCACCGACAATGCCAGCTCTACCGTTGCCGGAACCTCCACCGGCTTACCCTTGTGTACCAATGACTGGTTTAATGCCTGGCTCAGGATTACCGTGTGGTTTTCAGCCAATGCCATGTCCACCGATGCCATGTCCGCCATATCCATGTCCACCTGTTGCTGTTCCTTATGGAATGCAGGCGGGTATGTTTAATCCAGCAGGATACGGTGCGATGCCGGAAATGCAGGGGGCACCTTTTACACCGCAACCAACGGCTATTAGTCCGGCGATGTTTGATGATGAAAATGATGGTATAGAACAAATGTATCCAGGCCTTTCACCAATAAATGCACCGGCAGCACCAGTTAGCCAAATGACAGCTGCAGGTGGAGATTGTGGTTGTGGCGGACCTAAGCTGGACCCTCCTGCCTTCGGAGCGATGCCTGCGGGCTATGGAGGGGTACCAGGAGCCGGATTTAGCGGCATCCCACCGGCAGGCTATGGAGGGGTACCAGGAGCCGGATTTAGCGGCATCCCACCAGCAGGTTATGGAGGGGTACCAGGAGCCGGATTTAGCAGCATCCCGCTAGCAGGTTATGGAGGAGTACCAGGAGCCGGATTTAGCGGCATCCCGCCAGCAGGTTATGGAGGTATGCCAACGGGTGTTGCAGGAGTCCCGTCTGGATATGGCAGTGTCCCTGTAGGCACTATGGGTGTACCAACTGGTTTTACTGGAATGCCAACAATGCAAACTGGATTTGGAGGTCCACAAGGAGGCTATGGCGGCATCCCGCCAGCAGGATTCGGGGCACCACAAACAGGTTTTGCAGGTGCAGGACCTCAAGCACCTCAAGGAACATTTGCGCCGCCTGAATTTCCGTTTGCACAATTCCAAACACAGATGCCTGCAACAAATTTTGGTGAACCTTCATTTAGAAATGATGTTTTAGATGATGAAGAAGATGAGTGGTAAAAATAAATAGAAACTGGCTAAAGAGGCGATTATAATACCATCGCCTCTTTTTCTGTGATAATATGGATTAGAAAAACACGTAATTTGCCCATAATGGCAAATTGCGATGTTTTTTCTTATACTTTAAACCATAACAAAGTTAAACTTGCTTAAAGTGCAAAAATAGAATCGGTTGAAAGGAAGAAAAAAATGAAGCAAAAAATAGAACAGCTTGTAAACTGGCTCCAGGAGCAAGTAAAAGGTGCAGGTCTTAATGGTGCAATCGTTGGTATATCAGGAGGAATCGATTCTGCCGTTGTCGCTTATCTAATTAAAAAGGCTTTTCCAAATGATTCAATGGGAGTCATCATGCCGTGTAAAAGCAATCCTAAAGATCAAGAGGATGCAATGCTTGTTGTTGAAGGCAGCGGGATAAAAGCTTTAACAATTGATTTAACCGAATCACATCAGCTTCTCTTCTCACAAATTCAAGATCAACTTAAGGGAATTGGAGAACTCAATGAAAAGTCTCTCACATTAGGTGATGCCAATTTAAGAGCACGTCTCAGAATGAGCACCCTCTATACGGTTGCTAATAATTATGGGTATTTGGTAATTGGCACGGATAATGCCGCCGAATGGTATACAGGCTATTTTACAAAATACGGGGATGGTGGAGTTGACCTCGTTCCCCTTGTACATTTAACTAAAGGTGAAGTAAGGGAAATGGCCGAGGAACTCGGTGTACCCGAGCCTATTATTACAAAATCACCAAGTGCCGGCCTTTGGGAAGGACAAACAGATGAAAATGAAATGGGGACAACCTACGATACGATTGACCGCTATTTAAATGGTGAAGAAATCCCGGAAAAAGACCGTGAGATTATTGAAAGGCTCCATAGACGTTCAGAACACAAAAGAAACTTGGCTGCACACCCGCCAAAGTTCTAAAAGTAGCACTATGTAAAAGTTACCAGCTAAATAAAAGAGTAAAATAAGCCTCCATCTGCCAACCTAACAATGGGACCCAAAAAAATGTCCCCAAAATCCTCTAAAAATGGCGGGAGGCTTTTCGGCATGAGAGGTATACTTTTATCGCTTTCAATAATGATAATGATCGGCTTTGCTCTTACAGGCTGTGGTATTAATGATTCGGCTCAAGATGAAAATTCACCGCTAGAACAAGTCGCGTTTTATTCGAATGATAAAAATGCAAATCGCGATTCCGGGGCTTTTCGATTTATCAATGACCGTGGGTTTAATGATCAGCACATGGTTAACCAAGTGCGGACTCTTAATGGAGGAAATGACTTAGGTGAGCAAGATGGGGCTTTTTCAAAATATGGTGATGGGAATTATGGCTATGATGACTATAATTATCATGGACATTTAAATACCACTTTCAACGGTGTTCCAACAAGATCATATAATACCGGTCATGATAACATCGTTGCCCAAAGAATAACGGATCGCATTGAACATGTTGCCAATGTCAATGATGTTGCAGCCATTATCGATGGTAATACAATTTTGGTTGTCATTGATACGGACGATGATGACAGCCAAGCTATTGAAAAGAAGGTCCGCCGAATTGTAGAAGGAATGGCAAATGGGCGGGAAGTAAGAGTTGTTACTGACAAAGGAATGTTCGGGTCACGGAAGTAAATAATTGAGAAAAATTCTACAGTATTTAGGATAAAACTTCTATTCCATGGTGAAACTAATAGTGACACCAGAATAGAAGTTTTTTTATTTAATCAAAATCGAGGTGACCATTATGACTCCTTTATTTAAGAGGGCTCATGCCGTGAAGTATTTAGTTTTAAGTCTAGTAATCGCAGGTTTTTCTATATTCTTTTTGCTCTATCATACGGCTGCTGAGAATAATGGAGTAAAAATTGAACAAATCAAAGAAGAGACCCAAGCGCTCGAAGTTACTGGACCGCTAACCGTAAATGTAATTTTACAACAACAATATCTTGATGGGAATACAAGTGAGGAGACTGTCACGGAAACGATTTGGTCTATGGAGGACTTTTGGGCACAATATCGTGATTGGCAATTGGTGGATCAAAAAGAAGGACAGATGATATTTAGAAAAGCGGTCGATGATATCTCTCCACTACTAAAAGCGAATGGCTATTTCGGAATATCTGAGGACGGAACATTAACCATCTTCAAAGGCTTGCCAGCAGAATCTGAAGAAGTGATCCAGTCTTTCTTCCAAATTGATATTAGTAAACTTGAAAGTAGGCAGCAGGAGGAATTAAAGAAAGGAATTCCTGTCGTATCAAAGGATCATTATATTCAGGTTATCGAAAGCTTTAAGACACTTTCCATTAAACAATAAGGGACTTGGGTTAGGCACTAAGATTGAGTGTCTAACCCTTTTGTTTGTCTAGCTCAAGCACCCAGCGACTAGTAAACTTCGCTGAACGGGCGCTTTCGCTTTTCTATATATGTTTCTTCTACTATGCAAACGAAATATGGTAGAATGGTTAAAGTATATATAGAAATGCACGTTCGCATAGGGAGAGGAATCTTTTGATTGAATTTATTAATGGAAAAGTTGATTTTATTAGCCCGGAATTTATAGTAGTTGATGTATCAGGGGTTGGATATCAAATCTACACACCGAATCCGTTTTTGTTCCAAAAGGATTTAGGGCAAACGATCAAGATATTCACGTTTCAGTATGTCCGTGAAGACGTGATTGCCTTATATGGCTTTGAAACAAGGCAGGAACGAACATTATTTACCAAACTATTAAATGTTTCTGGAATTGGTCCGAAGGGGGCAATGGCAATCCTTGCTGCTGGACAGCCGGATGCAGTTGTTCAAGCCATTGAAGATGAAAATGAAAAGTTTTTAGTAAAGTTTCCGGGCGTAGGCAAGAAAACCGCTAGACAAATGATCCTAGATTTAAAGGGTAAGCTTAACGATTTGTTGTTGGATTTAATGCCCGATTTATTTGAACCTGAAAAAGTTGTCATAAATTCAGGGAAATATTCACACGACTTAGAGGAAGCAATTGAAGCTTTAAAAGTGTTAGGCTATGCTGAAAAAGAGATTACAAAAGTGATTCCGCAGTTGCAACAAGAACAGTTACCAACAGATCAATATATAAAGAAGGCTTTGCAGCTCTTACTCAGGTAGAGGAGGCGTTTTAAGTGAACGAGCGCTTAGTTTCAAGTGAATATACAGCTGATGAGGATTTGTTTGAACAAAGCCTTAGGCCGCGAGTTTTAGCACAATATATTGGGCAGGAAAAAGTAAAGCAAAATTTACAGGTTTTTATAAAAGCAGCAAAAATGAGAAATGAATCTTTGGATCATGTTTTACTTTACGGACCACCAGGACTAGGGAAAACGACGTTAGCAACGATCATTGCGAATGAAATGGACGTTCAAATAAGAACAACTTCAGGCCCTGCAATCGAACGTCCGGGAGATTTGGCCGCGATATTAACATCGCTTGAACCTGGTGATGTCCTGTTTATCGATGAAATTCATCGTTTACAGCGTACCGTGGAGGAGGTTCTTTACTCAGCTTTAGAAGATTTTTGTATTGATATTGTGATCGGCAAAGGTCCTGGTGCAAGGTCTGTAAGAATTGATTTACCACCGTTTACTTTGGTGGGGGCAACGACAAGGGTAGGGCTATTAACAGCACCATTGCGCGACCGCTTTGGGGTGCATTGCCGTTTAGAATATTATAAAGTAGAGGAATTAACCCATATTGTTGAACGGACCGCTGATATTTTTTCGATAGAAATAGACGATCTTGCTTCCATAGAAATTGCCCGCCGTTCAAGAGGGACCCCAAGGATTGCCAATCGTTTATTAAAAAGGGTTCGGGATTTTGCACAAGTACAGGGTAATGGTACAATTACAGCAGATTTAGCCAACCATTCGTTGGAAATGCTTCAGGTTGACCGATTAGGATTAGACCATATTGATCATAAATTATTAATAGGAATTATTGAGAAATTCCGCGGTGGTCCTGTGGGTCTTGATACGATTGCTGCAACAATTGGAGAAGAACCACATACAATTGAGGAAGTTTATGAACCCTATTTGTTACAGATAGGCTTTTTACAGCGGACTCCTAGAGGGAGAGTTGTAACTCCGCACGTATATGAACATTTCCATTTGGAGGTGCCGAAAAAATAATGGGAAAAATGTTAATGCTCATGGGAGTGGTCCTCATCGTAGTAGGATTTCTTTGGCAATTTATCGGGAAACTGCCCGGTGATATTGTCTTCAAAAAGGGAAATACCACTTTTTATTTTCCAATCGTTACTTCAATTGTTGTAAGTATTGTTTTATCATTAATTTTTTATGTAATTGGCCGATTTAGATAATGTGAAGGAGACAACTAGACAACTATGAAAGTTGATTTATTTAATTTTAATTTACCTGAAGAGCTTATCGCCCAAACACCTCTCACAGAAAGAACCGCTTCAAGGTTAATGGTGCTTGATAAACAAACAGGTGACTTTAAGCACGAACAGTTTAGAAATATTATTGATTATTTACAAGCCGATGATTGTCTTATTTTAAATGATACACGTGTGTTACCGGCACGACTTTTTGGTGTAAAAGAAGATACGGGTGCCCAAATAGAAGTTCTTTTATTAAAGCAGGTCGAAAATGACGTCTGGGAGACGCTAGCAAAACCGGCTAAACGGGTCAAAGTGGGTACAATTATTACATTTGGTGATGGTCGCTTAAAAGCGAAATGTATAAGTGAAGGTGATCATGGCGGTCGACATTTTGAATTCTCCTATGATGGGATTTTTTACGAAGTTTTAGATTTGCTTGGCGAAATGCCGCTGCCTCATTACATAAAAGAGCAGCTCGATGACAAAGAACGGTACCAAACTGTTTTTGCAAGAGAACGTGGATCAGCAGCCGCGCCTACAGCTGGTTTGCATTTTACAAAAGAACTTCTCGAAGAAATTAAGCAAAAAGGGGTTCACGTTGCTTTTATTACTTTACATGTTGGTCTAGGTACATTCAGACCTGTAAGTGCGGAATCTGTAGAAGATCACGATATGCATGCGGAATTTTATCAAATGACGCAAGAAACTGCGGATTTATTAAATCGGGTTAAGGCTGATGGCGGTCGAATCATTTCAGTAGGGACCACTTCAACAAGAACGCTTGAAACGATCGCTTCCGGGCATGATGGTCAATTTCAGGAAACATCAGGTTGGACAGATATTTTTATTTACCCAGGCTATGAGTTTAAAGCCATTAATGGGATGCTGACAAACTTCCATCTGCCAAAATCTACATTAATGATGTTAATCAGTGCTTTGGCTGGACGTGAACATGTATTAAAGGCCTATGAAGAGGCAGTTAAAGAAAGGTATCGCTTTTTCAGCTTTGGCGATGCAATGCTTATCATTTAGTAAAGGGGAATTTCAGTGACGGCTATTCGTTATGAATTGATTAAAACATGTAAACAAACAGGAGCTAGGCTTGGGCGGGTAACGACACCGCACAGTACATTTGAAACACCAGTATTCATGCCGGTAGGGACACTTGCAACAGTAAAGACAATGAGTCCTGATGAACTAAAGGAAATGGGTGCAGGGATTATATTAAGTAATACATACCACCTTTGGTTAAGACCAGGGGAAGATATTGTGCAGGAAGCGGGAGGTCTCCATTCATTTATGAATTGGGACGGTTCGATTTTAACGGACTCCGGCGGATTTCAAGTGTTTAGTTTAAGTGATCTCCGCGATATTACGGAAGAAGGCGTTCACTTTAGAAACCATTTGAATGGAGAGAAGCTATTTCTTTCGCCTGAAAAAGCGATGCAAATTCAAAATGCTTTAGGTTCTGATATTATGATGGCATTTGATGAATGCCCACCATATCCGGCAACACCTGAATACATGAAAAATTCCGTGGAGCGGACAAGCAGATGGGCTGAACGCTGTTTAGAAGCACATTCAAGAAAAGAGACCCAAGGGTTATTTGGCATTGTGCAAGGCGGAGAATATGAAGAGTTTCGAAAGCAAAGTGCAAAAGACCTGGTCTCACTAGATTTCCCAGGGTATGCAGTTGGCGGTCTTTCTGTTGGAGAACCAAAAGAAGTGATGAACCGTGTCTTAGAGTTTACAACACCATGGCTTCCGGAGAATAAGCCACGGTATTTAATGGGGGTTGGCTCGCCGGATTCCTTAATAGATGGGTCTATTCGTGGCATTGATATGTTTGACTGTGTGTTGCCTACACGTATTGCCAGAAACGGTACAGTCATGACAAGTGTTGGCCGACTAGTAGTTCGAAATGCTAAGTATGCTAGAGATTTTACACCATTAGATCCAAATTGTGACTGTAAAGTATGTAAAAATTATTCCCGTGCTTACATTCGTCATTTAATTAGATGTAATGAAACGTTCGGTATAAGGCTTACTACTTACCATAATCTATATTTTCTGTTAAAATTAATGGAGAATGTTCGACAAGCCATCCGTGAGGACCGCCTAGGTGATTTCCGTGAAGAATTTTTTGAACAGTATGGGTTTAATCGACCTGATGCGAAAAATTTCTAATCTGGTGTTCTTTTGAATTAACATAGAATATTTTGGATGGTTGTAGAATATGTTCTATCAATACCAAATACATAGACAAGCAGTGAAAGGGGTGAAATAAAAATATGGATACACTCGTTCAATTATTACCATTAATAGCGATGTTTGCGATTTTCTACTTTTTGCTTATTCGTCCACAGCAAAAACGCCAAAAGGCTGTACAATCAATGCAGTCAAATCTTCAGAAAAATGATCGTGTCGTAACAATCGGGGGACTTCACGGGATCATTGATTCAATTGATGAAGACAAAGTTGTCATTAAATGTGGTGACGGGTCAAGGTTAACATTTGACCGTAACGCTGTTCGTGAGGTAAAACACGATTAAAAATAAAGCGGAAGTGCTTGTTGGGTACTTCCGCTTTTCATTGTCCAGCTTCAGCTTTTCTTCTATTATGCTCTCTTCCCTGTTATATTAACCCCAATTACTCCTCCTAAGACAGCGATGATAATATATCCAATGTGATAGGACATCTGCTCAATCGAAAAGCTCGTCTGGTACCCCAAAAATTGAACTAGGAATATCAACAACGTAAATAACACTCCTGTACCACCGCCGACAAACCACCCCTTTTGTTTCCCTTTACCACCTGAAACGAATCCCCCAATAAATAGCGCAAGGAAGGAAAGGGTTAAAATTACCCAAGTTAAAGAAGATTCTTGGATTTTAGTAAAACGAAGTAGTAAGGATAAAACAATACTAGATGTTAGAACGATGACAAAGGTCGTTATTACTCCATATAAAATTGCCGCAAACGAGTTTTTTGCCATTTATACGCCTCCTTCAATTCCCATAGAGGTTGTTCAACCCTTATTAAAAACTTATTCGTTCGGACAAATTTTAGAACAAGAAAAGCGGAGGCGCCTGTTAAGCGAAGTCCACTAGTCGCTAGGCGCCGGGGCCGGACAAAGAAAATTGGAAAAACCTTCGTATTATGTTTATGACTCTCAAGGTCAAACTATATAAAGGGTCGACAAAGATGTACGTGATAAGGAGCGATCAAATTGGAAATTTGGACAGTAATTTTGCGGACTCTGTTTCTATATTTGTTGATCGTTATTATCTTTCGATTAATGGGAAAACGAGAGATCGGGGAATTAAGTCTTTTAGATTTGGTGGTTTTTATTATGATAGGTGAGATGGCGGTGGTAGCAATTGAGAAGCCGGATAAGCCGTTACTCATCGCCGTACTGCCAATGATATTATTGCTATTAATTCAGCTTACGCTGTCAATTTTTTCTTTAAAAAGTCAAAAAGTACGCGATGCTGTAGATGGTCAACCGTCGCTCATTATTGATCAGGGACAAATTAATGAAGAAGAAATGAGGAGGCAACGCTATAATATTGATGACCTTTTGACACAATTGCGTGAAAAGGACATTAAAAACGTAGCTGATGTTGAATTCGCCATACTAGAAACAACAGGAAAGCTTTCTGTTTTTGAGAAAGATAAATATAATCAAACAGATCAAGCATTCAACCTTCCTTTTCCGTTAATAAAGGACGGAAAAGTCCAAGAAGACCAGTTAAAGCGAATTCATAAAACAAATTTGTGGTTACGGCAAGAGCTTCGGAAATTAGGGCACAAAGAACTAAAAAATATAACCTATTGTTCGATCGACGATAATGGAAAGTTGTTTGTTGATGTCAAGGATGACAAAAAATAAAAATAAGGCTTCTTCTTTATAAAAGGAGCCTTATCGTTTTTTACTATCTGGAATTAGCATGGCTAAACGAGGGCCAACATAAGGAATTCTATTTATTTCTTCTTTTGACACTAATTTTAAAATAATCAGCAATAAGAAGTACAAAATAGAGGTACCCATAATGGCTATTAAAGTTCTTGTTAACAGTGATGCATCAATAATGAAATGTGTAAAAATATATCCGCCGAATATACCAGAAGCAACTATCGTTACAATACTTTTAAGATAATCTTTTACATAAAAAGTGTAACTAATTGTTTTAATAATCGTGGCAAAATGCAGAAGAGTGACAAGTAATATTCCTAGTACAATCGCAATGGCTACCCCCATAATCCCAAATTCCGGTCTTGATGCAAATGCAAATATCGCAACTATTTTTACAACAGCACCAATAAGGCTGTTAATCATGGCTGCTTTTGCTAGGTCAAGTGCTTGTAAAGTAGCCTGTAAAGGACCTTGGAAATAAGACAATAAGAAAAAAGGAGCCATTAACTGCACATAGACAGCGGGTTTAGTTGTATTAAACATTAATTCCATGAGCGGTGTTGCAAATACATATAATATCACAATGGAAAGTCCGCCTGTCACTAATGATAACCGTAATGCTTGCTGCAAGCGATGTTCGATGACTAATGATTGCCCTTTGGCAGCCGCTTCACTAATAGCGGGAACTAAAGAAACTGACAAAGATGTTGTAACAAAGGATGGAAGTAAGAGAAGCGGGATTGCATATCCTGTCAGTTGCCCGTATTGCATCGTTGCCAGTGCCGTTGCCACACCTGCAATCGCTAAACTTTGGGAAACAACGATGGGTTCGACAAAGTACGAAAGTGATCCAATTAAGCGGCTTCCTGTTGTTGGAAGGGCAATTCTCAGCAAATCATCTAAAGTGCTTTTCCCAGCTTTCATTTGTTTAAAAAAATTGCGGCGAACCTTAATTTGTTTTCTCATTTTAAACATCGTCAGCATAAATAGTAACGATGCCAATTCGCCTAATACGGCGGAAATCATTGCACCTGCTGCCGCAAATTCCACACCATATGGCAATAATGCTTTTGTAATAACGGCCACTAAAGCAATACGAACAACTTGTTCAATTACCTGTGAATAAGCAGCAGGACGCATGTTTTGCAGTCCTTGGAAATATCCGCGTAAAACGGAGGACAATGCGATAATGGGAACAACTGGTGATATCGCTATTAACGGGTAATAGGTTCGTGAATCCGTTAATAAAGTATTTGATAAAATCGGTGCAAGGACGATCATGCCCGTTGTGAAAATAATACTTGTGACTCCGGTAACTGCAAGGGAAACGACGAGAATTTTCTTGATTTTATGGCGATCACCTAATGTCTCAGCCTCTGCCACTAACTTCGATATGGCAACAGGCAGCCCCAACTGTGTAAGCGTTATGGCTAGGATAAAAGTGGGCACGGCCATCATATACAGTCCGACGCCCTCTTCCCCCATAATTCTTGCAACAACAATTCGATTAACAAATCCCAAAAAGCGGGTAACGAGCCCTGCTAAAATTAAAATTAAAGTTCCTCTTAAAAAACTTTGTTTAAATTGTTTAGACATTTTCGCCCCTACCTTCAAAAATCTAACGATAAACGATACAATAATTTATATGCTGTTAACATGGGCAAGCATGACAAGTTTATCTTTGGTAATCTTAAGGAGGGATAAAAATGGAGGTAGAGAGACATCCTGTAGATTTTTATAAACATCAAGTAGAGCCTGTACTGCAAAGTAAGATGGAAGAGTTTGTATTAATGGGGTATGATCGAGTAACCATCCAAGAGGTATGGGACTGTTTGCATAAAAAGAAATGGAAGAAAAAAGCGGACAAGTTTCTCCATGAGGTTGTTGCTGATATTTTAACACTTAGTGTAGGCGAGTATATGAGCTATTTGACAATCGAAGCCTTCAAAGGCCCTGATTATTTTAGTCAATTTGAAAATGAGAAGTAAACGAGAAATCCGGGTAACAAATTGACATCTGTTACGACATTTTTCTATAATGGACATACTGTTATTATATTTACATAAATAGATTAGTTTTATTTGGAACGGGAGTTAATCCCGTTGTTTTTTCGTGCAGGTTAAGAAAGAATAGAAGCCGCGCATATTGTCGTCTTTTGTTCTTAAAAGGAGGAGCAATTTATGGTTAAAAGAGGACGGATATTAGCATTTTTCCTGATCGTCCTGCTGGTAGGAAATCTGATGGGATTCTCAACAAATGGAATTCTGAAAAACATTAAATTAGGACTTGATCTTCAAGGTGGATTTGAAATTTTATATGATGTGAAGCCTATTAATGCAAATCAAAAGGTCGACCGTGATCTCTTATTAAGCACGGTCAGTGCTTTAAATAAACGGATTAACGTATTAGGCGTAAGTGAGCCTATTATCCAAATTGAAGGAAATGATCGGATTCGCGTTCAGTTAGCAGGCGTGCAAGACCAGGAGAAAGCTCGTGAAATTCTTTCTACACAAGCAAAGCTTACATTTAGAGACGTGTTTGACCAGAAATTGTTGGATGGTGGGGATTTACAGGAAGGCGGTGCTGCTCAATCATTCGATGACAAAAATAGGCCTATCGTCACTCTAACTCTTAAAGATGCTGATAAATTTGGACAAGTTACACAGCAAATTTTAAGCATGAAGCCAAACAACCTTATGGTAATTTGGTTGGATTTCATTGACGGTGTTGACTCGTTTGCAGCAGAATCACAAAAAGACCCTAGTCAACAAAAGTATTTATCGGCTGCAACTGTTAGCCAGGTTTTAAATACGAAAAATGTAATGATTAGCGGGAACTTTACGATTGAAGAAGCAAAGCAATTGGCTGACCTTTTGAATGCCGGATCATTACCAGTTGATTTACATGAAGTGTTCTCAACATCAATTGGAGCATCATTCGGTGAACTAGCCTTACATGATACAATTTTTGCAGGGCTAATCGGTATTGCATTAATTTACTTGTTCATGTTGGTATATTACCGTTTCCTTGGATTTATTGCGGTTGTTGCGTTATCTATCTATATTTGGCTCATACTAGTAGTGTTTGACTGGATGAATGCTGTTTTAACGCTACCGGGAATTGCAGCGTTAATTCTTGGGATTGCTATGGCGGTAGATGCCAACATTCTCACCTATGAGCGGATAAAAGAAGAAATTAGAGCGGGGAAATCAATGATGTCGGCATTTCGAGCCGGTAGTAAACACTCCTTCAGAACTATTCTCGATGCTAACTTAACTTCGATTATAGCAGCGGTTGTTTTATTCTACTACGGTACAAGCTCGGTTAAGGGTTTTGCGACAATGTTGATTATTAGTATCTTGGTTAGCTTTGTAACAGCTGTCTGGGGCTCTAGATTATTATTACAATTATGGGTCAATAGCCGTTTCTTAAATAACAAAGTTAGCTGGTTTGGCGTGAAAAAGAGCCAAATTCGTGATATTCATGAATATAACGAAGAAGAACTTGTTGTTCGAGGTCCATTAAGAAACGCTGACTTTATCAAACATCACAGGATCTATTTTATGGTGTCAGGGGCCATGACTGTCATTGGTATAATTGCCCTTTTAACAATGGGTCTCAACTTAGGGATTGATTTTGCGAGTGGTACAAGGATTGAAATTCAAGCACCTAATCATCAGTTAACGAAAGACGTATTAACGAAGGAATTTGATGAATTAGGGTATAAGATTGAGGATATTACATTAGCAGGTAATAATAATGAAATGAGCATATCTCGTTTTGTTGGTGTCCTTTCCAAAGAGGAAGTTGCCAAAGTAAAAGCCCATTTTGTTGATAAATACGGTGTTGAGCCAAACATCAGTACAGTATCACCAACTGTAGGTAAGGAACTTGCTAAGAATGCTTTCAAAGGAATTATGTTTGCATCCCTTGGTATTGTCCTTTATGTAGCCTTCCGTTTCGAATGGTATTTCGGGTTTGCGACGATTGTTTCGCTATTACATGATGCATTTTTAATTATCACCATCTTCAGCATTTTAAGAATTGAGGTTGACTTGACATTTATCGCTGCGGTTCTTACGGTCGTCGGTTTCTCGGTACACGACACGATTGTTACGTTTGACCGAATTCGCGAAAATATGAAAATAAAGAAACGTGTGAAAACCTATGATGATTTAGCGGAAATTGTCAATAAAAGTTTGATCCAGGTGATGGCCCGTTCTATCAACACGGTTTTAACCGTTTTAATTGCATCGGGAGTACTTTGGATTTTTGGAGCGGAATCGATCAAAAATTTCTCATTAGCTTTATTAGTTGGTTTAATAGCTGGCGCGTATTCTTCCATCTTCATTGCTGCGCAGCTTTGGTTAGTTATGAAGGCTAAAACACTTGGTAAAACGAAAACAAAACCAAAGGATAAAGAAAAAGATTATGATCCTGAACCACAAGTTTAAGGGAAAACAGAGAAAAATCGGCATAATGCCGATTTTTTTTTTGTCCAGTTGCAAAGAAATTTTATCTCTTAAATAGGGTAATCTACTCATATAGATTTTCCCGAGGTGATGATGTGGAAACAAACGAAAGATTTCGACAGGCGGAACGTGCAGCTGTCGTTGGGGCAATTGGGAATGTCGTGTTAGCCATTGTAAAAGGGATCCTTGGAGTAATGGGAAACAGCCGTGCCCTTGTCGCGGATGCAGCCAATTCGGCATCGGATGTTTTAGGTTCGATTGCGGTATTTGTAGGGTTAAGGGCTGCCAAACAACCACCCGATAAAGAACACCCTTACGGTCACGGGAAGGCAGAATCGATTGCAGCGATCATTGTTGCTGTATTGCTTTTTATAGTTGGAGTTGAAATGGGAAAAGGGTCAATTGAAGCATTTTTCCACCCAATATCTGCTCCGAATATGTTAGCAGTATATGGCGCCTTGATTTCAATCCTTATTAAAGAAATGTTATTTCGATATACATTTCGAATTGGTAAAAAAGTTAAAAGTGATGCAATCATTGTCAGTGCCTATGACCACCGTACTGACGTTTTTTCCTCGCTTGCAGCCCTTATTGGAATTGGAAGTGCGTTAGTAGGGGAAAGATTCAATGTTCCTTGGCTCAAGTATGCAGATCCGTTGGCCGGGGTATTAGTATGTTTATTAATTTTAAAAATGGCATGGACGGTTGGGTCGGAATCAATTGTAAACACGATGGACCGTGTTTTACAGGAGGATGAAACGGAAGAACTGCGAAAAACGGTTGAAACGGTTCCTGATGTTAAAAGGATCAACGAGCTTTTTGCAAGGGAACATGGACATTATGTCATCGTTGATATTAAGATCGCCGTAGATCCGTTTATAACTGTTGAAGAAGGTCATCGGGTCGGGAAAAAGGTTAAAGAACAGTTGCTGAAGTTGAATAATGTTTATAATGTTTTTGTGCATATCAACCCCTATGCACCAGAATAATCGATTGGAGGTTTAATAATATATCCATTTGCCACTACTTTACCTTTTTTGTATAATTAACAGGTTAAGGAGTGGTATTTTTGTTACAGTCAAAATCACGTTGGATCATACAAGATTGTGATCGAATTTTATCAGAAGCATTATCAAATGAACTTAATATATCACCTCTTGTTGCAAATTTATTAGTAAATAGAGGAATTGTAACAGCAGAAACTGCCAATCATTTTTTAAATAAAGATGCAGCGAACTTTCATGATCCGTTTTTACTGGATTCAATGGATATTGCCATTGCAAGAATTGAAACGGCAATTGAAAACAATGAAAAGATTCTTGTGTACGGTGACTATGATGCGGATGGAGTATCAAGTACAACGGTTATGGTTCGAGCATTAGAAGAAAAGGGAGCAAGGGTAGATTTTTATATCCCTAATCGTTTTACAGAGGGGTATGGCCCGAATGAGGCTGCTTTTAGATGGGCAGGTAATGAAGGCTATACTGTAATCATTACGGTCGATACGGGAATTTCTGCAATACACCCGGCAAAGATTGCAAAAGAGTTAGGAATCGATTTAATTATTACTGACCACCATGAAGTGTCACCAGAATTACCGGAGGCATTTGCGATTATACATCCGCGAAAACCGGGCGGCCATTACCCTTTTGGTGAACTCGCTGGGGTTGGAGTTGCCTTTAAAGTAGCCCATGCTTTATTAGGGAAATTACCGAAGCATTTGCTTGAATTTGCGGTAATTGGTACGATTTCAGACTTAGTTCCGTTAAAAGATGAAAATCGTTTAATTGCTAGTTTGGGATTAAAAGCGATGCAGAATACAACCAATCCAGGACTACGAGCTCTTCTTAAAATAGCCGGAATGGAAGACAAGGAAATTAATGAAGAAACAATCGGTTTTGCAATTGGACCAAGGATTAATGCGGTTGGACGACTAGGATCAGCTGATCCTGCAGTCGAATTGTTAATGACTGATTCTAAGGAAGAAGCTGAAATGATCGCGGCTGAAATAGATGAAATCAATCGTGATCGCCAAACACTAGTAAATGAGATCACAGAAGCAGCAATCGCCGAGGTTGAAAAACATTTTCCTCTGGAAGAAAACAAGGTGTTAGTGATCGCGAAAGAAGGCTGGAATCCGGGTGTTATTGGTATTGTTGCTTCGAGGCTTGTTGAAAAATTTTATCGACCAGCAATCGTTTTAAGCATTGATAGGGAGAAAGGTGTCGCCAAAGGATCGGCAAGAAGTATTGAGGGATTTGATTTGTTCGAAAATCTATCTACATGCCGTGATATTCTTCCGCACTTTGGCGGCCATGCAATGGCAGCGGGAATGATATTAAAATTAGAAGATGTTGAAATACTAAGAAACCGATTAAATCATTTAGCTAGTGAGATATTAACAGAAGAGGACTTCACCCCATTAATGAACGTCGATATAAGATGTTCATTGGATGACGTGAGTGTTGCAACGATTGAAGAAATGCTGCAATTAGCACCATTTGGGGTTGGCAATCCCAAACCGCTTGTTTGTATAGAGGGAGTTTCCTTACAACAAATTCGAAAAATTGGCAGTGGAATGAACCATTTGAAGGTTATTTTTGAAAAAGACGGACAGGTTTTGGATGCAATCGGATTTGGGTACGGATACTTGGCTGATGAAATCTCACCATTGTCAACCGTTAAAGTAGTCGGTGAATTATCGATCAACGAATGGAATGGCTTTAGAAAGCCGCAATTAATGCTAAAGGATGCAGCTGTCGAGGAATGGCAGTTATTTGACTTTAGAGGTAAAAAAGAAATAATAAAAAAACAACTGCAAAGTTCTAATCGAACACAGGAAACGATGATCGCATTTAGAGAAGAGACAATTGCCCGCTTACAATTAGAGGATTGGAAACATCAAATTGTTCTCGTTCGGGATTTAAATTCGATCGACCATATTAGAAATAATAGTAAATCGCTTGTCATATTAGATTTGCCTTATGAATCAAAATTATTGGAAGATCTTTTACAGCAGGCAATGCCTGAACGAATATATGCGGTATTAGACCATAAAGATGAGCATTTTTTTAGTACATTACCTACCCGAGATCATTTTAAATGGTATTATGCTTTTTTATTAAAGCAACAGCCATTTGATGTTAAGAAATATGCAGATGCACTTTCGAAGAAAAAAGGTTGGTCAAAAGAAACGATTCATTTTATGACACAGGTGTTTTTTGATTTAGAATTTGCTAAAATAGAAAATGGTCTGATTACACTTGTCGAAAATCCAGCTAAAAGGGATTTTGAATCATCAAAAACTTATAATCAAAAACAAGAGTTATTAAAGATGGAAGCAGAACTAGTATACTCTTCTTATCAATCTTTAAAGGAATGGTTTGATAGAGTGATTAAAACGTCCTGTATAGTAGAGGAGGAAGTCGTAATATGAACTACAAAGATTACATCGCATTAGTACCAGATTGGCCTAAAGAAGGAATTCAATTTAAAGATATTACACCATTGATGGATCATGGTCCTGCCTTTAAAAGTGCGGTAGATGATATAGTTGCCTATGCAAAAGATAAAGATATTGATGTTATTGTTGGTCCAGAGGCTCGCGGATTTATTGTTGGCTGCCCTGTTGCCTATGCATTAGGAATTGGCTTTGCGCCAGTTCGAAAGGAAGGGAAGCTTCCAAGAGAAGTGATTCGCGTTGAATACGGACTTGAATATGGAAAAGATATATTAACAATGCACAAAGATGCGATAAAACCGGGACAAAGAGTCTTGATTGTCGATGATTTGTTGGCAACCGGTGGCACGATGGATGCATCGATTCGATTAGTAGAACAGCTTGGCGGGGTTGTTGCTGGCTTAGCGTTTTTAGTTGAATTAACTTATTTAGATGGTCGTTCTAAGCTTAAAGGGTATGATGTTTTAACTTTAATGGAATATTAATTATTTATTTTTTCGCAAGGAGTACTCACAGAGTGCTCTTTGTTTTTTGATTTTTTATCAAATCACTTTACATTACGGCCTTATTTAAAGATAATAGATTAAATAAGGAATTTTTCTATTCGGATAGAATATTAGGTGATCGATTTTATGGCTAACGAACAAGTACTTACAATAGAACAAGTATTAGACCTTGCAGGACGCTATTTGCCAAAGGAAGATGTAGCGTTTGTTGAAGCTGCCTATAAATATGCAGAAGCTGCCCACAGTGAACAATATCGGAAATCGGGAGAACCCTATATTATACACCCTATTCAAGTTGCCGGGATTTTAGCGGAGCTTGAAATGGACCCTGTTGCAGTTGCTGCAGGGTTTCTTCATGATGTTGTTGAAGATACAGAGGTAACTTTAAAGGATTTGGAAGTTGCATTCAATAAAGAAGTTGCGATGTTAGTTGATGGTGTTACAAAGCTTGGTAAGATTAAGTATAAATCCAAAGAAGCACAGCAAGCCGAAAACCATCGCAAAATGTTCATCGCAATGGCTCAAGATATACGGGTCATCCTAATTAAGCTTGCAGACCGTCTCCATAATATGAGAACATTGAAGCATTTGCCTCCAGAAAAGCAAAGGCGTATATCAAATGAAACGCTTGAGATATTTGCACCCCTTGCCCATCGACTTGGTATTTCAACAATCAAATGGGAACTTGAAGATACTGCATTAAGGTACTTGAATCCACAGCAATATTATCGAATCGTGAATTTGATGAAAAATAAACGTGCAGAACGCGAAAACCAGGTCCATGAAGTTATCGATGAAATTCGCAAGCGGTTGGATGAGGTTCATTTGAAGGCCGATATTTCCGGTCGTCCGAAACATATCTATAGCATTTATCGGAAAATGGTCCTTCAAAATAAACAATTTAACGAAATTTATGATTTGTTGGCAGTTCGGGTTTTAGTTGAAAGCATTAAAGACTGTTATGCCGTTCTCGGTGTTATTCATACGTGCTGGAAACCAATGCCAGGTAGGTTTAAGGATTATATTGCGATGCCAAAGGCTAATATGTATCAATCCTTGCATACGACAGTCATAGGTCCCAAAGGCGACCCATTAGAAGTTCAAATCCGAACAACTGAAATGCACCAAATCGCTGAATACGGGATTGCAGCCCACTGGGCTTATAAAGAAGGGAAGCAAATTACACAAAACCGAGAGAATCTCCAAGAGAAGATGACGTGGTTCCGTGAAATTCTTGAATGGCAGCAAGATACAAACGATGCAGAAGAATTTATGGAATCATTAAAAATTGATTTGTTTTCGGATATGGTGTTTGTGTTTACCCCTAAAGGCGATGTTTATGAATTACCTAGGGGCTCTAACCCAATTGATTTTGCTTACCGAATTCACACGGAGATTGGAAACAAAACGATTGGTTCGAAAGTGAACGGGAAGATGGTACCGCTCGACCATGTGTTAAAAACGGGTGATATCATTGAGATTTTAACATCAAAGCAATCATTTGGACCTTCCCAGGACTGGATTAAGATCTGCCAAACCTCACAGGCTAAAAATAAAATTAGGCAGTTTTTCAAGAAACAACGTCGTGAGGAAAATGTTGTCAAAGGGAAAGAGTTAGTTGAAAAAGAAATTTTAAAACATGACTTTGAACTGAAAGAAGTATTAACAGCGGAAAACCTGAACCGCGTTGCTGAAAAATTTAATTTTACCAACGAAGAAGATATGTATGCTGCGGTTGGTTATAACGGAATTACCGCTGCCCAAATAGCAACAAGATTAACAGAAAAGCTTCGCCGTAGAAAAGATCAGGTTCAGCTTGAGGAATCGCTGTTAAAAGCTGTTTCCGAGGTAAAAAGTATACCACATAAGAAGAAAAAAGATACAGGTGTCGTTGTAAAAGGCGTTGATAATCTATTAGTAAGATTATCAAAATGCTGTAATCCTGTACCTGGGGATGAAATCTTAGGATTCATTACAAAAGGGCGGGGTGTATCTGTGCACCGCACTGACTGTCCGAATATTCATACTGAGGAAGCGAAGGAAAGGCTCCTTGAAGTAGAATGGGAGGGCGGTGGTGAGGGCGGTAAAATGTACAATGTCGATATTGAAATCACCGGTTTTGACCGCCGCGGTCTTTTAAATGAAGTGCTTCAAGCAATAAATGAGGCAAAAACAAATATTACGGCAGTATCAGGTCGAACGGACCGAAATAAAATCGTTACAATCGATATTTCGATTCCAATTCAAAACGTAAATCATTTACAAAAAATTGCTGATCGAATAAAATCAATCCCTGATATTTATTCTGTACGGAGAATTATGCAGTAGGAAATAAAAAACGTAAGGCGGCCGCTAACTGAATGGCCGCCTTTTTACATAAGGAGTTGTCTACCACAATGAGAGTTGTTATTCAGAGAAGCAAACAAGCAAGTGTTCAAGTGAATGGAGAAATTGTCGGGAAAATCGAGAAAGGTTTGGTACTTTTAGTTGGCATAACTCATTCAGATACAATTGAAGATGTTAATTATATAGCTGAAAGGATAGTGAACCTTAGAATTTTTGAAGATGAAGAGGATAAAATGAATTTATCATTGCTCGATGTTGGTGGAGCTATTTTGTCAATCTCGCAGTTTACTTTATATGGGGATTGTCGTAAAGGAAGAAGACCTAACTTTATGGAAGCCGCTAAGCCGGAGTATGCGAATGAGCTTTATGAAAAATTTAATGAACGCTTGAAGTCAAAAGGTGTCCAAGTTGAAACAGGGATATTTGGCGCAATGATGGATGTTTCCTTAATCAATGACGGACCTGTTACGATCATCCTTGAAGGTAAATAAATTAGAGTAAATAAGTCGCTAAATCAAATTTTCCTTCACAAGTAATTATTTAGTAAATTGTGGGCAAGATATTACAAGACTAACTAAATAATTAGACGTGTCAATGAAGGGAATGAAGATGGTGCGATATAGCGCAAAAGGAGAACTGACAGGGAATCCGGCAAATCAATTATTTGGTGTTGATTTTCATGATTTTATGCAAAAAGAACAATCTGGAACGAGTATGGAAATTGCCCAAGAATTTGGAGTAACGCTGCGAACAGTTAAAGATTTGAAAAAGCGGCTTGAAAGAAATTAATCTTGACAAGACTGCTATTCATCCAATAAGATTGTAATTAATGCGAAAATATTATCGAAAAAAATCGATACTACATATTTAAATTTTTTGAACCTATAACGGAGAAAAGTAATTAGGATTACACATGGATAGAGAGGAAATGCCATAGGCTGAAAGCATTTCTCTATGATGACTTAATGAAGAACACTCAAGAGGTTCCACTCTGAAATAAACTATAGTAGGAGCTGGACGTGTCAGGCGTTATCTGAACAAAGTGGAAAAGCATATGGATTTAATTTTTTTGCTTTTCAACTAGGGTGGCACCACGGGTAAACTCTCGTCCCTACATTTAATGTAGGGGTGGGGGTTTTTTTGTACTGATATAAAGTTTAAAATTTTATTGGTAATCAGTATAGAAAGGACATCAAGGGCCTTCAGGTCATACCTTTAGGTACTTCCGCCATTGTGGGCGGCAAATCGTGTCTTTCTAATTTTTCGAATTCAAATTTTATTGTTCGGGAGGCTAAAACAGTTTCAAAAAAAATACACAAAACTATATAAACCTCTAAAATACTTCCAAAAATATACTTTTCCAAGGAACGTTTGTTTCTATTTATGATATAATTATCTATATCATAATAACAGAGGTTGATAAAAATGAAAGTGACTCGCACAGGTCTATTATTCATTGAAAATAAGGCTGATGAAAAAGAGTTATTTAATTTAATGGCTGTGTTTTCTTCCGCCATTCGTTTTTCGTTTAACCGACTTCTTGATGGGAAGAAAGCCGATGAATTAATTAAACAGGTCAATGCACAATTCAAATTAAATAAACGCTTTGCTGAAGATGCTGTGTTACAAGCGCAGGCTATTATTACAAGCCAAAAGGAACTACTGCCCTCACGTATCGAAGGTATTCAAGCTAAAATTAAAAAGACTGAAAAGAAATTGGATCTTTATATGTCAGGAAAACTAAAACCTAAAAAGGTTTCGTTAGCGGTTTGTCTAAAAGGTTTACATTCCAGATTAGAAAAACTAAAAGAAAAGGAAAAGGAACTGCTTAAACATCAAGAACACAATTCAATTCCAACCGTCATTTTCGGTGGAAAACGTAACTTTTTTGACCGAATGGAAAACAAAATTTCGAAAGAGAAATGGAAGGAAATTCGTTCTAATACCCTTTATTCTCGTGGAGATAAATCCAAAAAGGGAAATTTGAATACACGTATCGTTTGGAACGAAACAGATCATCAATTTTATCTTGAAGTCGCGAATCCACTTCTAGCAAAAGAAGGCAAACATAGCCCAAGATTACTATTTAAATTGAATATACCTGATAAGTATTTCGATGAAATCGTCAATGTTGTGATGCCGAATATAGCAGGGGCTACTCCTAATGGAAAATCCATCGAAGAATACAATGTGTATTCTATTGAATTAAAACGTAAGAATAAAAAGGTGTACGTGCATATTACACACGATATCAACACTTTAGGTTCAATGTTGAAATGGGACGAAAAGATAACCTCTGATATTGTGGCAGGAATTGATGTGAACATTGATAAAATTGCTGTTTCTATTTTGACAAAACAAGGGAATTTACTTGAAAGTAAAACCTTTTACTGTCACGAAATGGAATATGTGAAAAGTAACCGCAGGACAAATATTGCAGGCGAATTGGCAAAAGAAATAATGGATTACCTTCTTTCTTGGAATGTCGGTGCTTTCGTTTTAGAAGATATAAAAATAAAACAGGATCATGATACAAATCGTCGAGTTAATCGATTAACTCATTCTTTTGCGAAAACCAAAATGCAAAAAGCGTTAATTTTAAGAGGAGTAAAGTTTGGATTTAAAATTAAAATGGTCAATCCAGCTTATACATCTGTGATCGGACGTTTTAAATACACCAAAATGTACGGATTATCTGTTCATGAAGCAGCTTCTTTCGTGATTGGAAGAAGAGGTCTTTATTTTGAAGAAAAACTTCCAAAAGAAGTATTAAAACAAATACAAAACGTTGTGAAACCGCATTTAGTTAAAACTCTCGGGACAATGGAAGTATCCGAGAAAAAAACAAAAACAGGTAAGCAGCGAAGAAAATATATTGGGATGCTTTTAAATAACATTGACACATTTAAAGAAAATCATATTTGGAAATTATGGAATGTTATTCATAAAACATTACGATTAGAGAACCATGTATTTAAATTGAAGGAGGTGTAAACCTCGGTTACTAAAGTAGACCTTGCGAAAGGCTGACCTAGAAGGAATGGTCTTTCGTATTGCTGGCTCTAACAGAGCACCGCAGGTTGTTTTGCACATCTGGTGCATGACAGAGGTTAGATCCCTCTCCTGACGGAATGACGTGAGAATCGTCACAGAAGTCCCAGTTTCTTGGTTCGGGGGCGAAGGTACCACTATAAAAAATAAATGATAGTTTTTTATAGATTTTAGTAACCAGGGAAAAAATATGGCGATTAATATTCCACGCGGTACGCAGGATATCCTACCAGGTGTAGTTGAAGAATGGCAGTATGTGGAACAAAAAATGAGAGAAATTACGAAACGATATAATTATAGCGAAATTCGTACACCGATTTTTGAACAAACAGAGCTGTTCCAAAGAGGTGTAGGTGAAACGACAGATATTGTTCAAAAAGAAATGTATACATTCGAAGATCGTGGTGGTCGCAGCATGACATTGCGTCCGGAAGGGACTGCTCCAACTGTTCGATCTTATGTTGAAAATAAAATGTATGGAGACCCCAACCAGCCAACGAAGCTATTTTACATAGGTCAAATGTTTCGCTACGAACGCCCACAAGCAGGCCGTTGGCGCCAATTCGTCCAATTTGGGGTAGAAGCCCTTGGCAGTAATGACCCTGCGATTGACGCAGAGGTTATAGCGCTCGCTATGGATGTATACCGGGAACTGGGCCTAAAACATTTAAAGCTTGTGATTAACAGCCTAGGGGATCTTGAAAGCCGAAAAGAGCACCGTAATGCTTTAATAGCCCATTTTAAACCAAGAATCGGTGAGTTTTGTTCAGATTGTCAAAGCCGACTTGAGAAAAACCCAATGAGAATTTTAGACTGTAAAAAAGACCGTGATCATGAATTGATGAAATCGGCTCCATCCATTTTAGATTATTTAAACGAGGAATCGCAAGCCTTCTTTGAAAAAGTAAAAATGTATTTAACAGACATAGGTGTCGAGTTTGAAATCGATTCACGTTTAGTGCGTGGCTTAGATTACTATAATCACACTGCCTTTGAAATCATGAGTGATGCAGAAGGTTTTGGTGCGATTACCACTTTAATGGGTGGAGGACGTTATAATGGCCTCACTGAAGAAATTGGCGGCCCAGCAACACCGGGAATTGGCTTTGCGTTAAGTATTGAGAGATTACTTTTAGCCTTAAAAGCCGAGGGTATTACTCTGCCGATTGAAAAAGGACTTGATTGCTATCTTGTTGCCCTTGGAGATTCGGCCAGAGACAAATCGGCTTCTCTTTTATATGAATTAAGAAAAGCGGGGTTCACAGCTGATAAGGACTACCAGGATCGCAAATTAAAAGCTCAATTTAAAGCGGCGGACCGTCTGAATGTTAAATATGTTGCAGTGCTTGGTGAAGACGAGCTTGCTAAAAATGTAATTAATGTAAAAGACATGGCAACTGGTACACAAGAAGAAGTTCAGCTGTCAAACTTTATCGAATATTTACTTGAAAGAAGTTAAGGAGGATTTAGGAATGTCAGAGTTAGGAAGAAGTCATTATTGTGGTGAATTACGTGAAGAGCATGTTGGTGAGTCCGTTCAATTAAAAGGCTGGGTTCAAAAAAGACGTGACCTTGGTGGTCTAATCTTTTTAGATTTAAGGGACCGTACAGGGATTATCCAAGTTGTTTTTAGCCCGGAAGTTTCAGGTGAAGAAAATGTTAAAATTGCTGACCGTGTAAGAAGTGAGTATGTTTTAGATATTAAAGGAAAAGTTGTTGCACGTGCGGAAGGTACTTTTAATAATAAAATTCCAACTGGAACAATTGAAGTTTTAGCTGAAGAAATAGCGATTATTAATGCATCCAAAACACCGCCATTTATGATTGAAGACGATGTTGATGCATCTGAAGAACTTCGCTTGAAATATCGTTATCTTGATCTTCGCCGTCCGGAAATGTTTAATACATTAAAAATGCGTCATCAAGTATCTACAACAATCCGTAATTTCTTAGACCAACACGGTTTCTTAGATGTAGAGACACCAATTTTAACAAAAAGTACCCCTGAAGGAGCACGCGACTATCTAGTTCCAAGTCGTGTTCATGAAGGTCAATTTTATGCGTTGCCACAATCACCACAGCTGTTCAAACAGCTATTAATGGTTTCAGGTATTGATCGTTATTATCAAATCGCACGTTGTTTCCGTGATGAGGACCTTCGTGCCGATCGTCAACCTGAGTTTACACAAGTTGATATTGAGACTTCATTTTTAGATAAAGAAGATTTAATTGCCTTAATGGAAAAAATGATGACATTAGTGCTTAAAGAAGTAAAAGGCGTTAACATCCAAACTCCATTCCCTCGGATGACTTATGACGAAGCAATGTCACGTTACGGATCTGATAAGCCGGATACACGTTTCGGTATGGAGCTTGTGGATGTCGGCGAATTAGTAAAAGATACTGAGTTTAAAGTATTTGCCAATGCAATTTCAGGCGGCGGACAAGTTAAAGCGATTAACGTAAAAGGTGCTGCTGAAAAATACTCTAGAAAAGATATCGATGCGTTAATGGAATATGTAAGCCGTTACGGAGCAAAAGGGTTGGCTTGGTTTAAAGTGGAGGAAGATGGCTTGAAAGGTCCGATTTCTAAGTTCTTCAATGAAGACCAACAAGCTGGAATTCAAAAAACTCTTGAGGCAGAAGTTGGAGACTTACTTTTGTTAGTAGCTGATTCCAAGCAGGTTGTTGCAGATAGCTTAGGCGCTCTTCGCGGGAAGCTTGCAAAGGATTTACAATTAATCGATGAAAACAAATTCAATTTCTTATGGATTACGGATTGGCCGCTCTTAGAGTTTGATGCGGATGCTGGCCGTTATTTCGCAGCGCACCATCCATTCACAATGCCGGTGCGTGAAGATTTGCCATTATTAGAAACAAATCCTGGTCAAGTTCGTGCACAAGCCTATGACATCGTCTTAAACGGCTACGAGCTTGGCGGCGGTTCTTCACGTATTTATGAGCGTGATATTCAAGAAAAAATGTTCAAAGTTCTAGGAATGCCTGAAGAGGAAGCTCGCGAACAATTTGGCTTCTTATTAGATGCGTTTGATTATGGAACACCTCCACATGGTGGTATAGCGATTGGACTTGATCGTTTTGTTATGCTTCTTGCTGGACGCACAAATCTTCGCGATACAATTGCGTTCCCGAAAACTGCAAGTGCAAGCGACATTATGACAAATGCACCAAGTCATGTTAGTCATGATCAATTATTGGAATTGAATTTACAGGTTAAACTATAAATCATATTGATATTAAAACATCAATATGTTAAGATTTAAATACAAAGTCCTGAGGTGCACGTTATTTAACCTATTCGTTTTGACCGAACATATTAACTAGGGGAGCTTGGAGTTTTCTAGTTACGTACATGCCTCAATCGGAAGCTGGCATTTCCGCCGCCCGGAGGAAGTACAAAGGCCTGAAATAGAGCACCCACCTGCTTTAAGCGGGTTCAAAACAAAGGCCGAGTGACGACACAAACGGGACTTTCATACTTAAGAATGATAACCCTAAGCATAGAGTTGCTTAGGGTTTTTTATGCAAATTAATATTCCGCAAGTCGAATATTTTTAACCAAGAATATTGTTATTCAGTTGATTACCAAGTAAAATTATAGGAAAAGTAAACCTGAATGAAACGAATCAATTTAGGATAAAACATTACTAATTCATACGTTTTGGAGAGTGAAAACATTGCTACATCAATTTTCTAGAAATGAACTTGCCTTTGGTAAAGAAGGATTGGATTTATTAAAAAATACGACTGTTGCCGTCTTAGGTATTGGCGGTGTCGGCTCTTTTGCAGCAGAGTCATTAGCACGTACAGGGGTGGGCAGATTAGTTTTAATAGATAAGGACGATGTCGATATAACGAATGTTAACAGACAGTTAATTGCTCTATTATCAACGATTGGAAAATCGAAGGCAGAACTGATGAAGGAACGCATTGCTGACATTAATCCAGAGTGTGAAGTTATTGCCTTAAAAATGTTTTATACGGAAGAAACATACGAAGAAATTTTTAATTATGGGTTGGATTTTGTCATTGATGCATCAGATACAATTATTTATAAAATCCATTTAATGAAGGAATGTTTAAAAAGAAACATACCGATCATATCAAGTATGGGTGCGGCTAACAAAATGGATCCTACGCGCTTTAGAATTGCCGACATTTCCAAAACCCATACAGATCCGATTGCCAAGGTTGTTCGTCAGAAGCTTCGCAAAGAAGGGATACGCAAGGGTATTCCAGTAGTCTTTTCAGATGAAAGCCCGATTGTCATTCGTGAAGAAATTAGAAAAGAAATTGCTAATGAGAATTCAGCAATTAGAAAGGCAAAAATGCCACCTGCTTCAAATGCTTTTTGCCCTTCAACTGCAGGCTTAATCATGGGAGCATATGTAGTTCAACAAATTTTAAAAGATATTAAAATCGATAGGGTAGCTCCGGAATAGGAAAAGCGGAAGCGCTGGACAAAAAATGAGGCTGAACATTCAGCCTCATTTTGCAATTTGTCCAAAATCATCATTGTTAAGATTGTTTGGATCGGTAAACGAAACCATCCGTCTGGCTCTATCCATTATTTGTACAAGAGCTTGATAATCCTCTTGAATAACGATATTTTCCTGCTTTAATCGCTGTAACGTTCTTTCTATTTTTTCTTTTTCCTCTAACAAGTGTCGATTTTCTCTGTTAAGTCTTTCATTTTCAGACTGTAAAATTTGAGAATTCATTCCTAAATTTTTTACTGAATAAAGATAGGAAATCACGGAATCTAAATTAATTTCGTTCGCAAATTCTTCCTTTATTTCTACTTGTCTAGTTAATAGCTCATTGGTTTTATTGATATTATTATATGTTGTGTAATCGAATACGGTTTCCACCGTTTTTGCTTGCGCGGGGGCAGTCGTTTGCGCTGGGACCGATACTTCATTCACCATAGATTGGTGGTTGTGATTAATATATTGCTGTGATTGCCCCGCTAGAGCTCTTTTCCGATCTTTTCGCTGCTTTTTCGCTAGTTCCATCGCTTGGTAGTATTTCTTGCGTACCTCAGCATTCCAACGGAATCCACAAGCTGCCGATGTTCTATTTAATTTATCACCAACCTCTTCAAAAGCGTTCAACTGTGTACTGCCTTCGCGAATATGCCGTAATACCGTCTCTGCTAAAAGCAGGTCATCTTCATGGGACCATGCGTCCTGTCTAATTTTCATATGTTCATCTCCCTAATATCTAGTTTCTAGTAGTTTGCCCAATTGTAATATGATTATACTTTTGCAAACCAATGCTAGTTTTAGGGAATGATATAAAGTAGACTTATCGGTCCTTTTTCTTTTTTAGCTCCTCAAGTCGTTCATAAACCTTTGAAAAGTGCTTTTCTTGTCCGCTTTCCTTTGGGGAATAGTATTGCTTGTCCTTTAATAGATCAGGCAAATACTGTTGCTTTACCCAGGAATTAGGGTAATCATGGGGGTATTTATAGCCTGTGCCATGCCCCATTACGGCTGCTCCCTTGTAATGGGCATCTTTTAAATGGGGTGGAATTTCACCAATCAATCCTTTCCTTACATCTTCAATCGCTGCATCTAAAGCTTTATAGGCACTATTTGATTTAGGTGATAGACATAGTTCAATGACTACGTTCGCTAAAGGTATTCTTGCCTCCGGTAAACCTAGGCGTTCGACCGCTTCGACTGCCGCTACAGTATGGACACCGACCTCTGGTGCAGAAAGTCCTATATCTTCGTAGGCAATTACTATTAATCTGCGACAAATAGAAGTTATGTCCCCACCTTCGATCAGTCTAGCTAAATAATGGAGAGCAGCGGAAACGTCACTTCCACGAATGGACTTTTGCAGGCAGGATAAAAGATTATAAAAGATATCACCATGTTTATCATGGGAAAACCCTTTATTTTCAACGCATTCTTTTACTACTTCGATTTCGACCTCTATTTTTCCTGATTTGTTGTTTTTGGATGCACGTGTTATTTCTTCTAGAGTATTTAAAGCTGATCGGGCATCCCCATTTGTTGAAACAGAAATCATTTCGACGGCTTCTTTTGATATTTCGATATTCATTTTTCCTAAGCCGCGCTCTTCATCTAACAAAGCGCGCCATAATAATTCTTCTAGGTCACTTGGCATAAGTGGCTTTAATTCTTTAATTTGTCCGCATCTGCTCCTAATCGCAGGATTTACATCGTGAAATGGGTTTTCTGTCGTAGCCCCGATTAAGGTAATTAATCCGCGTTCTACATGTGGTAAAAGATAGTCTTGCTGTGCTTTATTAAATCTATGAATTTCATCAATAAATAAAATTAATTTACCTTCTGCTTTTGCGATTTCAACCGCTTGTTCTATTTCTTTTTTTCCGGCTGTTGTTGCATTGATACCTTCAAACGGAAAACTAACGGTCCCGGCGATTGCTTTGGCAATCGATGTTTTTCCTACACCTGGAGGCCCGTAAAGCAACATAGAAGGAACATATCCATTTTGAATCATCTTATAAAGTGAAGTACCTTTACCTATCACATGTTTTTGACCGACGATCTCATCTATATTACGAGGTCGCATTCGATAAGAGAGGGGTTCCTCAACTAAGAAATCAAACAGCAATCAAATCACCTCTTTTTTATTGCTCCTTTTAATACTTTATCATATAATTTCATGCTTTTCTTATATTTCATATTTGCTAAATATCGTGCTACAATTACATAATGTGCATTTGATTAGGAGAGAAGGATTTATATGAGAAAATGGTTAGTTTACTTAATTGGGCTGTTAATCATGACCTTAGGTCTTGTTTTGGTGATTGTAGCTAATCTTGGTAGTGCCCCATGGGATGTCCTTCATATCGGCCTTTATAAACAGTTTGGTTTAACGATAGGAAGCTGGTCGATCATTGTTGGTGTATTTGTACTTGGTTCTTCCGCAATTTTGTCAAAAGCTATCCCTAAAATAGGTGCATTTTTAAATATGCTCTTATGTGGAATTTTTATCGACATGTATATGTTAATACCATGGCTTGATACACCGGAAACGATGCTCGGTCAATTTATTATGTTGTTAATTGGAATCATCCTTAATGCTTATGGGATGGCTATTTATATTTCAGCAAATGTTGGGACTGGTCCAAGAGATAGTCTAATGTTAGCCCTTATGCAAAGGACAGGAATAAAGGTACAATGGGTTCGACTAATTATGGAGGTTACTGTTTTGGCGGTGGGTTGGATGTTAGGTGGCCCGGTCGGTATTGGAACCGTCATCCTCAGTTTATTAATCGGCCATATAGCCGGATTTGCCCTGCCGCAATGCCAAAAAATGACAGATTATTGGTTGAAGAAGAGACCCGTTGAGGTTATCGAAGATCGTGTGCCAAACAATAGCTTATAACATCAAAAGGCACTTTTAATCATTTCATGGTATAATAGCGGTGACTAAGATGCGTCGGAAATTGTCGTAAAATAACTTCATTCTGTAGAGTTTCCCTATTGCACAAATGACTTGAGGTATACAGATTAGTATATAAATTCAATGGGCTCCAATCTTAGGCTGAATGAAGTTAAAGCCTCCGGCGCAAATATGCCGAGGCATATTTGATAAGGAGTGAAAACTGTGAAAATTTCTACAAAAGGTCGTTACGGGCTGACGATCATGATTGCGTTGGCGAAAAAACAAGGAGAGGGACCTATTCCTCTTAAAAATATCGCAAAAGACCATGATTTATCAGAGCATTATCTTGAGCAATTGATTGCCCCTTTACGCAATGCTGGTTTAGTAAAAAGTATCCGCGGGGCATATGGTGGTTATATTTTAGCAAGGGATGCCGAAAATATTACAGCAGGTGATATTATTCGAGTTCTTGAGGGACCAATTAGTCCTGTTGAAGTTTTGGAGGATGAAGAGCCTGCAAAGCGTGAATTATGGATAAAAATTAGAGATGCGGTAAAAGAGGTACTAGATACAACAACACTTCAATATCTTGCAGATTATGAAGGCGACAACGCTCAAGATGCCTATATGTTCTACATTTAACTTAAAAGTTAAGCCTCCGGCGGATGCCTCAGATTTTCAAAGGTAGTTTTTCGAGCGAGCTCGAAAAAATCTGGGTGCAAATACGCCAAGGCGTATTTGATTAGGTAGGTGAAATTATGCAACAACGAATTTACTTAGACCATGCAGCTACAACTCCAGCTCACCCTGAGGTGGCTCGGGTGATGATGGACTGTATGGTAAATACTTTCGGAAACCCATCAAGTATTCATTCCTTTGGAAGACAAGCGCGACATATAATTGATGATGCAAGGGCTTTTATTGCTAAATCCATTAATGCATCAGAAAATGAAATTATTTTTACAAGCGGTGGTACTGAAGCTGATAATACTGCACTATTCGGGGTCGCTATGGCAAATAAAGAAAAGGGAAATCACATCATAACAACTTCGATTGAACATCATGCTATTTTACACACTTGCAATCAGCTAGAAAAAGAAGGCTTTGAGATTACCTATTTGCCAGTAAATGAATTTGGAGAAATTAATTTAGATGCATTAAAGGCGGCAATTACAGAGTCTACGATATTAGTATCTATCATGTATGGGAATAATGAGGTTGGAACGATTCAACCGATAAAGGAAATTGGTGAATTGCTCTCTGATTCTCCTATAATATTCCACTCTGATGCAGTTCAAGCATATGGCACGCAGCTAATTGACGTTAAAGATTTGCATTTAGATTTAATGTCAGTATCTGCTCATAAAATAAAAGGTCCAAAAGGGATTGGATTTTTATATGCAAAAAATGGGATAAAATTTGTTCCGCGCCAATATGGCGGGGAGCAGGAACGGAAACGCCGTGCTGGAACAGAAAATGTAGCTGGAATTGCTGGCTTTAAAGAGGCTGTACGTCTTGCCCACGATGGATTACAGGGGAAAATTGAGAAATATGAACAATTTAAACATCGGATGGCATCTATTTTCGAACAAGAAAAAATTCAGTTTGAAATCAACGGAGAAGGTGCAAAATCCTCTCTACCCCATGTCTTAAATATTTCATTTTCCGGAACCAATGTTGAATCAATGCTAGTAAATCTTGATTTAGCAGGTATTGCTGCCTCTAGCGGGTCTGCATGTACAGCAGGGTCGATTGAACCTTCCCATGTTCTCGTGGCAATGTTTGGGAATGAATCAAGCAGAACTACTAATTCAATTCGATTTAGTTTTGGTTTCGAAAATACGTTGGACGAAATTGAAAAAGCGGCATTAAGTATAACGAAAATTGTAAAAAAAATAACAGAACGATAAAAGGATAGGAGGTGACCAAGTTGAACAATCCTAAAACTCCGGCTGAGACAAGAGTTGTCGTCGGCATGTCTGGTGGTGTTGATTCATCTGTTGCGGCATTACTATTGAAGCAACAAGGTTATGATGTAATCGGCATTTTTATGAAAAACTGGGACGACACTGATGAAAATGGTGTTTGTACGGCTACTGAAGACTTTAATGATGTTGTTCGCGTCTGTAATCAAATTGACATCCCCTATTATGCTGTAAATTTTGAAAAACAATATTGGGATAAGGTGTTTACGTATTTTTTAGACGAATATAAAGCTGGGCGTACCCCAAATCCGGACGTAATGTGTAATAAAGAAATTAAATTTAAAGCTTTTCTAGAGCATGCCCTTACATTAGGTGCGGATTATTTAGCAACAGGTCACTATGCACAAGTTGAATACCGTGATGGCGAATATAAAATGCTCCGTGGTGTGGATGATAATAAAGATCAGACCTACTTTCTTAATCAATTAGGTCAGGCACAGCTTTCTAAAGTTATGTTTCCATTAGGGCACCTGCCAAAATCTGAAGTCCGCAAAATTGCAGCAGAAGCAGGTTTAGCGACAGCTACTAAAAAGGATAGCACTGGAATTTGTTTTATTGGTGAACGTAATTTCAAAGAATTTTTAAGTAATTACTTACCGGCACAGCCTGGGAAAATGACGACATTAGATGGTGAAGTTAAAGGTACTCATGAAGGCCTTATGTATCATACAATCGGCCAAAGGCATGGTCTAGGAATTGGCGGCTCTGGGGAACCATGGTTTGCGATCGGTAAAAACTTAAAGGAAAACGTTCTTTACGTTGGACAAGGCTTTCATAACGATGCTCTATATTCCGATTCCCTCATCGCAGTTAATGGAAGCTGGGTGAGCGATCGAAAGCCAACTGAACCATTTGTTTGTACAGCCAAATTCCGCTACCGTCAACCGGATATCCCGGTAACAGTGGAAATAATCGAAGAAGATAAAGTTAGAGTAATATTTGGTGAACCGGTTAGGGCGATTACACCAGGGCAATCTGTCGTTTTTTATAATGGTGACGAATGCTTAGGTGGGGCAACCATTGATGCGGTATATAAAAATAATGAACGTTTGACATACGTGTAGGAAGAAGCAAGAGATGGTTCTCTTGCTTCTTAATTTTAGAAGGAGGAGACAAAATGATAGATAAAAATAGCATAGGAATTCAATATATGCAGCAAGGAAAATATGAAGAAGCAGCCCGAATTTTTAATGAAATTCTTGAGCAAGACCCCAATGATCCTATCGCCTATATAAATTTTGGTAATTTACTTGCAGCAGTAGGGGAAAATGTCCGCGCCATCGCCTTTTTTAATAAGGCTATTGAAATCGATGATTCTTTAGCAACTGCGTATTTTGGAGCAGGAAATACATACTACAATCAGGAAGATTATGTGAAAGCTAAGGATAACTTTGAACAAGCGGTAAAGCTTGGGCTTCAGGAAGCAGATGTTTATTTTATGCTCGCGATGTGTTTAGCCCAGCTGGGTCAGGAAAAGTTAGCCTTACCATATTTCCAAAGAGCGATTGAATTGAATGATTTAGATGAAGAAGCCCATTTTCAATATGGTTTATGTTTGGCATTGCTGGAAATGGTTGATGAAGCAATACCTCATTTTGAAAAAACAATCGAATTAAATGATGAGCATCCTGATGCCTATTACAACTTGGGCGTTGCTTATGCTTTCAAAGATCAATCTGAAAAAGCACTTGAGATGTTTGAAAATGCTTTAAACATTCAACCGGACCATTTCTTGGCTGCAAACGGAAAGAAAAATGTTGAGGAATTCTTTCGTAAGCATTAAAGGGGAATAACAATGGAAAAACAGCAATCAATGGATTTAATGGAAGAACAAAAGAAATATATAAAAGGAAAGGTCATTGTTATGATTTTTCACAATGAACAAACATTATATTCAGTTGCGAGAATTCGAATTACCGAGACGAACGAGCAATATGAGGATAAAGAAGTTGTTGTTGCTGGTTATTTCCCATATATACATGAAGATGAGGTCTATACATTTTTTGGTAACCTTCACAACCACCCTAGACACGGGCTGCAATATCAAGTCAACCAATTTCGGAAGGAATTGCCTCAATCAAAGGATGGAATCATCCAATACCTTTCCAGTGATTTATTTGTAGGTATCGGTAAAAAAACAGCTAAAAAAATTGTTGATACATTAGGAGAAAGGGCTATTTCCAAAATTTTAGAAAACCCTTCTGTTTTGACAACGATACCGAAATTGCCTGAGGAAAAAGCAAAATTGCTTTATGATACTTTAAAGCATCACCAAGGGCTAGAACAAATCATGATTTCCCTATCAAATTACGGCTTTGGTCCACAGCTTTCGATGAAAATTTATCAAACCTATAAGGAAGATACACTCGAAATTATTCAAAATAATCCTTATAAAATGATTGAGGATGTTGAAGGAATTGGTTTTGCCAGAGCCGATGAATTAGGACAGGCACTTGGTATATCTGGTAATCATCCAGACCGAATCCGAGCAGGCTGTATCTATATTTTAAACCAGCAATCTATACAAGAGGGTCATGTTTACTTAAAGTTGGAGCCTTTTTTGTTACAAGTTTATAAATTGATTAACGAAAAAGCAAAAGGGAACAAGGTTTCGGAAATCGACATTTCTCGGGAAATAATTGGTCTTGGTGAAGAAGGAAAAATTATCATTGAAGAGGACAGAGTTTATCTGCCATCGCTTTATTTTTCCGAAAAGGGCTTAGTTACAAGCTTAAAGAAAATTACGGAACAGAGTGAGTTTACTGAACAATTTCCTGAATCTGAATTTTTAAAGGCACTCGGAGGTTTGGAGGAAAGATTAAAGGTCCAATATGCGCCTTCACAGAAAAAAGCAATTCAGACCGCTATTTCTTCTCCATTAATGATTTTAACCGGAGGTCCAGGCACTGGAAAAACGACTGTAATTAAAGGGATTGTCGAAATCTATTCGGAGCTGCACGGCTGTTCCTTAAATCCTAAAGATTATGATAAGGATGACGGCTTTCCTATTATCCTTTGCGCCCCGACAGGCAGAGCGGCAAAACGAATGACGGAATCCACGGGTCTTCCGGCTGTAACCATTCATCGTCTTCTTGGTTGGAATGGCTCTGAAGGCTTCAGTCATGATGAAGATAATCCAATTGACGGAAAGCTTGTCATTATCGATGAATTTTCGATGGTTGATGTGTGGCTTGCTAATCAGCTATTTAAAGCGTTGCCTCAGAAAATTCAGGTAATCATTGTTGGAGATGAGGATCAATTACCTTCTGTAGGCCCTGGTCAGGTGCTAAAGGATTTGCTTAGAACTGAAAAGATTGACGTTGTGCGTTTAACAGATATTTATCGTCAATCTGAAGGCTCATCCATTATTGATTTAGCACACAGTATGAAGGTTGGTGTAATTCCTGAGGATATAGCCAAACCTAAAGTGGACAGAGCCTTTTTTAAATGTAAACAAGACCAAGTGTTGGATGTCGTTCGCCAGGTTAGTGCAAATGCACTAAAAAAAGGATATACGGCTAAGGATGTTCAAGTGCTTGCTCCAATGTATAGAGGCTCAGCTGGTATTGATGCTTTAAATAAAATGCTCCAAAATTTGTTTAATCCAAAAGCTGATGGGCGACGAGAGCTTTTGTTCGGTGAAATAGTTTACCGTGTCGGCGATAAAGTATTGCAGCTTATGAATCAACCCGATGATAATGTATTTAACGGGGACATTGGTGAAATTGTGAGCATCATTTATGCCAAAGAAAATATAGAGAAGCAAGATCAAATCATTATCAGCTATGAAGGAACCGAAGTGTTGTATACAAGACAGGATCTGAATAATATTACCCATGCCTATTGCTGCTCTATCCATAAATCACAAGGTAGTGAATTTCCAATTGTCATTTTGCCGATAGTGAAAGGGTATTATCGGATGCTAAGGAGAAATTTAATTTATACAGCTGTTACTCGTAGTAAAGATTATTTGATTCTGTGCGGGGAAGAGGATGCATTAAGAAATGGCGTGTTGCGCCAAGATGAAGGTTTAAGACAAACGACATTGGCGGAGAAAATTATAGAGCGGTTTGAGGGAACTGATGTCCAAGAACACGGAAATGAAAACATGGAAACATTATCTCCGTATGATTTTATGTAAATTCCGTAATATAAGTATGAGTTGACTAAGGTGGTGCGGTCGACTCAAGTGTATGAATGTTCGAGGGGTGGGGTCCTTATGCGAACGTTCTCGTCGATTAAAGACTTACCAGTTTATGACATAAGTTCTGGGAAGGAACTTGGAAAAGTATTGGATCTTTGTTTCGATAAAATGGGCACTGTAAACGGGTTAATGATGGATACAAAGGGGCTATTGAAAAAAAACAAACTCATACCTCTTTCCCAGATTTTCTCTTTTGGAGCGGATGGGATCATGTTAGCTAATGAACCGGAAGAAGAGCGTATGACTCAAAAGTTGATGGGAATGCATTTTCTTGAAAACGGCCAAGACCGAATCATTGGTAAACCTTTAGTGACAAGCGAAGGTGAAAAGCTTGGATTGGTAGAAGATGTATATTTTAAAGAAGAATTGGGAACCATTGTAGGGTATGAAGTTACAGATGGATTTTTTGCCGATATGACGGAAGGTCGAAAGATTTTTAAATCAAGAAACCCTTTAACTATCGGTGAAAATGTCGTAATCGTTGATCTAAAAGAAAACGAAAATAGATAAGAAATAAAATCATACATGTTGTAAGGAAAGAGGAGTGACAGTACCCTATGATGAAGTGCCCTAATTGTGCCAGTAAAGATATTGGAAAGATCGGTGTGAACCAATATTATTGCTGGAACTGCTTTATTGAATTATCAGTAAACAAAGATCGTTTCTTTACCCATCAAGTGGAAGAAGACGGTACACTCAGTTCATTAGATGATCTTTTTTCGGAAGAGGATTTGCGATTAGAAATGTAAACTTTCTTCTAGGGGTGACGGTTCTTATGAATAAAACAATGACATCGCTACTAGCTTTAGGAATTGGTGCAGCTGCTTATAGTATGAGTAAAGGGAACAATAATATAATAAATGCCCGGACAATGAAGAGAATGCGAAAACGTATTTCCAAGGCTATTTATTAAAAAATAAATGATTTGTAAGGGCTGAGGCTAAATCCTCAGCCTTTTTAACTATATTTAGTAGAAGCACTACTGAATATAGTTAAAGCCTCCGGCAAGCCTTGCGATTTTTAAAGGTAGATTTTCGAGCAAGCTCGAAGAAATCTGGGCACAAATACGCCAAGGCGCATTTGATTAGAAATGGAGTTGGGTGGTTATGGGATTTTCCCGGAGTTATAAATGGTTAATACGGGCCGCTACATTATTGATCGTTTTTTTGTGCATTTTCGTATTTCTTAAGCTGACTCCAATTTGGGAACCCATTTACCGGATCATTTTAACCGTTTTTATGCCAGTTCTTATTTCGGGTTTTATCACCTATTTATTGCTTCCAATAGTGGAAGGACTTTATAACCGGGGAATTCCTAGAACAGTTGCAATTTTAGGCATTTATTTGTTATTTTTCGGAGGAATCGGTTTTGGCCTTTATAAGCTGTTCCCACAAATAATTAAACAATTAAAGGATTTAAGTGAAAATCTTCCATATTTAATGAATACATACCGTACATGGATTGAAGAAATCGATTTTCAAACGAAAAATTTTCCGGAAGAAATTCATACACGTATTGAACAAGGAATTAGCGGTGTTGAAACTGCAGTGAATCAATTCATTTCATCTATTATGACATTTTTGAAAGGATTGCTCAATTCTCTTGTACTTATTGCCCTTATACCGTTAATTGTATTTTATCTGTTAAAAGATATAAGCTTATTTAAAAAAGCAGCATGGTATATGACACCAAGGAAATGGAGAAGAGCAGGAATGGAGTTGTTAAAAGACATTGATGAATCGCTTGGTAATTACATAAGGGGACAGCTGTTTGTTTGTATCATTATTGGTGTTGTAGCCTCAGCGGCACTTTGGATTGCAGATATGAGTTACCCGCTATTATTGGGAAGCATTATTGGGGTGACGAATATTATTCCTTATTTCGGACCGATTATTGGGGCTGTACCAACGATCATTGTAGCCTCGACAATATCTATAAAAATGGTCATTATTGTAGCTATTATTATTGGTATTCTGCAATTCCTAGAAGGAAATATTCTATCTCCATTAATAGTTGGAAAAAGTCTTCGTATGCACCCCGTTGTGATCATTTTAGCTTTACTCGCAGGCGAAGAGATAGGCGGAGTTATCGGTTTGATATTGGCTGTCCCAGTTCTCGCTATTTTGCGGGTGATGGTCACTCATTTAAAACTTAACTTCGAAAAACAAACACAAGAAACTATCGATTAACGTTTGACAAATATTGCAGTATTTGTCTAAAATGGGTTAGTAATGTTTAACTTTATTTTGATTATAACCGAATGATGACGGAACGAAGTAGATTATAGCCCATTTAAAAGAGAAGAGTTTCCCTAGGCTGAAAGGAACTCTAAATGAAGGGTAATCGAACGCTACTCCTGAGTGCTTGGATTTAAAGCTAAGCCGTTTACCGCGTTAAGGTAGTGAAAGGTGATGAAAATTCTCCGAATGGAAGGGATTTTCGTAATCAGGGTGGTACCGCGAGGATAATAGCTCTCGTCCCTGCAGTTTACTGTAGGGATGGGAGCTTTTTTAACTTTATAAAAAATTAATTTTACATAATTAGGAGGATTTAATAATGAAAAAATTAACAGCTGCCCAAATTCGGCAAATGTACTTAGATTTCTTTAAGGAAAAAGGACATGCTGTGGAACCAAGCCGTTCCCTCATTCCGCATGAAGATCCATCATTATTATGGATTAACAGTGGGGTTGCCACATTAAAAAAATACTTTGATGGACGTGTTATTCCTGAGAATCCGCGTATTTGTAATGCCCAAAAGTCCATTCGTACCAATGACATTGAAAATGTAGGGAAAACTGCACGACATCATACATTCTTTGAAATGCTTGGAAATTTCTCAATCGGCGATTATTTTAAAAAAGAAGCGATTGAATTTGCATGGGAATTTTTAACGAGTGAGAAGTGGCTTGGACTTGAGCCTGAAAAACTATCAGTAACCATCCATCCCGAGGATAATGAAGCGTATGATTATTGGTTAAACGATATTGGAATCCCTGCTGAAAGAATCATTCGCATTGAAGGAAACTTCTGGGATATCGGGGAAGGTCCAAGTGGTCCAAATACGGAGATTTTCTATGACCGTGGCGAAGCATTTGGAAATGACCCTAATGACCCTGAGTTATATCCAGGTGGAGAAAATGAAAGATACCTCGAAATCTGGAACTTAGTTTTCTCTGAATTTAACCATAACCCAGACCATACTTATACGCCGCTTCCAAAGAAAAATATTGATACGGGAATGGGCTTAGAGCGTGTAGCTTCTGTCATGCAAGAGGTTCCAACCAACTTTGATACAGACCTTTTTATGCCAATTATTCAGGCAACCGAAGAAATTTCAGGTCAAAAATATAATGAAAGCACTGAAAAAGATGAGGCATTTAAAGTTATTGCAGATCATATTCGTACAGTAACTTTTGCGGTTGGTGATGGTGCCCTTCCTTCAAACGAAGGCCGTGGCTACGTATTACGTCGATTACTGCGCCGTGCTGTTCGTTATGCAAAGAAAATAAATATTAATCGTCCATTTATGTTTGAACTTGTACCAGTAGTTGGAGAAATTATGGTTGATTTTTATCCGGAGGTAAAGGAAAAAACTGAATTTATTCAAAAGGTTATTAAAAACGAAGAAGAGCGATTCCATGAAACATTACATGAGGGTCTAGCTATTCTTTCCGAGGTTATTAAAAAAGCCAAAAGCCAAGGAAGTACTGTTATTCCTGGCGAAGATGCCTTCCGTTTATATGATACATATGGCTTCCCGTATGAGTTGACAGAGGAGTATGCCGAGGAAGAGGGCATGACGATCGACAAAGATGGCTTTAATGTACAAATGGAGAAACAACGCGAGAGAGCTCGTAGTGCACGCCATGATGAAGGCTCCATGCAAGTACAAGGTGGTGTACTTGGAGATATTAAGATTGAAAGTAAATTTATCGGTTATGACCAAGTTGATGCAGAGTCTCTGATTGAAGTTGTTTTACAAAACAATGAATTTATTGAACATGTTCAAACAGGTGATGAGGCCCAAATTATTCTGGATGTGACACCGTTCTATGCAGAATCTGGTGGTCAGATTGCTGACCAAGGATATTTAGTCAATGACGGGCTGACACTTTGTGTTAAAGATGTTCAAAAAGCACCAAATGGGCAGCATCTTCATTCCGTTGTTGTTGAAAAAGGCATCTTAACTAAAGGCGTGAAAGTAACAGCAAAAATTGATGAAGTAAAGCGTAATGCGATCATTAAAAACCATACGGCAACACACTTGCTGCACCAAGCGTTAAAGGATGTTCTTGGCAACCATGTTGCACAGGCTGGTTCATTAGTCTCACCGGATCGCTTGCGTTTTGACTTCTCTCATTTCGGACAAGTAAAGCCGGAGGAACTGGATAAAGTAGAAGCGATTGTAAACGATAAAATTTGGAATAGCCTTGATGTGGAAATCTCTCAAAAAGCCTTAAAAGAAGCAAAAGAAATGGGTGCAATGGCTCTATTTGGCGAAAAATATGGAGATGTTGTACGTGTGGTTAAGGTCGGGGATTACAGTTTAGAGCTTTGCGGAGGTTGTCACGTATCGAATTCAGCGCAAATCGGTTTATTTAAAATCGTTTCTGAATCCGGTATCGGTGCAGGAACTCGTCGTATCGAAGCCGTTACAGGACAAGGTGCATATCTATTAATGAATGACCAAATCAATATCTTAAAAGAAGCTGCTAATAAATTAAAAACGAATTTAAAAGATGTGCCTGCTAGAGTCGAGGCATTGCATGGTGAACTTCGTCAGCTCGAGCGTGAAAATGAATCATTGTCTGCGAAATTAAGCAATATTGAATCATCTAACCTTGTGAATGAAGTAAAAGAAATCAACGGAGTAAAACTGCTTGCGAAGAAGGTAAATGTTAAAGACATGAATAGCCTTCGTACAATGGTAGACGACTTAAAAGGAAAATTAGGTTCAGCGGTGATTATCCTTGGAGCAGTAAGTGATGATAAAGTGAATCTTACAGCCGGAGTAACAAAGGATTTAATAGAAAAGGGCTATCATGCCGGAAAATTAATTAAAGAGGTTGCGACACGTTGTGGTGGTGGTGGTGGTGGCCGTCCGGATATGGCCCAAGCCGGTGGAAAAAATCCAGAACAACTAGTAGATGCCTTAAATTATGCAGAAGAGTGGATGAAATCTATTTCGTAAATGCTTCAATATAGTGTACAATGGATATATGAACATGAAAAAGAGCGAGAGTCTAATCTCTCACTCACTTCTAGAACGGAGGTGTCATGATGAGCTCACTGGATAATACGATGCGATTTAATTTTCAAGAAGAGCCAATTGATACAAATGTGAAGGATGTACTTTTTACAGTATATGAAGCCTTACAGGAAAAAGGTTATAATCCGATTAACCAAATAGTAGGCTATTTACTTTCAGGCGACCCTGCCTATATCCCACGCCACAAGGATGCACGTAATATTATTCGCAAACTTGAAAGAGACGAATTAATTGAAGAATTAGTGAAATCCTATTTAGAGACTCATCGGGAAGGCACAAACTAATGAGAGTGATTGGCTTAGATGTAGGTACAAAAACGATCGGTGTTGCTGTCAGCGATGAACTAGGATGGACTGCACAAGGTATTGAAACAATTAAAATAGATGCAGATCAAAATGATTATGGGCTTGACCGGATTAAGACATTTATTAATGAGTATAATCCTGAAAAGATAGTTGTTGGTTTTCCAAAAAATATGAACGGAACAGTAGGTCCGCGTGGGGAAGCTTGCCTGGAATTTGCTGAACTTTTGAAAAAGAAATTTCATATTGAGGTAGTTCTTTGGGATGAAAGACTATCAACTATGGCTGCTGAACGGATCTTACTAAGTGGTGACGTCAGTCGTAAAAAGCGAAAAAAAGTAATAGATAAAATGGCAGCTGTCATGATTTTGCAAGGATACCTTGATAGTAAACAATAAGGAGTGGAAACTAATGGCTAAAGAAGAAAAAGAACGAATTATTATTCCAGATGAAAACGGTGAAGAGCATCTATTTGAAGTTTTATTTACGTTTGATGTAGAAGAATCTGGTAAATCCTATATGGTAGTAGAACCTGTCGGCGCTAGCGACGAAGACGAAGAAGTTGAAGTATTTGCCTTCCGTTTCGAAGATGGTGAAGATGAAGAAGACCTTGCTTTATTCCCTATTGAAACTGATGAAGAGTGGGATATAGTTGAAGAGATGTTAAACACCTTCTCAGAACAAGAAGAGGACGAAGAATAATAATATAGTTTAAAAGGCGGACCTGTACTGGTTCGTCTTTTTTAGATCACCAAAACGATTAATCCTCACCAAACAGAGTTCGCAGCCCGTTTGATAATAGATAACAAAGATTAATCCTCACCAAACAGAG
>NZ_AJLR01000110.1 GCF_000307855.1 Schinkia azotoformans LMG 9581 | reverse complement strand
GATTTTCAAAGGTAGTTTTTCGAGCAAGCTCGAAAAAATCTGGGCGCAAATACGCCAAGGCGTATTTGATCTTTGTTCAATCTTCTAAAGAGAAAGCTTGCTCATTTGAGTGAGCTTTTTTTTATACTATCAAAAGGGGGTTGTGCATTACAAATGACCGACCATTACTATTCAAGTAATCCTTCCGTAGAAAGCAAGCCTTTCACCTTTGAATATAAACTCAAAGGCCATTCTTTTATTTTCACATCAGACTTAGGAGTATTCTCGAAAAGTGAAATTGATTTTGGTTCAAAATTATTAATCGATTCAATTATGATGCCTGCTACCCGGGGGAATATATTAGATGTAGGCTGTGGGTATGGGCCGATTGGTCTTACGCTTGCAAAAGAAAACCTGGATCGTCAGGTTGAAATGGTAGATGTAAATGAAAGAGCATTGCAGTTAGCAAGAAAAAACAGCGAACAGAATAAAATTAATAATGTTTTGATTTACCAAAGTAATCTCTTTGAAAATGTGAAGGATCACTCATTTGCCATTATTGTCAGCAACCCCCCGATTCGGGCGGGGAAAAAGGTAGTCCACGAAATTTTCGAACAATCGTATCAACATTTAGCTGATAATGGGGAACTGTGGATTGTCATTCAGAAAAAGCAAGGGGCCCCATCTGCCATTGAAAAATTGAAGTCTCTTTTTAATGAAGTTGAAGTTGTTGCAAAGAAAAAGGGATATTATATCATAAAATCAAAAAAAAGTTGACGGTTTTTTTTCGTTGTGATAAGATTATAAAATGCCAATGAATGTATACACCAATAATAGGCAAATTTACAACAAAGTGTATAAAAGTATACCTATTGGTAATGCTAATAAAATGGAATTTTTGTCTTTAGTGTGCTTTTGATTGTTTAGAAGCCTTTTTTCTTTGTAAAAGGGATCTGTTTTATCGGTAACACGGCTCAAAGATCTTTTTATTAAAGATATTTGTGCTTTTTAAAATAAAACGTTTTATTTTGAGGGGTGAATCAGTTGACGGGTCAACTAATTCAGTATGGACGCCACCGCCAGCGCAGGAGCTATGCGCGAATTAGCGAGGTGCTAGAATTACCAAATCTTATCGAAATTCAACTCTCATCTTATCAGTGGTTCCTAGATGAGGGGCTCAGAGAAATGTTCCAAGATATTTCTCCGATTGAGGATTTTACTGGTAACCTATCACTTGAATTTATTGATTATAGTTTAGGTGAGCCAAAATATTCTGTTGGTGAATCAAAACAACGAGATGTTACATACTCTGCACCTTTAAGAGTGAAGGTTCGTTTAATCAACAAGGAAACAGGTGAAGTAAAAGAACAAGATGTATTTATGGGTGACTTCCCTTTAATGACAGAAACAGGAACCTTTGTTATTAACGGGGCTGAACGTGTTATCGTTTCTCAGCTTGTTCGCTCACCAAGTGTCTACTATAGTGGTAAGATTGATAAAAATGGTAAAAAGGGCTTTACAGCGACTGTAATCCCGAACCGTGGAGCTTGGCTTGAATATGAAACTGATGCTAAAGATGTAGTTTATGTTCGTATTGATCGTACGCGTAAATTACCTGTAACAGTTCTATTGCGTGCTCTTGGCTTTGGTAATGACCAAGAAATTATTGAATTACTGGGTGAGAATGAGTATTTAAGAAATACGCTGGACAAAGACAATACGGAGACTACCGAAAAAGCTTTGTTAGAAATCTATGAGCGACTTCGCCCTGGTGAACCACCTACAGTAGAAAACGCTAAAAGTTTATTAATTTCACGCTTCTTTGATCCAAAACGCTATGACTTGGCAAATGTTGGACGTTACAAGATTAATAAGAAGCTTCATATTAAGAATCGTCTATTTAACCAACGTGTTGCTGAAACTTTAGTAGATCCAGAAACAGGAGAAGTGTTGGTTGAAAAGGGCACGGTGTTAGATCGCCGTACGCTTGATAGAATTTTACCTTATCTTGAAAATAATATCGGTTTTAAAGTTTTGAAGCCGCATGGCGGCGTCATTGATGAAGATATTACTGTTCAATCCATCAAAATTTTTGCTCCAAAGGATCAAGATGGAGAAAAAGTGATCAATGTCATTGGCAATTCAAACATCGATGTAAGCATAAAAAATATTACACCTGCTGATATTCTTGCATCTATCAGTTATTTCTTTAATCTTTTACATCATGTAGGGGATACAGATGACATTGACCATTTAGGTAACCGTCGTTTGCGTTCGGTTGGAGAACTTTTACAAAACCAATTCAGAATTGGTCTGTCTCGTATGGAACGTGTTGTACGTGAACGGATGTCTATCCAAGATGCAAATAATATTACACCGCAGGCGTTAATTAATATACGTCCAGTGATCGCGGCGATTAAAGAATTCTTCGGAAGCTCACAGCTTTCACAATTTATGGACCAAACAAATCCGCTTGCAGAATTGACTCATAAACGTCGTTTATCTGCATTAGGACCAGGTGGTTTAACTCGTGAACGTGCCGGCTTTGAAGTGCGTGATGTTCACTATTCACACTACGGCCGTATGTGTCCGATTGAAACGCCTGAAGGTCCGAATATTGGATTGATTAACTCACTATCTTCCTATGCAAAAGTAAATACATTTGGATTTATAGAAACGCCATATCGTAGGGTCGACCCTGAAACTGGTAAGGTTACAAATCAAATCGATTACTTAACTGCAGATGAAGAGGATAATTATATTGTTGCGCAAGCGAATGCTCTCCTATCAGATGAAGGTGAATTCCTCGATGAGGAAGTTGTTGTTCGTTTCCGTGGTGAAAATACAGTAGTTAAAAAAGACCGTGTAGACTATATGGACGTTTCGCCTAAACAGGTAGTATCTGCAGCGACTGCGTGTATTCCTTTCTTAGAAAATGACGACTCTAACCGTGCGCTCATGGGAGCGAACATGCAACGTCAAGCTGTTCCATTAATGAATCCGGAAGCACCAATTGTCGGAACTGGTATGGAATATGTTGACGGCAAAGACTCCGGTGCTGCTGTTATTTGTAAGTATGACGGAATTGTTGAACATGTAGAAGCTGGATTTGTTCATGTTCGTCGTTATTCAGAGGTAGACGGTCAAACTGTAAAAGGAAACCTTGATAAATATGAACTGTTGAAATTCAAACGTTCAAACCAAGGAACATGCTATAACCAACGCCCGATTGTTACAGTTGGCGATGAAGTCAAAAAAGGCGAAATCCTTGCTGATGGTCCGTCAATGGATAAGGGCGAACTAGCGCTAGGACGAAATGTGCTAGTTGGCTTTATGACATGGGACGGATATAACTACGAGGATGCCATCATTATGAGTGAGCGCCTTGTGAAGGATGATGTTTATACATCGATCCACATTGAAGAGTATGAATCTGAAGCACGTGATACGAAGCTTGGACCCGAGGAAATCACAAGAGATATTCCGAATGTCGGTGAAGATGCACTCCGTAATCTTGACGAAAGAGGAATAATTCGAATCGGTGCTGAGGTTAAGGATGGAGATTTGCTAGTTGGAAAAGTAACGCCAAAGGGCGTAACAGAACTAACAGCTGAAGAAAGATTACTACATGCTATTTTCGGTGAAAAAGCTCGTGAAGTACGTGATACATCATTACGAGTACCACATGGTGGCGGCGGTATTATTCTTGACGTAAGAATCTTCAACCGTGAAGATGGAGATGAATTGCCTCCTGGCGTTAACCAATTAGTTCGCGTCTTTATCGTGCAGAAGCGTAAAATTCATGAAGGCGACAAGATGGCAGGACGACATGGTAACAAAGGGGTAATTTCAAGAATACTTCCGGAAGAGGATATGCCTTTCTTACCGGATGGAACACCGATTGATATCATGTTAAATCCGCTCGGCGTACCATCTCGTATGAATATCGGGCAGGTTCTTGAATTGCACTTAGGTATGGCTGCGCGTTATCTTGGAATCCATGTGGCTTCACCAGTGTTTGATGGTGCAACTGAAGAGGATGTATGGGCAACAATCGAAGAGGCTGGGATGGCTAGAGATGCCAAAACGATCCTTTACGATGGCCGTACTGGTGAACCGTTTGATAACCGTGTTTCAGTAGGGATCATGTATATGATTAAGCTTGCTCACATGGTTGATGACAAACTTCATGCTCGTTCTACTGGACCATACTCACTTGTTACGCAACAGCCGCTTGGTGGTAAAGCACAATTTGGCGGACAGCGTTTCGGGGAAATGGAAGTTTGGGCGCTTGAAGCATATGGGGCAGCCTATACTTTACAAGAAATTTTAACTGTTAAGTCTGATGACGTTGTGGGACGTGTGAAGACATATGAAGCTATTGTTAAAGGTGAAAGTGTACCTGAACCAGGGGTGCCTGAATCCTTTAAGGTTTTAATCAAAGAACTTCAAAGTTTGGGCATGGATGTTAAGATGTTATCTAGTAATGAAGAGGAAATTGAATTACGCGATTTCGACGATGAAGAGGACGGTCGCGATGTTGCTGTATTAGATACAAATGAATCGACCCTTACTGAAGAAAAAGATGTTACACCTGTTGAATAATTACCACTAATTATAATTGCAATGAAAACGACTAGGCTGTCTCAGATCATAAATCCTGAGGCAGTCTGTAGTTTCACTTTATAAGGGAGGTAGGCCCCTTGCTGGATGTAAATAATTTTGAATATATGAAAATTGGTTTAGCTTCACCTGATAAAATCCGTTCATGGTCATTTGGAGAAGTGAAAAAACCGGAAACAATTAATTACCGTACTTTAAAGCCGGAAAAAGACGGCTTATTCTGTGAACGTATTTTTGGTCCAACAAAGGACTGGGAATGTCATTGCGGAAAATATAAAAGAGTGCGTTATAAAGGTGTTGTATGTGATCGCTGTGGTGTTGAGGTAACTCGTGCCAAAGTTCGTCGTGACCGTATGGGCCATATCGAATTAGCTGCGCCAGTATCACATATTTGGTATTTCAAGGGAATTCCAAGCCGTATGGGATTAGCTTTGGACATGTCCCCTCGCGCGCTTGAAGAGGTTATTTATTTCGCATCTTATGTAGTAACAGATGCAGGAAATACAGCGTTAGAAAAGAAACAGCTGCTTTCAGAGAAGGAATATCGAACATACCGTGAAAAGTACGGTCAATCCTTCCAAGCTCAAATGGGTGCAGAAGCGATCCGTAAGCTGCTACAAGATATTGATTTAGATAAAGAAGTCGATCAATTAAAAGAAGAATTGCGCACTGCTCAAGGGCAACGTCGTACACGTGCGATTAAACGACTAGAGGTTCTTGAAGCATTCCGTAACTCAGGGAATGATCCATCATGGATGATCCTAGATGTTCTTCCAGTTATTCCGCCGGAATTGCGCCCAATGGTTCAATTGGATGGTGGTCGTTTTGCTACGTCTGACCTTAACGACCTATATCGTCGGGTAATCAACCGTAATAACCGCCTAAAACGTCTATTAGATTTAGGTGCCCCAAGCATTATCGTTCAAAACGAAAAAAGAATGCTGCAGGAAGCGGTTGATGCATTAATTGATAATGGTCGCCGTGGTCGACCTGTAACCGGACCAGGAAATCGTCCGTTGAAATCATTGTCACATATGTTAAAAGGGAAGCAAGGTCGTTTCCGTCAAAACCTTTTGGGTAAACGTGTTGACTACTCTGGTCGTTCCGTAATCGTAGTAGGTCCAAACCTTAAAATGTTCCAATGTGGATTGCCGAAGGAAATGGCACTTGAGCTATTTAAGCCGTTTGTAATGAAGGAACTTGTTGGTAAAGGGTTGGCTCATAATATTAAGAGCGCTAAGCGTAAGATTGAGAGAGTTCAGCCTGAGGTTTGGGACGTGTTGGAAGAGGTTATTAAAGAACACCCAGTTCTATTAAACCGTGCCCCTACACTACACAGATTAGGTATTCAAGCATTTGAACCTACACTTGTTGAAGGTCGTGCAATTCGCCTCCATCCGTTAGTATGTACAGCTTATAACGCTGACTTTGACGGAGACCAAATGGCTGTTCACGTACCATTGTCTGCTGAAGCACAAGCTGAGGCGAGGTTATTGATGCTTGCCGCTCAAAACATCTTGAACCCTAAGGATGGAAAGCCAGTTGTTACACCATCACAGGATATGGTTCTTGGAAATTACTATTTAACAATTGAACGTGCTGGCGCCGTTGGTGAAGGAATGATTTTCAAGGATACTAACGAAGCGTTGATTGCTTATTATAACGGTTATGTGCATTTACATACACGTGTTGCGGTAGCTGCTGGTTCCTTGAGCAATTCAACATTTACGGCTGAGCAAAATGGAATGTTATTATTAACAACTGTAGGGAAATTGATTTTTAATGAAATCCTGCCAAAATCGTTCCCATACATTAATGAACCAACAAAGGAAAACTTAGAGGTTAAAACGCCTGAAACATATTTTGTCCCAGTTGGAACAAATATTAAAGAAGAGATTGAAAGCCGTGACTTAGTATCGCCTTTCAAGAAAAAGTATTTAGGAAACATCATTGCTGAAGTATTTAAGAGATTTCATATCACTGAAACTTCAAAAATGTTAGACCGCATGAAAGACCTTGGCTTTAAGTATTCTACTAAAGCTGGTATTACGGTTGGGGTTGCTGACATCGTAGTATTACCTGAGAAACAGGAAATCCTTGAGAAAGCCGAAGATAAGATTGCGAACGTTATGAAGCAATTCAGACGCGGTTTAATCACAGATGAAGAACGCTATGATCGCGTAATCTCAATTTGGAGTACGGCAAAGGACGAAATCCAAAAGAAACTAATGGATAGCTTAGATATAAGAAACCCAATCTTCATGATGAGTGACTCAGGAGCTCGTGGTAACGCCTCTAACTTTACTCAGCTGGCAGGTATGCGTGGACTTATGGCTAACCCGGCTGGTCGAATTATTGAGTTACCGATTAAATCAAGCTTCCGTGAAGGTTTAACCGTATTAGAGTACTTCATCTCTACACACGGTGCTCGTAAAGGTCTTGCTGATACTGCCTTAAAGACAGCCGACTCAGGTTATTTAACAAGACGTCTTGTTGATGTTGCACAGGATGTTATCGTTCGTGAAGATGACTGTAAAACAGACCGAGGCCTAATTGTCAGTGCACTTAAAGATGGTACAGAAACAATTGAAAATTTATATGAACGTTTAGTTGGACGTACATCTTTTGAAACGGTTAAGCATCCTGAAACAAATGAAGTCATCATCAAACGCAATGAGCTAATCACCGAAGACATCGCTACACAGATTGCGGATTCAGGTGTAGAACAGGTGAAAATCCGTTCAGCCTTTACTTGCGATACACGTGCTGGTGTTTGTAAGAAGTGTTATGGTCGCAACTTGGCAACTGGTCAGGATGTGGAAGTTGGAGAAGCTGTTGGTATTATCGCTGCTCAATCAATCGGGGAGCCTGGTACACAGTTAACGATGCGTACATTCCATACCGGCGGGGTTGCGGGAGATGACATCACACAAGGTTTACCGCGTATTCAAGAATTATTTGAAGCACGTAATCCTAAAGGTCAAGCAGTTATTTCTGAAATACCAGGGATTGTTTCACAAATTAATGAAGTTAAAGATAAACAAGAAATCGTTATTCAAGGTCAGGTTGAAAGCCGCTCCTACACAGCTCCATACGGTTCAAGACTGAAAGTTGCTGAAGGTGACCGAGTAGTTGCTGGACAGGAATTAACTGAAGGTTCTATTGATCCTAAGGAATTATTAAAAGTTCGTGGTGTGGATGGCGTTCAGGAATACTTGCTGCGTGAAGTACAGAAGGTTTATCGTATGCAAGGGGTAGAAATTGGTGATAAACACGTTGAAGTTATGGTTCGCCAAATGCTTCGTAAAGTACGTGTTGTTGATGCTGGTGATAGTGATGTGCTTCCAGGTTCATTGCTGGATATCCATCAATTTAAAGAAGCAAATAAATCTGTCCTATTGCAGGGTGGTCGACCAGCTGTCGCAAGACCGGTTCTTCTCGGTATAACTAAGGCATCTCTAGAAACAGAATCGTTCCTATCAGCAGCTTCATTCCAAGAAACAACACGGGTGTTAACAGATGCTGCAATCAAAGGAAAGCGCGATGAACTGTTAGGGCTTAAAGAAAATGTTATCATCGGTAAGCTTGTTCCAGCAGGTACAGGAATGACAAGATATCGAAAGGTAAGATACGATAAGCTGAATGATAGTGTGCATTCTTCGATAGATGAGAAGGATTTGATCTCAAAAGAATAAATAATCTGTTGACTTTATTTCTTGAGAATGTTACTATAACAAAGGTGTTTTTATTACAGATGCTTTGGAGGATATCTACACATGTCTTATGATAAAGTATCACAGGCAAAGGGTCTTGTTATCGGTTCAAAACAAACTCTTAAAGCCATAAAGGAAAATGAAGTATCCGAAGTCATCATAGCCGATGATGCTGATCGGCGTGTGACAAATAAAGTACTGCTAGCAGCAGAAGAAAATGGAATTCCAGTCGTGAAAGTTGATTCAATGAAAAAGCTTGGTAAAGCGTGCGGGATCGAAGTTGGAGCTGCAACAGTTGCTATAAAAGCCTAAAAATGTTTTTGTGGAGCGGTTTACGCCGCTCTAACAAAAACATTGTTTTTGGCTAAAAAATGAACCACCTGGATATGTGGACATAAAAAAGAAGGGAGGAAAACAAAATGCCTACTATGAACCAATTAGTTCGTAAGGGACGCAGCAGCAAGGTTATAAAATCTAAATCTCCTGCGTTAAACAAAGGTTATAACAGCATGAAGAAAGAACAAACAGATCTTTCTTCACCACAAAAGCGCGGTGTTTGTACTCGTGTAGGAACTATGACTCCTAAGAAACCAAACTCAGCGTTACGTAAATATGCTCGTGTACGCTTAACAAATGGAATCGAGGTAACAGCTTACATTCCAGGAATTGGCCATAACCTACAAGAGCACAGTGTAGTATTAATCCGCGGCGGTCGTGTAAAGGACCTTCCGGGGGTACGTTATCACATCGTACGTGGTGCATTAGATACTGCGGGTGTTAACAACCGTGCGCAAGGCCGCTCTAAATATGGTACTAAGAGACCAAAAGCAGCTAAAAAATAATCGATACATTTAAATAAAATTAACGAAGGGAGGGTATCATATGCCACGTAAAGGTCCTGTAACTCGTAGAGACGTATTACCTGATCCGATTTACAATTCAAAGCTTATCACACGCTTAATCAATCAAATCATGGTTGATGGTAAAAGAGGTAAAGCTCAAACAATTCTTTATAATGCGTTTGATATCATCAAAGAACGTACTGGCAATGATCCAAAGGAAGTATTCGAACAAGCTCTTAAGAACATCATGCCCGTACTTGAAGTTCGTGCACGCCGTGTAGGTGGTGCTAACTATCAAGTTCCAGTTGAAGTTCGTCCTGAGCGTCGTAGTACTCTAGGATTACGTTGGTTAGTACAATATTCACGTAATCGCGGCGAAAAAACAATGGAAGAGCGTTTAGCGAACGAAATCCTTGATGCTGCTAACAATACTGGTGCATCAGTGAAGAAACGTGAAGATACACATAAAATGGCAGAAGCTAACAAAGCATTCGCACACTATCGTTGGTAAAATAAACCTACTAATTAATTTCCTAAAAAGGAAGGAGAAGTATAGATGGCTAGAGAGTTCTCCTTAGAAAATACACGTAATATCGGCATCATGGCACACATCGATGCCGGTAAAACAACTACTACGGAGCGCATCCTTTTCTATACTGGCCGTATCCACAAAATTGGAGAAACTCATGAAGGAGCTTCTCAAATGGACTGGATGGAGCAGGAGCAAGAGCGTGGAATCACAATCACTTCTGCTGCAACAACAGCACAGTGGAAAGGTCACCGCGTTAACATCATTGATACACCAGGACACGTAGACTTCACCGTTGAAGTTGAACGTTCACTTCGCGTATTAGATGGTGCGGTAACAGTATTAGATGCACAATCAGGTGTAGAACCGCAAACTGAAACAGTTTGGCGTCAAGCAACAACTTATGGAGTTCCACGTATTGTATTTGTTAACAAAATGGATAAAATGGGTGCGGACTTCTTATATTCAGTTAAAACACTTCGTGATCGCCTAGGTGCAAATGCACATCCAATTCAATTACCGATCGGAGCTGAAGATGAGTTCAGAGGAATTATTGATCTTATCGAAATGAAAGCTACAATGTATGGTAATGACCTTGGAACAGATATCACAGTAGCTGATATCCCTGAAGATATGAAGGATTTAGCTGAAGAATATCGTGGAAAATTAATCGAAGCAGCAGCTGAATTAGATGAAGAATTAATGATGAAGTATCTTGAAGGTGAAGAGCTTACTAATGATGAAATTAAAGCAGCTATTCGTAAAGGTACATTAAGCGTTGAATTCTACCCAGTTCTTTGTGGTACTGCATTTAAGAACAAAGGTGTTCAATTAATGCTTGATGCTGTAATCGATTATTTACCAGCACCAATTGATATTCCTTCAATTAAAGGAACACTTCCTGATACAGAAGAAGAGACTGAGCGCCATGCAAGTGATGATGAGCCATTCTCAGCACTTGCGTTTAAGATTATGACAGACCCTTACGTTGGTAAGTTAACTTTCTTCCGCGTGTATTCAGGTATCCTTAATTCTGGTTCATATGTAATCAACTCTACAAAAGGTAAGCGTGAACGTGTAGGACGTATCCTGCAGATGCACGCAAACCACCGTGAAGAAATCCCGCAGGTTTATGCCGGGGATATCGCAGCGGCTGTTGGTTTAAAAGATACAACAACTGGTGATACTCTTTGTGATGAAAAGAATCAAGTTATCTTAGAATCAATGGAATTCCCAGAACCGGTTATCTCTTTATCAGTTGAGCCGAAGTCGAAAGCAGACCAAGATAAGATGGGTATTGCACTTCAAAAGCTTGCTGAAGAGGATCCAACATTCCGTACAGAAACAAACCCAGAAACAGGACAAACTATCATTTCTGGTATGGGTGAGCTTCACTTAGATATCATCGTTGATCGTATGAGACGCGAATTTAAGGTTGAAGCTAACGTGGGTGCACCACAGGTTTCTTACCGTGAAACACTCCGTCAAGCTGCTGAGGTAGAAGGTAAGTTTGTACGTCAGTCAGGTGGACGTGGACAATACGGTCACGTATGGATTAAATTCGAGCCTAATGAAGAAGGTAAAGGATTTGAATTTGTTAATGCTATCGTCGGTGGTGTAGTTCCAAGAGAATACGTACCAGCAATCCAATCAGGATTAGAAGATGCATTACAGAACGGTATCCTTGCTGGCTATCCATTAATCGATGTTAAAGCTACATTATTCGATGGTTCATACCATGATGTAGACTCAAACGAAATGGCGTTTAAAGTTGCAGCATCACTTGCACTTAAAAACGCTAAAACAAAATGTAACCCAGTTCTTTTAGAGCCTATGATGAAAGTTGAAATTACAGTACCAGAAGAATACATGGGTGATATCATGGGGGATGTAACTTCACGCCGTGGTCGCGTTGAAGGTATGGAAGCTCGTGGTAACGCACAAGTAGTTCGTTCTATGGTTCCACTTTCTGAAATGTTTGGTTATGCAACTGCATTACGTTCAAACACTCAAGGACGCGGAACTTACTCAATGCACTTTGATCATTACGAAGAGGTTCCTAAGTCAATCGCTGAAGAAATTATCAAGAAAAATACTGGTGCATAATCAGCATTAATATTGCATTAATTTAAATTTTATAGTAAGTTGGTAATTGGGAATTCCTTGAATTCCCGCCCCTTACATATATAAAAAAACAATAAATCATTATAAATTTTAAGGAGGAAATCTCTAATGGCAAAAGCTAAATTTGACCGTTCAAAACCGCATGTTAATATCGGGACAATTGGACACGTTGACCATGGTAAAACAACTCTTACTGCCGCTATCACAAACGTACTTGCTAAGTCTGGTGGTGCAGAAGCTCGTGCATATGATCAAATCGACGGAGCTCCAGAAGAAAAAGAACGTGGAATTACAATTTCAACTTCTCACGTAGAATATCAAACTGAAAAGCGTCACTACGCACACGTTGACTGCCCAGGACACGCTGACTATGTTAAAAACATGATCACTGGTGCGGCTCAAATGGACGGCGGTATCTTAGTAGTATCTGCTACTGATGGTCCAATGCCACAAACTCGTGAGCACATCCTACTTTCTCGTCAAGTTGGTGTTCCTTACCTTGTAGTATTCATGAACAAGTGTGACATGGTTGACGACGAAGAATTATTAGAATTAGTAGAAATGGAAGTTCGCGACTTACTTTCTGAGTATGACTTCCCAGGCGATGATATCCCTGTAATTAAAGGTTCTGCTCTTAAAGCTCTTGAAGGAGAAGCTGAGTGGGAAGCTAAAATCATCGAACTTATGGATGCTGTTGACAGCTACATTCCAGACCCAGTTCGTGACACTGATAAGCCATTTATGATGCCAGTTGAGGACGTATTCTCAATCACTGGTCGTGGTACAGTTGCTACTGGACGCGTTGAGCGTGGCCAAGTTAAAGTTGGTGACGTAGTTGAAATCGTTGGTCTTGCTGAAGAAGCTAAGAGCACAACTGTAACTGGTGTTGAAATGTTCCGTAAGCTTCTTGACTATGCTGAAGCTGGAGATAACATTGGTGCATTACTTCGCGGTGTTGCACGTGATGACATCCAACGTGGTCAAGTACTTGCTAAGCCAGGTTCAATTACACCACACAAAACTTTCAAAGCTGAAGTTTACGTATTATCAAAAGAAGAAGGTGGACGTCATACTCCATTCTTCTCAAACTATCGCCCACAGTTCTATTTCCGTACAACTGACGTAACTGGAATCATCAAGTTACCAGAAGGAGTAGAAATGGTTATGCCTGGTGACAACATCGAAATGACTGTAGAACTAATCACTACAGTAGCGATCGAAGAAGGTACAAAATTCTCAATCCGTGAAGGTGGACGTACAGTAGGCGCTGGCGTTGTTGCTTCAATCATTGAGTAATTAATACAAAAAAGAAAGCAGTCAGCACTAGCTGACTGCTTTCTTTTTTTCTTAATTAGAATTGTTAGACATCAGCCAAACACCTTGTTTTCCCTCTACCCAGTGTGTATAATTGTAAAAGTGCACAAAGGAAGTAAATAAAATATTTTTCTTGTTGCAAACTATTGTATTTTTTTATATAATAGTGAATGTTGGTCGTTTACAGCTATGATGTGGAAGGTTGCTGACACACCCGGCCCCTTTGCCATGGCGAGTGTGAGGAAATTTCCACGGAGTATGTCTATTCTAAAATGGGCGATAAAGGAGGGAAAATAATGGCAAAAGAAAAAATTCGTATACGTTTAAAGGCTTACGATCATAGAATTCTTGATCAATCAGCTGAAAAGATTGTTGAAACTGCAAAACGTTCTGGTGCAAAAGTATCTGGTCCGATTCCGTTGCCAACAGAAAAAGCGGTTTACACAATTCTTCGTGCGGTACACAAATATAAGGATTCTCGTGAGCAATTTGAAATGCGTACACACAAACGTCTAATCGACATTATCAATCCAACACCACAAACTGTTGATTCTTTAATGCGTTTAGACTTACCATCTGGTGTAGACATTGAAATTAAACTTTAATTTAAAATAAAAACGATATTAATTCAGGAGGTGTGACTAATGACCAAAGGAATCTTAGGTAGAAAGATTGGTATGACTCAAGTGTTTTCTGAAAACGGTGATTTAATCCCAGTAACAGTTATTCAAGCTGAAGCAAACGTTGTTCTACAAAAGAAAACTGTTGATACTGATGGTTACGAGGCAATCCAATTAGGATTCGCTGACAAAAAGGAATCTCGTACAAACAAACCTGAAAAGGGTCATGCAGCAAAAGCAAATACAGCTCCTAAGCGCTTCGTCCGTGAAATCCGCGGTATTAACGCTGGGGAGTATGAAGTTGGTCAGGAAGTCAAAGTTGATTTATTTTCAGAAGGTGAGCTTGTAGACGTTACAGGAACTTCAAAAGGTAAAGGATTCCAAGGTGCGATCAAGCGTCATAACCAATCTCGCGGCCCTATGGCTCACGGATCTCGTTATCACCGTCGTCCTGGTTCAATGGGACCAGTTGCTCCAAACCGCGTATTCAAAGGTAAATTGTTACCTGGACAGATGGGTGGAGAGCAAATTACTGTTCAAAATCTTGAGATTGTTAAAGTAGATGCAGAACGTAATATTATTTTAGTAAAAGGAAATGTTCCTGGAGCTAAAAAGAGCTATGTAAAAATCCTTAGTGCGGTTAAAGGTAACAAATAATTGTTCGGAAAGGAGGAAATTAGATGCCTAAAGTAGCACTTTATAATCAAGCAGGTTCACAAGTAGGTGAAATTGAACTTTCTGATGCGGTTTTTGGTATTGAGCCAAACAACAATGTACTTTTTGATGCAATTATTATGCAACGTGCAACACGCCGTCAAGGTACACATAAAGTAAAAAACCGCTCTGAAGTAAGCGGTGGCGGAAGAAAGCCATGGCGCCAAAAAGGAACTGGACGCGCACGCCAAGGTTCAATTCGTTCTCCACAATGGAGAGGTGGGGGTATTGTATTCGGACCTACACCAAGAAGTTATTCATTTAAACTTCCTAAGAAAGTACGTCGTTTAGCTATTAAATCAGCACTTTCTACAAAAGTTTTAGGAAATGATGTAGTAGTACTAGAAAATTTAACAATTGAAGCACCAAAAACAAAAGACATGGTTCAAGTGTTAAATGCTCTATCTTTAAATAAGAAAGTACTAATCGTAACAGCTGATGCAGATCAAACAATCGAGTTATCAGCACGTAACATTCCTGGTGTTACTGTTGTAGACGCTAATGGAGTGAATGTTTTGGATGTAATGAACCATGACAAAATGGTGATTACAAAAGAAGCAGCAGAAAAAGTTGGGGAGGTGCTTGCATAATGAAAGATCCTCGTGATATTATTAAGCGCCCCGTGATAACTGAACGTTCTACTGAATTAATGGGTGAAAAGAAATACACATTTGAAGTAGATACAAGAGCTAACAAAACAGAAGTAAAACAAGCTATTGAGCAAATTTTCGGCGTAAAAGTTGAAAAAGTTAACGTTCAAAATTATGACGGTAGATTTAAGCGTGTAGGTCGCTATACAGGTACTACACCAAAGCGTAAAAAAGCAATCGTAAAATTAACTGCTGATAGCAAAGAATTGGAATTCTTCGAAGCATAAAATGATAGTGAAGGAGGGAAACCGAAATGGCGATTAAAAAGTATAATCCTACGTCAAACGGTCGTCGTGGTATGACAGTTTTAGATTTCGCTGAAATCACAACTGACACACCAGAGAAATCATTACTTGCACCGTTACACAAAAAAGCGGGACGTAATAACCAAGGTAAAATCACAACACGTCATCATGGTGGCGGACATAAGCGTCAATATCGTATAATCGATTTCAAACGCGATAAAGATGGAATACCAGGACGCGTTGCTACTATTGAGTACGATCCAAACCGTACTGCAAACATCGCGTTAATCAACTATGTTGATGGTGAAAAGCGTTATATCATTGCGCCAAAAGGTTTAAAAGTTGGTCAAGAAGTATTCTCAGGTCCGGAAGCGGATATTAAGGTTGGTAATGCATTACCATTACAAAATATCCCGGTTGGTACTGTGGTTCATAATATTGAGTTAAAGCCAGGTCGCGGTGGACAATTAGTTCGTTCTGCTGGTGCTGAAGCTCAAGTATTAGGTAAAGAAGGTAAATATGTATTAGTTCGTTTAATGTCAGGTGAGGTTCGTCAAATCTTAGCGACATGTCGTGCAACAGTTGGCCAAGTAGGCAACTTAGAGCATGAACTAGTAAACGTTGGTAAAGCAGGTCGTTCTCGTTGGTTAGGCATTCGTCCTACTGTTCGTGGATCTGTAATGAACCCTAATGACCATCCACACGGTGGTGGTGAAGGTAAAGCACCAATCGGTCGTAAATCACCTATGTCTCCATGGGGTAAACCAACACTTGGAGCTAAAACACGTAAGAAAAACAAAGCGTCAGACAAATTTATTGTTCGTCGTCGTAAAAAATAACGCGATTGTTCTGCGGTTCATTAGAACCGTGGTGCAATCACGAAGGGAGGTTCATTCATGGGTCGTAGCTTGAAAAAAGGACCATTTGTCGATGATCATTTAATGAAGAAGGTTGAAGGACTTAACGAGTCTAACAAAAAACAAGTTATTAAAACTTGGTCTCGTCGTTCTACAATTTTTCCAGAATTTATCGGGCACACAGTTGCTGTTTATGATGGACGCAAGCATGTTCCAGTATTCGTGACTGAGGATATGGTTGGTCATAAATTGGGCGAATTTGCTCCTACCCGCACTTATAAAGGTCATGCGGATGACGATAAGAAAACAAGACGTTAGTAGAGAGGAGGTACTTGAATGGAAGTGAAGCAAGCTAAATCGATCGCGAGAACTGTTCGTATTGCTCCTCGTAAAGCTCGTATGGTTATTGATCTAATCAGAGGAAAGCAAGTGGGTGAAGCTATTGCGATTCTTCGCCATACGCCAAAAACAGTTTCTCCTGTTATCGAGAAGGTATTAAAATCAGCTATCGCAAATGCAGAGCACAACTACGAAATGGATGTAAATAATTTAGTAGTTTCTCAAGCATTCGTTGATGAAGGTCCAACTTTAAAACGTTTCCGACCTCGTGCACAAGGACGTGCGAGTGCAATCAACAAACGTACTAGCCACATTACAGTAGTGGTATCTGAAAAGTAAGGAGGGATAGTAGTGGGTCAAAAAGTAAATCCTAACGGACTTCGTGTTGGTATAATTCGTGACTGGGAATCAAGATGGTTCGCTGGTAAAGATTATGCTGATCTATTACATGAAGATATTAAAATCCGTGAATATATTAGCAAACGTTTATCAGATGCAGCTGTTTCTAAAATCGAAATCGAACGTGCTGCAAACCGTGTGAATATCGCTATCCACACTGCTAAGCCAGGAATGGTTATCGGTAAAGGTGGAACAGAAGTCGAAGCTCTTCGTAAAGCACTTAACGAATTAAGCGGCAAGCGAGTTCACATTAACATTATGGAAGTTAAAAAAGCTGATATCGATGCAACATTGGTTGCTGAAAATATTGCTCGTCAGTTAGAAAATCGTGTATCATTCCGTCGTGCACAAAAGCAAGCTATCCAACGTGCTATGCGTGCTGGTGCAAAAGGAATCAGAACAATGGTATCAGGTCGTTTAGGCGGAGCTGACATCGCTCGTTCAGAACATTATAGTGAGGGTACTGTACCACTTCATACATTACGTGCGGATATCGACTATGGTACTGCAGAAGCTGACACTACTTATGGTAAGTTAGGTGTTAAAGTATGGATCTATCGTGGTGAAGTTCTTCCTACTAAGAAAAGAGCAACGAAAGATGAGGAAGGAGGAAACCAATAATGTTATTACCAAAACGCGTTAAGTATCGTAGAGAACACCGCGGAAATATGCGTGGTCGCGCTAAAGGCGGTACTGAAGTACACTTCGGTGAGTTCGGTTTACAATCACTTGAAGGATCTTGGATCTCTAACCGTCAAATTGAAGCTGCTCGTCGTGCAATGACTCGTTATATGAAACGTGGCGGTAAAGTTTGGATTAAAATCTTCCCATCTAAGCCATTTACAGCGAAACCATTAGAAGTACGTATGGGTTCCGGTAAAGGTGCTCCAGAAGGTTGGGTAGCGGTAGTAAAACCAGGAAAAGTTATGTTTGAAATTGCAGGTGTATCTGAAGAAGTAGCACGTGAAGCTTTACGTCTTGCTGCACACAAGTTACCTGTTAAATGTAAGTTTGTAAAACGCGAAGATATTGGTGGTGAAACTAATGAAGGCTAATGAAATCCGTGATTTAACCACTGCCGAAGTTGAACAAAAAGTAAAATCTTTAAAAGAAGAATTATTTAACCTTCGTTTCCAGCTTGCGACTGGTCAATTAGAGAACACTACTCGTATTCGTGAGGTACGCAAGGCGATTGCTCGTATGAAGACGATTATTCGCGAAAGAGAACTTGGTGTTAACAATCGATAATCGAGAGGAGGTTAGCGTAAATGAGTGAACGCAACCAACGTAAGGTATATGTCGGTCGTGTTGTATCCGACAAAATGGATAAAACGATCACTGTAGTAGTTGAAACTTACAAAAAACATTCACTATACGGCAAGCGTGTTAAATACTCTAAAAAGTATAAAGCTCATGATGAGAACAACCAAGCTAAAATTGGTGATATTGTAAAGATCATGGAAACTCGTCCGCTTTCAGCTACAAAGCGATTCCGTTTAGTTGAAGTAGTAGAAGAAGCAGTAATTATCTAACAATAAAGTTCGGTTATAATTTGTGTTCCGAAAGGAGGTACTAATCGATGATTCAACAGGAAACTCGATTAAAAGTTGCTGACAACTCAGGTGCACGTGAAGTTTTAACAATCAAAGTTCTTGGTGGCTCTGGCAAAAAGACAGCTAATATCGGTGATGTTATTGTATGTACTGTCAAGCAAGCAACACCAGGAGGCGTTGTCAAAAAAGGTGACGTTGTTAAAGCTGTAATTGTACGCACAAAGAGTGGTGCACGTCGTGGAGACGGCTCATATATTCGTTTTGATGAAAATGCATGTGTAATTATCCGTGATGACAAGAGTCCACGTGGTACACGTATCTTTGGCCCAGTGGCTCGTGAGTTACGTGAAAGAAATTTTATGAAAATTGTTTCATTAGCTCCAGAAGTACTATAAAGATCTTATTTTTTGCCTTGAAGGAGGTGCTATAAGATGCATGTAAAAAAAGGTGATAAGGTACAAGTGATCTCTGGTAAAGACAAGGGCAAACAAGGTGTAATCCTTGAAGCATATCCGAAAAAGGACCGTGTCTTAGTAGAAGGCGTGAACGTTATTAAAAAACACTCAAAGCCATCTCAAATGAATCCTCAAGGTGGAATCATGAGCCAAGAGGCACCTATTCATGTATCAAATGTAATGCCAATCGATCCAAAGACTGGCAATCCTACTCGTGTAGGTTACAAAGTTGTTGATGGTAAGAAAGTACGTATTGCAAAAAAATCAGGTGAAGTATTAGATAAATAGTTTGTAAAGAAAGGAGGTCGCGACTAGTGAATCGCCTAAAAGAAAAGTACAATAAAGAAGTTGTTCCAGCTCTTGTGAGCAAGTTTAGCTATACATCAGTTATGCAAGCACCTAAGCTTGAAAAAATCGTTATCAACATGGGTATTGGTGATGCAGTTCAAAACTCAAAAGCATTAGATAATGCTGTTGAAGAATTAGCTGCTATCACAGGTCAAAAGCCTGTTGTAACTAGAGCGAAAAAGTCAATTGCAGGTTTTAGATTACGTGAAGGAATGCCTATCGGTGCGAAAGTTACCCTTCGTGGTGAACGTATGTATCAATTCTTAGATAAATTAGTTTCTGTTTCTTTACCTCGTGTTCGTGACTTTAGAGGTGTATCTAAGAAATCATTCGATGGCCGTGGTAACTATACACTAGGTGTTAAAGAGCAGTTAATTTTCCCTGAAATTGATTACGATAAAGTATCTAAAGTACGCGGTATGGACATTGTTATTGTTACTACTGCTAATACAGATGAAGAAGCTCGTGAGTTATTAACTCAAATGGGCATGCCGTTTCAAAAGTAATTAAAAAGGAGGGAAATTCGTGGCCAAAAAATCAATGATCGTTAAGCAAAAACGCAAGCAAAAGTTTGCTGTTCAAGAATATACTCGTTGTGAACGCTGTGGTCGTCCGCATTCAGTATTACGCAAATTCAAACTTTGCCGTATTTGTTTCCGTGAATTAGCATACGCAGGTCAAATCCCTGGTGTTAAAAAAGCAAGTTGGTAAACCCTTAATTTGGGAAGGAGGTAAATAATATGGTTATGACTGATCCAATTGCAGATATGCTTACTCGCATCCGTAATGCGAATATGGTTCGTCACGAGAAGTTAGAAATCCCTGCATCAAAACTTAAGAGAGATATCGCTGAAATCCTTAAGAGCGAAGGATTTGTACGTGACGTTGAGTATATCGAAGACAACAAACAAGGAATTATCCGTATTTTCCTTAAGTACGGCGCAAACAATGAGCGTGTAATTACTGGTTTGAAACGTATTAGTAAACCTGGTTTACGTGTTTATGCAAAAGCTAACGAAGTACCTCGCGTACTTAACGGATTAGGTATTGCAATTGTTTCAACATCTAGCGGTGTTTTAACAGATAAAGATGCTCGTGCAAAACAAGTTGGCGGAGAAATCCTAGCATACGTTTGGTAAGATTTTTTTCATGAATGGAGGTGCAATAAATGTCTCGTATTGGTAAGAAAATACTTGAGATTCCACAAGGCGTTACTTTAACAAACAACAGTAACGTGATTACAGTAAAAGGACCTAAGGGCGAGTTAACACGTGCTTTTAATCCTGAAATGACAATTAAAGTTGAAGACAATGTTCTTACAGTTGAACGTCCAACAGACAATAAAGAACATCGTTCTTTACACGGTACAACACGTGCAATCCTTGGAAATATGGTTGAAGGTGTAACTAACGGCTACCAGAAAACTCTTGATTTAATCGGGGTTGGTTACCGTGCTTCTAAGGCTGGTAGCAAACTAGTTCTTAACGTTGGTTATTCTCATCCAGTAGAAATTCAGCCAGAAGAAGGCATCGAAATCGAAGTTCCTTCTAATACAAAGATCATTGTTAAAGGTATTGATAAAGAGCGCGTTGGCGCAATTGCTTCAAATATTAGAGCAGTTCGTCCACCAGAGCCATATAAAGGTAAAGGTATTCGTTACGAAGGTGAATTCGTACGTCGTAAAGAAGGTAAAACTGCTAAGAAATAACGCTTCTTAAAGTAGAAGAAAGGAGTGAATCCGGAATGATTACTAAGCTAGACAAAAATGCTGTGCGTAAGAAAAGACATGGTCGTGTTCGTGCTAAAGTAAGCGGAACACCACAGCGCCCACGTTTAAACGTATATCGTTCAAATCAGCATATTTATGCTCAATTAATCGATGATGTTAATAAAGTTACATTAGCTAGTGCATCTACTGTTGAAAAAGATTTAAGTCTTGAATCAACTGGAAACGTTGAAGCAGCTCAAAAGATCGGTGAATTAGTTGCGAAACGTGCACTTGAAAAAGGTGTTAAAGAGGTAGTCTTTGATCGTGGCGGCTACTTATATCATGGAAGAATCAAAGCTTTAGCAGAATCTGCTCGTGAAGCTGGTCTTGAATTCTAATTACAAGGGAGGGAAATAAATGCGTCTTGTTGATCCAAATAAATTAGAGCTTGAAGAGCGCGTGGTTACGGTTAACCGTGTTGCAAAAGTTGTTAAAGGTGGTCGTCGCTTCCGCTTTGCTGCGCTAGTCGTTGTTGGTGATAAAAATGGTCATGTAGGTTTCGGAACTGGTAAAGCACAAGAAGTTCCTGATGCAATTCGTAAAGCAATCGAAGATGCTAAGAAAAACTTAATCAATGTACCTATCGTCGGAACTACAATTCCGCATGAGGTTATCGGTCGATTTGGTGCAGGTAATGTATTATTAAAGCCTGCTTCTGAAGGTACAGGAGTTATCGCTGGTGGTCCTGTTCGTGCCGTACTAGAATTAGCTGGTGTGGGTGACATCCTTTCTAAATCATTAGGTTCTAATAACCCAATTAATATGGTACGTGCAACAGTTGAAGGTTTAAAAGATCTTAAACGTGCTAATGAAGTTGCGAAGTTACGTGGCAAAACGGTAGAAGAACTGTTAGGATAAGGAGGGAAAAAAATGGCTAATAAATTACAAATCACCCTCAAACGCAGTGTAATTGGTCGTCCAGAAAACCAAAGAGCTACTGTAAAATCTTTAGGTTTACGTAAATTACATCAAACTGTTGTTCACGAAGATAATGCTGCAATTCGTGGAATGATTAATAAAGTATCACATTTAGTATTAGTTGAAGAAGTTTAATATTTAAAGTTGAAATAAAGAGGAGGTGCAAGAATGAAACTACATGAGTTAAAACCAGCAGAAGGTTCTCGTAAAGAGCGTAATCGCGTAGGACGTGGTATGGCTTCAGGTAATGGTAAAACATCAGGTAGAGGTCATAAAGGTCAAGGTGCTCGTTCAGGCGGCGGTGTACGTCCTGGATTTGAAGGTGGACAAATGCCTCTATTCCAACGTTTACCAAAACGTGGATTTACAAACATTAACCGTAAAGACTATACGATTGTAAATGTTGAAACATTAAATCGATTCGAGAACGGTACAGAGGTAACTCCTGAATTACTGCTTGAAACTGGTGTTGTTAGCAAGTTGAATTATGGTGTGAAGATACTAGGAAATGGTAAGTTAGAAAAGAACCTTACTGTTAAAGCACATAAGTTCTCAAGCGCAGCTAAAGAAGCGATCGAGGCAGCTGGCGGTAAAACTGAGGTGGTTTAATGTTTGAGACAATCTCCAATTTTATGCGAGTAGGTGAAATACGGCGTAAAATTGTATTCACCTTATTAATGCTCGTAGTTTTTAGGCTCGGTAGTTTTATACCAGTTCCAGGTGTAAATACAGAAGTTATTAAGCTTTCCGACCAAAGTGTGTTTGGACTTCTGAATACATTCGGTGGTGGAGCGTTAAAAAACTTCTCGATATTTGCAATGGGTATCATGCCATACATTACTGCATCCATTATTATTCAGCTTTTACAAATGGATGTAGTACCTAAATTTACTGAGTGGTCTAAACAAGGAGAGGTTGGCCGTCGTAAGTTAGCTCAGTTTACCCGCTACGGGACCATAGTACTTGGATTTATCCAGGCAATTGGTATGTCTATCGGATTTAACAATCTATTTCCGGGTCTAATTAAAAACCCTGGAGTACCGACATATTTATTAATTGCATTAGTGTTAACTGCCGGAACAGCATTCCTGCTTTGGCTGGGGGAACTCATTACCTCTCATGGGGTTGGTAATGGTATTTCAATCCTGATCTTTGCAGGTATCGTTGCTGCCATTCCAACAGCAGTGAACCAAATCTATGCACAGCAAATCGAAGGTGCTGGTGAAGCACTCTTTCTACGCATTGTAACAGTCGTATTATTACTGGTGGCAGTTTTAGCTGTTATCGTTGGAACGATTTTTATCTCACAAGCACTTCGGAAAATTCCGATCCAGTATGCGAAGAGACTTGTAAATCGTAGTCCAGTTGGCGGACAGTCAACTCATCTTCCGATAAAGGTTAATGCAGCTGGTGTTATTCCGGTAATCTTCGCGATTTCGTTCTTAATAACACCGCCGACAATTGCGGGATTTTTTGGACAAAATAACGTTACCACTTGGATTCAGACGACGTTTAACTACTCTCATCCAATTGGTATGATTGTATATGTAGCATTAATTGTTGCTTTTACCTATTTCTACACATTTGTTCAAGTTAATCCTGAGCAAATGGCAGAAAACCTTAAAAAACAAGGTGGTTATGTTCCGGGTATAAGACCAGGAAAAAGTACTCAGGAGTACCTAACTCGCATTCTTTATAGACTAACTTTCGTAGGATCCATATTCCTGGCAGTTATATCTGTACTTCCTGTTTTCTTTATAAATATTGCGGGATTACCGCAATCTGTTCAAATTGGTGGAACAAGTTTACTGATTGTAGTCGGCGTAGCGCTGGAGACAATGAAACAGCTTGAAAGTCAACTAGTAAAGAGACATTATAAGGGATTCTTGAAATAGGATATAGGAGGTAGCGGTAAGTAATTCACTTACCTGCACCTCGCCAGAATAATGGGGGGTTGAAAGATGAATCTAGTATTGATGGGGTTACCGGGAGCTGGAAAAGGGACACAAGCGGAAAGAATCGTAGAAAAATATGCTATACCACATATTTCTACAGGGGATATGTTCCGTGCCGCTATTAAAGAGGGAACAGAATTAGGGATAAAAGCAAAATCATTTATGGATCAAGGCGCACTTGTTCCAGATGAAGTTACAATCGGGATTGTGAAGGAGCGTTTAGCTAAGGATGACTGTAAAAAAGGTTTTCTACTAGACGGATTTCCAAGAACAGTTCCTCAAGCTGAAGCACTTGAAGTACTTTTAACTGAACTAGATCGTCAAATTCATTATGTTATCAATATTGAAGTTGACACTAGCAAGTTAATGGAGCGTTTAACAGGACGTCGTATTTGTAAGTCATGTGGGGCTACATACCATATGGTATTTAATCCTCCTGCTAACGAAGGCGTTTGTGACAAGTGTGGGGGCGAACTTTACCAACGTTCTGATGATAATGCAGAGACTGTTGGAAATCGCTTAGAAGTAAATATCAAGCAGACACAACCATTACTTGATTTCTATAATGAAAAAGGTTACTTACGTAATATTAACGGAGATCAAGATATTGAAGTCGTTGCTAAAGATTTAGATGAACTCCTTGGGGGCTTAATTGGATGATCATTTGCAAAACTGAGCGAGAACTTGAGATTATGCGTGAAGCAGGTAGAATTGTTGCACTAACACATGAAGAGCTTAAAAAATATATACAACCGGGGATTACGACCAAGGAATTAGACAATATAGCTGAAAAGACCATACGATCCTATAATGCAATTCCATCCTTTAAAGGATACAACGGTTTTCCTGGAAGTATATGCGCGTCTGTGAATGACCAACTAGTGCACGGTATACCCGGGGATCGTGTTCTTCGCGACGGCGATATTATTTCTATTGATATCGGAGCAAAATACAATGGCTACCATGGGGATTCAGCATGGACATATGCGGTAGGAACCATAGATGAAAACACAAAGAAACTACTAGAAGTTACAGAAGACTCTTTATATAAAGGTCTAGATGAAGCAAAAGCCGGTGTACGATTATCGAATATCTCTCATGCGATTCAAACATATGTAGAGGCAAACGGTTTTTCCATTGTTAGAGAGTACGTGGGGCATGGAGTTGGGCAGGATCTGCATGAAGATCCGCAAATTCCACATTATGGACCTCCTAACAAAGGGCCACGGTTAAAGCCTGGTATGGTGCTTGCTGTAGAACCTATGGTTAATGCAGGTGCACGCTATGTAAAGACACTTTCAGATAACTGGACTGTTGTTACAGTAGATGGCAAGATGTGTGCACATTTCGAACACACAATTGCGATTACTGAAACTGGATTTGAAATTTTAACAAAAGCCTAAGTGAAGGTGATAATGGGTGAACGAACCTGATTCGAGTCCGCAAATAGGTCAGTTGGTCAAAATTCTACAAGGAAGAGATACTGATCAGTTTGCAATAGTGTTAAAAGTCCTCGATGAGCGTTTCGTGTTTATCGCTGATGGTGATAAACGTAAATTTGATCGGCCAAAGAAAAAGAACATTAATCATCTTGAGTTTTTTGATTATGTTTCTCCGGAAGTTCAGAACAGTATTAGTGAAACTGGTCGTGTGACAAATGGAAAGCTAAGGTTTGCTGTTTCAAAGTTTGTCAATGAGCAAATTACTGATTTTGAGAAGGGAGAGCAGCTTGATGGCTAAAGAGGATGTCATTGAAGTAGAAGGTACGATTGTCGATACTCTACCAAACGCTATGTTTAAGGTGGAGCTAGAGAACGGCCATACTGTATTAGCACATGTATCAGGGAAAATTCGCATGCATTTCATTCGAATTTTGCCAGGTGATAAGGTGACTGTAGAGTTATCTCCATACGATTTAACTCGCGGTCGGATCACATATCGTTACAAATAAAATAGCACTCCGTAACATAAGGAGGTTCAAAAGATGAAAGTTAGACCATCCGTTAAACCAATATGCGAAAAATGTAAAGTTATTCGTCGTAAAGGGAAAGTAATGGTTATTTGTGAAAACCCTAAGCATAAACAAAAACAAGGCTAAACAAGAGGAGGTGCAACTTTAAATGGCACGTATTGCAGGTGTAGATATTCCACGCGAAAAGCGTGTAGTAATCTCATTAACTTATATTTACGGTATTGGCCGTGCAACTGCACAGAAAATCTTAGCTGAAGCTGGTGTTTCAGAAGATACTCGTGTTCGTGATTTAACTGAAGATGAGTTAGGTAAAATCCGTGAAATTATCGACCGCCACAAAGTGGAAGGTGACCTTCGTCGTGAAGTATCCCTTAACATTAAGCGTCTAATCGAAATCGGTTCTTACCGTGGACTTCGCCATCGTCGTGGTCTTCCAGTTCGTGGACAAAATACTAAAAATAACTCTCGTACGCGTAAAGGTCCTCGTCGTACAGTTGCTAATAAGAAGAAATAAAGTAAAGGAGGGAACTTGTAAATGGCTCGTAAGACTAACACTCGTAAACGCCGTGTAAAAAAGAATATAGAAACTGGCGTAGCGCATATCCGTTCTACATTCAATAATACAATCGTTACGATTACTGATGCTCACGGTAACGCTGTTTCTTGGTCAAGTGCAGGTGCATTAGGTTTCAGAGGTTCTCGTAAATCTACACCTTTTGCTGCACAAATGGCTGCAGAGACTGCTGCAAAAGCTTCTATGGAGCACGGTATGAAAACATTAGAAGTTACAGTTAAAGGTCCTGGAGCTGGACGTGAAGCTGCGATTCGTGCACTACAATCTGCAGGCTTAGAAGTTACAGCTATCCGTGACGTAACTCCAGTACCTCATAATGGTTGCCGACCACCAAAACGTCGCCGTGTATAATTAATCTGTATATATTTTGAATCCCTGTCTATAATGGGATATGATAACAGTTTTTTTATACTATCTTTTTACTAAGAGAAACGGACTAACAGATAATTAGGAATTTGTTGTGCACATTTGGGAATTGCCTAATGGGGAATTTCGGTTAGGGCTAACTTTAGTGACCCTAGCCGAGGTTTCGACGTTTTGAAGGAGGGTTTATTGAATGATAGAGATTGAAAAACCAAAAATCGAAACGGTTGAAATCAGCGATGATGCTACCTTTGGTAAATTCGTTGTCGAACCGCTTGAGCGTGGATATGGTACCACTTTAGGAAACTCCTTACGTCGTATTTTACTATCCTCTCTCCCTGGGGCTGCTGTAACATCCATTCAAGTCGATGGTGTTCAACATGAATTCTCTACAATTGAAGGTGTAATTGAGGATGTTACAACTGTAATCTTGAATATCAAGAAATTAGCATTAAAAATTTATTCTGATGAAGAAAAAACATTAGAAATTGATATTCAAGGCGAACGTGAAGTAACAGCTGCTGATATTACACATGACAGTGATGTTGAGATACTAAATCCTGATCTTCATATTGCTTCACTAGGAAAGAACGGAAACCTACGTATGCGATTAACCGCTAAACGTGGACGCGGTTATACACCTGCTGATGCAAACAAGCGTGAGGACCAACCAATCGGTGTGATCCCAATTGATTCAATCTTTACACCGGTTTCTCGTGCAACTTATACAGTTGAAAATACGCGGGTTGGACAGGTAGCAAACTTTGACAAGTTGACTCTGGATGTTTGGACAGATGGTAGCATTCGACCAGAAGAAGCTGTTTCGCTTGGCGCAAAAATTTTAACCGAGCATTTAAACATCTTCGTTGGTTTGACTGACGAAGCCCAAAATGCTGAAATTATGGTTGAAAAAGAAGAGGACCAAAAGGAAAAGGTTCTCGAAATGACAATTGAAGAACTTGATTTATCTGTTCGCTCTTATAACTGCTTAAAACGTGCTGGTATCAATACCGTACAGGAATTAGCAAATAAGACAGAAGAAGATATGATGAAAGTTCGAAACCTTGGAAGAAAATCCTTGGAAGAGGTTAAGGCTAAGCTTGAAGAGCTTGGACTTGGTCTTCGTAGAGACGAATAAATCCATATATTTATATGGACAAAATTTCAACAAAGGAGGGACACTAGAGATGGCTTACGCAAAATTAGGTCGTACATCTTCTCAACGTAAAGCTCTTTTCCGTGATCTTGCTACAGATTTAATTATCAATGAGCGTATCGAAACGACAGAAGCGAAAGCGAAGGAGCTTCGTTCAATTGTTGAAAAAATGATCACTCTTGGTAAGCGTGGAGATTTACATGCACGCCGCCAAGCTGCTTCTTTCATTCGTAATGAAGTAGCAAACACAGAAACTGGCGAGTACGCAGTTCAAAAGCTTTTCGATGACATCGCAAAGCGCTACGAAGAGCGTCAAGGTGGATACACTCGTATTCTTAAACTTGGTCAACGCCGTGGTGATGGTGCTCCAGTCGTTATTATTGAATTAGTTTAACTTTATTCAGCTTGCTGAATAAAATTAAAGCCTCCGGCGGATGCCTCGGATTTTAAAGGTAATTATCGAGCAAGCTCGATAAAATCCGGGCATAAATACGCCAAGGCGTATTTTATACTTCTTCTAAAAGGGCGAGACAGAATCTTACGAAAAAGATCTGAGTCTATGCCCTTTTTTGTTATACATCGGACAGTGGGTGACATGCTTAATGAATAAGGAAGAAATTATTGCAGTTCAAAATGTAAAATTTCGATACTCTAATGACGGAGATTGGGCCTTAAATGAGGTTAGTTTTCCTGTATATAAAGGGGAATGGCTCGCTATAGTAGGACATAACGGTTCCGGGAAATCTACATTAGCCAAAATATTGAACGGTCTTTTAATGCACGAAAGCGGTTCGGTTATTGTTGAAGGAATTGAATTAAATAATGATACAATTTGGGATATTAGAAAAAGAGTAGGTATGGTTTTCCAAAACCCGGATAATCAATTCGTGGGAACAACGGTTAAAGATGATGTAGCCTTCGGATTAGAGAATAATGGAATACCACGAGAGGACATGATCGGGCGCATTGAAGACAGCATCGAACGGGTTAGAATGACTGACTTTCTTAATCATGAACCACATCGATTATCTGGAGGCCAAAAACAACGTGTTGCCATTGCTGGTGTTTTAGCCTTGCAGCCAGCCGTTATGATTTTGGACGAGGCGACATCGATGTTGGATCCACTCGGTCGTAAAGAAGTAATTGAGACGGTCCGCAACCTACAACAGCAATTGGGTCAAATGAGTGTTATTTCAATAACTCATGATTTAGAAGAGGTCACCCAAGCAGATCGTGTCATAGTCATGAATCGTGGACAGAAATATGCCGAAGGAACCCCTGAGGAAATTTTCGAACTAGGCGACGAGTTGGTTTCATTAGGTCTTGATTTACCATTTACAGTTAAGCTTTCACAATTGCTCAAAGAAAAAGGTGTTAAGTTATCAAAATCCCACTTAAAACAACGAGATTTGGTGAATGAACTATGGACATTATATTCGAAAATGTAGAGCATGTATATAACCCTAAAACCCCCTTTGAAAGAAAGGCCTTATTTGATTTAAATATTAAGATTCCATCAGGAACCTTTCAAGCGGTGATTGGACATACAGGTTCAGGTAAATCAACGTTAATACAGCATATTAACGGCCTTTTAAGACCAACTAGTGGGAAGATTTCAATTGGTGATCGGATCATCGGTCCTGAAAAGCAAAAAGACCTACGGAGCTTGCGCAAAAAGGTCGGTATTGTTTTTCAATATCCCGAACATCAACTCTTTGAAGAAACGGTTGAAAAGGATATCTGTTTTGGTCCAATGAATTTTGGCGTGTCCGAAGAAGTGGCCAAAAGAAAAGCAAGAGAGATTTTACAGTTAGTCGGGTTACCTGAATCTGTATTAGAGAAATCGCCATTTGATTTAAGTGGTGGACAAATGCGAAGAGTGGCTATTGCTGGTGTATTGGCGATGGAGCCTGAGGTGCTGATTTTGGATGAGCCGACAGCTGGTCTTGATCCGCGCGGTCGTAAAGAAATAATGGATATGTTTAAAATGATGCATGACAAAGCGAAATTGACAACGATCCTTGTTACTCATAGTATGGAGGATGCTGCCTTTTATGCTGACCATATTATCGTGATGGATAAAGGGACAGTCTATATGCAAGGAACACCATCGGAAATATTTCAAGAGCCTGAAAGACTGAATAAGGTTGGGTTAGATATTCCCGAGTCTGTTCAATTCATGAGATCCCTCTCTGATGCAGTCAAGAAGCCATTGCCGCAGGCCTTTACGGTAGAGAAAGTCGCAGATCATACACTTAAGTTGCTTGCGAGAGAGGAGATGGAGCTCGGCAAATGAAAAATGTAATTATTGGACAGTATGTACCAGGGAACTCCTTTATCTATCGAATGGATCCTCGTGCTAAAATCTTAACTATTTTTTTCTTTGTCATTATCGTCTTTCTTGCCAATAATATTACAACCTATTCCATACTAGTATTATTCACAATTACCAGCATTTTACTCTCGAAGGTTCCGATCGGGTATATTTATAAAGGGTTGAAGCCGATTTTATGGATTGTGTTATTTACCTTGATTCTACATTTATTTATGACAAAAGAAGGCGATGTTGTAGTTGATTTCGGTTGGTTGACGGTTCATGAAGGAGGTATTAGGCAAGGGGTTTTCATCTCATTGCGTTTTATTCTCTTGATTATGGTAACTAGTTTACTTACCTTAACGACAACACCAATTGAGATAACAGATGGTATGGAATCATTGCTTTCTCCATTTAAAAGATTTGGTGTACCGGCCCATGAGCTTGCTTTAATGATGTCTATTTCACTGCGGTTTATTCCAACCTTAATGGAAGAAACAGAAAAAATTATTAAAGCGCAATCAGCCCGTGGTGTTGAATTTACAACAGGTTCTTTAAAGGAGCGCTTTAAGGCCATAGTTCCCTTATTAGTACCTTTATTCATCAGTGCCTTCAGGCGGGCTGAAGATTTAGCCCTGGCGATGGAGGCAAGAGGGTACCGTGGTGGGGAAGGAAGGACCAAGCTTAGGGAATTAGTTTGGAAAGCCTCAGATAACAGTGTGTTTATATTATTGGGAGCCATGACCATTTTACTAATTATGTTGCGGTCATAAAGGTGATAAAAATGAACCGGTTGAAATGTACAATAGCATATGATGGAACCAACTTTTCAGGATTTCAAGTCCAATCAAATGGGCGAACAGTCCAAGGTGATATTGAGAAAGCTTTGTTTAAGCTTCATAAGGGTGAGGAAATTCGCATCCACCCATCGGGACGAACGGATGCAGGCGTTCATGCACATGGACAAGTAATCCATTTTGACAGCCCCTTATCGATTCCTGTAGACCGCTATCAGATGGCTTTAAATACTTTGCTCCCTGATGACATCGTCGCCCTGACGATCGAGAATGTAAATACAGATTTTCATGCCAGATATAATGTCGTGAAAAAAGAGTATCGTTATTTTTTATTGAATCAAAAAGAACGAGATGTTTTTCGCAAAAATCATAGCTATTATTATCCGTATGCTATCAATCTTGATCGAATTATCGAAGCAACCAAATATCTGCTGGGGGCACACGATTTTACATCGTTTTGCTCGACGAAGTCCGATAAAGAGAATAAAGTTCGAACGATTGAAGAGATTGAGATATGGAAAGAAAATAATGAAATAGTTTTCCGCTTTGTCGGAAATGGGTTTCTATACAATATGGTTCGAATTATTGTTGGTACCTTGTTAAAGGTTGGCCAAGGGAAGTTAGAACCTGAGGATATTAAAGTTATTTTAGAAGAAAAAAACCGTAAAGCAGCCGGTAAAACAGCCCCTGCTCACGGGCTTCATCTGTGGAAAGTCTGGTATTAGGTAAATAACTTAAAAGCAACTTCTCCAGGTGTAACATTTTCTTGACATTGAATCCGTAAATGTTATATTATTACCTATGGTACATTTTCAAAGATCACGCCACGATTTTAGCCCCGAAACTAATCGTGTGAAAATAAACTTTAGAAAATGAAATGAACGAAAGATTTTTTAGGAGGGAATACAATGCGTCAAACTTATATGGCGAAGGCTTCAGATATTCAGCGTAAATGGTTAGTAATCGATGCTGAAGGCCAAACTTTAGGTCGTCTTGCTAGCGAAGTAGCTTCAATTCTTCGCGGTAAGCATAAACCAACATTTACACCACATGTTGACACAGGTGATCATGTAATCATCATTAATGCTGAAAAGATTCAATTAACTGGTAACAAACTAGAGAATAAAGTATATTACCGTCATTCAGGACATCCAGGTGGATTAAAATCACGTACTGCTAAGGAAATGATTGAAACTCGCCCTGAACAAATGCTTGAAGGTGCAATTAAAGGAATGCTTCCAAAAAACACTTTAGGTCGTCAAATGTTTAAGAAGCTTAACGTATACAAAGGTAGCGAACATCCACATCAAGCACAAAAACCAGAAGTTTATGAACTTCGCGGATAATTTCTAAGGAGGTAAATTAATTTGGCACAGGTACAATATATCGGTACAGGACGTCGTAAAAGTTCAGTAGCACGTGTTCGTTTAGTTCCTGGTAACGGACGTGTTGTCGTGAACGGACGCGACATTGAAGAATATTTTAATTTAGAAACTCTACGTGTAGTTGCTACTGAAAATGCAGGCAGCTACGATGTATTAGTTAACGTAAGCGGCGGTGGATACACTGGTCAAGCTGGTGCAATCCGTCACGGTATTGCTCGTGCATTACTGCAAGCTGATCCAGAATATCGTGCAGTACTTAAGAGCGCAGGCTTCTTAACTCGTGATGCTCGCATGAAAGAACGTAAGAAATACGGTCTTAAAGGCGCTCGTCGTGCACCACAGTTCTCAAAACGTTAATTTTTGGAATTGGACTAAGTTCAAAAGGCTCTCAACCAAATGGGTTGGGGGTCTTTTTTTTTGTTTAAATTTGTTTTTTCCTTTAATTGGGCAAATGGAGTTGCCTTTAAAACGAATGAGAATAATGTACATGTAAGACAATATATCTTATATAAGTAGAAAGTAACACATATAAGTGTAAATTGAACATATATGTAAAGTAGCTTTAACTTTATTCAGCTCTCCTGAATAAAGTTAAAGCCTCCGGCGGATGCTTCAGATTTTCAAAGGTAATTTGTCGAGCAAGCTCGAAAAAATCTGGGCTCAAATACACCAAGGTGTATTTGATGTGTATTGTAATAACACTAGTTCATCTTTAAGAAAAGGTGTGAAGCGTGATGAATGTGATTACAACATTGATGGACAAAAGAGAAGAAAAGCGTATTGCCTTTGAGCGAAAAGTTTTGAGAGAGCTTTCGATTAATAAGTTAAAAGAAAAAGTGAATTTATATTTTTCCCCTTATTTTCGCTCACAATCCATTTTTTCAACCGCCATTGAAGATGGAAGTATTGACATTGCGATAGAACTCTATATATTAGGAGCCAAAATGAGCCGTTTTGGTTACTTTGGCGAAACAGAGGAACAAGTAAGAACAAGATGTGCTGATGAAATGAAGTACTATACCGATAGTCTATTTGAGTATTTGCAATATTGGGGTGCTGCGGGTGGAAATGATTTAGTGAACGAATCCATCTTTTTGGCGGCAGAGCAATTTACCTCCTATTGGTGGAATGAAGGATTTCGAAAAGGGGAAATGAGATACAAAATGCGCCTGCATTAGTTGGATGTCCTAAATTTCTTTCATATTTGTCCATTTGGTCCCATATAGTGAAGTAGGAAAAGCTTCGGAGGGACCGAAAATATGAAGAGAAAAATTCAATTTTTAGTTTTCATTTCTGGATCAGTACTATTGTTTTTTTTATTTCAATACCAGTTTTCGATTAATAATACCTGGGATTCTTGGAGTTTACCTTTATCCGGGAAAATAATTATTGTCGATCCTGGACATGGATACCCTGACCCTGGTGCGGGTCCAGAAGGTGCTTTTGAAAAGGATATAGCATTTAATATCTCATTACTCTTGAGGGACTACCTTCAAGAAGCGGGTGCCCTTGTTATTATGACAAGGGAAGATGATTTTGATTTAGCTGATAAGGGTTTAAAGGGCTACAGCAAAAGGAAAACCCAGGATTTAATACGGCGTGTGGAGCTAATCAATAAGTCAGAAGGAGACTTGCTTGTTTCTGTCCATTTAAATTCATTACCGTCATCAAGATGGAGCGGGGCCCAAACCTTCTATTACCCGCGGTTTGAGGAGAATAAGCTATTGGCTAAAATGATACAAAAAGAAATGGAAGCGAACCTTGAAAATACAGTCAGACATGCAAAAGCCATTAATCACGTCTATGTTTTGAAGGAGGCGGAAATGCCTTCTGTATTAGTGGAAGCGGGATTCTTATCTAATCCTGGGGAACGTGAGCAATTAAAATCAAAGGCCTATCAAGATAAGATTGCGGCGAGCATTTATCAAGGTATTTTACGATTATACACAGAAAATCCGAAACATAAAGAACCTTCTCCTGAATAGAAGGTTTTTTTCTATTGTCATTGTGTTATAATCATAATGTTAAAATAATTTTATTAGGTGGTGGGTTATTTGTTAACTAATGAACAAGTAAGAGACATACTAGGTAAGATTAAAGACCCTTATTTACATAGAACACTGGCCGAAACGAACGGCATCGAAGAAATAAGTATTAAAGAAGAAAAGAATCATGTTAGTGTTAAGATTGCAATTGCCCAGGCTGGTTCAAAGGATCAAATGGAAATCCAGCAGCAGGTTGTTCAAGCATTGAAAAATGCTGGTGCAAATACTGTTGGGATTCGTGTAAACCAACTTCCAGCGGAAATCGTCGCAAGTCTTGCTCCGGCAGACGAGCCAAAATCGATCTTAGCTCCGGGAAGCGGCACAACATTTATTGCAATTGCGAGTGGTAAAGGTGGGGTTGGAAAATCAACTGTATCCGTTAACCTTGCTGTAGCACTAGCTAGATTAGGCAAAAAAGTAGGTCTTGTTGATGCTGATATTTATGGATTCAGTGTACCTGATATGATGGGAATCGCTGAGCGTCCTCAGGTTCAAAATGACCGTATTATGCCAGTTGAACGTTTTGGAGTAAAGGTAATCTCAATGGGCTTCTTTGTAGAAGATAATGCACCAATCATTTGGCGCGGTCCAATGCTAGGTAAAATGTTAAATCAATTTTTTACTGAAGTTGAGTGGGGAGAGCTAGATTATTTATTATTAGATTTACCTCCGGGAACTGGGGATGTAGCGTTGGATGTACACCAAATGATCCCGCATTGTAAAGAAATTATCGTAACAACTCCACACCCAACAGCAGCCTTTGTTGCAGCCCGTGCTGGTGCAATGGCATTGAAGACAGACCATGAGCTACTAGGTGTTATTGAAAATATGTCTTACTTCGAAAGTAAAGTCACAGGTGAAAAAGAGTACATCTTTGGTAAAGGCGGCGGCCAAAAGCTTGCTGAAGATTTAGATGTAGCTTTATTAGGACAAATTCAGTTAGGTCAGCCCGAAATTGATGAAAATGATTTTGCTCCATCCATTTATGATTCTAATGATCAAATCGGTAAAGTATATCTTGAAATCGCTGAACAAGTTGTTAAACTTGCAGGAAAGTAAAATTCTATCTACGAAAAAATGTCAGGCATATCAACAAAAGCCTGACATTTTTAGGTTATGAGAATTATTGGCCACCGCCGCCTTCTCCACTATCACCGCCACCGCTGCTTTCGCCACCACTATTGCCGCCTTCTTTTCCTTGTTTTTGGAGTTCTTCAGCCCCTTTAATTAGAAGGTCTTGCATTTTAGCTTTGAAAAGTGGACTGCCCATCGTTTCTATCATGACAGTCTTCATTTGATCTCGATACTTTTGAGTTTTCATTGCATCGGTTATTTGTTTTTCCATTTCAGGATTTTTTAATATTTCAATCATAGCCTTTTGGTAGTCTGGGTCCTTCATTAATTCCTTCATGAGCTTTTCATGTTCTTTTTGCATTGATTTTGCAAAGCTTTCAGCAAACTTTGGATCATCAAATTGTTTTTTCCAAAAGTCTTCAGCTTCTTTTGAGGTAAGAGCTCCCTTAATCGTTTCCTTAACAACCATTTCATCCATGATTAACTTTGCTTTTGTTTTATCATCATTGAGTACATCCTCAATAGCTTTCTTTCCTTCATCTGTTTTGAGGATATCTACGACCAATTTTTTTGTCCCCTCATAATCAGCCGATTGTCCGTTTCCTTGGTCAGCCGGTGCACAGCCGTTTAATAAAAAAAATAAAAGAAGCACGAGGAGCATTAGGGATATTCTTTTCATAATTAAAAGGCTCCTTTCAATAGAGATTCCTACTTTTAGGATGATAAGAAATTCAAAAATTATACGTTTTCTTGTTCTAGCTTTTTAAGGGTGTGATTGGTACAATTATGTTAACTTTATTCAAATCCCTCGCTTCCATAAGTGGTAGGATGAATACCAATCCAGTATGTAATTGAGGGAGTTCAAACTTCTATTGAATAATGTTATAGCCTCCGGCGGATGCCTCAGATTTTTAAAGGTAGTTTTTCGAGCAAGCTCGAAAAAATCTGGGCGCAAATACGCCAAGGCGCACTTGATTGAATTTTGGAGGCTTAAAAAGGTGACGAGTCGAAATTGGGTTTATTTATTTTTTACCACACTAATCATCGGTGCAGTTAGCACAATCTTCGTTGGTTTTGCAGTTGAATGGAGTAAATATTCGGTTTTCTTTACAACATTTAATATTGTTGAAATTTTATCGATTGCGATTTGGTTTATTGGAGTAGGCTTCATTTTCAGTTTGATCAGCCAAGCGGGTTATTTCGCTTACTTAACTGTACACCGTTTCGGACTGGGGATGTTTAAATCCTTATGGGGGCCAGTTCAAATTGTATTAACTGTATTTGTATTATTTGACTTTATCTATCTTCGTTATACCACCTTTGCAACAGAAGGGGATGCACTACTTCCTTATGTAATTCCAGCGGTGTTAATCCTTGTTTACGGATTAATCGTTGCTTATTATAAAGTGAAACAAACGAATCAGACAGCTTTTATCCCTACCTTGTTTTTTATATCAGCTATTACCATTATCGAATGGGTTCCGGCCCTTCGTGCAAATGAACGGGACTGGCTATTATTAATGATTTTCCCTCTTCTTATTTGTAATACATGGCAATTATTCATTTTGTATAAACTTAATCAAAAAAGCAAAAAATAGCTGATCGCATTTGATCAGCTATTTTATTTCAGAGCTTCTTATTTCAGCATTAGAGATTAATTCATCAACTGTGACACTTTGAAGATTTTTAGACTTCAATCCTTTAATAATAAGCGGTAAGGCTTTATCAGTTTGGGTTGCAGAATCAGATGCATGAAGTAACACGATATCGCCTGCACTTACATTTGGCACCACATTTTCTACGATTTTTTCAACCCCTGGATTCGTATAATCCTTTGAATCGATGCTGTAATGAACAATAGAGTACCCGTAACTATCTGCGATCTTTAAGATTTTTTTATTAAAATTCCCATTAGGTGTACGGAGAAACTTTACATCCTTGATCCCTAATTTTTTTAATGTTGTGTCGGCAAGCAGAATATCCCTTTTAATTTTCTTCTCATCCCAATCAGTATAATTGCGGTAATGGTATCCCATGCTGCCGATATCATGTCCTTCTTTCACAATTCTCTCTACCACTTGCGGATGTCTTTCAGCCCAAGAAGCAGAAATAAAAAACGTAGTATTTTTAATTCCTTCATTTTTAAGCACGTCCAATATTTTATCAGCCTGTTCATCTCCCCAGTTTATATCGAACGTAAGGGCAATATTTTTCCCGGTTTTTTCTCCTTTATAAATGGCCATCGGGCCTTCCTTCGTTGAAAAAACGGATTGTTGCTGATTGCCCATATACAAAATACTAGCCGTAAAAAAAGCAGCTATGATTACAATAAGAGATTGTTTAAGCCTCCTACCATTAATCACATAAAAAAATTTCATTAAAATCCTCCTCCAACAAATGATTGCGATGGTAATAAATATGCAAAATTGGACAAGACTATGAATAAATTTTTTTTAGCAAGAAAAATTATCAATACAAACTATATCTTTAGGAATGAATAGTATAAATCCAAACTTGAGGTGACGGTATGCTAGCATTTTTAGTCAATAAAAGAGAAATAAAAGAACTAGAGTATTTATTAAAAAGGGAGATGGAAGAAATACTGCATGATCTTAATGATTCAAGAATCGACCAAATCGTTAAGCATGCAATGGAAGACCGTTATCAAGTTTTATTTAATTTCTTTAAAAGATTTGCTTCTGAAAGAGATTGCTGTAAGTATTTAAGAACGAAAAAATTCAAAGGAAATAAAATGGTTAAATAATAGTTGGGGCTAGGGTAATATTATTTTGTGTTGGTTCAATCTATAATTAATAAGTACTTGTTGACCGAATAAAATTATTATGATATATTATTCTCACTGTTTAAAAAACACAGTTTTCTATTGATAAAATAGTGTTGACATTAATGAGAATTCTTGTTAATATATTAAAGTCCCGAGCATGTCGTTAGAAAATAAACAAAAAACTTATTGACTTCTGCGCATGATCTTGGTATAATAAAAAACGCCGCTAGAAATAATGGTGGCGATGTTAAATGGATTAAAATGATCTTTGAAAACTAAACAAAATGTCAAGCGTGCAAATAAAGTTGAACTTTAAAGTTCAACACCAAGTCAGTATTAATTTTGA
>NZ_AJLR01000109.1 GCF_000307855.1 Schinkia azotoformans LMG 9581 | reverse complement strand
AGTGGATTTATTATCAACGTGATATAGTAGATAGACCAGGCCCTTTATTAAATATTTTTGGCGATAATAACCAAATTATTTATGTTACTAAGGGAGCACGAAATGGTAACTTTTCAGCGTTAATAACGAAGTACCTACCCACTGAGGTTATGTTGGGAGCAAGTGGAGCAGGATTTGTAAGATATATCAACGATGGTACATTATTTAATGTTAGTGATTTCCAGTCGAACATAAAATCAAACTTCGGACTAAACGAAGAAGAGATGTTTTCATATGTATATGCCGTATTAAATAGCCGCGACTATAAAAAACTCTATGCTAATGATTTACAAAAAAACTTACCTCGTATTCCTTTACTAAAACACAAAGAAAAGTATGTTCAAATTGGTAAAAAGCTTGCTGAATTGCATTTGCATTATGAAGAACAGCCAATTTGGGACGGTGTTGAAGTTGACATATCAAAACCTGATTATCGTGTTAAGAAGATGAAGCATCCTAAAAAAGGCGTATTAGATACGATTATCTATAATGACAGTATTACTATTAAAAACATTCCAGAAAGGGCATATGATTACGTTGTTAATGG
>NZ_AJLR01000108.1 GCF_000307855.1 Schinkia azotoformans LMG 9581 | reverse complement strand
CCAGTAAAAAATTTCTGTTTGGTCGTAGTTGACCTCTTTTCAATATTGTCCGCCACCCCTGTACCTTGAGTTGTGTTAGTATTAATAAGGTCTCCTTCCATCGAAAGTCCCGCTTTTTTTGCTACTACTTCCCCCCTATAATTTCCTCCACTTCGCATTTCTACCCAACCCTATAGGTTCAATGGTCTGTTGTACTTTTAGTTCATTTAACACACGATTAATGGTTGCTTCGCTAACATCCGAACAAGCGTTTTAAATAGTTATCTAAACGGCTTGAAAAATGATATAGATGCGGTCAATAATGCATTTATTTTCCCTTATAATAATGGGTTAGCAGAAGGGAGTATCAATAAGTTAAAAACAATCAAACGCATCATGTATAGTAGAAGTAGTTTTGAACTTCTACGGAAGAAATTATTATTTCTCGAATCACGGAAATTCAACTAACGCTGGAAAGAACCCATTTTTAGCTTACGAAATGAAAATAAATTAATAAGAAGAATGAAGAATATAGAAAAATATAGAAAATGATTTTTAGAGTTGTTGGTTTTTTAATAATATTATAAATAGATATTGAAATTATAATAATTATCGATATTATATAAGCTGAAAAATGTTGAAAAACAACAGCGAGTATAATAGAAAGTGCTCCTAAAATATTTATAATAGTTTTTTCTTTCAAGTTTATCTACTCCCTTTTTAAACCAATTATATATTTTCATGGATTAATTATATCCAATACTACCAAAAATAAAAATTCCAAGATAAAAAACACCTTGGAATTTTTATTTTTGACATATTAATATTAATCCATATATTTTGTTGTTAAGATTGCATTCCCTAATTGGTTTGTTCTCTGACTATCCGAATATACATATGCTATTTTCATTTCTGCAACAGGTACGCTACCATCCCATTTATAATACCAAAGAATAGTATAATACAAATTTGGAGCAAATATATTGTAAGCTAAAGTAGCTATTCGTGTTACATCCGCTGCCAAAGCCCACGGAATTCTGCTTGCTATAAGAATTGAAATTGCACCTATTGTAAATTTTGTTACAAGATCTGAGTACTTTGAGGTATCATAATAGATCCAATCTGTTACTGCATTAATAGTTACTTCACCTGACAGTAATTGAGCATCCTTACTATCTATTTTTATTAATTCTTCACTATTTATTTGTGGTGTTTGAAATTCAAATTTTTCTGTGTTAATCTTGTTGTCTTTTTTTGTTTCAATTACAAGATTATTATCTTCAATTGTACTTTTTTGTTCAGAGAATAATTCGTAATTACCTTCACTATTTTTTATATAGATTTCACTACTTACCCCTTTAAAATCATCATCAAATTCTTCTATGATTTTAAAAGACTCTCCATTTTCATCGAAAGAATATTCAAGATACGTATCTGAACTATTAATCATTTGGAAATTTGACTTTTGAACTGACTCAACTTTTGCACTAGGCTCACCGGGATTTACTAACGTAACTAACAGTAGAGCCATCATAGATACCATTGTTATTAATTTTTTAATAGCCAACTTTTTTTCCCCCTCATTTAAAATACATTAATTTTTTTAAAAGATTAAATATTTTCTTGCCTCCTTTCAACAGCAATCATATAAAATATTCCAATAATTACAATATTTTTGCGACAAACTCATCAAAAGTCGGGATAAATCCCCATATTTCCGGGATAAATGCAGATGCAGATTCTAAAATTAAATGATTTTTCAAATTCGTCCCGCAAATTCAAGAATTCATCCCCGATTTCATGGAGTTTATCCCAAATCTATTGATTAATATGTTGAATAATGTAGAACTAATTTAAATTGGATAATTGCTGGAAGGTGGTAAATGTTGATTACGAGAATTTCTCAGTTGTTTGCTAGAAAACTAGCTGTTGCAAGCGGTTATGTTGAGGAAGAGGATTTTTTGCGGTATGGGTTTGAGCTACTAATTGGTTATTTTATTAAAGTGCTCGTTTTATTGACAATTGCCGTGTCATTACATATAACTTCGCAAACTATTATTCTTGTACTTGCATTTGTATCATTACGAATTGTTTCAGGCGGACATCATTTGTCTACGTATCTTTCATGCATGCTATTCAGTTTGGGGCTTTTTATATTATTAGCTGTGGTTGCTGCGAATCCACCGCATATTCTAATAAACCATATATTAATTATCCTTCATGTAGCCATCATTTTGGGAATGGTTTCGATTAGCCGCCTGCCTAAAGAGGATAATAATAATCCGATTATAAAAAGCAAAAATGGCATTTCCTACCATGTCCTAACACTTTGGTATTTTATTCTTTTAGTAGGTTTCTTTTTTGAAATGGAACCTTCATTAATCCTTGCTTCACTGTTTAGATTAATGTTGCAATATACTTCCCTTACTCCAATTGGGATTAAGATTATTGAAAAAGTAAATCAATTATATATACAGTATGATTTTT
>NZ_AJLR01000107.1 GCF_000307855.1 Schinkia azotoformans LMG 9581 | reverse complement strand
ACACGACGCTCTTCCGATCTACTGACAAATTACTCTGTCAGCTAGAAATTGTCCGCTGGAATGACAAAGGCATTAGCTATACTATGCTGAAAACCAATCGCAACGAAAGCCATAACCGGAAACCAAACTGCTAATACTTTTCCAGCAGCATTTTTAGCCCCATAACACATCCACATTGCCAGACCAACAAACCAATTACATCCGATTCCTGAGAGAAATTCTTGGGACCAACTAGCATTTATTTTCGATTGTGCTAAACTAAGAAGCTCCGTTTTGTAAGCTCCAATACCTGTCAATCCGACAAGATGTCCAAAAACAAAAGCGACAAAAATAGCACCAAGGACATTAAATACAGTAATGATTAACCAATTTTTTAGTAATTCACTCAAAGTCACTTTTTTAGCAAAAAATGAAGTCGAAACAGCGGTCATGTTTGAAGTAATCAGCTCGCCACCACCCAATAAGATACCGATTAGCCCAATTGGAAAAACACTCGCTCCAATCAAACTTGCGAGTCTTCCTTGTTCGTCAGCTACCGAAGGAAGA
>NZ_AJLR01000106.1 GCF_000307855.1 Schinkia azotoformans LMG 9581 | reverse complement strand
ATAACTGGAGGAATAGCAGCAAGTGCGTTTTGGATAGCTTCAGGTGAGATAACCAAAAGAAGTCCAGCAGGGATAGCGATACGCAAACCTTGACAGATAAGCGCGATGAAGTGCCACATTTCAACACCTGAGTAAGAACCATTTTCCGCAGCACGGTCAGCTTGGTGAACGAGCACAACTGAAAGCATACGTACAAGAGTAGTCAATACAAGACCAGCAGTTGCAAGCAAGATAGCAGCAGGAACGATAGTACCCATGATGTGAGTCAAATCAAAGGTGTTTGATTGAACCATCAAAATAGATGAGGCGATTGAGGCAAGGGCAGCATCGGGTGCGACAGCGGCACCAACGTTAGCCCAACCAAGAGCGATCAATTGAAGCGAACCACCGAGGATAATCCCTGCAGATGCGTGACCAGTAACAATACCGATGAGCGAGCAGGCGATAATTGGTTGGTGGAATTGCCATTGGTCAAGGATACCTTCAAGACCAGCAAGGAAGGCAACGAGAATGACCAAGATTACAGATAAAACACCGTATTCCATGTTTGTTATAAAGGGCACGTTCAAGTCTTGCGCCA
>NZ_AJLR01000105.1 GCF_000307855.1 Schinkia azotoformans LMG 9581 | reverse complement strand
ATAAGCTAACGTCAATTTTTCAAAGAGAGTCCCACGTTCTCTCTGTACATCGTTAGAAACAGTATTAATCTGATTAATTAAATCATCAAAAGTTTGTTTAGTCATTTTACATTCCTTCCAAAATGCCACCATTTTTTATTTTTTGTATGAAGTTCTTCTTTTGTATTATCTATGTCTTTAGATTTTTGTACCATAGGATATTTATCATCTTTTCGTACTGGTACCATCAAAGATTTTAATTCCTTAATTTCTTCTTTATATTCTTCAAGTAATTTTTTATCTTGTAAGGCTAAACGTTGTTGCTGGTCTAATAGCTTATGAAGCTCTTTTTTTTCTGATTGGAGTTCGGACACTAGATTCCTTAAAAATAAAATCTCTTCATTCCCCTCTGGATTGCCATCAACTGAATTATTCACGTTGTCGTCAACAAAAACTTTTTGTTGACGTTTTTTAGTTGACGTTTTGTTAAAAAAAGCACTCTTAATAACTTTTTGACCATCAACGTCAACG
>NZ_AJLR01000104.1 GCF_000307855.1 Schinkia azotoformans LMG 9581 | reverse complement strand
GAGAATTGGTAAAAAATAAAAGAAATGGGGTTGCGCTCGTAACTGAGTTCCGTGCAGCTAAGAAGATTTATGACGAAGAAAAAGCCAAATTGATTGCTGATGGTGTTCCAGTTGCAGATGGTATCGAAGTAGGTATCATGATTGAAATTCCAGCAGCAGCAATGCTTGCAGATCAATTTGCTAAGGAAGTTGATTTCTTCTCAATTGGTACAAACGACCTCATCCAATATACAATGGCTGCGGACCGTATGAATGAACAAGTTTCTTACCTTTACCAACCTTACAATCCATCAATCCTTCGTTTGATTAACAATGTAATCAAAGCAGCTCATGCTGAAGGTAAATGGGCTGGTATGTGTGGTGAAATGGCCGGCGACCAAACTGCTGTACCATTGCTTATGGGTATGGGGCTTGACGAATTCTCTATGTCAGCAACATCAGTACTCCAAACTCGTTCACTTATGAAACGTTTGGATTCTAAGAAAATGGAAGAATTGTCTAGCAAAGCTTTGAGCGAATGTGCAACAATG
>NZ_AJLR01000103.1 GCF_000307855.1 Schinkia azotoformans LMG 9581 | reverse complement strand
TTCTGATAATTGTTGTGTTGCTTCAACAGGAAGCATTGTCCATGACAACCAAGCTCCAAGAAGTGAAATCACAAGACCAATGGCCATTAGTGAACCACCCCAACCGCCAACCATAGCGTTCAAAATATGAACCAAACCTGGTTGACCAGTATTAGCTAGTTCTTGTTGGCTCATAAAACCAAATGGCAATAGTGAGAGCAAGATATAAATCACTAACAAGGCAATCAAACCGAGAATTGAAGCTTTACCAGCATCTGATTTACGTTTGGCACGGTCACCCATCATAGCAGCCCCTTCGATTCCGACGAAGACCCAAATCATAACCATGAGTGAACCTTTGACTTGACTGAATAAATCTCCGCCAGTCATATTAGACCAAGTTAAACTCTTAATTACGCCATCAGCATTTGTATTCGCAACGAAATTTTGCCAAAAGTGAGCACTAAAGACTCCAGCTTTGAAAGTAACTATTCCAGCAATAACAAAGACAATTTCGCGCGATTTCCCATCATCGCAGCACCCTCAATCCCGACAAAGACCCTCTTGGAACTGGTGTT
>NZ_AJLR01000102.1 GCF_000307855.1 Schinkia azotoformans LMG 9581 | reverse complement strand
TAATCAGAGGGTCGCAGGTTCGAATCCTGCATGGCTCACCATTTATGCGGGTGTGGCGGAATTGGCAGACGCACTAGACTTAGGATCTAGCGCCTTTGGCGTGGGGGTTCGACTCCCTTCACCCGCACCATCTCAAAATAATATAAACTTTAAAACCTTAAGAGTCGCTGTCTATTCAGTGTCTTTTGTTTTCTTTATGGTAAGAATGCGGTCGTGGCGGAATGGCAGACGCGCTAGGTTGAGGGCCTAGTGGGGGCAACCCCGTGGAGGTTCAAGTCCTCTCGGCCGCACCAATAAATTACCACTTGATAGATTAAAGTAAATATGATATATTAATAGAGTCGCCTTAAGTAGTGCGCCCGTAGCTCAATTGGATAGAGCGTCTGACTACGGATCAGAAGGTTATGGGTTCGACTCCTGTCGGGCGCGCCATTTTAAACGATCTTCCATTAAGAACCGTCACGTCCTGTGACGAACATGGAAGTCAGAATATCTGTTCAAGTTCGGGAAGTAGCTCAGCTTG
>NZ_AJLR01000101.1 GCF_000307855.1 Schinkia azotoformans LMG 9581 | reverse complement strand
TTCAGTTGGCACTTATAGCCCTGAAATAATAGCTTGCGCCTGTTTTCTCGTCATTGTGGTGAGTGTTCCAGTGAACACGAAATATTCATTTTCTAACAATTTTCCACCTCTTTTTTTGAACAAGTCTATTGAACACCTACAATACCTATTATACCACTCTCTTGTTGGGCACTTCGCATAGCCGCAGAGAGTTTTTGAATCGTGGTCACTAAAATCGTATTATTATTTTTTGATGATAGGAGGTTTCGAGCCAACTGTTTTTGATTTTTGATCCCAACAATCAAAGTATTGTCTACCGAATTTCCGGTCGTTTGTCCGGTATGGTATTCCGAGGCAAACTTCGTAAACTCATCCTGCGTTTGAGCATCTAAGTCTGTTCTATCAACAACCATGACCGTACGATCAACACCGATCGCATTTTGTGCTAATAATTTCGTTGCGACAAAACTGGTAATGGTCTTTCCTGAACCTGTCGCATGCCAAATGAATCCTCCTTCATGCTGTGCCGCTTTTTGACGAATCTTACGAATAGCATGAATTTGGTAAGGTCTATGCAGTGACTGACCTAAATATCCCATATCTCC
>NZ_AJLR01000100.1 GCF_000307855.1 Schinkia azotoformans LMG 9581 | reverse complement strand
TCGATCCCCTCCGCCGCTATTTCTTTCATCTATAGACATGGCGACTGTGGCGAAGTGGTGAACGCACCGGATTGTGGCTCCGGCACTCGTGGGTTCGATCCCCATCAGTCGCCCCATACTACTATAACTAGAATGGACCCTTAGCTCAGCTGGTTAGAGCTATCGGCTCATAACCGATCGGTCGCAGGTTCGAGTCCTGCAGGGTCCACCATTTCTATATTATATTATTTAACGCGGAGGAATACCCAAGTCCGGCTGAAGGGATCGGTCTTGAAAACCGACAGGCGGGTTAAACCGCGCGGGGGTTCGAATCCCTCTTCCTCCGCCATAAATTTAATTATTATTTTACCATCGCGGGGTGGAGCACGACCGAATAAGCTTCATCGAATCCGCATCAGCGTACCGACCGAAACGCTTCTTGAATAATCTTTCTGAGGTCGGGACGACAAAGGGACAGTCGTTTCTATGCAAACTTTGAAGGAAGCACAATATTATATATTTTTTACTATCGCGGGGTGGAGCAGTCTGGTAGCTCGTCGGGCTCATAACCCGAAGGTCGCAGGTTCAAATCCTGTCCCCGCAACCAAA
>NZ_AJLR01000099.1 GCF_000307855.1 Schinkia azotoformans LMG 9581 | reverse complement strand
CACTTGCTGGTTGTTCATTTGTTCTTTGCACTGACTGTATTGATTGTTGTTGGGCCTGGGACACTTTTGGATCATTTGTACGGACCTCGTTTGTTTGAATCTCACCCTTTGACCTTGCGTCTGTTTGTGGTGGTTCCACTTTCACCTGCTGCTGTTGGCGTGATTCCATTTGGTTTAATTCATTTTCCGCTTGTGTCAGGGCTTGAGTAAGACGCTCTCGACCCATACTTTCACGACCAATTTGTTGAAGTTGACGGGCTTCGATTACTGCCTTTTCTACTTTTTGAGCTATTTCTCCATCTATCTTTGGATTGTTAACGACCTGTTCCCGGACTTTTTCAATCGCTCGCTGTAAATTAGGATCCCGTTGTACATCTTCTTTTGCCTGTTTTACGATCTCACTTGCTGGTTGTTCATTTATTCTTTGTACTGCCTGTGTTGGTTGTTGTGCTTGGGCTACTTTTACATCATTTGTACGAGTTTCGTTTGTTTGAGCCTCGCCTTT
>NZ_AJLR01000098.1 GCF_000307855.1 Schinkia azotoformans LMG 9581 | reverse complement strand
TCATCAGTATTTAGTGGAACAAAATAGGCGCTATTTTGCTTAAGTAAGGTGTATCGGGGATAGAGACAAGCGTTCGCAATCAAGAAAATCTTAAAATACAGATCATTGTCAATAATATAGCCCGAAGGCATTCGAGGAAGAAAGAGGAAGCCATCTTCCTGTACTTTGACATCAAAACTATTTGTGTACGAGGTCTCGCCCTCGATTTGAGATCCTAGCGCCATATTTAGGCTTTGTAAGAGATAAAGTGCAAGTTGACTATTGGTCATTATTTCACCTCCTTGATGCCATCAGCCTTAAAGTAAATGTTGTAGTTGACTTCACAGGCTTGAAGATGATCAAACGTTATAATAGATAGATAAGGGGGAAGTTTAACTTGATCTGTGAATTTTACTTCAAAGGGGGGTAAACCGCTTTGAGAAAACCAACCTTTGTAAGCAATCACCTCATCAGTTCGTTTGCCGTCTTCAAACTTCATTTGAGGCTCAAGCGTTTCGCTCAATGAGTGAATGGCTTTTGAGCGATCTAAAATGTTGTTTGCGAGTTCAGCGGAGTACCCGCCTTTGCGTTTATTATATTGTGCTTTCATAGTGGTTCCTTTCATGAATCGGTAGTTTAATGTGTGCTGCTCAGTTTTTATCGTGAGCTTGATTTTTCCTCCTTCTATAAATAACGGCGACAAAAAAAGAGGGATTTTACCCTCTTTTGAAATTTT
>NZ_AJLR01000097.1 GCF_000307855.1 Schinkia azotoformans LMG 9581 | reverse complement strand
GATGCGTGGATTGAAATTGAATTCAAATGTGGAATAATGGACATAAGTAACGTCGCATCCCACGCGGATGCGTGGATTGAAATAGCTCCAGCTTCACCTGCAATGTAGTTTCCGAAGGTCGCATCCCACGCGGATGCGTGGATTGAAATAAACAACGGATAACGGTAAAATTTATCGCTATGAAGTCGCATCCCACGCGGATGCGTGGATTGAAATTCAAGGTACCTGCCATCCCATAGCGTTCCATCTGGGTCGCATCCCACGCGGATGCGTGGATTGAAATGAGTCATCGTGATTTTTACACCCGACACATCCACCGTCGCATCCCACGCGGATGCGTGGATTGAAATTAACTCAACTCCAACTTGGTTGCTTGCATCTTGTAAGTCGCATCCCACGCGGATGCGTGGATTGAAATCCCGTTATAAAGTCTAGCTGTACCAACATTAACGTCGCATCCCACGCGGATGCGTGGATTGAAATATCTAATAAATCAAGCGTGTCTTTTTGGGCTATGTCGCATCCCACGCGGATGCGTGGATTGAAATATCATCCGCATAAGCTGGCAGATGGTTAGTAGGCACGTCGCATCCCACGCGGAT
>NZ_AJLR01000096.1 GCF_000307855.1 Schinkia azotoformans LMG 9581 | reverse complement strand
CTTCAATGTCTCGCTCATCAGGTTTATACCTAAGTTACTGATAACATTAATACTCAGTAACTTTTTTTATTATGTAACAAAATTACTGAGTAGTTTTATATTGATACTGTCAATAATTATGTGTAAACACTCAAGTAGAGTTGAAGAATATTAATCAAATAAGCTTTCAAGTGTGTCAGCACATTGGCCAAACCCTTTATGGATGCGTTGACTTTGCTTGAAATTATAATCTTCAAACAAAGTAACTAAGTAACGTTCCAGAGCCTCCTCGTTAGGAAAAAGAACCTTCTTTTTCGTTTGACGTTTGATTTCTTTGTTAAGAGACTCAATGAGGTTTGTCGAATAAATGCTGTGCCAAATCTGGTAGGTAAACTGATAAAAAGTTAAAAGATTATCCGTATTCTCCAGACTTTCCATGACTTTCCTATACTTTGGTTTCCATTCGGCGATAAAGTTCTCTAAAGCTTGCACTGCCATTTCTAAATTTTCAGCACGATAAATCGTTTTAAATTGCTCCAGAATAACCGCTCTATCTGCTCGTTTCACTTTACTAGCTAGATTTCGACTAATATGAATTAAGCAACGTTGTTGTTTAGCTAATGGGTAAGCCTGACTGATAATCTGTTCAAGCCCCTTGAAGCCATCGGTCACTACAAGAAAACCTGTTGGATTCCTTGGTTTTGAAGCTTGTCTAACAGGGTGGACCAAGAAGCATTGTTTTCATTTGGGGCGATTTCATATCCAAGAACAGCCTTCTGTCCTTCTGGTGTAATGCCAAGTGCGATATGAATACATTCTTTACTAACGGTTCCACGTCTTAATGGAAGATAGGTTCCGTCAAGAAATAAAACAGAGTAATTGGCTTCTAAGCTTCGCTCATGAAAAGTAGCGACATTCTCCTGAGTTGCTTTTGAGATATTAGAAATTGTGGCAGGACTATAGTGATGACCATACATTCGCTCGATGATATCACTAATTTCTCGAGTCGTTACACCGGTTTGATAGAGTTTGATAACCATCTCTTCCAAGTGGTCATCTCGACGTCCATAAGCGGGAAGCAAAGCTGGACTAAAGTTCCCATTACGATCTCTAGGAATGCTCAACTGAACAGTCCCATATTTGGTTTCAAATTGCCGTGAATAGCTTCCGTTACGACTATTCCCAGAATTATAGCCTACTTTATCGTAAGGTTCATACCCTAAAAAGGCTGATAACTCTGCTTGAAGCAGATCATTCATAGCAGTTTCAAGAGAAGTACGGAAAAATTCATCAATATCTTGCTTTTGGGCTAGGAAGTTAAGTAGTTCTGTGGTAAACTGAGTCATAGGAATAAATCTCTTTCTAGTAATGTTTCGCAACTCTACTATAACGGATTTATTCCTTTTTGTGTTTACACAACTTATTTTACACTACCAATATAGCTCCTGAAAAATATGATGATTCAAAAGAATTGAAAAATACTTATATTGAATTAGGGTTGGGGGACAAGCAAT
>NZ_AJLR01000095.1 GCF_000307855.1 Schinkia azotoformans LMG 9581 | reverse complement strand
GTTTCTATTATTATCTTAACACCATTATTTATGCCAATGCTGATGCAATATGGGATTGATCCCGTCCATTTCGGAATCTTCTTCATCATCTGTTTAAGTATCGGTACAATGACACCGCCGCTCGGTACCATCATGTTCGTAACTTGTGCAGTTACTGGTTTGAAAGTAGAGGAATTCGTAAAAGAAAGCTGGCCGTTCTTAGTAATACTAATTATTGCAGCGTTATTAATGGCGTTCGTTCCAAGTATCTCTATGTTCTTGCCTAATCTATTATTCTAGATATTTAAAAGCTATGTTAAAAGGTAATTTTAACATAGCTTTTTTTATATAAAAAATAGTTAAAAAATTCTTGTTAAACGTTTCCATATCATTTATAATAATGATAAATCGGTTTAGTAAATCGATTTAGTAGGTTTCAGGAGAGAAGAAAATTGAAAAAAATCACAATGGCTGACGTGGCTCAGATGGCAAACGTATCTAAAAGTACAGTTTCTCAATATCTTAACCATCGCTACGAGTATATGAGCGGGGATACAAGAGCAAGAATTGAGGAAGCGATTGCAACTTTAGGATATCGACCCAATATTTTAGCAAGGAGCTTAAAACAAAAAAAGACATCAACAATTGGAGTAATCGTTGCGAATATTTTACACATGTTTTCAACTCAAGTGATCAGGGCAATTGAAGACGTTTGTAGCTCTGAAGATATTAATGTGATTGTCTGTAATGCAGACGATAACCCGGAGAAGGAAAAAAAGTATATCGAAATGCTTCGTGCCAAACAGGTTGATGGTTTAGTGGTTTTTCCAACGGGGGATAATTTAGAACTATATGAGTCAATGAAAAAGGAAAAATATCCGCTCATATTTGTTGACCGTATGGTTAAAGGTATGAATATACCGTCAGTTTTACTTGATAATGAGACCGCTTCTGAAATGGCTGTTGACCATCTTTATTCAAGAGGATATAGAAGAATTGCAATGTTAACGACTCCCCTTGATAAAGGAATCACACCTCGTGTGGAACGGGTGGAAGGGTATAAAAAAGCGTTAAAGGAAAGATCACTAATCGTCCCACCCGGTTACATTAAAGGCGTGAAGTTAACCGATATGCAAAATGTGTTGGAGGAAATGTTTAACCAACCTGAAGTACCTGAAGCCTTGTTTTCCGGTAACGATTTAACTCTTCTTGAAATACTGAAGTTTGTAAAAAAGAAAGGAATGTCCATTCCAAGAGATCTAGCCTTGATCAGTATTGATGAAGTATCTTTTTCGGAAATTTACGAGCCAAGTCTAACGATTATTTCACAACCAGCATTTGAAATGGGAAAATATGCAGCGGAAAAATTATTGGAACAAATTAGGTCAAATGCTAAGCCTGATCCTATGAATGTTCGATTTTCCCCAAGCATTGTTGTTAGAAAATCAACGTAGATTACTGGAATAATTGAAATAAAGATTGGAGAGAGAATGTTGGACATTTTGACAATAGGGGATGCTTTAGTATCTTTTAACCCTTCAACTACAGGTCCTCTTAGGTTCGTTAACACTTTTGAACGTAAGGTGGGAGGTGCAGAGTTAAACGTTGCGATCGGCTGTTCACGTCTAGGTTTAAAAGCCGGTTGGATAAGCCGTCTCGGTAAAGACGAGTTTGGCAAATATGTTTATAACTTTGTAAGAGGTGAAGGTGTTGATGTCTCTCAAGTTAAGCTTGTTGAAGGCTACCCGACATCCATTTATTTTAAAGAATTGCTTAGCAGTGAAAAAGTAAATTCCTATTATTATCGACAGCAATCACCGACATTATCCTTTAATATAAATGAAATTGATGAAGATTACGTGAAGCAAGCCAAAATATTTCATATATCAGGCGTGTTTCCAGCGGTGAATGATGTTAATAAAGAAGTCATGCTTCATCTATTAAAGATGGCCAAAAAGCACAATCTGACAGTGACGTTTGACCCAAACATCCGTTTAAAGCTTTGGAGTCCGGAGGAGGCAAGGGAAACCCTTTTATCCTATCTGCCTTATGTTGATGTTTTATTAATAGGGGAAGAAGAAGCTGAGATTCTTCTCAGAACGTCTGAACCTGATCAGTTTATTCAAGAGGTTACAAAGGCCGGCATTCACCATGCTGTTTTAAAGCAGGGTGAGCGTGGTGCTACTGCTTTTAAGGATGGAGATAAAGTTAATGTTCCTGCACATAATGACATTGATGTTGTTGATGTTATAGGAGCAGGGGACGGTTTTGCAGCAGGGTATTTGTACAGTATGATTCAAGGCTGGACTTTAGAAAAATCAGTTACATTCGCAAATGCAGTTGCTGCCCATGTTATTAGTGTAAAAGGAGATAATGAAGGTCTTCCATATAAAGAGGAAATGGAAATCTTCCTTGGTAAAAGAAAAGGAATATCAAGATAATTAACAATGGTTTTTCTGTAACCGCAAATGGTTACGATTACAATAAAAATCATGAAATTCAAAATTTTAAACAGTAAAGGAGATCTAATAATGAAGAGCTTTTTTAAAAAATCAACGCTTCTATTATTTTCGCTTATGCTTGTATTAGGTTTAGGAGCTTGTTCTTCTAAAGGTGAAGAAGGTGCGTCAAAAGGTAATGACAAGGCAGCAGGGTCTGATGAAAAAATTGTAATCAACGTAGCCTATGGTAACCAGCCAGGTGAGCCACTTGATAAGCAAGCAAATAAATGGAAAGAGTTAGCTGAAGAAAAATCGAATGGCAGACTTGAATTGAAATTATATCCAAGCTCTCAATTAGGTTCTGAAAAAGATGTAGTTGAACAAGCTATGATGGGAAATAATGTTGTTATTTTCACTGGCTATGATTTCTTAATGGATTATGTTCCCGATTTTGGAATTTTAACTGCACCATATTTAACTGAAAACTTTGATGATCTATTCTATTTAACTACTACAGATTGGTTTAAAGATTTATCTTCACAATTAAACGATAAAGGGCTTGATATCGTTACAACAAACACAATTTATGGTAAGCGTCATTTAATGACAACAAAGCCTGTTACAAAGCCAGAAGATTTAGCAGGATTAAAAATACGTGTACCAAATAACCAAATGTATATTAAGTCATTTGAAGCATTAGGAGCATCACCTACTCCACTTCCATTAGCTGACCTTTATACAGCACTACAGCAAGGATTAGTAGACGGTGCTGAAAATCCACTTCCAGTACTACAAGGTTCAAAAACACACGAAGTGGCGAAGCACCTTACATTAACTGAACACACAAAAATTATGAGTCCATGGGTTGCAGGAACTAGCTTCCTTCAAACATTACCGGAAGATATCGTTCAAATCCTAAAAGAAACTGGCGATGAAGCTGGTGAATACGGTAAAGGAATCGTAGAAGAAGAGTCTGAGAAAGTTTTACAACAATTTAAAGATGAAGGCATTGAAGTTCACGAGGTAGATCTTGCTGCGTTCAAAGAGAAAGCAAAATCAGTTTATACTGCATTTCCTAACTGGTCACCAAATCTTTATGAAACAGTTGAGGATTTAATTAAAAATCGTCAATAGAAAATAAAACTACGAGTCTATGAGTCAATATTTCGATTTCATAGACTCGGTTTTTACCTAGGTGTAAATGGGAGGGATAATATGTTAAAAAAATGGTTTTATCCACTAGATGATGTACTTTCTGTTATTGCTCTTTCAGGGGTCCTCTTTTTTACCATTATAAATGTAATTTTTCGCTTTGTCTTACACAGCCCAATAGGCTGGGCAGAAGAGGTTACGCTTGGATTATTTATTTGGATGGTTTTCATTGGAATTAGCTCGGCAATGAAACGTGGCGGACACGTTGGGGTAGACTATTTCATGCTGATGATGCCAAAGCCGATCCGCAATGTATTTAACGTTATAGGAGCTATTGCCATTTATTTTGTATTAATCTATGTTTTCATTTATTTAGGAATGGATTTAACTTCTCAGGCCGCAGTTAAGATTACGCCTGTTTTGGGATTGAGTTATCAATATATTGATATTGCTGTTCCTGTCGGTGGGTTTTTAACCGCTATCCATTATACAGTCAATTTGATTCGCTCGTTCAAATCTGACAATGGAAAAGAGGGGGGTGTTAACTAATGGCATTAACATTGATGCTTATCGTTTTACTAGTTCTATTTTTAATTAATGTACCTATCGCATTTGCATTAATAGTGAGTACATCGGTTTATTTCTTCTTTAATGATAGCTTTACGATAACAGTCATGATACAAAGGATCATTGGTGGATTAGAATCGGTTCCCCTTCTTGCGATTGTTTTCTTTATCACCGCTGGTATTTTAATGAATTATACAGGGATTACATCCAGAATGTTAAAATTTGCTGAAGTTATTACCCGTCCATTACCAGGGGCGCTGGCACAGGTTAACGTTGTACTTGCAACATTAATGGGTGGTATTAGTGGTTCGAACTTAGCAGAAGCAGCAATGCAGGCAAAAATGATCGTGCCTGAAATGGAGAAAAAAGGATATTCAAAAGCATTCGCAACAACCTTAACTGGTGCGGCAGCATTGATTACACCGATTATCCCTCCGGGTGTTGCAATGATCATGTACGGCTATGTTGGAAATGTTTCAATTGGAAAACTGTTTTTAGCAGGGGTATTACCAGGCGTGGCTTTGTGTATCATGTACATGATTTATATTTATTTCTACGCAAAGAAGCACCATCTTGAAACCGATAATAAAAAGAAAATCACAATGAAGGAGTTTCTATCTTCCTTTAAAGATGCCATCCTGGCTCTAATTTTACCGGTTATTATTATCGGTGGAATCCGTATGGGAATATTCAGTGCAACAGAAGCAGGAGCAATTGCGGTATTGTATGCGTTAATTCTTGGATTGTTAGTATACCGTGAAATGAAAATCAAGCATTTAATGCAGGCTTTATTGGAAACTGCTCATACAGCAGCCTCCATTCTTATTATCATTGGGGCAGG
>NZ_AJLR01000094.1 GCF_000307855.1 Schinkia azotoformans LMG 9581 | reverse complement strand
TTCTATTATTATCTTAACGCCATTATTTATGCCAATGTTGATGCAATATGGGATTGATCCCGTCCATTTCGGAATCTTCTTCATTATCTGTTTAAGTATAGGTACAATGACACCACCGCTAGGGACAATCATGTTCGTAACTTGTGCCGTTACCGGTACGAAGGTAGAGGAATTCGTAAAAGAAAGCTGGCCGTTCTTAGTAATACTAATTATTGCAGCGTTATTAATGGCGTTCGTTCCAAGTATCTCTATGTTCTTGCCAAATCTACTATTCTAGTAACAGGGGGAGTCTTTTCTAATGAATAATGCAGTCCTAAATGTCACTCAAATTCATCCTGATGATAATGTCTGGATCTGTTTGGCTGATATGAAAAAAGGTGACGAGTTAATCATCAACGGTCACAAGGTTACTCTCATGGAAGATATAGGAAGAGGTCATAAGGTAGCATGCAAACCTATTAAAAAGGGTTCCAATATTGTTAAGTACGGATTTCCGATTGGCCATGCCGAGGCAGATATTGATCCTGGTGAATTTGTTCATACGCATAACGTAAAAACAAATTTAAAGGGTGAACTTGAATATACCTTTAATCCTACAAATAATCAACTAAGCGCAACCAATGATAAAGTAAGCCCTACGTTTATGGGCTATCCTCGTGAAAATGGCGATGTTGGTGTGCGTAATGAAATTTGGGTTATTAATACTGTAGGCTGCATTAACAAGGTGGCCGAAAACCTTGTGAAAATGGCGGAGCGTTCAATAAAGGTAGACAATATCGATGGCTTTAGTCATTTTGCTCACCCATATGGCTGCTCGCAATTAGGTGATGATTTAGTTTATACCCAAAAAATATTAGCAAATCTAATTCATCATCCAAATGCAGGGGGAGTCCTCGTGTTAGGGCTAGGCTGTGAAAATAATTACATTGATTTATTTAAAAATGTGATCGGTGAATATAACCCTGATCGCGTAAAATTCCTTACTGTGCAGCAGGTTGAGGATGAGTTTGAAGAAGGTCTTGCAATCCTTGAGGAGCTCGCAGAGTACGCTGGTCGAATCAAACGAGAAGCGGTTCCGGTTTCTTCCCTGAAGATTGGGTTAAAATGCGGAGGTTCTGACGGACTTTCCGGTATTACAGCCAATCCACTGCTTGGCGTATTCTCTGATAAGTTGATCTCTTATGGAGGAAGCACGGTATTAACAGAAGTACCGGAGATGTTTGGTGCGGAAACAATTTTAATGGACCGCGCCAAGGATGAAGAAACATTTGCGAGAATTGTAGATTTAATTAATAATTTCAAAAAGTATTTTATCAAATATGACCAGCCAGTTTATGAAAATCCTTCTCCAGGAAACAAAGCTGGCGGTATTACAACATTAGAGGAAAAGTCGTTAGGCTGTGTTCAAAAGGGTGGATTTTCCCCCGTTAATGATATCCTTGAATACGGAGGCCGTGTAACTGAAAAGGGCTTAAGTCTTCTTCAAGGTCCAGGAAATGATTTAGTATCAGTAACTGGCTTAGCAGCATCCGGCTGCCAAATCGTCTTATTTACAACAGGAAGAGGTACTCCATTTGGAGGCCCAACACCAACTGTCAAAGTCGCAACGAATACAGCACTTGCAGAAAAGAAAAAAAGATGGATAGATTTCAACGCCGGTCAGTTAGTAGAAGGCACTACTATGGAAGAATTATCAGAACAATTTTTCCAGTATATTATTGACGTAGCTTCTGGAAGAAAACAGACTAACAATGAACTTTATGGTTACAAAGAAATAGCCATTTTTAAAGATGGCGTAACCATGTAGGAGATGAGTAAATGTCTAATACTTCGTCATTATTAAATAAAAAAACTCTATTAGAAACTGGTTTTGCTAACGGACTTCCATCATCCTCTTATCCTGAACGTGTGTTGCAAATTGGGGAAGGAAACTTTTTAAGAGGATTCATTGATTGGATGTTTTTCGAAATGAATAAGGTTGGGGAGTTTCAAGGCCGTGTTGTTGCTCTTCAGCCAACCCCTAGAGGGAAGGTTGTACCGAAGCTGAATCGCCAAGACTGCTTGTATACCCTTATCCAAAGAGGGATTTACCAAGGGACTACTGTCGAAAAGATTGATGTAATTGATTCCATAAGTAGAGGCATCAACCCTTATTCAGATTGGGAAGAGGCTCTAAAGGTAGCGGAATCTCCTGACATTGAATTTGTATTTTCTAATACAACAGAAGCAGGGCTGCAATATGTTGATGAGAGTTTTGACGAAGCTGCTTCCCCTCTATCATTTCCAGGCAAACTTGTGTCACTGCTATTCCACCGTTATACAATTTTTAACGGTGAAAAGGGCCGTGGCTGGATGATTATTCCTTGCGAATTAGTAGAGAATAATGGGGTTGTTTTAAAGGAGCTTTGCAAAAAGCTTACATTGAATTGGGGACTTCCGGAGTCATTTTGGACATGGGTTGAAAATGAGTGTTCGTTTTGCAATACACTTGTGGACAGGATCGTAACAGGTTTTCCGCATGGCGAAGAGCAACAATTAGCGGATCGTCTTGGCTATCAGGACGAATTAATGACAGTTGCAGAACCCTATCATTTGTTTGTTATTGATGGACCAACTGAACTACAAGAAAAGCTTCCTTTTAAAAAAGCTGGATTAAATGTTTATTTCGATGATATCACTTCGTACCGTGAATTAAAGGTAAAATTGTTAAATGCACCTCACACGCTCCTTGCCTCCTGCGGAATTTTGTATGGGGTTGAAACGGTAAGAGAGGGGATTAAAGATGATTTACTCGGTAATTTCATAATTCATGCGATGATGGAAGAAATAAGTTCAACATTACAGCCGAAGGAAAAGGAAAGCTCTAGTCAATATATTCATGATATCATTGACCGTTTCTTGAATCCGTTTCTGCATCATCGATTGTTGGATATTAGTTTAAATGGATATTCAAAATATCGAACAAGGGTTATGCCAAGCTTACTGGCTTTTAAAGAAGCAGAGGGGGCATATCCGAAAAGACTGGCTTTCAGCCTGGCAGCTTTAACTTCTTTTTATAAGGTAGTCGAAGACGATAAGGAAGCAAACAAGTTTTTTGGACATGGTCCTAATGGATTGTATGAAATTAGGGACAGCCATGACGTTATTTCGAAATTCCGTGAATTTTGGGAGAAATATGATGGAACGACGGAGTGTACAACTAAATTGGTAAAAGAACTTGTTGTTAATGACTTGCTGGGTGAAAAGACGTTATCAGAAGCAGAGGGGCTTTCAATATTTATTGCGAAACATATTATGATGCTTCAAGAATTAGGAATGAAAAAAACTTTAGAATTCATTGAACAATAAGTGAAACAGGGGGGCGGTTCTGCTGTTCCAAATTTTGTACAGTCCCTCCAGTTTCTTATTTTACTAACGGGAGATGTAAAAGTTGAAAACGATCGTATGTCAACAGCCTGGAGAAATGAAAATGATTGAACAAGAAAGACCTTCAGTCATTGCTGATAATGAAGTATTAGTAGCGGTAAAAAGAATAGGAATTTGTGGTACAGATATTCATGCTTATGGCGGAAACCAGCCATTTTTTGCCTATCCAAGAGTTCTTGGTCATGAATTATCAGCCGTTGTTGAACGTGTTGGTGCCCATGTAACAAAAGTTGAAGCAGGTGATCTAATCTCTGTTATTCCTTATATGCATTGTGGAGAATGTATCTCTTGTAAAAATGGTAAAACAAATTGCTGTACTAATATGAAGGTTCTTGGCGTTCATATAGATGGAGGAATGACTGAACATTTAGTCCTTCCGGAAAGCCATGTTTTTAAAGTAAACGAATTATCTCTAGAAGAAGCGGCGGTAATTGAACCGTTATGTATCGGTGCCCATGCAGTAAGAAGAGCTGATATTCGTGAAGGTGAAACAGTATTGATTGTTGGTGCAGGACCGATTGGGATGGGGGCAGCAAGATTTGCCAAGCTTCAAGGCGCGAAAACAATCATTATGGACATTAATGAAGAACGTTTACAGGCCTGCAAAGAATGGGCAGGTTGTGATTTTGCAGTCAAAGCATCTGATGCGGCTGTTGAAGAATTAAAAGCTGTGAATGCCGGCTGGCTTCCAACTGTAGTTATGGATGCAACTGGAAATAAATTTTCGATGACGAATGCATTTGATTATGTATGCCATGGTGGGAAGGTCGTTTATGTAGGGCTTGTGAAAGATACAATCACTTTCAACGACCCAGACTTTCATGCGAAGGAACTAACTTTAATGGGAAGCAGAAATGCGACTAAAGAAGATTTTGAATATGTTATTCAGTCTGTTAAAGATGGAAAAGTAAACGCAGCGTCTTATATTACTCATAAGATTAATTTTGATGATGCAGTTTCATATTTTGAAGCTAAAAGTTTCAATACCAATAAAGCGTTAATCGTCCTTGAATAGTGATGAAAGGAATTTTTTGAATGGAAAAATATCGAATTTTTCAACGTTTAATGGAATCTGGCGTTGTCGTAGTCATGCGTAAGATGACACCAGAGAAGGTTGTATCTATTGTTTCCGGATTGAAGTCTGCGGGGATAACAGCTGTTGAAATTACAGTTGAGGATAATGGTGGTCTCGAGGCAATCCAAACGGTTAAGGAGCACTTTAATGGTGAAATACTTATTGGTGCCGGTACCGTTTTGGATGGTGAGACTGCGAAGGAAGCTATTAATGCAGGTGTTGACTTTATCGTAACCCCAGTTGTTTCAAAAAGTGCGATCGACGTTGCCAAGCGCTATGGCTGTTTTATTGGGGTAGGTGCGATGACACCAACGGAAATATTGACTGCCTATGAAGCCGGGGCAGATTTAGTGAAAGTTTTCCCAGCAGATAATTTAGGTCCTTCTTATCTGAAAAATGTAAAAGGACCTCTAGGACATATTCCGCTAATGCCTACTGGTGGTATTAATTTGAATAATATCGGTGACTATGTAAAAAGCGGTGCAGTATGTGTAGGCGTAGGCGGAGCACTATACAATTATGATACAGAAGAAGAAATTGCAGCAGCGGCAAGAAAGTTTGTTGAGGAATATCAAAAAGCTAAAATGAATGTGGAGTAATTTAATTTTAGGAATTTGGTTACTTTTGGGTTTTGCACAAGGGATTTTATTTATGATCTCTTGTGCTTTTTTTATTTATTGGATTTAATGTGACATTTCGTATAGGTTTTAGGTATTTTGAGGATGATTCTATTTTTGCGCATTAAAAATATGGCATAAAAATGCCTGTCCCTACATAAATCTGTAATGTCATAGTAAAAATTGGATTCGAAAGGTGAAGTTGTATTTTGCTTTTTGAATAACCTCTAAATATAGAAGGGGGAGGACGTTCATTGACATTTAATCAAACATCTTCTATACGATTTTCAGTAGAAGAATCTGTATGGTTTAAAAAAGGACAGGAAGTATCTGATTTAATTGGTATATCGTTAGAACCTGAAATTTCTGTACAAGAACATGACAAATATATATCCATACGTGGTGCATTAGTACTTTCTGGAGAATATCGTGCACAAACTCGTGATGGTGAGGATGAAATTAATTCACTTCGGGATTCCGCCATCTACAGAACTGTCGACGAAGTTAGCGAAAATGGTGATGGAAATCTCGCTATGAAGCACCGCTTCCCAATTGATATTACGATCCCGACTAATCGTATCCGTAGCCTTGAGGAAGTATATGTACTTGTGGAATCCTTTGATTACGAAATTCCCGAAACCGGCAGGCTTGAGCTAAAGGCGGACCTGTGCATTAGTGGGATTGCAAATGAGAGAGAACAAGAGCAACAGAGTGTTTATGAACCACAAGAGGTTCGTGAAGGTGTACAGGAAATTTCGAGATTTAGTGAAATTCCAGTGGCGCAGGATATACGGGGAGAGTTAGGTATTCAACCGGATCAAGAGGTTCAAGCAGATCAATCGGTTGATGATGACGAGGAGGCGATAGAGGCTCGCCAGGCTTCTTTGAATGTACAGCTGGAAATTCCTCAGCCGCCCTCTTTAATCGAAGCTGTAACAACCAATGACGGACTCGGAAGTGCCTTTAGACAAAGTGTATTTGATACTTTTAAAAAGTCACAGGTAGAAAGCGAAAAAGAAGAAGAGGATACTTTTCCATCGTTTACTACAGAAGTTCGAAAACAAGAGGCTGAAAATGAGGCTGCTGATTTAGAAAATGCTGCTGAGGCAACAGAGGTACCGCCAGCCGCAGAAAGAGCAGAGGTTAATTTAACGCTTGTTTCCAAAGGAGTGCCAAATCAGAGCGAAGTCGTGGATGTTGATCAAGTGGATGAATTTGAGTTAGCAGAGCGACCAATTGTGGCCGAAGCAAACACGGAAGATGTTGTGGATGCAGATGCAGTTGCTGAAGCTGCCGTTGAAGAAACAGCTATCCCAGTGAATATTGTAGCAAAGAGGTCTCCGCAAATTGGTATGAAAGGTCGTTCGGAGCAACAAGAACAAGGCTGGAATCCAAAAAGCCTATATGGAACACCGCAAGCAACCTATAATACTTCCGGAGCAAGAGAAAATGTTGCAGAGGCAGTTGAAAATGAAACAGTAAAGCCACAACGTTCAATGAGAACAGAAAATGCCTTATATTTAACAAAAATGCTTTCTTCCGATGGTGAAGAGGATTTTTCAAAATTAAGGCTCCGCATTGTCCAAAATGGCGAGACATTAGGAACAATTGCTAAAACCTATGATATTTCTACAACTCAAATAATCCGCTTGAACGGGTTGGATGATGAAATTGTAAAAGAAGGGCAAATTCTCTATATCCCTGCCTATGCTGGAGTTGAAAAATAATGGGCTTCCATATGGGAGCCCTTATTTTTACTTTATGAAATAGGCTTTGTGCTTCGTTAAGCACTTGTTTTTCTAATCATCATGGAGTTCCGTGAGGTGATTTTTATTGAAACAACAAACACTTGAACCATATTTTAGAATATTAACAAAGTATAGGTTGGAACCTGATTTTATCGAGGATTATGGGAAGATCAAAAAAGTATACACAAAACAAGGAATTTTTGCATTAAAAGAAGTCAGATACTCGGAAGAGCAGCGAAATCGATTTATGCAAGCCGTTAATCGTTTGCATGACAAGGGCTACCGCCATGTTGTTCCAATTTATTTAAGTTCCGATGGCAGGCATTTACAAAGTGATAATAGCAGTGGCTGCGAATTTTATCTAATGCCATGGATTGATAATGGGCAAGTACGAGCGGATCAACGGTTTGTGGATTTAATGAGGGAAGCAGCTCGAATCCATAAAGTTACCGAGGTAACAGGGAAAGCAAATCACTCTTATTTTCAGCATTTTTATGAAAAATCTATTGCAAATATCGATAAGCGCAAACTTGATTATGAACGATTTATTGAAAAAAGTGAGCAGAAAATATATATGTCTCCTTTTGAATTATTGTATTGCACGCATTTTGTTCAATTAATGCGAATGGAGGATTTTGTATTAAATACCTTAGTGGACTGGTATGAAGCAACAAAAGAGAAAAACAAAGACCGCATATCTATTTGTCATGGCAATTTATCTCCTAACCATTTACTCTACGATGAAAGAGGGTACAGCTATCTTTTCAACTTTGACCGAACATTTAGGGCATCTCCCATATACGATCTGCTTGATTTCTTTAGAAAGGCGCTATATCGCTATCCGCAAAAAGTGGCTGAAGCCGTAGGATGGTATAAGGAATACAGCCAAAACCACCAACTTACAGACGATGAAAGATTATTATTATTTTACTATTTAACTCAAACAGATAACATTCACAGAATCATTCATCAATACCAAACAGACCCATCCATCTCAGAGAAAACTATTGTTGTTAAACTGCAACGATCAATCTGGCAAATGCAAGCCGCCCACACATTAGTCACACAAATAAATGAAGGCATTCAACAGGAAAAGAACGAGGCTTTATTTGCGGAAGATAACGGGGGTGGCGGTGAAAGCAGTGAAAGCAGTGATAGCTTTGTTGGTAGCGAAAATAATGGAGAAACTGAAAACAATTATTAGTAAAAATAGCGAAGCAGTGTTTACGAAGAAAACTATGACAGCATCTTCTCTAACACAGCAAAAAGGGCTGACCCCGAAATTCATAGGGCCAGCCCTTTTCATATCCACTCCAAGTAAAAGGCAACTAATGTTAAAATCAATATAGAAAGCAAAATGACATCAAAAGTCGTTGGGAGAAAAAGAGTTCGAATTGCTTGGAAAATAACAAGTGGCAACATAATCTGTTCCAACACTAAAAGAAAATGACGACACCAAGGAGGAAGACGAAATCGATAAAATCTACTCATGGGAACGATCTCCTTTCTAAGTTGTTGAATGAAAGGTCGTAAAATTGTGTAGTAGTATTTATTATATGAACAAATTTGGAAATTGTGTTGTTTCATTGGTCAAATTTTTAAATATGGTGAGAAGGGAAAATGCGGCCAAAC
>NZ_AJLR01000093.1 GCF_000307855.1 Schinkia azotoformans LMG 9581 | reverse complement strand
AATCCCGTCTTCCGCTCCAACGGCGGCATAGCCAAGTGGTAAGGCCAAGGTCTGCAAAACCTTTATCCACCGGTTCGAATCCGGTTGCCGCCTCCAATTTAATTTTATAACCCTTTGCCGGGGTGGCGGAACTGGCAGACGCACAGGACTTAAAATCCTGCGGTAGGTGACTACCGTACCGGTTCGATTCCGGTCCTCGGCACCATTTTAACTTTATACTATTATTGCCTATGCCGGTGTGGCGGAATTGGCAGACGCGCACGACTCAAAATCGTGTTCCCAAAAGGAGTGTCGGTTCGACCCCGACCACCGGTATCTTTAGAAGAACTGAATTGATTTAAGACTTCATAATGCTTACAAATGTTGATTACAACGTTTGTAAGCATTTTTTGTGTTGGAGTAAAAATGGTGAGTTTGAATTTGAATACTTCGGACAGTAATGATACAAGTCTTGCAACTTTTGCTACATGGGCATTTGTCTTTACTCAAAAACACCTCCGATTTATTATGTATTCCATTTTTCGACAATAATCAAATTATAAAAAGATTACAATAAATATACTTGGTAAAAAAGTTAGAAGAATTGTCATGAAGGAGTATACAAAATGAACAAATGGCTTTTTGGATTTTTAGTTGTATTGACAACGGCTTTAATGGGATCTTCTTTTGCAGTTGGAAAGATTGGATTAGCTTACGTGACACCGATCCTGTTGGTTGCGCTGCGATTCCTTCTAGCAGGAGTCGTCATGGCGATAGCTGTAAAATATTTAAGTCTTCCTCATCCAAGGGAGGCTTCAGATTGGATAAAAGTAGCCCTCATTGGCTTCTTTCAAACGGCTGGTGTCATGGGCTGTATTTTTGTCAGTTTACGTACGATAACAGCGGGACAATCTTCTATATTAACCTTTATGAACCCCCTTTTAGTTGTTTTATTTGGAACACTGTTCATGAAAATGACTTATAGATTGCAACAGTGGATTGGTGTTATTTTAGGTTTTGTAGGCGTATTTATTACACTTGGTGCACAGGTAGACTTTCAAATTGGAACTCTTTTAGGTTTTCTCTCAGCCGTTTCGTGGGCGATCGGAACACTATTGATCAAAAAGTGGGGTACCAGAATCAATACATGGGTTTTAACCGCTTATCAAATGTTGTTTGGCGGTTTGATATTATTTATTGGCAGTTTTATATTAGAAAATCCCTCAGTTCAAATCACTACTTTATCGATTACCATTTTAGTATGGCTGGCTCTAATGGCTTCGATCGTACAATTTGCTGTCTGGTTTTACCTTTTACAAAAGGGCGATCCCGGAAAGACAAGTGCATTCTTGTTTTTAGCACCATTTTTCGGTGTTCTAACAGGCTGGCTATTGTTAGATGAAGTGATTAATTGGTACGTAATACTCGGAGGCATTTGTATATTTACCGGCATATTCATGGTTAATTGGACAGCTAGTCCGAGAGTTCAAGCGGATCATGATTTTGTAAAATCATCAGTTTGACAGGAAATGATCAAGCTTTTCACAAATGTTTGCAAACAGTCACTGTTACTGTTCGTTAAGTAAAGGAGTTAATGGTACACTAGAAATAGATTAAATGGATATATAATCCAAAAATGGAGGATTAAGAATTAAGATGAAGGAAGAAGTTATATTAGAAATCACTGATTTGAAAAAGAATTATGGATCAAAGTCAGTCTTAAATGGTGTTTCTCTTCAAGTGAAAAAAGGAGAGATCATTGGGTATATTGGACCGAATGGAGCTGGGAAAAGTACCACTGTTAAAATCATACTTGGCATTGAAGACAAGTATTTCGGTGAGATCAAAATCTTCGGTCAAGATATTTCTGATGGAAATATCGAATATAAAAAAAAAATTGGTTATGTGCCGGAAATCGCTGAAGTTTACGACAATTTAACCGGCCAAGAATATTTAACCTTTATTGGCGAATTGTATGGTCTCGACCTTGACCTCGCTGATTATAAGGCAAAAAGCCTAATGGAACTATTCGGGATAGGTGAAGTTTATTATTCTCGAATTGCATCTTACTCAAAAGGAATGCGTCAAAAGCTGTTAATTATCTCGAGCTTACTACATAATCCAGAGTTATTATTTTTTGATGAACCTATCAATGGTTTGGATGCAAACAGCGTGATGATTTTTAAAGAAATCATGACACAACTTTCCGAACAAGGAAAAACGATTTTCTACTCTTCTCATATTATGGATGTGGTCGAAAAAATAAGCAGCCGCATCATTCTCCTGCATGACGGTAAAATTGCTGCAGATGGAACATTTGAAGAGTTAAAGCGGCAAAATACGAAGGGGTCACTTGAACAAATTTTTAACCAACTTACAGGATTTAATGAACATAAAGAACTTGGTGCAAAATTTGTATCGGTTGTAAGGGAGATGTAAGAATGCAGGACTTTCACACGCTGAAACTATTGGATCGTTTTGAGAAAGTATTTAGTAGCTTTGGCGTAGATTACAAGATAATGAGAAGAATTTTACAGGTCAAGTTAACGATGGATGGCCGGCGTGTGCCTACCATTTTCTCACAAAATGCGAAAAAGAAAGACAAGGAAACTAACAATCAGTATATAAAATCCTTATGGATTTACGTGTTATTTAGTCTGTTTATGCTTCCATTTGTACTTATGGGTGACAATTATCTTTTTCAAATGAGTTTCTTCTTTGGAATTTTCACCTTTTTTGTCATGACCTCCATGATTGCCGATTTTTCTTCTGTTTTATTAGACGTCCGTGATCGAAACATCCTGTTTCCAAAGCCAGTTGATCGAAAAACGATTAGCACCGCGAAAATGGTGCATGTTGTTATATATTTGTTTTTCCTTACGATAGCGCTTGTCAGTATCCCTTTGATTGTGGGGCTTGTCAAAAATGGCTTCTTGTTTTTCTTAGTTTTAGTTGTAAATATTATCCTAATTGACCTGTTGATCGTCGGGCTAACTGCTCTTATCTATTTATTTATTTTACGATTCTTTGATGGAGAAAAATTAAAAGATATTATTAATTATGTCCAAATTGGGTTATCACTTATGATTATGATTGGGTACCAATTGCTTGTTCGCTCTTTTCAGTTTATGGACTTAACCGTATCGCTTGAACCGCAATGGTGGCAAATATTTATCTTTCCGATGTGGTATGGAGCAAGTATGGAAATGCTGATGAATGGGGCCTTTCAGTTGTTTTACCTTGTCTTTTTAGCCTTAGGAATCCTGATTCCTCTCCTATCCATTTGGATTTATATGAAATGTAATCATGTTTTTGAACAAAACCTTCAAAAGCTCACTTATCATGGGAAAGCAAAGGAAAATAAACATAGTAAGCTAAGGTCTTTGTTCCTTAGAGTCATTTGCCACTCAAATGAAGAAAAAGCCTTTTTCCGATTTGCCAGTTCCATGATGAAAAATGAACGAGATTTTAAATTAAAGGTGTATCCATCTTTGGGCTTTTCCATTGTGATTCCTTTTATTTTTATCATGAATGGCTTTGATACCAATCTAGATCATTTATCGACTAGCAAATTATATTTAACAATTTACTTTAGCTTAATCATCATCCCGACCATCATGATCCTTCTGAAGTTTTCAGGAAAATATAAGGGGGCGTGGATTTACAGGGTTGCTCCTATACAACAACTAAAGCCGATATTTAGTGGTACGATAAAGGCGTTTATCTTTAAGTTATATTTACCAGTTTACTTGGTTTTAAGCGCAGTATTTATTGTATTATTTGGAGTAGGAGTTTTACCAGATCTTGTAGTTGTATTTTTAAATGCCTGCACTTATGCTGTCATTTGTTTTATGATTCTTAAAAAGTCAATTCCTTTCTCAGAGTCTTTCGATCAGTACAATCAAAACAGCAACGGTGCGATTGTATTCGGTTTAATGCTGTTTGTTGGATTGTTTGCTGGTCTACATTTTGTCAGCACCTTGTTCTCATACGGGATTTATCTATATTTTGTGATTACCATTATTTGTTTGGCTACTATTTGGAAATTAGCTTTCAATATTACTTGGGAAAAGATTATTGGGTGACACAGGGTCGGGAACTGTGTCCCATTTAAGAAGATACAGAACTATGCGTCTATAAATCAAATTAATGATCAAGGGAGAATTCGATGAAAGATATTAATCCAATATATAATAAAACCAGTAATAAGGAAATTCAGCTATCCTTTGGGGAATTATGGAATGAGTCAGAAGTCAGTGGCAATCAGCATAATTTAGTAAAAGAAGACGCCAATAATTTAGAGTACCAATGTTCCTCAATAAATGGAATTGTTCCGGGAACATTAGTACAAGATTTTGAGACTTTTATCGATTATTTAAGCGCTCATTCCATACAGCTAACAAATAAGATGGAACATATCTCTAGAAAGCATTTGCCGGAAATTAATAAACGGATAACGGTAAGAAATGAAACCGCAACAGCCTATACCGAACAGATATATTATCCATATATTCATTTCTTTTATTTTCTTGCCCTTAGCGGACGATTATTTGAAAAGGTCTTAGGGAAAGGCGGGAAAATGATACTGCATCCAACAGAAAGGATAGCGTTGTACAAAAAATTAACGGATATTGAAAAATATTTCTTTTTACTAGAAACTTTTTGGGTTGATGTGAATTGGGCAAAATTATTGGATAGGTCTGATAATCCGCTTATCGATTCACTTCATGAATTGTTTTTTATTTGTACACAAGAAAAGGCTGGTAAAGTTATTTCATTGCGAAATAATAATAGATGGAAATTACCATATCGGCTATATGATTGGAATTTTTTTTATCTTTACTTTGAATGGTTTGGCTTTTGGCAATGCGAAATAGACCAAGAAAGTGTAGATTCATTTGGTAATAAAAGTAATTATTTCGCAAAATCAATAAAATTAACGTTCTTGGGGACAAAGCTCATCCCAATCCTGCTCCTTGACCGTTATATCCAAATATGGAATGTATCGGAAAGAAGGATTCATGGTGAAATAAATCCCATTCCCGGATCAAAATTAAACGAAATAGGGTATATTGATTTACCAAAAAAAGAAAGAAACATAATACTTAAAAAAATGAATGAAGATCAAAGCTCACAACCATTTTTCTTGCCGTTTCAACAGCTTTTTCCAAAGGAATCCTTACAAAGTACTTTACCAAGAAATAAGAGGCGGTTTACGAAGGGAATTTATACATTTAAAGTTACATTTGAGAAAAACATTTGGCGAAAGGTCATCTTATCAAGTCAACACACAATGGAAGATTTACATGATATCATTCTTGAGGCATATGACTTTGATAATGATCACCTTTATTCTTTTTTTATGGACGGAGAAAAATGGTCAATGGACTGTATCTCTTCTCCAGATGATGATTCAGAAGGTCCAAAAGCAGATAAAGTACAAGTTGGTGATTTAGGGTTCATTACGGGGCAACGTTTTTTATACTTGTATGATTATGGTGATGAGTGGCAGTTTTTAATAGAGGTAGAAGATATAAAGGAAACGAATCCGGAGTCGTTTCAGCCGTATTTGAAGGAAAGTAAAGGGGAGGGGCCTGAGCAGTACTTTTTCGATGAAGATTGGTTTGAATAATAGGGAAATCCTTACCAGTCATTCACTTGTCGATTAGATTAAAATATAGTTGGACACAGGGTCGGGAACTGTGTCCCATTAACGGATTTTATTCGAATTTTAATTGATCACAATATTGTCCGAATGGGAGGAATGGGCGATGGATCGTGAACAAGTTAGGGAAGCTCTTATCGAATGGGAAACGTTAAGCGCCAATAAAGAAAATCGTGTCATTTATGAAGCAAAGGCAAAGGAGTTGCGTGATTTGTTAAGCAATTTTGAAGGAGAAAGACGAGTAGGGAAAGAAGAAGCCAGAAATGAAGGGATAAAGGAAGGTATATTAAACGGAAAACAAGAAATTGCATTAAAAATGCTTGAAGATGGTTATGATATTGCAATCATTTCTGGAATAACAGAACTAAGTGAACAAGAAATTTTACAGTTACGAAATCACAATTAATTTTGCTGTTGGAGTAGGCCAATAACTTATGTTATGGTCTACTCTTTTATTTTTACAAAATTGAATGTCCCTTTTTCTCCATAAATCCCTATCTATATTTTGAAAGAACTTTTTGTGAAGAAAGGGCAGTGATGAGGATGGCAAAATATAGAATGGTGCGTACTGAATTTTGGAAGAGTCCGATTGTTTTAGAAGAAATGACTCCAGAGGATAAGTATTTTTATCTTTATCTGCTGACGAATCCGCAAACTACTCAGATTGGAATCTATCGAATTACGAAAAAACAAATGGCTTTTGATTTGGGCTATTCGATTGAAAGTGTTCATTCGTTAATGGAGCGATTCGAGAAGCACCATAGGTTGATTCGTTACAATCCTGAAACAAGAGAACTCGCGATTAAGAACTGGGGGAAAGAAAACCTCCATAAAGGCGGAAAACCGGTTATGGATTGTATTGCTTCCGAATTGAAAGAGGTTGAGGATCTAACTCTTGTACAATATGTTTTGGAATCCATACATAAAGAAGAGATTAGGAGCTTATATGAATCATTCTGCAGCGAGGATGAAATAGATTCTTCTATCACCGATGATGATGAATCTGACGATACGTTCCCGTGTCGTGATACGATACGTGGGCAAAAAGAAAAACAAAAAGAAAATGAAAAAGAAAAACAACAACAAAAAGCTCTCCGATCAAAGATAGAGAACCTACCCAACACAGATGATGTGAAAGAAATAATAGAGTTTTGGGATGCAAATGGATTTGGCTTTTCGAACGTAAATGCGAAACAGCAGCTGTTAGCTTGGTTAGACGATTCTAGTTTTTTACAACCGAAAGAAATGATTCTAAAAGCGATGAATATTGCGTGTGCCAATAACAAGCGAAGGCTGAATTATATTATCGGGATTCTGAAAAACTGGGAAAATGAATCTTTACTAACCGTAGAAGAAGTTGATTCGTATGAGGAGAAACAAAAGCCTGTAGTAAAGAATCGACCAGCTAACGAATCGAATCCTGCTGGAAGAGCGATTCCAAGAGGATTTGAACTTGACCTAACGGCAGGTGAAAAGGGATGAATTTGGCGGAAAAGTCGTTCTTAGGAAGCTTGATCAAAGCGGATTATTTATTGAAGGATACCTTGATTCAACCTGAACAGCTGGAATGTACACGGCATCAAGAATTAATGCGAAGAATGGTGGAACTAAAGCGGGCGGGTAAGAATATTGATTTGATTTCATTAACGACCTTACCTGACCTCGAATCATTCGGTGGAATGTCATATCTTGCGGAGCTATTATCGTATGCGGATCTTGAGAAATTCGATGGAACGGAGAAGCTCATTCTTGAACTGTGGAAGGAACGGGAAAAGAGAAATATCCTAACGCGAGCGGCTATGAATGATTGGGAGATTGCGAAAGTCATTGCTGAATTGGATAAAATTAACCAATCGAAAATGGAGGATCACACCTCGATACATCAAGCGTTGGAGAGAGTCTATGAAGTGCCGTGGGAGGATCAACCTCATTCGAAAGGTGTGACAACGGGGATCCAAAAGCTTGATCTCGTGACGGGAGGCTTTCAGAGCGGGGAAGTGACGATTCTAGCAGCAAGGCCTTCGATGGGGAAAACCGATGTGATGCTTCATTTTGCAAAAATATCGGGTTGAGCTGGGTTTCTGCCACTCATTTTTTCCTTAGAAATGCCTGAAAAGCTCATAACCTCGCGACTGATAGCTTCGACAGGCGGGTTCAACCGAGCCAAAATGCGGGATCCGAAAAGAATGCTAACCGAAAGTCAAAAAAATAAATGGGCGGATGTCATGGGGAATCTCGATGAAACCCATATGCAAATCTTTGATGGGGCTGGGCAAACGGTTGCCGAAATGAGAGCAAAAACAAGAAAGCTCATGCATCAATTCCCGCACAGGAAACCGATTATTTTTATAGATTACTTGACACTCATTCAAACGACTCAATTTTTTGGAGGAAATGCCCACATGCAGGTAACGGAAATATCGAAATCCCTCAAAACGATGGCGAAGGATTTCGATTGCCCCGTCGTTTGCTTGGCACAGCTAAATCGATCGGTTGAATCAAGAGCCAATAAACGTCCGATGATGTCTGATATACGCGAATCGGGCAGTGTTGAACAGGATGCCGATGTCATTTTGTTTTTGTACCGCGAAGCGTATTATGACAGGGATTCCGAGGATCATTCCCTTGAAATCATTGTCTCAAAGAACCGAAATGGTCCAGTTGGTACCATTGCTGTAAATTATAACGAGCATACAGGAGCGATTGAAGATGAAAATGTAACCCATTAAAAAGAGATCCACGGTTGAAAAAAATCTAATATAGAGGAGTGATCATATGTTGGTGAGAGATTTGTACATGGATTGTATAATTTTTGAGGAATCCGCTTTGGCCCATTGCCTATATCATTTATTAGAGGAAAAGAAAATTTCACTAGATGACGATATCTCCAAAATAGACTTAAATCAAGCAGATCATGAAAAGGTAGCAGAAATGTTTCAAAAGAATGTATTAGGTTTTCACAAGGTGGGTCTTTACTCCCTGAAGATGGACCAGACGGCTTTTGTCTTTATCTATGCCCGCAGTCAGGAAGAGGCCATCCAATTCTTTATCAAGTCGTTTCATAGCTACCCCTTGAACTGTCATGAATATCCGCTAGAATTCGAGATTACTAGAGGAAAAGAGGTGCTTTCGTTTCGAGAAATGAAGAAGGAATTTAAGCGTTTTCCTGCAATGGCAGGGAGTTTTTTGAAGGGGAAGTAATGGATTGGGACACAGGGTCTCTTCCCGTCCCTATGTCCCACCAAGAATGAATTTTGTCAACTTACGGGATCACAACGCACAGGCACCCATAAATTTTTACTTTGACAAACTAGCAATAATCGGTCCGATAAATTTCTGACTTTCCTCTACAAGATCAAAACTCTCTTCATCAAACAATAACCAATCATAAAGCGTTCCACGCATACAGCGGGTAATCAACATCGTAATTTCTTTAGCTGGAATGTAATCTTTAAACTCCCCTTGTTCTTGTCCTTGCTTAACAAATGAATGGATAATTTTATAAAGAGTCCTATCGGTATTTGAGAGTGTTTTAGGTTGGTTCGGAGTTAGAGCACTTATATAAACAGTTCTCATCAGGTCTTTTCCCAAACAATCTTTCAAATATACCATTTGTGATTTTGTAAGATTGATAATTTTTTCGCTATAACTCATTTTACTAGGCAAGGTTTCGGTAAAAGTTTCATAAAAATCATCAATTTCCTTGAACTTCTCCAAGAAGATTTCGTATTTCGAATTAAAGTGTACATAGAATGCGCCCTTTGAAGTGTTTGATACATTTACAATTTCATCGACTGTAACCTGGTCAAATCCCTTTTTGCTAAAAAGATCCAAAGCAACCTCTAGAATCTTCTTTTTAGTTTGTTGGGCTTTTATCTGTCGTGGAGTCATAGGTGGCAATTTTAAAATTCTCCTTTCTTGATAAATCAATTACTTCCCTTTTCACAATTCTAACCTAGAACTATGCACAATTGCATAGTTAGACTAAATTATTTAAAAATCCTTATAAATTTTTGTTGACTAAACCCAATAATTTACCTAAAATAAATTCAAAGACTACGGTTTGTGACCATGGTCTGTGACTGCAGTCCGTATAGAAATTTTATCATGGTTTCATTCTAGATTCAATTTGTAAGCGTTTTAATATCATTAAAGTCAAGGTGCCAAAGTGAAAGATAACAACTAATTGACAACAAACTTAGTATGGTGCCTACCATATTCACGACGAGGAGGTTATGTGAGAGATATGGATATTGTCGGAAACAGAACGTTGCGAGATTTATTAATGGAGAAAACTGAAAAGCATTTTGATAAAAAATTCCTGCTTTTTGAAGATCGGGAGCAGCGAAGATTTGAACTTACCTATAAAGAATTTGCCGACCAGGTAAATCGTTTAAGTAACGTTTTTCTCGATTTAGGCGTCACAAAAGGTGAGCATGTGACATTGCATCTTCCCAATAATTTAGAGTTTATGATTTCATGGTTTGCGTTAGCTAATATTGGTGCAATCATGGTACCGACGAATGTTTTATCGACTTCAGACGAAATGGAATATATATTGAATCACTCTGAGTCCGTTCTACTTATTACGGAAGAAGAATATTTAGGAAAGTTTGCCAACACCCGTCGGAATCTTCCGAATTTAAAAGAAATCTTGTTAGCACGTTATGAGGGGGATGCTTACGAAAATCAAGATTTAAAAGCCTTAATTGCAAACGCTAACAACCAAATACCAACTGTTCCTTTGGATGCGGAGGACGTTGCAGCCATGCTCTATACATCAGGCACGACATCGAAACCAAAAGGTGTGCAGATTACCCATGCGAATTATCTTTTCACAGGGGAAGTCATGTCAAAATCTATTCGCTTAACACCTGACGATCGGCAATTCATTGTACTTCCCCTCTTCCATGGTAATGCCCAATATTATTCAACCATGTCAGCCTTAGTAGTTGGGGCAAGCATCGCCATAACAGAGCGTTTTAGTGCATCACGTTACTTTAAACAAGCTAAAAATTTCAAGGTGACCGTTGGCTCCTTGTTTGCGGCACCGATTCGGATGATTTTGGCACAAGAGTACTGTTCAGATGACAAAAATAATGACATGAGAGTCATCTGGTTCGCTCAATCGGTATCAGAAGAACAACTCAAGGATTTTGAAGAGAAGTTTGATGTTCCGTTATTACAAATGTATGGGATGACGGAGACAGTTGGCGTACCACTTATGAATCCAATTGATGGAATTCGAAAAAATATGAGCATTGGGAGACCAACAATTGGTTATGAAGTGAAAATTGTTGACGAGGATGGCGATGAAGTACCAAATGGACTATCGGGTCAAATTGTTGTAAAAGGAGTTCCAGGTCGGACATTGATGAAGGGCTATTTCAAAAATCCACAGGCAACAGCTGAAACATTGATAGATGGCTGGCTATATACAGGCGACAATGCCCGATTGGGAGCTGACGGTTACTTCTACTTTGTTGACCGGGTGAAGGATATGATTAAACGAGCCGGTGAAAATGTTGCTGCTAACGAAGTGGAAAGTGTTCTTTGTGATCATCACAGTGTTTATGAATCAGCTGTAATCGGTATTCCCGATGACATGCGGGATGAAGCGATTAAAGCCTACGTTATCTTACATGAAAATGAAACAATTACAGAAGAGGAACTTATTCAATACTGCCGAGAGCGTTTGGCTAAATTTAAAGTTCCAGATGCAATCGAATTTGTATCCGAATTTCCACGTACTGCTGTTGGAAAAATACAAAAACATATTCTACGGCAAATGCATAACGAAAGAATACAAAAGGCGTAGGGTGATGGTATTTGGGATATAGAGAACAAGGGACACAGTACCCGTCCCTTTGATCAGTTATATAAATATCGTTAATTACAAATCGAAAGGGGTTTATTTATGAAAAAAAGTCGTGTGTTGTTCGCAAGTGTCTCCGGTTCTGTTATTGAATGGTATGACTTTTATTTATATGGAACGGCCACTGGTTTAGTGTTTTCGTCTCTTTTCTTTCCAAATACTGACCCCGCTATTGCACTTTTACTTGCTTTTGCTACTTTTGGTATCGGGTATGCAGCAAGGCCGATTGGGAGTATTATCTTTGGGCATTTTGGGGATAAGTTAGGGCGGAAAGCAAGCTTGATGTTAACGTTGGTTGGTATGGGGGGAAGCTCCTTTCTGATTGGTTGCCTCCCGACCTATGCACAAATTGGTGTAGCAGCTCCTCTTTTACTAGTGTTTCTTAGACTTATTCAAGGTATTGCTCTTGGTGGTGAATGGGGCGGTGCTGTTTTATTAGCTACTGAATATGCACCAAAAGGGCTTCGTGGACTTTATGGTTCAATTCCGCAATTAGGAGTTCCATTAGGCTTAGTATTGGGATCTTTTAGTTTAACTTTTATTAGTTATTTAACAACTGAAGCTCAATTTTTGGCATGGGGGTGGAGAATACCCTTCCTATTTAGTGCTCTACTTATCGGTTTAGCATTATGGATTCGTAATGGAATTGAGGAAACTCCAGCATTTAAAGAACAGAAGGAAAAAGGTGAGCTTGCAGCGGTACCAATTGTAGAAACATTCCGTACCAACTCAAAAAGTGTATTTCACGTAATTGGTCTGAAGCTAGGTGACGGTTTCTTTAACGTATTTCTAATGTCGTTTGTGCTTGTCTTTGCTACTAAGCATTTGGGTTACTCCTACGAAGTAGCACTGACCGCTTTAACAATTGGCTGTGCAACAATGATTATTACTATTCCGGTTGTAGGATATCTATCAGATTTCATTGGCAGAAAAATTATCTATATTTGTGGATTAGCGCTGTTGTTCCTCCTTGCAATACCATACTTTACGATGGTCGGACAAAGTCCATCATGGCTCTACATTATGCAAGCTGTCATGCTCGGTATTATTTGGGCTTCTATTTTTGCTACACAAGGGACAATATTCTCAGAATTGTTCCCAGCCAAAGTCCGCTATACAGGTCTATCATTCGGTTATCAAATTGCAGCAGCAATTGTAGGTTTCGGTCCAATGATTTGGACACCAATGGCTGAAAAATTCGGTCCATCACCTATCGTATTTGGAGGATTTATGATGGCGGGTATCACTATTTCTCTAGTACTCTCTCTATTTGTACCAGACACTAGAAAAATATCAAAATATGAGGATAATGTGGACCCAGTAGCAGATGAAAAAGCAATCTAATGGCAATGTGGATAGAGGGCGCAGGGACAGGTCCACCGGCACAAAAATACTCTATTAAGGAGACTCAATATGAATAAAGTCAGTGTTACTGGTATTGGAATGACTGCATTTGGAAAAAAGGAGGCTTCATTAAAAACATTGCTTATGGATGCATGTTTGGAAGCGCTCCGTGAAGCCAATTTTCCTAAGATTGATGCTATTTATATAGGGAATTTCATGGCTGGATCTTTGGTTAATCAAGAAATTTTAGGGGCTATTGTTGCCAATGAACTTGGTTTGGGTACAGTTCCAGCTTTTAAAGTTGAAGGGGCATGTGCATCAGGAGGGATTGCCTTTAGACAAGGATTCCTTAACATTCAAAATGGCGGGTATGAAAATGTGCTAATTGCTGGTGTTGAAAAAATGAAACACGCCACAACAGAAGAAACTACTAGAGCAATCAATGCTGCAATGGATAATGATTCAAATGAAATACTTGCCGGCTTAACCTTTCCAGGATTTTTCGGAACAGTTGCAAATCGGTATTTTTATGAAACAGGGGCATCCAAAAAGCATTTAGCCATGGTTGCTCTAAAAAATCGAGAGTATGCAGTAAACAATCCCAAAGCACAATTCCGAAAACCAGCAACGCTGGAAGAAATTATGGAAGCACGAATGATCACCGAGCCTTTAGGACTGTTCGACTGCTCCCCGACTACAGATGGTGCTGCAGCCGTTGTCCTTTCTAAAGGAGATAAAGGTGTAGTAGTCAGAGCCTCCGCTCAGGCTTCAGGACCAACTCAAATGCAGGAAGCCGAAGATTTATTAAGTTTACCTGCGGTTAGAGCCTCTGCAGAGCAAGCTTATCAAATGGCAGGTGTAGGCCCCGAAGAGATTGATGTAGTTGAGTTACATGATTGTTTCACAATGACAGAAATACTATCAATTGAAGAACTTGGTTTTTTCGAAAAAGGTACCGGTTGGGAAGCCGTCGCCCAAGGATTAACAAAGCATGGAGGAAAAGTTCCAGTTAATACGAGCGGTGGACTTCTTTCCAAAGGACATCCAATTGGGGCAACCGGCCTAGCGCAAATTATTCAAATTGTCTCCCAACTTCATGGAAACAGTTGTAATCAAGTGGATGGCGCTAAAATTGGATTAGCCCAAAACTTAGGTGGAACAGGTGCCTACTCAACGGTTCATATATTCGAAGGGGTGAAGTAAGGATGGCAATGGTTCAAGTGTATGAATGTACTCAATGTGAAAAAAAGTTTGCTCAGCAAAAATGGATCTGTCCAAAATGTAAAAATACTGAATTTCATATAAAGGAAGTAAGTGGTGAAGGAAAGGTATTTTCGTTTACAACAATACATGTGTCATCCCAAGAGTTCTCGCACCTAACTCCATATTCAGTAGCATTAGTTGATTTACAGGATGGTGTGCGATTGACTGGACGGATTATGGAAAAGGTAGAGATTAATGATAAGGTGAAATGTATTTCAAATGAGGATAATACGTTTGTTTTTGAAAAAATAAGCGGAATAGCTGGGAATTGATCTTTAGAAGAACGTATATTTTTAAAAATTCCTACTCCTCACAGATGTTGTTAAAACCGCGTCTGTGAGGACTTTTTTTGTCTAACGTTCCTATCCCCTAAAAACCTCTAAAAAGTGTCTTGCTGGAGTGGATAAGTAATGGTTCTTCTTCCATATTATGATGACTCTCGTAACAAGGGATTCCTCCTTTATTTCTCTGAAATGAAGGTTCAAATCCGGTACCAATGAAATCATGTCTCTAGGGATCATGGTAATTCCCATGCCGTCACTTGCCCACTTCAGCATCGTTCTTGTATCATCTATTCTACATATAACCCTTGGTTCAAAACCTGCCTTTCTACAAGCTTCTTCTATGTTGTTTGCGTACCGGTTGTATATAAGTAACGGTTTACCTTCAAGCCCTTTAAGGTCAATATACTCTGTTTCATTATTCCAGAAAAAGTCTAATGCGCCAGCCATCATCGGCTCATCCGATAGGCTAATATTCTCAAAGATATCCTGATTGAATGGTGTACGAATGATCCCAATTTCTACAACTCCAGCCTTGACCAATTCGAGAATTTCAAATGTACTACTTTCTTTGATACGGAAATCGACGCCAGGATACTTCTTGTGAAAAGCTTGTATTTTTTCTGGGAGCAACATTTCTTCCGCCGAAGAGATTGTACCAATGGCGAGAGTACCTTGAAGTCCCTCCCGTAAATCTTTTAGTTCTTTTTCAGTCCTTTCCACGCATCTGGTATGGCTGTATTCTTTCAGGGACAAGAGCCAGTACAAGTCCTTCGCGCCATATTTTTTGGTTTCAGCCTAGACACTCCTAGCCCTCTTCTCGCAATTCTTGAGGGTGGTGGTGTTTTCTCGATGCTTAAGGCGAGCTTTGTCGTTTTCGCTGCCTGTGCTCTTGCGGGGATTCTTGAAGGAATACGTGTATTTAGCGGCATTAAACAGCATCTATTAAATATGAGATTAAATCAACATAAGCGTTACGGATTGACTACTTTCATAAGCACACTGACTGCTGCATTCGGTTGTTCACAATCTATAGCAGTTGTTATGACAGATGAAATTATGAGGGATTGCTACAAGAAAGAAGAAAACTATCAGTTCGCTTTAGACATTGAAAATTCATGTATCCTTACATCGGCACTCATTCCATGGAATATTGCTGCCTTGATTTGTACCACAACGCTAAATGTTAGTATGTACGGTTTTGTGCCATATGCTTTTTATCTCTATGTTTTCCCAATTCTGTATTTCTTGTATAGCTGGTACAAAGAAGCTAGGATGATAAAAGCAGTACATTCTTTTAAAAGAGTCGGGTAGTCGTATATATATTTAATAAAAGGCAAAAATAAGCATGAAATTTCTTAAGGAGGTTTTGCGTGTTATGAACAATCTTACAGAACTAGAAGTAGAGCATTTGCGTCATCTTATTGGTGGTCATGGTTTGGTTGCGAAAAAACTAGAAACGTATGCCCAAAATTGTGCAGACCCTGAATTGAAAGAAATTTTACAAAGGGATGCCCAAGCAGCCAAACAATCACAACAACAATTAATGACATTTTTAGGGTAGGAGGGGTTCAGGATGTTTCAGGATAAAGAAATGGTAAGCGATTATTTAGCGGGTTTAAACGCAAGCTTAACAGGATATGCCCATATGATTAGTGAATCTAACAATTCAGAATTACGACAAACATTAATTCAAATGAGGAATCAAGACGAATCAAGGCAAAGAACACTATATAGTTATGCACTTCAGAAGGGTTATTACAAGCCTGCTGCACCTGCTTCTGATCAAGTGATTCAACAGCTTAAATCACAATTAATGCAAGGGCAGTAACTTACATATAAAAGCCGACCTCCACTAGTGGAATCGGCTTTATATGTCGTTAATATTATTTTTTAACCAATTTCATTACCAAGGTCTTTCATACTTCTATCCGGATTATATATTTTTCTGCTTAGGAATGACTGAAACACTAAAAATATTCCGCCAACAGCCCAGTATAATGGTAAAGCAGCTGGAGAGTTAATAGAAAAAATAATAATCATGATTGGAGAAAGCAACCCCATAATCTTCATCTGCTTTTGCTGCTGCTCCGGTAAAGAATGTTGTGTTACTTTAATCTGAATATAGTAAACGATGCCAGCAATTAAAGTAATACCTAGATTCGGTTGTCCGAGACTGAACCACAAGAAGGAATGGGTTGCGATCTCATGAGAACCTCGGATGGCATAATACAATCCCATTAGGATTGGCATTTGAATAAGAAGGGGCAGACATCCCATATTTAATGGATTAACCCCATGCTGCCGATAAAGTGCAAATATTTCCTGCTGAAATTTTTGCTGTTCCTCTTTATCTTTTGAATTCTTTATTTTTTCTTGAATTTTATCCATTTCAGGCTTAATACTTTCTATTTTTGATTTTAGCAATTGTTGATTTTTATATTGTTTTAGCATAAATGGCATTAAGACCAGCCTGATTATTAGTGTTATGACGATAATTGAAATCCCATAGTTATCATTAAACAAGACAGCAATCCCGTGAATTGCCTGTAAAAATGGGTTAACAAGTAGAGTTTGGAACAATATTAATTCCTCCTATTATTTTATTTAAATATAAATAAAGGAAGAAATAATATTATCATCATCTCCGTCACGTTCATATTTTTTAATCGCTTTAAATAACCAGGTAATCACCGGATTTATTCTTACTTCAAGTTTTATTTGTAAAGTTTCAGTTTGTAATCTTACTTTATTGCTGAAAAGTGCATGATCTTTGCTGAACTTTTGTTTATTGTCGGAGAAGTACAAATGGACAAAAAACCAGCCTAGCAAGATACCGGCATATAGGGGATAAGCATTAATAATATCAAGAATTTCAACTATTTCAAACAAAGGAAAACACTCCATCCTTTTGTCTAGCTTAGCTTTTATTTGTATTTACGAGTCTAGTATAGGCAAGGTTTCAATATTTTTTATAAAAGTATAATAAAAAAAGCTTTCGTACTTACAAAGCATACTAAATTATCCTCTTAATTGGCAACAATATCACTATGATTTTTTTTAGAGAATTTTAACCAAAAAAATGGCGAGAGCAGAAAAATTGACAGGGGAATTAGCCTTACCATAACGTTAAGGAAGGGAATTGTATTTAATTTGAAATTTTGGAGGTAAGTGGATGAATATCGTAACAATCGTAGGTAGTTTAAGGAAAAATTCCTATAATAGGCGGCTGGCTAAAACTATGGAAGAACGATATAAGGATAAGTTTAACATGCAAATTGCCGATATCCGTTCTTTGCCTCATTATGATCAAGATGAGGAAAATAACCCGCCACAAGCTGTTAAGGATTTCAAAGATGCAGTTTCAAATGCTGATGGGGTCATCATTATTACACCTGAATATAACTGGTCAGTACCAGGCGTCTTAAAGAATGCCTTAGATTGGGCATCACGGGTGGATAAGGTGTTTATCGGTAAACCGGTTATGCCTCTAGGCGTTACGCTTGGAATGCTCGGTACGATTCGTGCCCAAGCCCATTTACGTGAAATACTTGCATCCTCTGGTATTCAAGCCAAGATTCTTCCACCAGGGGCCGGCAATGAGGTTCTGATTAATTTTGCGAATCAGAAGTTTGAAGAACCAACAGGTCAGTTGGTTGACGAAGAAACACTTAAATTCTTAGATAGTAAAGTAGACGGGTTTATTGATTTTGTGAAACAGTCCAAACAGTAATAGGATCTAAAAAAAGGCAACACTCCATATGGTTTGTTGCCTTTTTTGATGTTTAATTCATATGCAGGAGAGCATCATTCAGTAAAGATGCCACTATCATAGGGTCTCATATCAAAATGTGCATCCATATTTATAATTCCTAACCTTGCTTCTGAACCAATATGATGTCTAACACCAAGGTAATGTCCAAAAAAGGTTTCATGTCCTCCACCAAGAATTATAGGGAAAATATTTTTATTAAGCAGATGAGAAATTTCCGTAACTAACTTTATGAAATTTTTAGCAGGTGTAGTTAAAAAATGATGCTCAAGCCAAACAATTCCTAAAGAAGAGATCATATTGGCGTCCCTAATCGGTGTCGAATAGAGACTTTTGTTCCCATAGACGTCTAGAACAGATTTTGGCACGATTGTTGCGTCCATTCCGCCTTTTACCATCTCCATTAATACATGCATATCATTTTCAAAGAAACTAATGGAAATTTTTTGTGAAGGACTGAAGCATTTCGGAAAATCCCGAGACAGATATAAATTATATATTTTTCATATAATAGAAGTCCATGTTATGATAAGTATCGTTTTTAAACAGCAGATAGAAAAGGTGAACAATATGGAACGTTTTTTTAAATTAGAACAACATGGTACAACAATTGCAAAAGAATTATCTGCGGGTTTTATTTCATATATAACTGTGGTTTATATTATTATTGTTAATGCTACGATTTTGGCAGTTGCAGGAATTCCGTTGGAAGCGGGAATTATTGCGACTATTTTAACTAGTTTTTTTGGATGTTTAATCATCGGTTTATGGAGTAATACACCTATTCTGCTTATTCCTGGAATGGGTATTAATGCGATGTTTACTTATACCATCGTGCAATCTGGTGGATTTAGTTGGCAGGAAGCGCTGGCGATGGTTTTCGTTTCGGGACTGATCTTTGTTTGTATCACTTTTACGCCACTAGCGAAAATGATAACGACCTCCATTCCTGATTCCTTAAAGGAAGCTATAACGATTGGGATTGGAATCTTATTGATTTTAATTGGATTTGACAATGCGGGTATTATTACAAGTTCAGAGCACACGTTGCTTGCAATCGGTGATTTAAGCAGCCCCCGTGCTCTCACAACATTTATTGGTCTGATTATTACGGTGTTATTATTTGTTAAAAATGTACCTGGAAATCTTTTATTAAGTATTTTGATTACATCGTTGTTATCGATTTGGTTCGGGGGAGATACCTTCGAGGGAATTTCTCTTTCAATGCCATCTTTTCAAGAGTACCTTGGCGTGTTTGGGAAGGTTTCATGGGCACAAGCGGGTAATAGCGTCTTCTGGCTCACTTCAATTTCTTTAGCGATGGTGGTTGTATTTGAAAATATCGGTTTAATTCATGGACATAGCAATATGTTAAAACGCCCGGATACTAGCAAGAAATCACTTCAAGCTACAGCGGTATCAGTGTTATCTTCCGGGATTTTTGGAACAAGTCCAACCGTTGCATCAGTGGAAACAGCGGCAGGCATTACCGCAGGTGGACGAACTGGATTAACGAGCATTGTAACCGGGTTTCTGTTTCTTATTTCATTATTGTTTATTCCTGTTATTAAAGTGGTTCCCGCAAGTGCGGTATCCCCCATTCTAATTTTAATCGGGGTCCTTATGCTACAAAACATAGTTCATATTTCAATGGACGACTTAACGGAAAGCTTTCCGGCACTATTAATTATTGTATTAATTCCTTTAACGTATAGCATAGCAGATGGCATGGCGATCGGCTTTATTTTATACCCATTGATGAAGCTTTTAATGGGGAAAGGGAGAGAAGTTCACCCTGCACTCTATATGATTGCTATCCTGTTTATTAGTAATTTTGTGATTAAGTATGTTTTTTAAAGTTTAAAGAGTATAAGCAGGAAAATTTGTTGATGAATACTCCTGCTTTTTTGTATTAAACTTCCATCTTTAATGCAATAATGAAGAGGTAATACCAAAGACTATTAAAGGTCAATACATACTAGATGTTGGTTTTAAGGGAAAGCAATTATTTGTAAAAGAACAGGAGGTTACTTATGGGAAGATTAATTCATTTCGAGATTCATGTGGATGACATGGAGCGGGCTAAGAGATTTTATGGGGAGGTGTTTGGCTGGACGTTTCAAGATTGGAGCGATTATGCTGGAATGCCTTATTTTGGCGCTGTGACTGGCGATGAAAGCGAGCCGGGAATCAACGGTGCTCTAATGCAACGTCAAGGTCCTCCTCCGGAAAAAAACCAAGCTTTAAATGGCTATGCCTGTACAATGGGAGTGGAAGATTACGATTCTATTGAGGCTAAAATTATTAATAATGGAGGCAAGGTTGCGTTGTCAAAACATGCTCTACCAGGCATGGCATGGCAAGGATATTATATTGATACCGAAGGAAATATTTTTGGTATTCATCAACCAGATGAGAACGCAAAATAGAGCCTTTAGGTTAAAAGGAGATATATAAAATGATAAATAAAATTGGAAAAATTACGATATACGTTCAAGACCAAGAGCAGGCAAAAGATTTTTGGATAAATAAAATGGGGTTTGTTTTAAAGTTGGAACAACCGATATTGAATCGGCCTATGAGAAAATGAAGGGAAATGGAGTAAAAGTGGAGGAAATGCAAAGAATGCCGTTTGGAACTATGTTCACTTTCTATGATCAGGATGGAAACGAATATATATTGAGGGAAGATAAATAGTAACCAAAAGGTCGAAGGTGAAGCACTTCGACCTTTTAATAGTTAATATCCCTTACTTTTAAGGATTTAATAAAAGTTACATTCAAATTTCGTGTGCCACTATAATCCGTAGCCCTTTCTTAAACAGAATTTTTGGTTAGCAACGGGAATATTTGTTACTCAGTACCCTAATTTGTATAATTCAATTATTTTAGTGATAACATTATTCTTCAGCACATTCTTCTTCATGATTTGAATATCAAAGTAACCCCGGCAAGTAAATGGATATTCTACGTTAAGCTCATCTCTTTTCATCTCTTGAATATGAATGCCCCTACATTTTAATTGTTTGTGCAAATTCCGCAATTCTTTATGGGCGTTGTCTATTTTCAAAAGGATAAAATTAATATGAGGATTCTTGATTTTAATTTTTGAGTTTTCAACCGCTTCAAGTTCTTTCGTTAAAAGCTTTAATGTGTTGTCTAATACAATGAACTGACATACCAAATCTTTATCCTTCATCTCAATCATAGTGATCACCTCGAATAACAGAACGTTTGTTTGTTTTTATTGTAGCAAATTACTTTTGATAAGAAAAGGGGTAGACAGAACATTCTTAAATGTCTAAGCGTAAAATAGGGAAAATACATTTGAGAATGAAAAGAAACGGGGATCAGAATGTTTTACAGAAGAGAAATGTACCGTGTTTGGCCGGAAAAATTGAATGGGTTCAATAAATATTTCCGTGAGTTTGTACTACCTAATCAGGTGAAAAATGGTGCAAGGCTTGTTGGACGGTGGGTAACTGAGGGCAATGATGAGGTTGTAGTAATGTGGGAGTATCCAAGTTTTGAAGAGTACTTCAAGATTGAGGAGCGGGTTTTAAAAGATGATATGTATAAGCAGGCAGAAGAACAACTCCGGAAAATAGGACCGCTATTTGAAGACTTTTCTCAGGCCTTTTTAAAATCAACAGGAATCTATAATTCACCAATGCAATCTGTGACAGTGAGCGGCTATATAACAAATGAAAAAGGCGAGGTTCTTTTAGTACAAACGTATTGGCGGGCAGATACTTGGGAGTTGCCTGGAGGTAGAGTTGACGAGGGGGAAACATTAGACGCTGCGCTTTATCGGGAGATTTATGAAGAGACAGGGATAAAAGTTAAACTTCAGGGGGTAACAGGTGTTTATTCCAATGGAAGCACAATTTCGATTGTTTTCCGGGGTTCATGTGCTGGCGGTGAATTGAGTGTTTCGGATGAAACGAAGGATGTTCGTTTTGTAAAAATCGATAAAACAAATTTGAACTGCTTTATCCGTCGTGGAAAGTTCTTTTCTCGAGTATTAGATGCGATGGAAGGGAATTGCGTTCCGTATGAAGCATTTAAGGTGCGACCGTATGAGCTTTTGAACAGAATAGGAAAAAGTGAATCCAAAGAATAATAGGGTTGAGTGATTGTTTGATTCCCGGAATGGGGGTGAATCCACAAAAACGGGAATCATTGAGTAAGAATGATCTCTTGGTTAGCAAATGTCCAAACTACAATAGTGTAAATTCATATCCTTTTTCCCTAATACCATCAATAATTTGTGGTAGTACTGTAACTGTTTGTTTTAATTCATGCAACAAAATGATTGAGCCGTCTTGAACATGTTCAACAACATTATTGATGATATTTTCAGGAGTGCTTTTGTTTTCCCAATCAAAAGATGTTATTTCCCACATAACAGGGACTAAGTCGAGTTCATAAAGGATTGATATCGTATCTTCATTGTATTGACCGAATGGCGGGCGGAAATAACGAACCTTTGTCCTCGTAATCTCTTCTATTTTATCAATGCTGTATTTAATCTGTTTATATTGCTGGTCTTTAGTTAACTTAGCAAGATTTTTATGATTAACGGCATGTGACCCAATGATATGTCCTTCCTCCAACACCCTTTTCCATGGTCTTTCCTTGAAAAGTAAATTTGAATGCCAGAAAAACATGGCAGGAATATTTTTTTCATTTAAAATATCTAAAATCTTTGAAAGCTGTCGGCTGGGACCGTCGTCAAAAGTTAATAGTACCTTCTTCTCAGAATTACAAATTTGGTTATTATTTTTTATCCATCGTTCATCCGTTAGACCGTACACGATCTGTCCACTTTTAACTACTCAAGGGCAATGCATAAAATTTCCTCCTATAAATCGCGTTTCGCTTTTTGCTTATTTCAGTATAACTGAATGGACAGCAGTAAGCCACAGTTCCCGACCCCACGTCCCACACCGACCCCAGTCTGCGGCGACTCAAAAAATTTTCAAAAGTGTGACAAAGTTCTTTGACGTCCATTTCTTGAATCGATAAATTGATAAAGTATGCAATATTAAAGAATAATAGAAGAGAGGGGCAAATAACATGGCAATTCTTACTAATGAAATGAAGGATATGGTCGCTAATTTCCAATGCTTTATTGGTACTGTCAGTAAAGATGGTGTTCAAAACATTGGACCAAAACGTTCTACAAGAGTTTTAGATGACGAGACATTAATTTTTAATGAGGGCACTGGTGGCACTACTTACCAAAATATTTTAGATGGCTCTAATGTTGTTATTGCTGTTGTAAATAGGGATCTACCAGATGGTTTCCGTTTCATTGGCAAACCTGAGGTTCAAACTAGTGGCGAAATTTATGACAAAGCCGCAGCTCTATCTGAAAAAAATGGAATGCGTCCTCCAAAGGCTGTAGTATTAATACATATCGAAGAAATCCATAGCTTAAAGCCAGGACCAATGGCGGGTAAAAAAATTAGCTAACATACTATAAAATAGAAAATCACCTTTCGTTAGTTTTTGAAAGGTGATTTTTTATTTTTTTATAAATATCATTTATATTAATATGGATGGAAAGAGAAGGTAATAATTGAAAATTGTTGAAAATATAGAAGAGGTATGGCGAACCATTTTCAAGAAAAAACAGTAAACCCTCTATATTGAGAAAGGAAAATATATAAATGGACCAGAAAATACTACCTGCTTCAACAAATATGAAGGAATTTGAGCGTTTTTTAAAAAGCTCCTATGAAATCGGTGTATTTCTAGATATGCATATTAGTCAATTGAAAAATGTTTATATGCTTGCAAAGGAGCATGGAAAAAAAATGATTTATCATGTTGATTTGATTCATGGTCTTAAAAATGATGAATACGGAACAGAGTATATATGTCAGGAATATAAACCGTATGGGTTAATTTCTACGAAGTCGAGTGTGATTTTAAAAGCGAAGCAAAAAAGAGTCATAGCTGTACAAAGGATATTCCTTATTGATTCTCATGCTCTTGAGAAGAGTTATCAACTGATAGAAAAAACTCAGCCAGATTTTATTGAAGTTCTACCGGGGGCAATGCCCCCATTGATTAAGGAAGTGAAGGACCGGGTAAAAGTTCCTATTTTTGCTGGTGGGTTAATTCGTACTCCAGAAGATGTTCGTAATGCTCTAGATGCAGGTGCAACGGCCATAACGACATCAAGTAGAGAGCTTTGGGAAGCATTTGGAAATAAATAAGTAGATTAAGGATAAAATTTTTAGTTGACAACGTTTTCAAAGGGTTTTATTATATAAGTAAGTTAATAAATTGTGACGGAGAAATGGAGATCACACAGTAACCGGGTTTAAAAGGGTTATCTGTTGTGATCTCTTTTTGTTTTTTCGTCAGAAGCCTTTTAATGTTTTTTAATAAGAAAGGGGATACACTATGACACCTTTTATCGGAGAAATGATTGGAACTATGATTTTGATTGTTTTTGGAGCAGGGATTGGAGCAGGATCTTCACTGAAAAAGTCATATGCTCAAAATGCCGGCTGGATTGTAACTACGCTTGCGTGGGGACTTGCTGTAACGATGGGGGTGTTTGCGGTTGGTTCGATTAGTGGTGCACACTTAAATCCGGCAGTTACGTTAGCGCTTGCGATTAATGGAAGTTTTCCATGGGCGCAGGTTCCAGGCTATATTATTGCACAATTGATAGGCGCTATGTTAGGGGCTGCCATTGTTTACTTGCAATATTTACCGCATTGGGCAGTGACTGAGGACCCGGCAACAAAGCTTGGAGTTTTTGCAACATCACCTGCGATTCCACATACATTTTCTAATTTATTAAGTGAAATGATTGGTACATTTGTCCTTGTACTTGGGTTACTATTTATAGGAGCAAATGAGTTTACGGAAGGTTTAAATCCATTAGCGGTTGGGCTATTAATTGTTGTAATTGGGATGTCTTTAGGTGGAACAACGGGCTATGCGATTAACCCGGCTCGTGACCTTGGACCACGTATTGCCCATTTCTTGCTACCGATTCCTGGAAAGGGCAGCTCCAACTGGGGTTATTCATGGATACCGGTTGTTGGACCGTTTTTAGGAGGTTCTTTAGGAGCAGTATTTTATAGAGCTGTTTTTCTAGGGGAAATGACAGGAACATTGTGGGGAGTCGTTATTATAAATCTGATAGCTCTTATCCTTGCTTATTCTTTTAGCAAAAAAATATCACATGCAGTAGATGATGTCGAAAAGGCTGCTTAGGAAAATGACCGCATTTTATCAACTAAAGTCTGGCAGTTCATATATAGTTTTAGATTACATGTATATGGGGAGAGATTAGAATGGAAAAATATATTTTATCTTTAGATCAAGGAACAACAAGTTCACGCGCCATTCTTTTTAATAAAAAAGGTGAAATCGTTCATGTTGCACAAAAAGAATTTACACAATATTTTCCGAAAGCCGGATGGGTCGAACATAATGCCAATGAAATATGGGGTTCTGTTTTATCAGTAATTGCTGAGGTATTGTCTGATTCTGGTACAAAGGCCGAGCAAATTGCTGGAATTGGCATCACAAACCAGCGGGAAACAACGGTCGTTTGGGATAAGGAAACAGGATTGCCTATTTACAATGCGATCGTATGGCAATCTCGTCAAACAAGCGAAATATGTGATGAGCTTAGAGAAAAAGGATACAATGAACTATTTCGAGAAAAGACGGGATTGCTACTTGATCCGTATTTTTCAGGGACCAAAGTAAAATGGATTTTGGAAAATGTCGAAGGTGCCCATGAGAAGGCTGAACAAGGGAAATTATTATTCGGTACAGTGGATACGTGGTTAATCTGGAAGCTTTCTGGTGGAAGAGCCCATGTCACAGATTATTCTAATGCTTCAAGGACGTTACTGTATAATATTCATGAACTAAAATGGGATGATGAGCTTTTAGGAATTTTAGGCGTACCAAAATCAATGCTGCCAGAAGTTCGTCCTTCCTCCGAAATTTATGCTAATACGATTGATTACCACTTCTTTGGTAAAGAGGTTCCGATTGCGGGAGTGGCTGGAGACCAGCAGGCAGCGTTGTTTGGTCAGGCATGTTTTGGTGAAGGAATGGCTAAAAACACATATGGCACCGGCTGCTTTATGCTGATGAATACAGGGGAAAAGGCTGTGCGTTCCGAAAATGGATTGTTAACTACCATAGCATGGGGAATCAATGGAAAGGTTAACTATGCACTAGAGGGTAGTATCTTTGTTGCTGGATCAGCGATTCAATGGCTAAGGGACGGTCTTCGGATGTTAAAAGATGCAAAAGATAGTGAAGAATATGCAGCAAGGGTCCCTTCTACAGATGGCGTCTATGTCGTACCAGCCTTTGTAGGACTTGGAACTCCATATTGGGATAGTGATGTCCGTGGTGCCGTTTTTGGCCTAACACGGGGTACTTCAAAAGAACATTTTATTCGCGCTACACTTGAGTCTTTAGCTTACCAAACGAAGGATGTTTTATCGGCAATGGAGGCGGACTCCGGTATTAAACTGAAAACATTGCGGGTTGACGGTGGTGCAGTTAAGAACAATTTCTTAATGGAATTCCAAAGTGATATTCTTAATGTTCCGGTAGAGAGACCAACGATAAATGAAACAACGGCACTTGGGGCTGCTTATTTAGCAGGTCTTGCGGTTGGGTTTTGGGAAAGCCCTGATGAGATTTCAACACAATGGGCAATAGATAAAAAGTTTGTTCCAAAAATGGTTGAAGACCGTCGTACAGATTTATATAATGGCTGGAAAAAAGCGATCCAAGCTACAATGGCATTTAAGTAAATTTTTTCTATAGCATAGGTCAAGCAGGTTATGGTAAAATAATATTAAGTTAATAAAACTGGTTGGAGAATTGGAGAGACCACAAAGCATTATCTTTTGGGGATAGTGTCTTTGTGGTCTCTTTTTATATTAAAAGGAGGATATTGTTATGAAATTTTCAGCTCTAAATAGAAAAGAAATGATCGGACAATTAAAAAATGAAACATATGATGTCTTAGTTATTGGCGGTGGGATTACCGGTGCGGGAATCGCCTTAGACGCCCAAACTCGTGGAATAAAAACAGCTCTTGTTGAAATGCAGGATTTTGCAGCAGGTACATCAAGTCGTTCAACGAAATTAGTTCATGGCGGACTTCGTTATTTAAAACAATTTGAAGTAAAAATGGTAGCTGAAGTTGGGAAGGAACGCGCTATTGTTTATGAAAACGGACCACATGTAACAACACCTGAGTGGATGTTGCTTCCGATGCATAAAGGTGGTACGTTCGGGAAATTTAGTACATCAATAGGGCTCCGAGTTTATGATTATTTAGCTGGTGTAAAGAAAAGCGAGCGCCGTTCCATGCTTTCTGCTGATCAAACACTCGAGAAAGCACCGCTTGTAAAGAAAGAAGGTCTTAAAGGCGGCGGCTATTATGTTGAATATCGTACCGACGATGCCAGACTTACAATTGAAGTCATGAAGGCAGCTCACGAAAAAGGTGCCGTTGCTTGTAACTATACAAAAGTGATCAAGCTAAGCTATGAAAACGGAAAAGTGGTTGGTGCTTTAGTCGAAGACCAGTTAACAGGTGAACAATATGAAATTCATGCGAAATTGGTCGTTAATGCATCCGGCCCATGGGTTGATGAAATTCGTGATCTTGATAAATCAAAGAACGGGAAAGTGCTTCAATTAACAAAGGGTGTCCATCTTGTTATTGATCAATCTAAGTTCCCATTAAAGCAAGCTGTCTACTTTGACACACCAGATGGACGAATGGTGTTTGCGATTCCACGTGAAGGCAAAGCCTATGTGGGAACAACGGATACATTTTACGATCAAGATAAAGCCAATCCCAATGTGACTTTAAGTGACCGAAGCTACATCATAAATGCGATTCACTACATGTTCCCGGATGTAAAGATTACCGAAAAAGATATTGAATCAAGCTGGGCCGGTGTTCGTCCGCTTATTTATGAAGAAGGGAAAAATGCTTCTGAAATTTCCCGTAAGGATGAAATTTGGGAATCCCAATCAGGACTTATAACCATTGCAGGAGGAAAATTAACAGGCTACCGGAAAATGGCGGAAACCATTGTTGACCTATTAGCTAAAAAATTCCAAGAAAGTGAAGGTCGAAATCTCAAAGCATGTAACACAAAACATATGCCAATTTCTGGCGGCGATTTGGGCGGATCAAGTAAACTTGAAGCTTTTGTTAATTCACAAGTGAAGGCCGGTGTAGCTATCGGCTTAACAAAAGAAGAAGCAAAAGACCTTGCGAGACGATATGGTTCTAACGTTTCCGAAGTCTTTGAGCTTTTGAAAAGTAAGAAGATGGATGCATTAAAATATGGTTTACCGCTTCCACTATTCGCTAAACTTGTCTATGCGATTCAAAACGAAATGACTGTCACACCAATCGACTTTTTCAACCGCCGAACTGGAGCCATTCTGTTTGATATTAAAACGGTAAAACAGTGGAGCCACAAGGTTATTCAATATATGAAAGACGAATTTAGCTGGGATGAAAAGGAATTACAAAAGTACACATGGGCTTTAGAAAATGCATTAATAGAGGCAACTGTTCCAGTTGAAGAAAGAAAAGAACTACCAACAGCTTCTAATGAAAATTAATAAAAAAACAAGGATGACGGGCACGATAACTACTTTATCGTGCCTATATTAAACGAATCTCTTCCTTGTCCTACGAACGGCCCACTTCCGAAGCTCTTCAACACCAATAAGCACAATTGGACATACCAACAATACTAAAAGATGCTCAACTTTTGGTGCGATTGTGCCGAATAATAATTGAAACAACGGAGTATAAGCAATCAATAAGAAAAGCCCGATTTCGATGACAATCCCCCAAATCATTAAGTGGTTTTTCTTTTTCATAGATTTATAGAATGGTTGCCGCGCTGAACGACATACTAGAATATTGCCGATTTGACAGGCGACAACGGCTCCAAATGATAAAGTGATCGCATATTTATAAACATACATGATGTGTTCACTGGCTGTTCCGTCTGCAAGCGCTGCTGTGAATGAGCGAAGTTCACTTACTGTAAAGCCAAAGTGGTTCCAGGTTAACAAATACATTACAAATAACATGCCAGCTTCAATGACACCAAGGAAACCATAGGCACGGAGCAATACATTTTTATCTAAAATATTTTTATGTGGATCTCTTGGCGGATGATCAAGTACGTCATCATCCGGAATTTCTTGTCCAAGGGAGATGGCTGGTATCAAATCAGTTCCAATATCAATGGCCAAGACAAGTAAAACCGTTAAGGCCAGCGGGATATTAAAAATTCCCATCGCTAAAAAAGGAAGCACTTCCGGTATGTTAGAAGCTAGTATATACGTAATAAATTTTTGGATATTGCTATAGATAGCTCGACCTTCTTTTACTGCTTCGACGATTGTGGCAAAATTATCATCTAAAAGGACAACATCCGATGACTCAATGGCGGCGTCTGATCCATTTTTCCCCATTGATATGCCGATATCAGCTTTTCGAAGCGCAAGAACATCATTAATTCCATCCCCAGTTGCTGCTACAATATGACCTAAACTTTGATAAGCATCGACAATCTTTAATTTATCCTTGGGGGTCGTACGGGCAAAAATAACGGGAATATCCGTATCAATTTTTTTCCCTAGCTCTTCTTTGCTCATCTTCTCAAGCTCCGCCCCAGTTATTGCAATATATTGATCTCTAATAATACCAATTTGTTTTGCAATAGCTGCGGCTGTTAGACTATAATCCCCAGTTACAACTGTTACTTTGATACCAGCCCGATAACAATCGGCGATTGCAGCGGCTACACGTTCCTTTGGCGGGTCATACATGATAACCAATCCAAGAAGAACCAAATCACCGAAAATGGCTTCAACATCACCAATATGATCCGAATAAGCAATGGCTATTATCCGGTATCCTTCTCCAGCCATTTCATCTTTGTATGCATTTATTTGTAACTTTTCCTCTTGAGTTAACGTAACAGCTTGACCCTCCTTAAAAATATAACGACAATGATCAATGACTTTAGCGGGATCTCCTTTAGTAAATTGCAGCAAATGATTTATTTCAAAAGAAGAATTTTGTTTATTACGTGCCAAAACAGACATTGTTTTTGTAGCGGAACTAAAAGGAATAACAATCGTTCGTTCAAATTGTTTTTCCAAATCATCAACGCAAATGCCGAATTTCTGTGCTGCAATTAAAATAGCAGCCTCAGTTGGGTCACCGATAACCTTCCATTTATTAGGTTCAGTTTCATCACTATGGAGAACAGTATCGGCACAAATCGTTGAAGCTGTAAAAAGCCGCTCCAGTGTTTGTTTATTCTGATCAGTAACGGATATCAGTTCTCCTTGTTTTCCATATCCTTCACCACTAATGTCAACAACACCATTGGCCGTCCAAATTTTTTTGGCAAAAATAATATTTTGTGTCAATGTTCCGGTTTTATCAGTACAGATGACAGAGGTACTGCTTAGTGTTTCTACTGCGGATTGTTTTTTGACGAGGGCATTTTTCTTAGCTAAGCGCTGCATTCCCATTGCCAATGAAAGACTTACTGTAGGCATGAGACCTTCAGGAATATTGGCAACAATAATACCGATGGCAAAAATTAGTGCCGCATTAATATGGATACCAGTAACGAATGTTGAAATTACAAAGGCCAATAATCCAAGAATAAGAGCAATGATGATAAGTGTTTTAGTGATTTTTTGAATTTGATATTCCAATGTACTTTTTCTTCTTTTGATTTGGGCGGTGGATTGTGTGATATTTCCAATTTGCGTATTTTTTCCGGTTGCATAGACGATTGCTGTTGCCTCGCCCCCCGTAATAGTTGTTCCAGCAAATAATAGATTACGACTATTTACGATTGATTTGCCTTCGAGCGGATCGCCCTCCCCGTCGCGGTCAACAGGTATTGACTCCCCGGTTAACATCGAATTATCAACGAATAGCCCGGCAGCGGAGACAATTCGGACATCAGCTGGGACCTTATCGCCTGCCATTAAAGAAATAACATCTCCGGGTACCAATTCGTCAGCTGGTAGCACGGACAGCTCTCCATCCCGGTAAACCTTCACATTGTTTGGGATCATCTTTTCTAAAGCTTGCAGAGCCTGATCTGCTTTTCTTTCTTGTATAAATGAAAAAATGGTATTAATAATGATGATTGTCCACATTACATAACTTAACAACGGGGTGCCAGCAATAATTGCCAAAATGCTAGCAATCCATAGCATAATCGCTAAAAGATTGAACAGTTGTTTTGTAAAACGACGAACAGGGTGAAAGGCTTTTTTTGTTTTAATAGTATTTTTTCCGTAGATAGTAGCCCTTTCTTTCACATCGACGTTAGATAGACCGCATTCCTTTGTGTTCAAGTATTCAAAAGCCGAAGACGGTTTAATGCTTGATATAAATTGTTTGTCAATTTGTCTTACGGAATCGTTACCTGCCATTGTTACCATCCCCTCTGGAAGGTGAAGCCATTTTTTTCCTTTGATAATATTTTAGCATTTTATTTTTATGAAATTTAAGAATAATTGTTGAACAAATTTTGTTTAAAACTAATTTCTTAGGTGAACCATATTTATATCAAAGGTGTATGAGGTAGATTTGTATGGATCGTTTTTTGAAAAATATTGGACAGGATGCTAAATCCTTTGCAAGAATCTTTGATTTGATCAAAGATTTAGTATTTGTTATGGAAGTTAGTGATCAATCTTTTCGTTATTTATATATGAATAAATCGGCATACGAAGTTATGGATTTAAAGCAAGACATTATTGGTAAAGAAATGCAATACGTTCTACCAAAAGAAATGTCCACATTTTTAATTAGTAAGTACAAAGAGGTTGTAACAACTGGAAAATCATTGGAGTTTGAATCAAACCTATTTCCCTCAAATCGTGAATTTATCGGCGAGACTTCATTAAATCCTATTTTAAATAAAGAAGGAGACTGTCAATACATCTTAGCTATTGTAAGAGATGTAACGGAGCGGGAAAGACATCGGATTGAGTTGGCCAACATGGCTTTTTATGATTATTTAACAGGGTTGCCGAATCGACGTACATTTGAGGATAGATTAACTAAGGCTATTAATCAGGCGGCTCGTACAAACAAGAAGATTGCGGTCATGATGCTGGATGGTTATAACATAAAGAAGATCAATGATAAATATGGACATGATGCAGGAGATATGGCTATTAAAGAAATGGCTTTTCGGATAAAAGGCTGTGTTAGACAAAACGATACGGTGGCAAGGTTTGGCGGCGATGAAATGGGAATTATTATAGCTAATATAGATTCCAATGAGATGGCAGAGGTTATTGCAAATCGTGTATTAGAATCTTTTGAAGCACCTTTTTATATTAATGAGCATGAATTGCAGCTTGGTGTTGGAATAGGAGTATCCTTTTATCCTGATCATGCAATTGACAAAAGCCTTTTGGTTAAATATGCAGATAAGGCCTTGTACGATGCGAAAAAGAAGGGGAAACTTGAATATAGAATTTTTACAAATAAGGAATAATAAAATTAATTTGTCAACATATTTTTCTGAGAAATTTCGACATGTTTTTTACAATAAAACTATTGATTGAACGATAACTCGATGATATAATGTGAAACATCGAGCAAAAAACTTTATTCATCTGAATAAAGTTAAAGCCTCCGGCGGATGCCTCAGATTTTTTTGAAAATTGTTATCAACGCAGTGTTTCGTTTCTTAGATAAACGAGGCATTGCGTTTTTTAATACTTCCTCTTGGAAGAGGTGAAATGAAAAGATGGATATTGCAAAATTAAAAGATGAAATCATTGCCTATAGTAAAGAAATTGGAATAGAAAAAGTCGGTTTTACAAGTGCAGATCCATTTGTTGAGTTGAAACAACGCTTATATACCCAACAAAAATTAAATTACCAGTCAGGTTTTGAAGAAAGTGATATCGAAAAAAGAACAAATCCTAAACTCCTTTTGTCAGGTGCCGAGTCTATCATTTCGATAGCACTTGCCTATCCTTCCAAATTGAAAGATGCTCCGCGAAGTATACGAGAAGAGCGGCGTGGACTTTTTTGCCGTGCTTCATGGGGTACGGATTATCATCATATATTACGAGATCGTTTAAATAAATTAGAAGAGTTTATTTTAGAAAAAATCCCTGATGCCCAAATTAAATCGATGGTGGATACAGGTGAGTTATCCGATCGGGCCGTTGCTGAAAGAGCAGGAATAGGTTGGAGTGGAAAGAATTGTGCGGTCATAACACCGGAATTTGGTTCCTATGTCTACTTAGGTGAAATGATTACAACCATTCCCTTTCCATCAGATCAGCCAATTGAAGATATGTGCGGTACATGTACGAAGTGTTTGGAAGCCTGTCCAACAGGTGCGTTAGTGCAGGGGGGACAAATAAATGCAACGAAATGTATTGGGTTTTTAACACAAACAAAAGGGTTTATAGAGGACGAATATCGGGTCAAGATCGGGAACCGTGTATATGGCTGCGATACATGTCAAATGGTTTGTCCTCATAATAAGGGGAAAAATTTCGACTTCCATGTTGAGATGGATCCGGATCCAGAGGTTGTGAAGCCTAAGTTAAAATCACTTCTTTTTATCAGCAATAAAGAGTTTAAAGAAAAGTTCGGTCCGCTTGCTGGATCGTGGAGAGGGAAGAAGCCAATCCAAAGAAATGCAATTATTGGCTTAGCCCATTATAAGGATGAAACAGCTATCAATGATCTTGCGAAGGTCTTGTCTGAAGATACACGTCCAGTTTTAAGAGGTACAGCTGCTTGGGCGATTGGAAAAATTGGAGCTCCTGAAGGCAAGTCTATATTGGAACGTGCTAAGGAAAAGGAGAAGGATGAACAGGTTTTACATGAGATTGATAAGGGTCTAAAATTATTGGAAACTTCAATTGAAAGGTCATGATGAGGATGGCAAGAGAAATTTTTTATACAGAAATGGACAGCCCTGTTGGCCCGTTAACGATTATCGGGACAAAAGAAAACGGTTTATGCAATATTGAATTCGGTTCAATCGGGGACGCCCGGGACAAGCTTATGGCTTGGCTTAAAAAGCACGTGCCGGATGGCGAGTTAAAATACAGTAATGAAGAACTTCTCCCAGTAGTACAAGCGTTGGACGACTATTTTAAAGGAAATCACCAAAAGAATTTTGACTTACCAATCAAGCTGCACGGAACTCCATTCCAAAAGAAAGTCTGGAACGAGCTTTTAAATATAGAATATGGTTCAACGAAATCCTATAAAGACATTGCTGAAGCCATCTCTGCACCGAAAGCAGTTCGGGCGATTGGCACCGCGATTGGGCAGAATCCGGTACCTATCATTATCCCGTGTCACCGTGTTATTAATACCAACGGAAAACTAGGGGGATTTACCGGCGGTCTTGATAAAAAAATAAAACTGTTAGAATTAGAAAAGATGAAGTGCCTATAGCCCATATAGGCACTTTATTCTTTTTTAATACATATACATATAACCATGAATGTCCTCCTGAAGAAAGGATGAGAAAATATGGCATCATGGTTAGAGGAACTAGAACAGCTTGTAAATCACCGGCTTAATATGTTAATTGGGAACAAAGTGGGCTATAGAAACGCACTTCAACTTAATGAAGACGATCAACTTTTAATAGAAAAAACAATAAATCAATTTAGAAAACGTAAATCTCAAATCGTTAAAGCGACTACTAATGCCCAAATTATTAGTGAAAAAAATATCGATGATGTACGCTATATAGATTATGTACTTCATCATCAGTATTTGGTTAAGCAACCGAAAGATAAATTTTATATAGAAGAAAATATTGAACAGAGACAAGCAATCATTAAAAATAACCAAATTATGATGGATTCCACAATAAAGAAAGAACCGACCGCTATTGAGGAAACAGAGGGACCGATCAGGCTTGAAGAATATAAACATTCCGAGGACATCCCAAGGCAAAGCTATTATTATGACCGAAGAGCAGCTGTGCAATATGCTGAAAGATGGTGGAATAGCTACAATCCGAAATATAAACAATTTAAAGACGATTGTACAAACTTTATTTCGCAATGCGTACACGAGGGCGGGATTCCGATGGTGGGATTTGGAAATCGAAATAAAGGATGGTGGTTTAGCGGTCATTCTTGGAGCTATAGCTGGACTGTTGCTAATTCCTTTCGTTGGCATTTAAGTGGTGCGAAACAAGGAATTATAGCACAAGAGGTTCCTTCTCCCAGCCACTTAAATATTGGTGATTTAATTTGTTATGATTTTGAAGGTGACGGGAGATGGAATCATAATACTATTGTTGTAGCCAAGGATGTAAATAATGAGCCGCTAGTAAATGCCCACACCTATAATAGTCGGATGCGCTACTGGGCATATGAAGATTCCAGTGCGTATACCCCCAATATTAAATACAAGTTTTTTCATATTCTAGATAGAAAATAGATGTATGCTATAATATAAAGGTTGAATTCAATTTTTAAAGAATTAGAGGGTGAAAGTATGGGGATACATGTCGTACTATATCAACCAGAAATTCCAGCTAATACGGGGAATATAGCGAGAACTTGTGCAGCTACAAATACACCATTGCACTTAATCCATCCACTTGGATTTTCCACTGAAGATAAATATTTAAAAAGAGCCGGTCTGGATTATTGGGAGTTTGTAAAAATTCATAATTATGATTCATTGGATGTTTTTTTTGAACAAAACAAAGGCGGAAAATATTATTTCATAACGAAATTTGGAAAGAACAAACATACAGATTTTGATTTAAGCAATATAGAGGAAGAAATATATTTTATATTCGGGAAAGAAACAACGGGATTGCCGAAGGACTTGATCGCCGCGCATCCTGAAAACTGTTTACGCCTGCCGATGACTGAAAATGTTAGATCGCTTAATTTATCGAATACGGCTGCGATCATAGTCTATGAAGCACTAAGACAACAAAATTACCCTGGTTTAGCATAAAAAATGACCTTAGTTAGGAGCAACTCCTTTGCTAAGGTCATTTTTAAAAAAAGAAGCAGTGTCTAGCTCCAGCGACCAGCGACTAGTGGACTTCGCCCACCTCCCTACGATAAGTCAACATCGAATCGCTAGCGCTCTTCGTGTTTCCTTTATCTCAGTCGATGTGCTCCAGTCCTTACGTCGCTAAACGGTCGCTTCCGCTTTTCGAATTAATTTTGGTTCGGCTTATCATTGTATCCAGAAGTGAAAATAGCTGTTAAGAATGCAAGGATAACGACCATTATTAAAATAAAACCCATGGAAATTCCTCCCTTATGTAAGAGTTCCTTAAGACACAATATAGCTTTATTATAGCCCAACTTGTCCTAACTGTGAATGAAAAGTATGAAGAAAATTTAACTTTATTATGTACAACGAATCAATGACAAAATGACTTTAGATGCATAGGCTGTAGGAAGCATTCTATTTATTTTAAATAGTTGTTTAAGAATAAAAGACATGTTAAGCAACAATACAGCATAAAGTGATATAAACCACTAAATTGAATCTCAACTTAGAGGGAGGTACTTATGGACATCTTAAAAAAGATTCAAATGCACCGTGAGGAAGAGGAACGTTTGGCGTGGGAAGGTACCTTCGCTGAATATTTGGACATTGTGAAAGAAAGACCGTATGTGGCGCAAACAGCTCATTCCCGAGTATATAATATGATTAAAGATGCTGGAGTCGAGGAAATTGAAGGAGAAAAAAAATATTCATTTTTCCGTAATCAAATGTTTGGGATTGATGATGCCATTGAGCGGTTAGTAGAGGAATACTTTCATCCTGCAGCTAAAAGGCTTGATGTAAAAAAACGAATTTTATTATTAATGGGACCTGTTAGTGGTGGTAAATCTACACTTGTTACAATGCTCAAAAGAGGCTTGGAAGCATATTCACGAACTGACAAAGGTGCTGTTTATGCAATCAAGGGTTGTCCAATGCATGAAGATCCCCTCCACATGATTCCGCCCAATCTTCGCGAAGATTTTCATAAGGAATATGGAATCCGGATTGAAGGAAATCTTTCACCATTAAATATGATGAGGCTTGAAGAAGAATATGGCGGTCGGATTGAGGATGTTATAGTTGAAAGGATCTTCTTTTCGGAAAATAAGCGGGTTGGTATTGGAACATTTAGTCCATCTGATCCCAAATCACAGGATATTGCTGATTTAACAGGAAGTATCGACTTTTCAACCATTGCCGAATTCGGCTCTGAATCTGACCCTCGTGCTTATCGCTTTGACGGTGAGTTAAATAAAGCAAACCGTGGAATGATGGAATTCCAGGAAATGCTGAAATGTGATGAGAAATTCCTATGGCATTTACTTTCCTTAACGCAAGAAGGCAATTTCAAAGCTGGTCGCTTTGCTTTAATTAGTGCAGATGAATTAATCATCGCCCATACGAATGAAGCGGAATATCGATCGTTTATTTCCAATAAGAAAAACGAAGCATTGCACTCTCGGATCATTGTTATGCCTGTTCCTTACAACTTAAGCTATAGTGAGGAAGAGCGGATTTACGAGAAGATGATCAATGAAAGTGAGATGGCTCATGTTCATATTGCGCCGCACACGCTAAAGGTTGCGGCTATGTTCACCATTTTAACCCGTTTAAAAGATTCTAAAAAAGCGGGAGTCGACCATGTGAAGAAGATGAGGCTGTATGACGGGGAAATTCTTGAAGGCTTTAATGATGTTGATGTGGAAGAAATGAGAAGGGAGCATATTGATGAAGGAATGAAAGGAATTGATCCGCGTTATGTTATCAACCGGATTTCTTCAGCTATCATTCGTAAGGATTCACCATCGATTAATGCTCTGGATGTATTGCGATCATTGAAGGATGGTTTAGATCAGCATGCTTCCATTTCTAATGAGGATCGGGAACGATTCATGAATTTCATTTCTGTTGCCCGCAGAGAATATGACGAAATCGCTAAGAAAGAAGTACAAAAAGCATTCGTTTATTCATATGAGGAATCAGCTAAAACGTTAATGGATAATTACCTTGATAATGTCGAGGCATTCTGCAATAAGAATAAGCTTCGCGACCCATTAACGGGTGAAGAAATGAATCCAGATGAAAAATTAATGCGTTCCATTGAAGAGCAAATCGGAATCTCTGAAAATGCGAAAAAAGCATTCCGTGAAGAAATTTTGATTAGAATTTCAGCCTACGCTCGTAAAGGAAAGCGCTTTGATTACAATTCACACGAAAGATTGCGTGAAGCAATCCAGAAAAAGCTATTTGCTGACTTGAAAGATATTGTTAAAATCACAACTTCCTCCAAGACACCGGATGAGCAGCAACTTAAGAAAATCAATGAGGTTGTGGCAACACTTATTGATGAATACGGCTATAATTCAACATCTGCAAATGAGTTATTACGTTATGTTGGAAGTTTGTTGAATCGATAAAAATAAAAAAGGTTCCCAAAGATGCCCAAAAAAGTTTAGCTTTTGGGCATCTTTTTTGTATAATCGAATTAGCTATATTTAAAAGAAAAACTGAGTTAGGAGATTTCGATGAGTTCCCGTAATGAAAACAAAACATTTAAACTTGCGATATTAGGTGTACTTACTGCAATTGTTATTATCCAAACGTTTATTCCTTTTCTCGGTTACATCCCAGTTGGCCCGCTTAGTTTAACGATTATTCCCATTACCGTAATCGTGACAGCATTTGTATTTGGTCCTAAAAATGGAGCCATTGTTGGTGGAATTTGGGGTTTGATCACTTTTATCAGAGCGTTTATAGCTCCGACTAGTCCACTGGCACCGCTTATTTTTACGAATCCATTAATATCCGTAGTACCGAGAATATTAATTGGTGTGATTGCCGGCTATGCTTTCATTGCTTTTTCAAAAACGAAGCTACGTTCTGCCGGGTCGATGAGAATCGCTGCATTATTGGGGACAATGACGAATACGATATTAGTACTCGGATTAACCTATCTTTTTTATAAAGAGCCCTATGCGAATGCAATGGACATGGATGTAAGTGAAGTATTGCCGGCTATTCTATACATACTTGTAACAAATGGAATAGCGGAAGCGGTACTTGCAGCTATTATTGCGCCGATTATTGCGAGGCCATTATTAAAGTTAAATAAAAAATAATATATAAAAAAGCTGTTGATTACCCAACAGCTTTTTTCAAAAAAATATTATAATTCCATATTAAAGTAATCCGCCTAAAAGACCGCCAACAACTCCAACTACGCCACCTAGTAAGTTACCAAGACCTGATAATACATCAACAGATAAACCTAGAGCTAAACCTAAATTAATCAAATTGTTCACCTCCTACCCTAACAAAGTGTTTTATTGAAATCTACAAATTAATCATAATCAATTTTGCTGTTCTAAATAACCGTATATATCGACAATATAAGTGAAGAATCACACAATTTTAGTTGCGGAATCACGCAGAAAATTGTTGAAAAAAGAGGCCGAAATTGTCAGCCTCTTTTGCTTTATATTGATAATTTTATAGATAAAGAATGCCTTTCTCCATACCTCTCATGATTGCGCCAACCCGTGTATAAACACCCATCTTCTGGTATATGGAAGTGATATGATATTCCACTGTCCGTTTGCTGATATGCAGGTCTTTAGCGATCTCCTGATTATTTTTTTCTTTAGAAATAAGATGTAAAATTTCTATTTCAGTCATAGTTAAATTGTGTGGTGCACTATCAGCCATTATTAAATGGTGGGGTAGTAACACATTTCCAAGGTAACTTTGTCGAATAGCATTAATTACTTTTTTGAATGGTTCTTCTTTCAATAAATAGGCGTGGATGCCCAATTGATAAGCAATTTTAATAAACTCATTACAGTTATAATCTGTGAATATTATTATTTTTATAGAATCTTTGTATGTATTTTTAATAGTTTTGACTAACTCTATCCCTTTTCCATTTTTTAAGAAAGGATCCATGATTATAACATCAGGTTTACATTTTTCAATGGATGTTAGTACTTTTTGACCATCATTCGTTTTTTCAATTACTTCAAAGTCATCTACCTTATCAAGATAATCACAAATTGCACACACAACGAAAGGGTGATTATCCAAAATCATTAACTTAATATTACGGTTCATTTTATCTCACCTTCCTAAAACAAAACCATTTATGTAAAATTATGTATAATTATATCATCAAGGATACAGTTGAATGTAAATATTCACCAAACTTTAATAATTTCCGAATATTTGGGACTTAAATATCATTGACAATGTGAAATTCACAATTCATTCAATTTTTCGTAAAAAAATCACAGAATATGGAAAAGAGCAGTAGTAAAATAGAAGTAAGTAATATTGCATTTGATATTAATGTGTGAGAGGAGAATTTGAATGAAGATTTTAATAGTTTTTGTTTCTTCTCATGGGACTACAGAAAAGGCTGCACACATGTTATCTGACTTCTTAGAAGGCAATGTGAAAATTTTAGATTTGAATATGAATGCACACCCGGATTTAACCCCGTATGACGGTGTTATTATCGGCGCTTCGATTCATGGTGGTTTCATTTCTCGTAAAGAGAAAAAATTTATTTCTCAAAATATTGACATGTTAGCTTCAAAGAAAATCGGTCTTTACCTTTGCTGCATGCGGGAAGGGGAAGACGCTGTGGAACAATTTGAACATGCATTTCCGAAAAAATTAAGAGACAAAGCCTTAACAAGTGGCTTGTTTGGAGGAGAATTCCTATTCTCCAAAATGAACTTCCTAGAAAAAATGATTGTTAAAAAAGTAAGCGGTGAAACTGATGATGTATCGAAGCTTGATGTAGATTTAATTAAGGAATTTGCTAGACAATTTAACTCGGAAATTCTTTGTGATGTATAACTCCTTTGAGCGAAAATGGGGGTGCTAAAGTAATGAAAGCAAAAGGGACAGTATCTATTCTTGTTTTCTTCATTGTTGTCCTATCAACGGCGGCAACAATAGCTGGTATATTTTCTTCCGAAGGTCCAGGTCCATTCGAATATGAAACGATCCGTGGAGAGACTGTTATGATTTATGGAAAAGGAATATATCAGCATATGTCTCTGGAGGTTGCCCCACAAGGGATAGCTCAGGATGTGGTAACATTATTTATCGGTGTTCCGATCCTGTTAATCGCTCTTTACTTAACGAGGAGAGGGTGGCTAAGAGGTAGAATCTTACTTGCTGGTACACTGGGCTACTTTTTCGTAACTTACCTATTATATATGCTAATGTGTATGTTTAATAATTTTTTTCTAATATACGTCATTCTTACTTCACTAAGTTTTTTTGCCTTATCACTAACATTATTTTCTTTTGATTTAGATATGTTGCGTACTTGTTTTAACAAAGGTAGGGCAATGAAGGGGGTCAGCGGCTTTTTGATTTTCAATGCTACAATCATGGGATTGCTTTGGCTAGGTGTAGTCGTTCCACCACTTTTGAATGGCAGCATACCGTTACAAGTAGAACATTATACAACTCTTGTTGTGCAAGCCGTGGATTTAGCACTATTATTACCAATTGCATTTGTAGCGGGCGTTTTGTTGTTGAAAGATAGACTATTAGGGTATTTGCTAGTCCCGGTCTATATGCATTTTTTAGCCTTATTAATGACGGCACTTAGTGCAAAAATAATAGGAATGTCCATTCTTGGAACTGAAGTCGGTCCGGCGATCATTGTTATACCGATTATAAATTTGACAGCCATTTTTTGTGTAATTGTAATTTGGAAAAATATTAATGAGAGGGCGTGGGTGAAAATAAGATAGCCTGAAATAGGATTAAAAAGGTAGAAAAAAGGGAATAGCATAGCATATAACAAATAGAGTCAACCATGTGTTGGCTTTTTGTGCGACGGGC
>NZ_AJLR01000092.1 GCF_000307855.1 Schinkia azotoformans LMG 9581 | reverse complement strand
CCGCGTGGGATGCGACCTATCGCTTGTGGCAATCCAATCTACGCTGAACAATTTCAATCCACGCATCCGCGTGGGATGCGACTTTGCAGGGCTTAATTGATATTGACAATTGGTCAATTTCAATCCACGCATCCGCGTGGGATGCGACAAGTAAAAGTATTTTCTTTATGAGAGTCAATGGCATTTCAATCCACGCATCCGCGTGGGATGCGACGGCAGTCTTTCGGTGCATGTCGCCACCTGTTCGATTTCAATCCACGCATCCGCGTGGGATGCGACCAAGAGCAAGATGATATGTACGAGGATTGGGCAATTTCAATCCACGCATCCGCGTGGGATGCGACCATATTAAACGGTTTAGCTGCAGGCTTGATGTCATTTCAATCCACGCATCCGCGTGGGATGCGACGCCTAAATTGCGGCTTACCCAGTCATGAGTGACATTTCAATCCACGCATCCGCGTGGGATGCGACTCTAGGTTCCAGTAATGTCTCGTCATTCGGCATATTTCAATCCACGCATCCGCGTGGGATGCGACAGCGAATCCCGAACAAAAATAGCATAATATTGTACTTTTTGTTCTAAAACTCGCTATTTTCTTTAAATAAATAAAGAACACTTAACAAAAATACACAAAATCCACAAAAAAAACAGTGAAAAACCGGTGCGAATGTATATGGAATTCTATGTTCACTATACATTCGCACTAAAAAATCAAAGGTCCTTCCAAATCTATTGATTCTTTTACACCAATATGTTCTACTTTTGTTTTATAATTATTACCTAACTGATAGAATCTAAGACTATCTTGATTGTGGTCAATGATATCGGCAAGTTCATATTTTAATGCTGTAAATTGTGCAGCATCCACAATACATTCAAACACTGAGTTTTGAACCCGCTGACCATAGTTTTGACACACTTTTGCAACCTTCCGCAATCTTTTCTGCCCCGAACCACTAACTGTACTGACATCATACGTAATTAACACTAACAAATATTACACCTACTTCCACAAAAATGGTGGGTATTCATCTAGATCATTACGCAAAAACCGAGCCAACAATATGGCTTGAGCATGTGGCACTAAGCCCCAAGATATCTTTTCACTTAGATATGGATGTGTTATCTTTTCTTGCTTTCTATTTTGCCAAGCGGCTAAAAATTTCTTCCTAGCCTCCTCCGTCATAATAACAGCACCATTTTCTTTCCGATAAAAATCGTCCTTATTTACAACTTTTTTATTAATTAATGATAGTACAAAACGATCTGCATAAACCCCTCGCAGTTCTTCCATAACATCTAAAGCCAATGATACCCTTCCTGGCCGATCTCTGTGCAGAAAACCAACATATGCATCAAGGCCTACTCCTTCCAATGCCGATGCCACATCATTTGCTAATAATGTATAAGCAAATGATAGCATAGCATTTACATTATCCAACGGAGGTCTTCGTGAACGAGAATGAAAATAAAAATCGTCTTTTTGTTGTAAAATCATCTGATTAAATATTCTATTGTAACTAATAGCTGCTTGCCCTTCTAAACCTCTTAATCTTTCTAAGTCATCACAAACTCTTACTTCCTGAATAAGAGATGATAAATGTCGAGAGATTTCTTTAAATTGGGAGACATCTATCCGCAATGGATAATCTCTAGTCATTCTTTCAATTATCCATTTATTATTGTATATTTTTCCAATAATAAAATTCCTAGCAATCTTAGCTGACACGTCTTCATCTTCAGACATTAAATATTGTTTCTTTCTTAAAACAACATTGCCTTTACTTTTTCCAATCACTCTTGCTAAAAATCGTCCATTCATTGTTAGAAATACTAATGAAATATTTCTTTCAGCACAATAACCCATTAGTGCCGGACTTGCACCAGTGTAACCAAAGGAAACAATGGATTCTAAGTTATGGAGAGGTACCCTCCCCAACTTTTCCTGATCCTTTAATGCTACGACATTATCTCCCTCCAATGATAAATAAACATCGGTTTGAGTTATAAATAATGTATTAAGGAGCTTTTTCATTCATTGATCATCCCTTCAATATAACTTTTTACCGAGCGTTTATTCATTATTTTTGGTAAACAAATATCTTGAAGGGAACAATTATTGCAAAAAGATCCAGTCTTTACTTTCGGTGTATAGTTGCGCTTATAATATTCATGCATTTCTTTAAAAATAGATCTTACTTTATTTTTTATTTCATTTGTTAATGGCACTTCAACTCTATGCTTTGTTTCGTTATAAAACAAATAACCTCTGTTAATTTCACAAAGTAGCATTTCCTCTAAACACATCGCTTGTGCTGCCAATTGTAAAACATCCGAATCATTCATTTTAGGCTTCCCACGTTTATATTCTACTGGATAAGCGACATACTTTCCTTCTGCACCATCAATTTCAACGCCACTATTATCTTTAATGAACTCCACTACATCACATATTCCTGATATTTTAAGTTTACTAGATTTAACTGGCATCGCTCGTACAATAAGTCGATCCCCTCGTTTTTCTCTGATATAAGGATTATCAGCCTTTTCATGAAGGTGCTGCCCTTCGATTGTTCTAACATTTTCTTCCCACTGCTGTTCAATATGGATTAAAGCCCATTGGCGTTTACAAAACTGAAAATGCTGAATGCCAGATAACATCAGATAATTATCTTCATCATAGTCCATCAATAACCTCAACCTTTAATCCTTCTAGTTCTTTTAAAGTTATTGTATAATCAGCAATTGTTTTTGGTTCTTCAACATTGCTTTCAATGTCTAATGATCGATGTACTTTAGCTGAAGAATATTGACCAAGTTTTGAATTATGCTCCCACCAGTAGACCTTGTGTACTTCCATACTTCCATCTGGGCGTGCTGACGAAACGTCATTTTCAAACAATGTAACAAGAGCTTGTTTAATTTTTACTGCGTCCTCATTAGTAAATCCAGTTTTTTCTGCCAGTTGTGTGTTAATACTGCCATAAAAAACATAAACTCCAAAATCAACACGGTGCTTCATTCCCATTGTGTCAGACCCTTTGTCCTTTCCCGGTTCCGAATTGACACTTTTCGTAATTTGCATACTTGTAATATCAATTGGATCAATACTCGTTGCCGTTTGTATAGAAACCGGGCCCCTTACACCTACAGAGACACCAGATCCTGAACCTGCACCTTTAAAGGCAAAAACTTGACCAAAACAACGAACATCCATCCATTCTCTGCATGCTATCGTCGCAAATTCATCCACTGAACTGTCTTTTGATTTAAAAATTTTATTCAGTTCTGGTTTAGAATCGGCACGCTCTCTTAAACTTTTGAAATTATCTACAGTCCTATCATTTGATTGTACAAAAATAGATGCACCCATATCCTGCAAGCGATTTCTAATTTTCCTCTTAATTGCTACATCAGAAATTTCACCATGGCCATCATAATTTTGTCTAGGGCGATTGCCATTTAACGGATCTCCATTTGGATTGGCTTTTGTTACAGATAACACAACTGCAAAATCAATTTTATGGTCTAAAATAGTCATCTTCTTTTTCCCCCTGCTAGTTTATAGATTCTTCAATAGAATCACTTTTTTCCTTTTTTTGATATAATTCATGGCGCTGGCTGTAAAATCCTAATAAATATTTACCTGATAGTGGTTTATTATTAAAGTCTTCATAGTTTATTCTTGAAGCCACTTCATCTATCATTTTTGATAAATATAATCCCTTTGTTCCAAGTCTTGCTTGATATGGCTGCAAACTTTCCTGAATTGTTTTCCAAGTTCTTGCAGGATTTTTAGAAAAGGAATTCATATAACGAATTGCATTGCTTGACCTTGTTTCTTCGGAACCTAACGCACGTCTTTCCAAAACATCAGCAATTGCTAATAAACGGCCAAATAAATAGTCACGATTATTATTTTCAGTATCTAATGCCACTTTATATCCCTCCTTTTTATTAATTAATGCACATGTAATACTAAGCGTTTTTTCCCATTCCCACTTTTCCATCGCTACTGGATTTGAAGCCCGATATAATGCACTTCTAACAATATCCAAAGGTATAATTTTGTCATCAATAATACAAGGAAGCATACGCTCCATCAGTCCTTTAACTACTTTATCACTCGCTTTAGGCCCATATGTAGCAAAGGCTATATCTTTAGTAGCTGGAGCCCCATAAAACTGAACATATTCACCATGAGCATCTTTCCGATATCGGTGAAGCCATTTGCAAGTTGAATGCCACTTTATTAATCTATTTAAATAAAGTTCTTTATCCATATTTCGATAGTATAAAACTGCCATTCGACCTGTTGTAGCTGAATCCAGTATTAATATATTTACATTTGCTTTAGTCGACAAATTACTTTTAAATCCGTCTAAAGCTTTGGCAACTTCATTTGCAAATCCTTGGTTTGTAAAAGATATTCGTTCTTTTCTTTCAATTATTGTTGGATCTATTGAGAAAGTATCTTCCATAGGATCAGGTATCTCAGAACCGTCATTACCCCAAACCAGAAACACGCGATTATCGACTATTTTCCCTTGCCGGTTAATTAGCCATTTCAATGCATTATGCGCTTTTTGGGAAACTTCATAGCTGATGCTTGCTACTTCATCGCTATTGTTGAAGCGACCCCTAAATGTAAATCCGCTGGAGTCATTTGACGAAATTAATTTCGCCTTGTCTGCCGGGTTTCTTATTTTGTTCGCATGTTTGTCCGTACTTGGCGATCTTTTTCCCGTTACATAGCAAAGATCCTCATCCCCTAATAAATCTTTATAATATCGAATAAAAGAATCATACATCTCTTGATCCTTCCATACCTTCGTTAAGATCTTATTTGGTGAATAAACATTAAATCGAATAAACGCACTTTCCTGTTCACCGCTAATAACTGAAAATATCAGAGGTTTTTCTTTATGCACAGATTCATATTTTTTATCCCATTTCTCTATCAAGTTACCTTTATCATCTAAAAATAAAATCCCATTTTCAACTAAATCTTTAATCAATTGTTTTTTAGACAAATAGGTATAAATACTTTTAACTTTTGCCGTGGCATATGGAGATTTAGCCCATTCTTCTAATTGCTTAATATAATATGTAAACGGCTCTTCTCTTTTAATTTTGCCACCATATGCAACAAAATCGCCCGCTACATAGCTTAATTTATCATGCAATGGATAAGGTGCAATTTTTGAGCCAGCACGGCTTGCTGAATCTTCAGTACATGGAATTAATGTACCAGCATCATTCTTATCAATAACCCTAGCAGAATGAAATTCCCCATCTTCTGTTATTTCCACTTCAATATGGGCATTTTGAGTTGTATGAGAGATAGGCAAAAGTGTAAATTCCTGGTCATTATACTTTTTTTCAATTATCCCTACCTGATCTAAATTAGATTCATAGGTTTCATATAGATTTAATAGCCAACTCATTGATTCCCCCCCTCTTCAAGCATATTTAATAGATTTTCAACTGCTTCAACATTTGAATCATCAAAATGCTTCGGATTCATATAGTTAATTTTTCGGATTTGTGTGCACTGATCAGGTCTTATAAATTGGATAATCCCGTTTTTCATCACTGGATTCCAAAGCCGTACTTCCATTTCGTTTCTCCCTGTCTCGTCGGGATAATTAATACCATGAACCATTGTACCGAAATGAATTTCACCATCATAATTGTCATAAAAGCCTTTATCTTCACCAAATACACATGGTTCTACATACGCTTGACATTCTCTAGTACCTAGGAAAGTATCCCTTCGTCCTCCAGCGTTAAGAGAACGCACTAGTATGTTATGGTGTTTATGCTCGTTACGGTCAAAAGCCATATCCGGGCGATGGGGGTTAAATATAAAATGAGCTCTAACTTGATAGCGCACATCCTTTAAATACGTGTAATTTGCAAGTGTATTTCCACCACCATATTCAATTGGTCGGATACCTTTTGATTCCATTCGTATGGCCTCCATGATTCTGACTTCATCCACAACCATTAACAGTGTTGGCTTCCAGTAGATTGACTCAACAATCCCTTTTAATGCCTGATACGTAGGTACCTGATACGAAAGTTTTTCACCACCCATTTTTGTAAGAGGATCAGTGAACAGGGCGTACTTACCATAAACTTCAAATTCTATTGCATTTCGCATAATCTCACCTCTCTAACTTTCTGATTTTTCACTTAACTATATCTTATCCTATTATAACCACAAAATCAAATTAAATCATATATTATATGAATTATAGATAATACTTTCTAAATTTGTTATAATGAATTGTCGCTTTTAAAGCGTGGATTGAAAAATATAATATATTATTTGAAAACCTATCTTAAAGCAAAGATAGGTTTTTAAAATATATTCAATCCAGACCAGCTATCGTTTTCAAGATCAAGTCCAAATTCCTGATTATATGCCCCTTCTTTTAAAGCTAAAACTTTCCCTTCGAGGTAAGGGACTAACGCATTATTTTTATCTAACAATTTTTTCTCATACTCATATACACTAATCGTATATTGCTGAGCCTTCCGCAATAATCGCGTCAGGTCCTCAATTGATCTACTACTGTTTAATTCTGCAATAATATCTTTTCCTTCTCCATAAGGAACAATAACTGAAGTCGTTTTATCATCAATAACGCGAAAGTATTCTGCGGCTGTTTTATAACTATTTACAATGAATAAAGGAATATGCTTCTGCTCATTATGAAGATAGTCTTGATAAAAACTATATTTTCCTTTTGTTGCAGTCAATAACTCCATCATTTCCTTTTTTAGCTTTGGAATATAGTAATTCAAATTGCCTTTAAAATCAGTGTAATACTCTTGAAAATACCGCTCCATAGCTTGCGTAGATAAAACATCTCCACCATGGCATGTATTATCTCGTTTCATATCAATTAAAATTTTTCTTGCCACTTGCTTTCCTACTTTTATCTCTTTTAAGTGCTTTAAATTCTCCTCTTCATGATCAATAACATATACATTTCGTATTTCGTTTTCACCATGCCTATTGCATCTACCCGCTGCTTGTGCAATTGAGTCTAATCCGGCTAAGGAACGAATGACACAATCAAAACTAACATCTACACCAGCCTCAATCAGCTGTGTGCTAATAACAATTAATTTATTTCCTTCCCTAAGGTGTTCTCTTATTTCTTTTAATATATTATTTCTATGTGTAGCACACATTGATGTGCTTAAATGATAAAGAGGAATGCCATTTTCCTTTTCTTTTAAGAGATTATACAAATTTTTAACAACTGTTTTTGTATTTAAAATGACTAAAACATTTTGAACTTCTTCCATTATGGTTTCAATAAAATCATTAAGTTTTTCGTTATTAAATGTTTCAGATGTTGCTTTATCTATAATTTCAACCCGCTTAAACGCATCAATAACATTGTCCAGATTGTTAACAATTTCATTATCAGTATTTATCTCAAGTTTGTGTTCAACGAAATCCAAAGCTGGCTGGGTTGCAGTACAAAGAATGATACTAGTACGAGCATATATTTTAAGGAAATTTAATGCTTGGTTAAATAAAGATACACATGAAATTGGCACTTTTTGTACTTCATCAAAGATGATGATGGACTCGCTTAAATTATGCAGTCTTCTAATATTTCTACTTCCTTTAGCATAAAAGACATTTAAAAACTGGACCATTGTTGTAAATATGATCGGAGAATCCCAATTATCTTTGGCTAGTTTTAGTTTCTGTTGCACACTCATCCTACCTGATTGGCTTTCGTCATCAATATTAATATCATCAATCACATTAGAATGATGTTCTAGTATATTTCCGTCATCCAATAATATTTTTCGAACCTCTTCAGCATTTTGTTCAATGATTGTTGTAAACGGAACAACATAAATAATCCGCTTTTTGTTATACTTTATAGCATGCTTTAATGCATACCTTAAGCTAGCCAATGTTTTTCCACCACCAGTAGGAATAGAAAGTGTATAAATTCCAGATGGGTTCTCTGCAAATTTCTCACATTGATTAGACATCTCTGTTCTTAAGAGATTTATAGGTGTATTAGCTTTCGGATGCGATTTATACGAATTCATTTTTTTCATTAATCTTTGATAGTACGTATCAAATAATTCCTGGTAATCAACATTAGTTTCGGTTTCAGTTGTCTTATTTTCTTCAAATAATCTTGTATTAGTTCGGTCAGCATCAATTAACGCACTGAAGATAAATTTGGTTAAAAACATCAATTGCTTTTCATTATGTTCTGATGACTCTTTTGCGAGAAATTTTTCAACTTCAGTAGCAGCATCTTCAACATAACTATCAAATTCAGATTTATTCATAACATTGTTAAAAAAGTATTGCTTAGTCATTTCAAAATTCGTTATTTCCTTATCACGTACTCTACTTAAATAATTTGATTCTAAATTGGGATTTAAAAAATCTTGAAGATATGAATGGTGTGAAATAATTGCATTTCCAACAATTTCAGCGACTATCCCTTTATACCGAGAAATATTGTCTGTATGGAAAAAGTCATATAAAAGTTTACCACCTGCAGTTGAATGATCAACACTACCTCTTTTAGGTGGAGCATCAGGATTCTTTACCGCTTCCAATATGTAATCTGTAAATTCATTTGAGCATTTCCCCAAGTCATGAAGTACACCAGCAAGACCAGTAAGATGTTTTACACCAAGCTTTTCCCCAAAAGATTCTGCCAAGTTTTTTACTTCTAATAAATGTTGTTCAACAGTTTGTATTTGGTTATCACTTTCACGAATATGAGCAATAAAAGTCATCTTTTCCCTCCACATTAAGAAAAATTTTTTAGTAAAATTCCATACTGAAGCATTTTTGCATAAATAATTTTACTACTGTAATATTAATACAATTTTCGGTACACTTTTCCAAATCCCTTTACTTTTATATTACATTTCGAAAAATTGTCATAATTCAGAGAGACATTTTTCTATAGGTCTTGAAAGAGAAAACACTAATAACAAAGGTGAATTTATAAAGTTTATTTTGGAGAACTTATGGAAAGCAAAAAAGTAATTTGATATTTAAAGAAATAAAAACATAACCAAATGATCCTTGCCCTAAAAAACAAGCACCACCAATAGAGTTTTGCTACTCTTAATTAGTGGTACTTGCTATTACATTTGCAAAAAATATTTACCCAAACACAACCGTTTTATTCTTAAATGCAATAACTCGATCTTCCAAATGCCATGTTACTGCTCTTGCTAACACACTGCGTTCAACAGAACGACCGATTCGTTTTAAATCCTCGGCATTATTACTATGATTGACACGCTGCACCCCTTGTTCGATGATTGGTCCTTCGTCCAAATCATCTGTCACGTAATGGGAGGTTGCACCAATGATTTTTACTCCCCGTTCATACGCGCGTTCATAAGGTCTTGCACCAATGAATGCTGGCAGGAATGAATGATGGATATTGATTATTTTTAACGGTTGAGCAGCGATGAACTCTGGTGAAAGAATTTGCATATACCGTGCCAACACAGATACATCTATTTTATATTCCTCTAGTAGTTTTAATTGTTTTTGTTCAGCCTCTTGCTTAGTTTCCTTTGTCACCGGGATATGATAAAAAGGAATGCCTAATTGCTCCACTGTTGGTCCAAGATCAGGATGGTTGCTAATGACAACAGGAATATCTGCGACTAAATCCCCTGCTTGCCACTGCCATAGTAGCTCCATTAAGCAGTGATCCTGTTTGGAAACAAATATCGCCATCCTTTTGATGTGATAGGCGTAGGCAAAATGCCAATCCATTTTGAAGTTTTCTCCGATAATTGAAAATTCCTCTTCTAAATGTTTTTCTCGTTCAGATAGATTTGGCAATATAAATTCTACTCTCATAAAGAAGCGTCCGCCGCCTTCTGGATCTATCGAATACTGATCCGATTGCAGAATATTAGCCCCATGATCAAATAAAAACTTTGATACGGCTGCTACTATCCCTGGTTGGTCGGGACATGATATTAAAAGCCGTGCCTTATCCTTATTATTTTCTTGAAAAAGTTGTATCTTGCGTTGTCTTAAGCTTGTCATTTCTACCTCCGATGTAAAGTTTCAAAATCTTCCAATATAAAAAACTATTCATTTTGAATTAGTAATGGATAAATCAGATTATACTATAATAAGGTAGCCATTTCCTATAACTTTGCAAGTAAAGTCAGCATAGAATTAAGATATCTAAAAAAAGATTTTTTATAGTGTTTAAACTGAAATGGCTAATTAAACGTTTATTTAACAACTATCTTTATAATCGGATGTTGCCAATATTTATCCATCATTTACACCTTGAATTTTCTAACTATCTCATTTAGCTCCTCAGCCATTTTAGACAATGAAGAAGATGAGGCTGTGATTTCTTCCATTGATGCAAGTTGTTCTTCCGTTGCTGCTGACATGTTTTGGGTTCCAATTGCAGCCAAATCAGCGGTTTCAGCAATTAATTCAACTGATTGAGCCATTTGCTCCGCACCTACTGCCATTTTTTGAACGTCTGAGACAGCTTCTTGTATCTGAGAAGTAACTTCAAGAACTGCCTGTTTTATTTGTTCGAATAATTTACCAGCATCGTGAACAAAATTTATTCCTTCCGTTACTTTATTCGTTGTATCCTCCATTGCTTTTACTGTCTCGTTCGTATCCGATTGGATAGTTGAAATGAGCTGAGAGATTTCTTGAGCTGAACCTGCTGACTGTTCGGCTAATTTACGAACTTCATCAGCAACAACAGCAAATCCACGCCCATGTTCCCCTGCCCTCGCAGCTTCAATGGCCGCATTCAGTGCTAGTAGATTTGTTTGTTCGGCAATCCCTGTAATAGCTGCAACTATTTTGCCTATTTGATTTGAACGTGCGCCTAATGTTTTAACCATCACCGAAAGTTCTTGAACTGTTTCATTAATTTCATTCATTTGGGCAACAATAGTGGCCACCGCTTTGTTTCCTTCTACTGCCTTCTCTGAAGTATGAAGGGCTGTAGATTTTACAACTTCCGAACTAGTGCCAAATTGGCTTAATGAAGTTGACATTTCATGAACAGTTATTGAGGTTCCCTTCACACTTTCAGCTTGTTTAGCTGTTCCAATAGCAACCTCCTGTACTGTTAAAGCTATTTGCTCTGTCGCCCTTGTGGTTTCCTCAGAGCTTGCGGTTAACTGTTCAGATGCCGCTGCCACTTGTTCGGCACTATAACCTACCTGTATTATTAATTCGCGTAACTTTCCAATCATGTTATTGAATGAATATGCCATTTCACCGAGTTCATCCCTTGAATCTAAATCAATGGTCTGAGTAAGATCTCCTTCTCCTTCAGCAATTTCTTTCAAGCGTGCATTCATTATAGTAATCGGTTTACTAATGGATCTAATGATGAAAAACGCTATAATAATTCCAGCAATAGTAGATAATAGAATGGTTGAAATTAGTATATACGCCTCCGTTTTTTGCTTTTTAGCTAATAAAATTTTATCATTATTTATTTCACTAGTAATTTCACTTATAGTCGCTTCAATACTTGGATCCAATAATTTTTTACGGATGCTTCTCTCGTCTTCAAAATGGATTTTATAGGCCTTTTCCCTTTCCCCACCTAAAAATGCTTCTACCATTTTATTATTTTCTTCTTTATAGACTAAGAAGTTTTCTTTAATTTTATTAATAGGCTCTTTATCTAAATGTCGCATTTTTAAAAGGTTTTCAAAATATCCATTTATTTCTTCAACTTTATCAACTATTCCAGAAATTAATTCTTCATCTCCAGTAAGAAGAAGGGATCTTTCATCATTGGATAAACCAGTGATTCTATACTGCAGTGATTTTAGCATTAGTTGTATTTCTTCATCCTCTTGCATTTCAAGATATGCTTCCCCCGCACTTTTCAGCTGGCGGGCCGAAAGTAAACCTGTAATGATTAGTCCCGTAATTAATAATGATACTAACAAAATTAATTTAACTTTAATTTTCACAAAAATCCTCCTCTTACATTCCAAATCTCGAGGTAAAAATATAGCCAAATATAGCAGTATAGTTTTATTAATATAATTTTATATCAACCTTTATTTGAATTATATAATATATCACAAACAATGACTAATCATAACAAATAGTGAATTTTTATAAAACACGAAGAGCACCCTTACCAATACATTTTGCTGCATCAGTAAGGGTGCTCACTTTACAAGGTTGCAGGCCAAGGGACCCATCCCCTAGGGCTCGCTACTCGATTACAATTTCTCCAACTCTTCCGCAATCAGTTGGTTAACCATTTGCGGGTTGGCTTTTCCTTTTGTTGCTTTCATGATTTGACCTACAAAGAAGCCTGCGGCTTTTTTGTTGCCGCTCTTATAGTCTTCAATTACTTTTGGATTGCTGGCAACTACTTCGGCAACGATGCCACGTAGCTTACCTTCGTCCGAAATTTGCACTAGACCTTTTTCTTCAACAACTCTTTCAGGATCGCCGCCGTTTTCAACTAACTCTTTGAAAATATCTTTGGCAATTTTTGAAGAAATCGTTCCTTTTTGAATTAGACCAATTAATTTTGCTAATCCCTCAGCTGTTAGCTTCACATTATGCAACTCAACGTTGTTAGCATTCAAATAAGCTGAAAGCTCACCCATAATCCAGTTGGATGCTTGCTTCGGCTCTGCACCTGCTGCAACCGCTGCTTCGAAGAAATCAGAAGTTTCCTTTGAAACAGTTAAAACAGCAGCATCATAGGCTGGTAAGCCAAGCTCGCCAACATAACGCTCACGACGTGCATCTGGAAGCTCAGGAATTTCAGCACGAACACGATTCATCCATTCGTCATCAATTCGAATATCAACTAGGTCAGGCTCAGGGAAGTAGCGATAATCATCGGAACCTTCCTTGACACGCATTAAGATTGTTTTCTTCTTCGCATCATCATAACGGCGTGTTTCCTGCTGAATGACACCACCTGCGATAAGCACTTGTTCTTGACGTCTTTCTTCATATTCCAAGCCATCGCGCACGAATGCAAAGGAGTTCAAGTTCTTTAATTCCGTTTTAGTACCAAATTTCTCTTGGCCAACAGGACGAAGAGAAATGTTCGCGTCACAGCGTAAAGAACCCTCTTCCATTTTACAATCAGACACACCTGTATATTGAATGATAGACTTTAATTTTTCTAAATAAGCATAAGCTTCTTCGGGTGAACGCATATCAGGCTCAGATACGATTTCAATCAGCGGTGTACCTTGACGGTTTAAATCCACTAATGAATGGCCATCACCTGTGTGTGTTAGCTTACCAGCATCCTCTTCCATATGAATTTGCGTAATTCCGATTCGTTTCTTTTCCCCGTTCACTTCAATATCGATCCAGCCATTTTTCCCAATTGCATTTTCAAATTGAGAAATTTGATATGCTTTCGGATTGTCTGGATAAAAGTAGTTTTTGCGGTCAAATGTTGTATTCTGCGTAATTTCACAATTTAATGCCATGCAAGCCTTCAATGCAAACTCAACTGCTTGACTGTTGACTACTGGAAGTACACCCGGATGCCCTTGGCATATCGGACAAGTATTGCTGTTAGGGGCTGCACCAAATTCATTTGGACAATCACAAAAGATTTTTGTATTTGTTTTTAGCTCAACATGGACTTCAAGTCCAATGACTGTTTCAAAAGCCATTTCTCGTTCCCCCCCTTACAGATTCGGTCTTTGACGTGTAAAATCAGTTGCTTGTTCATAAGCATGTGCTACACGGTAGACCGTACTTTCATCAAAGTGCTTTCCAATGATTTGTAAGCCGATTGGCAGACCTTCACTTGAAAATCCGCATGGAACTGAAATTCCTGGCACACCTGCAAGGTTCATAGGAATCGTTAAGAGATCTTCAACGTACATTGTTAACGGATCATTTGTTTTTTCACCAATTTTGAAGGCTGGTGTTGGGTTTGTTGGTCCAAGGATGACATCATATTTTTCAAACACTTTGTCAAAATCATTTTTAATTAATGTACGTACCCTTTGTGCTTTTTTATAGTAAGCATCATAATAACCGGCACTTAATGCAAAAGTTCCAAGCATGATGCGGCGTTTTACTTCCTCACCGAAGCCTTCGCTGCGTGAATTTTTATATAACTCGATAATATTTTTCGCATTATCAGAACGGACACCGTAGCGGACACCGTCAAAGCGTGATAGGTTTGCAGATGCTTCTGAAGAAGCTAATAAGTAATAAGTTGCAACAGCATATTTAGAATGTGGCAGTGAAACCTCTTCCCATACAGCACCTTGTGCTTCAAGTACCTTCAATACATTCATAACTGCTTCTTTAACATCTGCACGAACGCCTTCGCCAATATATTCCGTTGGAACAGCGATTTTCAAGCCTTTTACATCTCCTGTTAAGGCTGATAAATAATCAGGTATTTCAACATTAGCTGATGTTGAGTCCATTCTGTCATGTCCAGCGATTGTTTGTAATATGTAGGCATTATCTTCAACGCTTCTTGTAATTGGACCAATTTGGTCTAATGAGGAGGCATAAGCCACTAATCCAAAACGTGATACTAATCCATATGTAGGCTTCAAGCCAACGACACCACAAAAAGCAGCTGGCTGTCGAATAGAGCCACCTGTATCAGATCCTAATGCAAATGGTACTTCACCTGCTGCAACTGCCGCAGCAGAACCACCACTTGATCCACCTGGTACATAGTCTACATTCCAAGGATTTTTTGTTGGATAAAAACCAGAGTTTTCATTTGATGAACCCATCGCGAATTCATCCATATTACATTTACCAATAATAATAGCTTCAGCATTATGTAATTTTTCTGTAACAGTTGCATCGTATACAGGGTCAAAGTTTGCTAGAATTTTGCTGGCACATGTTGTGCGAAGCCCTTTCGTTACGATGTTGTCCTTCACACCGATTGGCATTCCAAACAATAGACCGAACTGATCCTTTGCACCAATTTCGCTATCAAGCTTTGCTGCCTGCTCTCTTGCTGCTTCTTCATTTAATGTAATAAATGCTTTTACTTTATCTTCTACTTCACCAATTCGCTTGTAAGACTCGTCAACAAGGTCGGTAACAGTAATTTCCTTTTTATGTAACATTCCATGTAATTCTGAAATTTTGTTTTCAAATAAAGACATGCTTTGCCCTCCTCTCCTTATTCAATAATTGATGGCACTCTAAATTGACCGTCTCTTTGTTGTGGCGCATTTTTCAATGCTTCCTCTTGTGTTAGCCAGTGACGTGCAGTATCTTCTCTTAACACATTTTTAATGTCTAAAACATGTGTTGTTGGTTCTACATTTTCTGTATCAAGCTCATTTAAAAGTTCTGCATATTCAATAATCGCATCTAAATGCTGAGTGAATTTTTCTGCTTCTTCCTCTGTAACCGCTAAACGGGCTAAATGCGCAACGTGCTTTACTTGTTCTATTGAAATTCGTGACATACCGTTCCCCCCAATCTTATGTAAAAATGTAATTATAGATTAGTCTACTAAATTAGACATAATTCATTAGCACAATACAATGATAATACCAAAGATTTGTGCAATTGTTCAAGATATGTCGAGATTTGCTTAGGATTGATGATGAAAACGAACCAATTATTGCGACCAGCCTTTGATCGGACTATATAGGAATCTTGATATTTCACATACTAAGTCTCCAAGCGTTAAGACACGAATGTTGTCTCACTTCCTGAACTACCCAGATGTTCATTCGTGTTAGCTTAGAGACTTATTGCTTACTGAAAATTAGTAAGTCCGATCAATAGCTTGGGAGCAATAATTGGATTAGTGGATGGAACACTAGAACCGTCCCCATGTTCCATTACCTATAAATATGAACAAATGGTTTTTCCTCGCCGCCATTCCACCTTATCAGCGCTTCCTGCCCATCAATGGAGGTTATATAAACCTGAACAGATATGTATGGAGGAAAATGATCTAGCATAAGCCCTGTAATATATTCTGTGAAGCCGATGATTTCCGCTTTCCCATAAAACTGGATTGGAATATCAATTGTCATTTCCTGCAATTGATCATCCACATAGTAGCCGCGGCCGACTACACCAACAAAGTTCGGAAAATACTGTTCAATATCGCTTTTAAAGTTAATCATTCGTTGATAGTCATCGTAATAGGAGTCTTTCCCTTCTTGAGATGGGAACAGAACGTACCGCTCATTAATTTTTTCCCATTTAGAAATTGAATTGCTGTTTCCACTAATATAAGTCTTTGCAAAGAAATTTCCTGGTACAACAGATTCCCTTGGTTTTTCCTGAAATAGTGCGATAACGATTGGGACACCATCTAACGCCTTGATTCCATGCAGTCTTTGCAAAACTTGTGTAGCAATTGCTTTTCCTTGCTTTTCAATTTCCTCTAGTGGTATTGGTTCCTCTCTTGGATACCCCATTGTTGGCTCATTAAAATTATAAACAGATTTTAATGCTAACCCAATAACGACCCCACCGAGTTCTACCTTATTTTCATTGTCCTTTTTTAAATAATTATGCTCCATGACATGGGAAAGGTATTTCGGATTTTGCCGAAACTGCTCAGTAGTTGCTGTTTTTTCATTTAATGGCGGATTCAAACCCTCCGTATTTTTTTCACTCTGTCTTCCAACCCATTCCTCTACCATATCAGAGGTCACATATTGTCCTTCTTGAAAATAATAATTATTTGGATCAAAATGTTCCTGTGCCACTCGCATTAAACCCATTTCGATCTCATCGATATCCAAACGGTTATAAACCGTGTAATTTACCAAGCCTCTAGCCTTTCCAGTTTTGAATGGTAAAATTGTTCGATAATATTCATCTGAGATTTTATATTTTGGAATGATCGCTTGTTCCGTAGTTTCTTCTGTTTTTTGAACAATTTCTTCATCTTTTCCAAAATTAGGGGTACATGCAGTTAATACTAGTAAGAGGACTAGTAGCACTTGAAAACTTTTTTTCATTTTTTTAGCCCCCTTTTATCTCTTTAATTCTTGAAGCATTCTTGCCTCATCCCAAACTTCTAATCCTAGCTCTAATGCTTTATCAAGCTTTGAACCGGCATCTTCCCCAGCAATGACAATATCCGTTTTTTTACTTACACTGCCTGTTACCTTTGCTCCGAGTGCTTCTAATTCTTTTTTAGCATCGTTTCTACCCATCTGCTCAAGCTTTCCGGTCAAAACAATCGTTTTCCCTGCAAAAATCGAATTGATTTCTTCAACATTTACGATTTTTGGTCCTTTATAGACCATATTGACATCATAGGATTTCAGCTCATCAATCAATTGACTAACTTCATTTTTTTCAAAATAAGTGACAACGGAATCAGCCATTTTTTCACCAATTTCATTAATATTGATTAAATCTTCCATTGTTGCTTTTTGCAAAGCATCGATCGTTTCAAATGCTTGAGCTAACGTTTTGGCTGCTTTTGCCCCAACATGGCGGATACCTAAGCCAAACAACAATTTTTCCAACGAATTGGACTTCGAAGCTTCGATCGCATTTAATAAATTATCAACCGACTTCTCGCCCATTCTTTCCAACTTTAAAAGCTCATCGCGATCGAGCCTATAAATATCGGCAACATCTTCAATTAAATTGGCAGCAAATAATTGAGTGATGACCTTTTCCCCTAAGCCCTCAATATTCATGGCATTTCGGCTTACAAAATGAATGAGGCCTTCACGAATTTGGGCATGGCACTTTGGATTAATACAACGAAGAGCCACTTCATCCTCTAAACGGACTAGCTCGCTGCCACATTCCGGACAGCCTGTTGGCATCATAAAGTCCAGCTCATCGCCTGTACGTTTTTCTTCAACAACACTAACAACTTCGGGGATAATATCGCCTGCTTTTTTAATAATGACATAGTCACCGATTTTAATATCTTTTTCACGAATTAAGTCCTCATTATGCAGAGAAGCTCTTTTCACTGTCGTACCTGCCACACGAACTGGTTCTAAAATCGCAGTAGGCGTTACTACGCCAGTACGACCGACACTTAGCTCAATATCAATTAGTTTTGTCATTACTTCTTCAGCCGGGAATTTATAAGCGACCGCCCAGCGCGGGCTCTTTGCTGTTGTTCCTAGCTGCTCTTGTTGTTCGAAAGAATCTACTTTTACAACAATACCATCAATTTCATAAGGAAGGTTTGGACGCTTCTCCATCCACCCCTCTATAAATTGAATAACTTCATCCATATTAGCGCATCTTCTTCGTTCAGGGTTTGTTTTAAACCCAAGACGTTCTAAAAAGTCAAGTCCATCACTATGTGAATCGATGGGAAGTTCTTCAGTCGAGCCGATGCCATAAAGGAAAATATCTAAATTTCGTTTCGCTGCAATTTTCGGATCAAGCTGCCTTAAAGAGCCTGCTGCCGCATTACGCGGATTTGCGAATAACTCTTCCCCGTTTTCTTCCCGCTCTTGATTTAATGCTTCAAAAGAGCGCTTCGGCATAAAAGCCTCGCCGCGAACCTCGATATCAATATTTTCTTTTAACCTTAACGGAATCGATTTAATCGTCCTAAGGTTCATTGTAATATCCTCACCAATGTAACCATCGCCACGGGTAGCCCCTTGCACAAACAAACCGTCCTCGTAGCGAAGTGAAATCGCCAGCCCATCTATTTTCAACTCACACACATAGGAAACTTGCTCGCCGATATCCTGACGAACACGGCGGTCAAAATCACGCAAATCTCCCTCATTAAAGGCATTCCCAAGACTGAGCATCGGCACACGATGTTCCACTTTTTCAAATGACGAAAGTGGCTCACCGCCAACACGCTGGGTTGGGGAATCTGCTGTTACAAGTTCAGGATACTTTTCCTCTAATCCTAATAATTCCTGCATCAGCTTGTCATATTCAGCATCAGGGACTGTCGGTTTATCGAGCGTGTAATACTCGTAGCTGTATTGATTTAACAAATCCTTTAATTCACCGATTCGTTTTTTATCTTCTTGTAAAGTCATATAGTACCTCTCTATCAAATACGCCTTGGCGTATTTGCGCCCAGATTTTTTTCGATCTTGCTCGAAAAACTACCTTTAAAAAATCCGAGGCATCCGCCGGAGGCTTTAATTTTATTCAGCAGGGATTTAACTCCCCCACTGAATTGCATACTGGTTTTCTTTCATCCCACCACTTATGGAAGTGGTGGATACCGCTGAATAAAATTAAATCTTTGTAATTGGTGCGAACTGCGCTAACAGTCTCTTAATACCGGTTGGCTGTGGAAAAGCAATATCAAGCTCTTTATCCGTACCTTCCCCTTTAACACTCACAACCGTACCAATGCCCCATTTTTTATGTTCCACTTTATCACCGACACGCCAGCCAACTTGGTCTCCACCTGTTTTTGTTGCAACAGGGCGAACAACCGATTGCTGAATTCTTGGCTTTGACACTCCAAATGGCGTCGCAGCAGTTGGTTGTCTTTGTGTTTGTTTAGCAAACTCTTCAGCAAGGTTTTCGATTAACTCATCCGGAATTTCACCGATAAACCGTGAAACAGGGTTCATTTGCGTACGTCCAAATAGAGTTCTCATCCGGGCGTTTGTAAGGAACAATTCATTTTCAGCACGTGTAATCCCAACATAGGCAAGACGTCTTTCCTCTTCCATTTCCTCGTCATCCATTAAGGAACGGCTATGCGGGAAAACACCTTCCTCTAAGCCCATTAAAAATACAACTGGGAATTCAAGTCCTTTTGCTGAATGAAGTGTCATTAACATAACAGAATCCTGACTGCCTTCTTCTTCCTTATCCGCCTGGTCAATGTCAGAGATTAGCGCCAAATCTGTTAAAAAGGATACTAAGCTCTTATCTTCATTTGTTTTTTCAAAGTTTTTTGTAACAGATAAAAATTCATCGATATTTTCAAGTCTACCCTCAGCTTCTATCGTCTTTTCAGCCTTCAGCATGTCGCGGTAGCCTGTTTTTTCAAGAACCTCTTCTACTAATTCAGTCACTGATAAAAATTCCTGCATTTGATTCCAGTTACGAATCTGGTCACGGAACTCTATTAATGTATTTGTAAATCTTGCTGAAAGACCCATGAAGTCTACTTCATTTAATGCTTCATTAACAGACATACCCGCTTGAAGGGCATATTCACCAATCTTGTCCAATGTTGAAGCACCAATCCCTCTTTTTGGAACATTAATAATCCGGGCCAGGCTTATATCATCATCAGGATTAGCAATCAGGCGTAGATAAGCTAGAAGATCTTTAATTTCCTTGCGATCATAGAACTTCATGCCGCCGACGATGTTATATTGAATGTTGGATTTTAGTAAAACTTCCTCCATTACCCGAGATTGGGCATTTGTTCGGTATAAAATCGCAATATCTTGGTAGCTGTGTTTTCCGCTCTCGACGATTTCTTTTATTTTCCCTGCTACAAAATGGCCTTCATCCCGCTCCGTATCACCACGATAATAGACTAATTTTTTACCTTCATCATTTTCAGTCCATAGTTTTTTCGGCTTCCGATTTGAGTTTTTTTCAATCACTTTATTGGCTGCATCCAAAATTCGCTTCGTTGAGCGATAGTTTTGCTCCAGCATAATGACGTTTGCATTTGGATAATCCTTTTCGAACGATAAAATATTGGCGATATCCGCGCCACGCCAACGATAAATGGACTGATCGGAGTCACCAACTACACAAAGGTTTTTAAAGCGGGCAGCCATTGATTTCACGAGCATATATTGCGCTCTGTTTGTATCCTGGTACTCGTCAACATGGATGTATTGGAACTTACGTTGATAAAATTCGAGCACTTCCGGAACACGGTCAAAGAGTTGAATCGTCATCATGATGAGATCATCAAAATCCAATGATTGATTTTTCTTCAATCTGTCCTGATAGGCTTTGTAAACATCACTTATCGTATTTCTGTAGTAGTCACTAGCACTTTTTTCGTACTCTTCAGTTGTAATAAGCTCATTTTTAGCACTGCTTATGGACCCTAAAATCGTCTTTGGGTCAAATTTTTTCGGATCGATATTTTTTTCCTTCAAAATTTTCTTGATTACTGATAACTGGTCGCTTGTATCAAGAATCGAGAAATTACGATTCATACCGATTCGATCAATATCCCGACGTAAAATTCGCACACACATCGAGTGGAAAGTCGAAATCCAAATTTCTTCTGCCGTTGGTCCAACAATATTGGCAACACGGTCCTTCATCTCGCGGGCAGCCTTGTTTGTAAATGTAATCGCAAGGATATTCCATGGAGCAACATCCTTCTCACTCATTAAGTAGGCAATGCGATGTGTCAACACTCTTGTTTTTCCACTACCCGCGCCTGCCATAATGAGCAAAGGGCCTTCTGTTGAACGTACTGCTGCCTGCTGCTCAGGATTTAACCCGCTTAATAACCTTTCACTTGTTTGCAAAACGAACACTCCAATCTTAGAAAAGCGCAAGCGCCTTGTTCATCGCCGTACAAACTGGAGGGTCTTCGACTGAGATAAAGGATATCCGGCTACGAACGAAGTGATTCCCTCTGTTGACTTATCGTAGGGAGGAGACCTGAAGTTTGCTAGGCGATAGGCGCTGGAGCTAGACAATAATTTACTATACTATTTGCTTTTTTTAACCGCATCTACAGTTTTCAAAGCCTTTTTCACATCATCATAAACACTATTTCCAACAATAATGGTATCGGCATATTGTGCCATTACCGCAGCTTCCTCTTCATTTGTAATACCGCCGCCATAAAATAGCTGAGTATTATGTAATGCTGCTTTTACGCTTTTCACAACATTAGGGTCCCCGTAGGAGCCACTATATTCTAAATAAAAAATAGGAAGATTGTAAATCCGCTCTGCCATACTTGCATAAGCCACAATATCATCCACTTCCAAATTCGTAATGGCTTCCGTTTGCACAGCGACCTTGGAATCGGCATTTAATACACAATAGCCTTCAACCATAATTTCATCCCAATTCATAATCGCACCATATTCTTTTACAGCCTCGTGATGCAATCCCACAATCCACTTTGTATCCGTACTATTAAGTATCGTTGGGATAAAATAAAAATCAAATCCCGGTGTAATCGATTCAATATTGGATACTTCTAAAACACATGGGACTTGATATCTTCGTATTCTTGAAAGCATATAGATCGTATTATCAAGTGTGACCCCATCCGTTCCGCCAATCATGACAGCATCCGTGCCGGATTCACAAATTAATTCCAAATCTCGATCCGAGATTTCTTTATTGGGGTCTATTTTAAAAATGTGTTTCCATTGTTTAATTTCATACATGAATTAGATCCTCCTGCTTACATAACTAAAATGTATTATACCAAATTTTTTTATCGAAAACTTACTACAGTACACTTATCTAGAAATTAACTGCGTATGCCCGTAAGTTCGGGTCATTTACCCAGAAATCTAATATAAAAACAGAAAAAGCCGACTCACAATTAGAAATCGACTTATTTTCAACCTTTTATTTACTTTTCGACTTCGACATCTTCGTTTTCGTTTTGAATCCGATCCAACGCCATCGTATAAGCATCGTTTCCATAATTCAAACATCTTTTTACTCTAGAGATTGTGGCAGTACTTGCGCCTGTTTCCGTTTCAATTTTGTGATAGGTAAAGCCTTCTCGTAACATTCGTGCAACTTCAAGTCTTTGGGCTAGTGATTGAATTTCGTTCACCGTACATAAATCATCAAAGAAACGATAGCACTCTTCAATATTTTCCAAAGAAAGAATGGCTTCGAAAAGCTGATCAAGTGATTTCCCTCTTAGTTTATCTATTTGCATGTCTTTCGTCACTCCTGTTCTAAAAATCAAAAGAAACCATTTTTTCTAGACCTGGACTAGTTGGAATCACATTTACCCATGTTTTACCTGGAACAAGCCCGGCTTCCTTGCCATCCATGTAAGGGATAATGCGGCCATTAACATTTTTCCATTCTACTTCATGCCTAATACCTAATTGAATTAGATAGCCTTTGCCGCTCCCGTCAAGATCGATATCTCTTCGTCCCGCACTATCAACAACCCTGTGCGGAGCCTCTATAATTAAAATATTATCCACAGTAATCGGAGTTTTTGTTTCACGGTCATTGTATTCTTTGCCGTTAACAAAACGTTGGTACTTTGCTGAATTCTCATCATATATAAAGCTCGTTTTATACGAATTCGAATAGGTTACCGCAACTTCACTAGCTTCTTCCCCACTTACAGTTTTCATTTCTTCTACCGATAAAAATGAGAAAGGCTTGATTTCTTTCGTAAGCGAGAAATTTCTTTTTTCAGCACCCTCTATCAATTTTTCAGCTGTCGTATACACGTTATGGGGGGCACTACGAAAGTTTGCCCGATAAAAAAACTGATCATCTGCATACCCTTTACGAACGATGCCTCCGATATAATCAGTAATTTCACGATACTGCAGCAAATCAAAGGCCTCCGGACTTCCACCATAATTAACGTAAATAGCCCCTAAACCTTTGCTCAAATAAATGTAATAATCCCTTGCACTGCGAACAGGGCCGACAACTTCAGGTAGTTCACTTTGAAAAACAGCCAAAAATCTAGTAACAGCACCTTCGGCCAAAATTTCATAGACGATATCCGCCTTATGCAGTCCTGACTGTGGGCGTGCCTTAGGGTGGTTGTTAACCATCACTGCAAATGCACGCTGATTAACTTCATTATATGTACCTATTCCCGTCAATGGATAGTACCCAGAAAACGGTATGTTTGATTTTTTTAAAATTTCTCCTCTTAACTGTGGATCTACATATTCAATAGCAGGTTGATCAACCGGGGTACCTGAAGTGCTTTTGCTACAGCCGGTTACAAAAATAGTAGCAATTGCTGCAACTGTGCATAATAATTTCATCGGATTCTTCATCTAATCCACGACCCTTTTTAAATGAAAGACATAACATCTATCTAATAAGACAAATACTATGTCTTTCTCTTTTATACTTTATCAGTTTAACGCATAATCGAAGGGAAGAGTATAGTTTTTTTCATAACATCGAAAATTCCTTGAGGTGTAACCCGAATATATGGTAAATGAGTTGATGATAAAAATAACAAAGTATATACTGGGTCAACAAACTTATAGCCTCTCTCTTTTAATAATGCAAACAATGTATTTTCTTCTTTTATTAATTCTTCAAGATTTTTAGAAGACATGATTCCGTTCAGCTTTAGTTCAATTTCATGAATAATTTCACCATTCTCCACAAGAACAAGACCGCCGCCAATTTTTTTCATTCTATTAAATGCTGTCAACATGTCTTTCTTATTCTTCCCAATTAATACGATATCACCTGTATTGGAATAAGAGCTTGCAAAACCACATACTTTGTTGGCAAATCCTTTGATAACAGTATTGATTCTCCATTTTCCGTTTTTGTCAACAAGCATTAAGAAGCTTTCATCATGGTCCATTGGCAGTTCATCCACAGAAACGTCAAAACCGATAGAATAAGGCTTCGTTATCACTGAGTTTATCATTTCCATTCCAAACGGCATTGAAAATTGCAAATCATCCGCTGTTAGTTCCCAATCTATTTTTAGCGGTTCCAAGCTGTACTTATCCCATGGGAATTCAGAAACATTAACGATTGGTTTACCGTCTCTTCGCACCCATTTCCCTTTAGCAATAACGGAAACCGGACTCGGATTTCTAATATCATCTAAAATATTTAAATGTGCGATTCTTCCAGGTCCAATCATACCATGAACATGATCAAGATCATAATGCTTGGCAACATTATAGGTTGCCATGTTATAAGCGTCTATTTCAGGGATACCTTTGTCAATGGCGATTTTTATCATTTTATCCAGGACCCCATCCTTGTAAAAGGCAGGTGGTGAACCGTCAGTTGTAAATGTTAATCGATCGAAATTATCGATTCCGAGTTCCAAGATTTCTTCTAAAATCTTAGGCAAGTCAGGGCGTATCGATGAGTACCGTAAAGAAGCCGTATAACCTTGGGTAAGCCTCATTAATACATCTTCACCTGTCATTGACTCATGATCACAATCTACACCCATCAGGCGCATTTTTGTAAGTGTTTTTTCAGATGCACCTGGTAAATGTCCTTCAATTGGCTTTCTTAATCTCTTCGTTTCTTGCATCCAATGAAGCAGTAAATCATCCCCGTCTAAAACCTTTGGCCAAGAGGTCAATTCCCCTCCCTGCATGACCAAATCATGTTCAAGCCATTCTTTAATATTTTCTGGAGAAAAAATTTGTTCCTCCCCCGGAATCTCTGTCTGCGGGTCATACCTGCACCACCAATACATGGAGCTTGGTAAACAATTTAGTTCATCAATCAAAGAAAACGCTTTCTTTTTAGGTAACATTAGTACAAGCATTAAGTTGTCGTTTATCAATGTTGTTGTTCCAGTTTGTGATGCATATTGAGCAAATGTTAGGGGATTATATAATTGAAAAGGATGAACATGTGGCTCAATATAACCAGGAACAACAAATTTATTTTCACAATCTACAAATTCGGTTTGCTCATAAATCTCAGGGAGATCGCTTCCTACGTATACAATGCGGTCTTCGTAAATCCAAATATTGGCCTTTAGCCACTTACGTAACGCTTGATTTAAATAGGTCGCATTTTTTAGTACGATTGATGGTGACTTTTTTCCATTGAGTATCGAAATTTGTTCACGGATGAGCTTTGTCCTCCATCGATAACGATCAGGCATAGTGATCCTCCATTCTCATAACACATTCGTACTCTTATCGTACCATATTTCTTAATTTAACGCACTAAAGAGGCTTAAGAATTTTTGACAAAATAAAGGAGGTAAAATTTTCTTTATGGTTAAACCTAATATTGGTACTATTAACGCCCTTATTCGCATGACATTCGGTTTTACAATGCTGGCATGGGCAACAGCAAAAATGGTAAAAAACCCTTGGCGCGATTCCTATTTCTGGGTTGCTGTCATGGCTGCCATGAAAGTGGCTGAAGGAATTACAAAATTTTGCCCTTTAACCGCTCTTTTTGAGCAATATCAGGATAAACAACAGGACAAAGTCCATGTCGAGGAAACACCATTGGCATTACCGGATGACATTACTGAAGGCATCACAAATCCAACATAAAAGTAAAAGTGGCTAACCATTGGGTTAGCCACTTTGATCTAATTTTCTATTGATGAGCCTTTGCATAAGCAATCGTGCGATAGCCTATATCCTTGCGATAAAATAGACCATCACAATGAACTTTTTCTAATTGTTTATAGAGTTGATTCTGTGCCTCAGCAAGGTCATTTCCTTTAGTCGCAGCAAGGAGGACACGTCCACCATTAGTTACAAAAGAGTCATCTCTTTTCTTCGTTCCTGCATGAAAAACAAAAATGTCATCTGACATAGCATGTAGGCCATGAATCACATGTCCTTTTTCATACTCATTTGGATACCCTGTTGCTGCAAGAACAACCCCTATTACAGCTTCATTCGACCACCTTAGTTCAACCGGCTTGTCATCTAAAATATCATTAATAAGCTCTGCCAAATCATTTTCAAGTCGAGGTAAAATAACCTGTGTTTCCGGATCGCCAAAGCGTGCATTAAATTCAATAACTTTTGGTCCAGTTGCTGTTAAAATAAGACCAGCATATAAAATGCCAGTAAAGTAACGATTTTCAGCAATCATCGCATTGGCTGTTGATTGTAAAATTGTTTTAAAGGCAGTATCAAGTGCTTCCTCAGGAATTTGCGGTACAGGTGAGTAGGCACCCATGCCACCTGTATTCGGACCTTGGTCCCCATCATAGGCGCGCTTATGGTCTTGAGAAATGACCATTGGATAAACCTTCTCTCCCTTCACAAAGGCCATAAAAGAAAATTCTTCACCTTCTAGGAATTCTTCAACAACAACCTTGCTGCTGGCTTCACCAAATTTCGCTTGATTCATCATCTCATCGATGGCAGCAAGTGCGTCCTCTAGTGTTAGCGCAACAACTACACCTTTACCCGCTGCTAAACCGTCTGCTTTAATAACAATTGGAGCACCTTGCTCCTCGATATAGGCTCTTGCCTCTTCGTAAGAAGTAAAGGTTTCATATTTTGCAGTTGGAATATTGTACTTTTTCATTAAATCTTTAGCGAAAGATTTACTTCCCTCTATGATTGCTGCCTCTTTACGCGGTCCAAAGGCACGCAATCCCGCCTCCTCAAAGCGATTGACAATTCCTTCTGATAAAGGGGCTTCCGGTCCGACAAAAGTTAAGGATACCTCCGCTTCCTTCGCAAAAGCAATAAGGCCGTTGTGATCATTTTCATCAATGGCTACCAGCTCGGCAACGTCCGTCATACCGTCATTACCAGGTGCTACATATACTTTTTCAACGTTTGGACTTTGGGCAAATTTCCACGCAAGCGCATGTTCACGACCGCCACGTCCTACAACAAGTACTTTCATTTGGACTACATCTCCTTTACTGAAACAAGGGGACGGTTCTCTTGTTTCATTTCTTGGAACACACGAACCATCCCCTTGTTCCTAATGTTTAAAATGACGAACTCCTGTAAATACCATTGCGATTCCGAACTCATCACATTTCTTAATGGAGTCTTCATCACGAATCGAACCACCTGGTTGAATAATCGCAGTGATGCCAGCCTTTGCTGCTTCCTCAACAGTATCTGGCATTGGGAAGAAGGCATCCGAGCCCATTGCTGAGCCGTTAGCTTTTTCACCAGCTTGTTCAATCGCAATTTTTGCTGAACCAACCCGATTCATTTGGCCAGCACCAACACCAATGGTCATATTATCCTTTGCTAATACAATCGCATTTGACTTAACGTGCTTAACAACCTTCCAAGCTAGCTCAAGATCCTTCCACTCTTCCTCAGTTGGCTCGCGTTTAGTTGGAATTATGATGGTTGCATCATCCAAACCAAATGTATCCTCATCTTGAACAAGAAGGCCGCCGTGAATCGATGTCATTTTCTTCTCTGGCTTTTTATCTTCTGCAAAAGAAAGTGTTAATAGACGTAAGTTTTTCTTAGAAGTTAAAATTTCCAATGCTTCTTCACTAAAGGAAGGAGCAATTATAATCTCTAGGAAGATCTCTTTCATTTTTAGGGCAGTGGCTGCATCCACCTCACGATTTGTTGCGATAATGCCACCAAAAATAGATACTGGGTCTGCTGCGTAAGCTTTGTCAAAAGCTTCTTCAACAGTTTCACCAACACCAACTCCACATGGATTCATATGCTTTAAAGCAACAACAGCAGGTTTCGTAAATTCTTTAACAATACTTAAAGCAGCGTCTGCATCGTTAATATTATTGTATGATAGCTCTTTTCCATGAAGTTGATTTGCTGCCGCAATCGAAGATTCTGAGCCTAATGGTTTTTTATAGAATGTAGCTTTTTGGTGTGGATTTTCTCCGTAACGTAAGTCTTGACGCTTTTCAAATGTTACAGTTAGTGATTCCGGGTCTTCTTCACCAGCCTGTTTTGTTAAGTATTCAGAGATAACCGCATCATAGGCAGCTGTATGACGGAAAACTTTTGCAGCAAGCTTTTGTTTTAGTTCCTTACTTACATCTCCAGTTTCCTTAATATCAGCTAATACGCGGTCATAGTCAAGAGGATCAACAACAACAGCAACATCACCATGGTTCTTGGCTGCAGAACGAAGCATTGTTGGACCACCGATATCAATATTTTCAATTGCATCTTCGAATGCAACATCCGGCTTCGCAATCGTAGCTTGGAAAGGATAGAGGTTTACTACAACAAGATCAATTGGAGTGATATTATGCTCCTCTAGCGCTTTACTATGTTCAGGATTATCACGAACCGCAAGCAATGCACCATGAATATTGGGGTGAAGTGTTTTTACCCGTCCATCCATAATTTCTGGGAATCCTGTTACTTCAGAAATTCCAATGACCTTCACACCATTTTCTTTTAAAACCTTGCTTGTACCGCCAGTTGAGATAACCTCAACCCCATTTTCAACAAGTGCTTGCACGAAAGGAACGATCCCTTCTTTATTAGAAACACTAACTAGTGCACGTTTAATTGCCATTACTATTTCTCCCCCTTAGAAAGACACGACTTTCCGCCCATAATGGCGGAAGTTGATGTCCTTTCTTATACTGATTTCCACCGAAATTTATACTTTCCTATCAGTGGAACATAATTTTTGTATAACACGTGGATATAATAAATGCTCAACTTGATGGATTTTCGCTTCAAGGCTTTCCCGTGTCTCATGTTCATCCATCTTCACCGCTTCTTGAGCAATGATCGGACCTGTATCCATACCCTCGTCAACATAATGAACCGTTACGCCAGTAATCTTCACCTTTGCTTGGAAGGCTTGTCCGATCGCATCTTTTCCAGCAAAAGACGGCAATAGGGACGGATGGATATTTACAATTCTTCCTTCATAGGCCGATAACAATGTTTCACCGATCAAACGCATGTACCCAGCGAGTACAATTAATTCTACTCCGCTCTCATTAAGCTTTTGTAAAATTTCTTTTTCATAATCTGTTTTTGAAGCGAAATCCTTAGGAGAAATCACCAAAGATGGTACACCCGCTTTATCTGCCCGCTCGATTGCATAAGCTCTTGGTTTATCACAAACCATCAAGACAATTTCCGCGGACAGCTGATTAGCCTTTGCTGCATCTACTAATGCCTGAAAGTTAGATCCGCTGCCTGATGCAAACACCGCTATTTTTTTCATTCTAGATTGCCTCCACTAAAGGAAACTCCTTCACCGTTTTTAACACGACCAATCTTATATGCCTTTTCACCAAGAGTTTCAAGTGTCGCTAAAACATCATCTGCTTCACTTTCATTAACAACCGCTACCATGCCGATGCCCATGTTAAAAACATTGAATAGATCTTTTTGCTTTAAGTTTCCAGTCTTTTCGATCAAATTGAAGATTGGCAATATTGGCCATGTACCATAATCGATTTCTGCAGCTACGCCTTCCGGAAGCATTCTAGGAATATTTTCAATAAATCCACCACCAGTAATGTGAGCTAAACCTTTTATATTAAACTTTTTGATTAATTCCAAAAGTGGTTTTACATAAATTTTTGTTGGACGGAGTAATTCTTCACCCAATGTACCGTTTAAGCCTTCATATGTTACATGAAGGTCAAGCTTCCCATCCTCAAGAAGGACCTTACGCACTAATGAGTAGCCATTACTATGGATTCCGCTTGAAGCGATCCCAATTAACACATCGCCCGCTTCAATCGTTGTTCCTGTAATCATCTTTGACTTTTCAGCAACACCTACAGCAAAGCCAGCTAGATCGTACTCATTTACATCATACATACCAGGCATTTCTGCTGTTTCTCCGCCGATTAGAGCACAGCCTGCCTGAACACAGCCATCCGCTACACCTTTTACTATCATTTCAATTCTCTCAGGAAGTGCCTTACCGCAGGCAATATAGTCTAAGAAATAAAGTGGTTCTGCTCCTTGAACGACAATATCGTTCACACACATGGCCACACAGTCAATGCCGATCGTATCATGCTTATCCATCATAAAAGCAAGCATTAGCTTCGTACCAACACCATCTGTACCAGAAATTAAAACCGGCTCTTTCACATTCATTTTTGAAAGATCAAACATACCACCAAAGCCGCCTAAACCACCAAGCACCTCAGGACGGACTGTTTTTTGAACATGTTTTTTCATGCGATTAACAGATTCATAGCCTGCTTCAATATCTACACCGGCGTTCTTGTAAGCATTTGACATGTCTTTTATCTCCTCTTTCAGCTATTTTTTTGCAACTTACAGGCCCCTACTTACGACGTCGGGGCCTTAGTTTTTTTTTGAGCCGCCATATTAGAATTTGTGGCTTCATCAGGAAAGACCTCAGTTGGATATTTGCCTGTGAAACATGCCAAACATTGACCGCAGTTTTCATCCTGGTCTTGTCTTCCAATTGCTTTTAATAACCCTTCTTTTGATAAAAACTCAAGGGAATCTGCGCCAATTTCCTGACGGATTTCTTCTATTGACATTGATGCAGCAATTAACTCTTCTTTTGAAGTTGTATCGACACCATAAAAACATGGAAACTCGATTGGTGGTGCGGTGATTCTTACGTGAACCTCAATTGCACCTGCATCGCGAAGTAGTTGAACGATTCTTCTACTCGTGGTTCCGCGCACAATCGAATCATCAACCATAACAACACGTTTCCCTTCCACAACACCGCGTACTGGTGACAATTTCATTTTCACACCGCGCTCACGCATTTCTTGTGTAGGTTGAATAAATGTCCTGCCAACATATCGATTTTTTATGAGTCCTAATTCATATGGAATGCCGGAAGCTTCCGCATACCCAATTGCTGCTGAAATACTAGAATCAGGTACACCTGTTACAACATCTGCTTCTACTGGTGCTTCTGCTACCATTTGTTTACCAAGGCGCTTGCGTGCACTGTGAACATTAATGTTGTCAAAATCGCTGTCTGGACGAGCAAAATAAATATATTCCATACTGCAAACTGCATGATTAGCATTCATTGTAAATCGTTCAGAACGCAAGCCAGTATCATCAATGATAATAAGCTCACCTGGCATTACTTCACGCTCATATGTTGCCCCAATAACATCAAACGCACATGTCTCAGACGCTAATACATAGGCACCATCAAGGCGTCCAATGGAAAGTGGACGAAATCCATTTGGATCAAGAGCAGCCAATAGTTTCTTTTCAGTCATAATAAGGTATGCATAGGCTCCTTTTAAAATGGACAATGCACTTTTTACTTGATCCTCTATGTTTCCAAAGCCAACCCGTCTAATTAAATGTGCTAGTATTTCTGTATCCGATGTCGTTTGAAAAATAGAACCTTGGTATTCTAATTGACTTTTTAATGCATCCGCATTCGTGAGACTTCCATTATGCGCCAAAGCTAAACTGCCGGTTTGTGAGTTAAATAGTAAAGGTTGAACATTTTCATAACCTTCTTCTCCGGCAGTAGAGTATCGTACATGACCAATAGCTGCTTTTCCAGTTAAACTATCCAATTCACCTGTACCAAACACTTCCGTTAAGAGGCCTGGGCCTTTGGATATTTTTAACGTTTCACCATCTGTTACGACAATTCCAGCACCTTCTTGGCCGCGATGCTGAAGACTGTGTAATCCGTAATAGGTTAAACGCGCTGCTTCAGGGTGTCCCCAAACTCCAAACACACCACATTCCTCCTTATGATTTTGATTTCAACAGGCATGGTATAGCTTCATGCCAAGCACGTTTAAGTTGCTCGGTTTCAGCTGATAACAACTCTACTTCTTTTTCGTCGACGAACGTTAAAACACCTGTTTGGGTAACTTCCCCAATTAAGCTGGCATCTTTTACAATCGCTTCAAATTGTTCTTGATTTTCCTTTTTAACTGTAACGATGAAACGTGATTGTGTTTCACTAAATAAGGCTGTTACAGCATCACCTTTGATTTGGACATCAGCACCTAACTTGTCATCATTCATTAAAGATTCCGCAATGGCAACAGCTAATCCGCCTTCTGCAATATCATGGGCTGATTGAACAAGACCGGATTTGATTGCAGATAGCAATTGCTGCTGGCGCTTAACTTCCAGTTCAAGATCAAGTTCAGGTGCTTTTCCGTAGATCTTCCCCTCAAGCATCTTTTGTAATTCACTGCCGCCAAATTCCGGTTTTGCTTCACCGATTACATAAATTTGATCTCCAGCTTCTTTGAAGCTTTGAGTCGTAATATGCTCAATATCTTCAATTAAACCTACCATACCAACAACAGGTGTCGGGTAAATAGCTTCCCCATTTGTTTCATTATAAAGTGAGACGTTTCCGCCGATAACCGGTGCACTTAATGCTTCACATGCTGCACTCATTCCATCTGTAGCTTTTTCAAGCTGCCAGAAGATTTCCGGCTTTTCTGGATTTCCAAAATTCAAGCAATCTGTAATCGCGAGTGGCTCACCACCGGAGCACACGATATTACGTGCAGCCTCACTTACAGCAATCTTTCCGCCTACTTCCGGATCAAGATATAAGTAGCGTGAATTACAATCTGTTGTCATTGCCAATGCTTTTCTTGTACCGCGAATTCTTAGTACAGCTGCATCAGATCCCGGTGCAACTACTGTATTTGTGCGAACCATATAATCATATTGATCATATACATATTCCTTGCTTGCAATGGTAGGCTGGCTTAATAACTGTACAAGCGTTTCTTTATAATCTATTACTGTTGGAACGTATGAGGCCATCCTTTGGAATTCACCATAATAAGCTGGCTCTTTAGATGGCTTATGATAGACGGGTGCATCTTCTGCAAGTGCATCTACCGGAACATCTGCCACTACTTCCCCTTTATGATATAAGCGGAGCATTTTGTCGTCGGTAACTTTTCCGATCGCTGTTGCTTCAAGACCATATTTATGGCAAATGTCAATAATCTCTTGCTCACGGCCCTTTTGAACAACTAATAACATACGTTCTTGTGATTCAGATAGCATCATTTCATAAGCAGTCATGCCTGTTTCACGCTGTGGGACTAAGTCTAAATTCATTTCAATACCGGAGCCTGCTTTGCTTGCCATCTCACTAGATGATGATGTAAGTCCAGCAGCACCCATATCTTGAATACCAACTAAGGCGTCGGATTTAATAATTTCTAAGCATGCTTCAAGAAGCAGTTTTTCCATAAATGGATCGCCAACTTGAACAGCCGGGCGTTTTGCTTCAGATGCCTCGCTTAATTCCTCTGAAGCGAATGTTGCCCCATGGATGCCGTCACGGCCTGTTGATGCTCCAACATAAAGAACGGTATTGCCAACACCTTTTGCCTGACCTTTCTTTATATCTTCATGATTGATCAAGCCTACACACATCGCGTTTACGAGAGGATTTCCCTCATAAGACGGATCAAATTGAATCTCTCCACCGACAGTTGGGATTCCAATACAATTTCCGTATCCCGCAATCCCATGAACAATTTCTTCGAAAAGATATTTCATGCGCGGTGTTGTGAGCTCTCCAAAACGAAGTGAATCTAGGATTGCTATTGGGCGTGCCCCCATTGAAAAGACATCACGGATAATCCCGCCAACCCCTGTTGCTGCCCCTTGATATGGCTCAATTGCTGATGGATGGTTATGACTTTCAATTTTAAAAACAACGGCTTGTTTGTCACCAATATCAACAATACCAGCACCCTCACCAGGTCCTTGCAATACACGTTCACCTTTAGTCGGGAATTTTCTTAAGACCGGCTTTGAGTTTTTGTAACTGCAATGCTCTGACCACATTACTGAAAATAGGCCTAGTTCTGTATAATTGGGAAGGCGTCCAAGAATTTTTTCGACCATTGCAAATTCTTCATCATTCAATCCCATTTCACGATATATAGCTTCTTCTTTAATTTGCGCTGCTGTTGGTTCAAGAAGTAACGACATGTGCTTCCCTCCATTTTTTCAAGATTGATTGAAATAGTTTAAGCCCGTCTGCACTACCTAATAATTCATCAACGGCACGTTCTGGATGAGGCATCATGCCTAATACGTTTCCTTTTTCATTGATAATTCCAGCAATGTCAGCTTTTGAACCGTTCGGATTCGTGCCATGGTAACGGAAGACAATTCGGTTGTTTTCCTCTAGTTCTTTTAAAGTCTCATCATCACACTCGTAATTTCCTTCGCCATGAGCGATCGGAACAGAAATAATTTCGGATTGTTCATAACCGCTTGTGAACATGGTGTTGTTATTAACGACCTCAAGATCAACCGGACGGCACATAAATTTCAAATTATTGTTGCGCTTCATCGCACCTGGAAGAAGCCCAGATTCCAACAATACTTGGAAGCCATTACATACTCCTAAAACCGGCTTCCCTTCTTCAGCTGCTTGTATAACAGCTTCCATTATGTTTGAGAAACGAGCGATGGCTCCACAACGTAGATAGTCTCCATAAGAGAAACCACCAGGTAGTAGAATTGCATCAAATCTGCTCAAATCTGACTCTGTATGCCAAACGTATTCTACTTCTTCCCCTAATTCATCCTTAATCGCATGATACATATCAATATCACAATTGGATCCTGGAAAAACGATCACTGCGAATCTCACTGAGCGACAACCTCCTCAATTTCATAACGATAATCTTCAATGACTGGATTTGCTAATAGACGGTCACACATTTCTTTAACTGTTTGTTCAACATCTGCTGTATTTTGATCAAGTGTTAATTCTAAATATTTACCAATACGGACATTAGTTACATCCTTGTAAGACATGCTGTGTAATGAATTTTTAACTGCTGCACCTTGCGGGTCTAAAACACTTTCTTTTAACGTTACATATACCTTTACTTTGAACATTGAGTTACGCCTCCTAAACGTTTTAAAATTTCTTCATAAGCATCTGTTAAATTACCTAAATCACGGCGGAAAATATCTTTATCAAGCTTTTGATTGGTTGCTTTATCCCAAAGACGGCATGTGTCAGGTGAAATTTCATCAGCTAAAATCAATTCACCTTTGTCTGTTACACCGAATTCAAGCTTGAAATCGACTAAAATCACATTTCTTTCTGCAAAAAATGGATCTAAAATGTCATTCACTTTAAGGGCCGTCTGTTTAATTTTTTGCAACTCTGCTTCCGTTGCTATTTCAAGATATTGAATGTGATCGTTATTAACGATTGGGTCGCCTAATGCATCGTTTTTATAATAAAATTCAACGATTGCGTTTTTTAGTTCAGTGCCTTCTTCGTTTCCTAATCTTTTTGCAAGGCTGCCTGCGATAATATTGCGAACTACGACTTCAAGCGGAATGATTTTTACTTTTTTTACAAGTTGCTCGGTATCAGAAAGCTTTTCAACAAAGTGGTTTTCAATGCCTGCCTCCGCTAACTTTTCAAAAAGCAATGTCGTAATTTGATTGTTCAAGCGGCCTTTTCCACTGATTTGCGCCTTTTTCTCACCATTAAAAGCAGTTGCATCGTCCTTGTACTCAACCCAAACGATATTTTCTTCTTCTGTGGTGTAAATTCTTTTTGCTTTGCCTTCATATAACAACTGCCCTTTTTCCACTAAAGACTCCCCCGTATTCGGAAATATGCGAAAATTTATATTAAAAAATATTATTTTTGATTGTCAGGCATCACAAACATGGATCGCTTTGTTATTGATACCTGACATCTATTTTAATTTACTTTTATTGAATACAAATTTTTCATTCCAAACCTAAACGCTCGAAGATCATATCAACATGCTTAAGGTGATAATTATAATCGAAGCAATCCTCAATTTCAGCAGAACTTAACTTGCTTGTGATTTTCTCCTCTGCCTCAACAAGTGATCTGAAAGGCACTTGCGTTTCCCATGCCTCCATTGCTTTTGGTTGCACAGTATCATAGGCTTCTTCTCTTGACATCCCTTTATCGATAAGCGCTAATAATACGCGTTGAGAATAAATTAAACCAAATGTTCTTTCCATATTGCGTTTCATATTTTCAGGGAATACTGTTAAGTTTTTCACGATATTAGCGAAACGATTTAACATATAGTTCAAAGCAATTGTTGCATCTGGTAGAATCACACGTTCAGCAGATGAATGAGAAATATCTCGTTCATGCCATAGTGGTACGTTTTCGTAAGCCGTCATCATATATCCACGAATCAGACGAGCAAGTCCTGCCATGTTTTCTGAACCAATTGGATTACGTTTATGTGGCATAGCTGAAGAACCTTTTTGACCTTTAGCAAAAAACTCTTCAACCTCTCTTGTTTCACTCTTTTGTAATCCACGAATTTCAACACCAAATTTTTCAATCGATGTTGCAATCAACGCTAATGTTGACATGTAGTCTGCATGGCGGTCACGTTGTAATGTTTGGGTTGAAATAGGAGAAGCTTTTAAACCTAAGTTTTCACATACATATTGTTCAACGAATGGATCAATATTGGCGTAAGTCCCAACGGCTCCTGAAATCTTGCCAACTCGAATTCCATCCGCTGCGTTTTTAAAACGCTCTAAGTTACGTTTCATTTCTTCATACCAAAGAGCAAGCTTCAAACCAAAAGTAGTCGGTTCTGCATGAACACCATGCGTACGGCCCATCATCACAGTTTTCTTATGCTCAATTGCTTTTTCTTTTAATATCTCAATAAAATTCTCAATATCTTTTTGAAGGATGTCATTGGCTTGTTTCACTAAATAAGAAAGTGCTGTATCAACTACATCTGTTGATGTTAAACCGTAGTGAACCCATTTTCTTTCTTCGCCAAGCGTTTCAGAAACGGCACGTGTAAAAGCAACAACATCATGTCTTGTTTCTAGTTCAATTTCATTAATCCGCTCAATGTTAAAGGATGCATTTTCACGAAGTTTTTTTACATCCTCCTTCGGTATTTCTCCTAGCTCAGCCCAAGCCTCACAAGCTAAGATTTCAACTTCCAACCATGCTTTAAACTTATTTTCCTCAGTCCAAATTGCTCCCATTTCAGGGCGGGTATAGCGCTCGATCATTAAATAATTCCTCCAGTTCCTTCGATGCCTAGCTTAATTATTATTCCATATATTTAAGGATTCATATTTATCTAAAGCTTCTTCAATAGTATTTGCAAGAATATTGAGATGACCCATTTTACGTTTTACTTTCGCTTCCGCTTTTCCATATAAATGAAGCTTGCAATCTGAAAACTGATCAATTTTCTCGAGAACAGGCTGTAGATGTTCCCCTAATATATTAGCCATCACAACCGGCTTCAATAAATCTGGTTTTCCTAATGGCCAATCACAAACTGCACGTATATGCTGCTCAAACTGCGAAGTCTCACAAGCGTTCAGTGTGTAATGTCCTGAGTTATGAGGTCTTGGCGCTAATTCATTAATAAAAATTTCACCATCGGTTGTTAAAAACATTTCCACCGCTAAAGTACCGACCATATTGATTGATTTTGCAAGATTAATAGCTTTTTCAGTTGCTTTTTGGGCGATTTGAGCATCAATTCTTGCCGGTACAATCGATTGTGAAAGAATGTTTTCAACATGAATGTTTTCAGCTATCGGAAAGGTATTAACTTCTCCAGATACGCTTCTTGTAACGATGACTGAAATCTCCTTTTCAAAAGACAGCCATTTTTCCAATACACATTGACCATGTGAAAGAAGTTTTTCAGCATCACTTCTATCATTTGTTTCTTTGATAACAGCCTGACCTTTTCCGTCATAGCCGCCTCTACATGTCTTTAACACGGCTGGCATTCCTAATTCTTCTAGTCCAGCCTGTAAATCTTCTATATTATTAACAAGAAAATATGGGGCAACCTCAGCTCCGCTTCGGACGATTGCCTTCTTTTCATTGGCACGATCTTGTGTTATTTTTATCAACTCACTGCCTTGTGGTAAATAAGCATTCTCTTCAAGCCACCCTAAGACAATGTGATCCACATTTTCAAATTCATATGTAATCACATCGCTGACCTCGGCTAATTTCTTAGCTGCATCCAGATCATCATAGGACGCAACAATTTCGATATCGGATACTTGCGCACACGGGGAATCCTTTGTTGGGTCCATAACTGCCACCCGATAGCCCATTTCTTTTGCAGCAATAGTCATCATTCGCCCCAACTGTCCGCCGCCGATAATTCCAATCGTTTGTCCAGGTACTATTCTTTTAGCCAAGTTGATCACTACTTTCTAATACAGCATTTCGTGTTGCAATACGTCTATTTACTAAGCGTTCATCGATTTCAGGAAATTGTGTCCCTAAAATTTGGGCCGCAAGTAAGCCTGCATTCATTGCACCTGCTTGCCCGATTGCTACTGTTGCTACCGGTACACCACCCGGCATTTGTACAATCGATAGCAATGAATCAAGTCCATTCAACGACTTTGATTGGACCGGAACGCCAATAACAGGTAATGTCGTCTTTGCCGCAACCATACCCGGTAAATGTGCCGCACCCCCGGCACCAGCGATGATAACTTTAATTCCTCTACCTTTTGCTGTTTCCGCATATTCAAACATTAAATCTGGTGTCCGATGGGCAGAAACTACTTTTTTCTCATAAGGGATTTGACATTCATCTAAAATAACACATGCATGTTCCATTGTTGGCCAATCAGATGTACTACCCATAATAACCCCAACTAAAGGTTGCTCCATGGAAAAAATCCTCCTACTAAATGAAATAAATAAAGTCCAGGGCAGATACTTTCATGAATGAGAAAGGAATCCACACCTGGACATGATTACATAAAGAAATAAAGAGAAATAGCCATTCCTTATGCAAGGGTCGTGCCACTGATGAAATATACCTTCCTCATAGTCCGATCATTTACGGTAATCGGGTAGAAACTTTCGGGCCTTATTCCCAATGATATATGAGGCGATGTTGGCTTTTCATTTTACCTTCTTAATTTTAACAAGCAATTCTTAAAAATGTCAACAAATATCGAACAATATTATTTTATTAAGATTTTAATGTTCGGTTTTTGCTTCACTTATTTTCTTGTTTCAATATACCTTCAAACACTATTTTTTGCTTATGGACCTTTTGAACGATTGTTTTTCCTTCTTTTACCTCGATAAACACTGGCTCTTCCATTCGCCTTACCGGCTGGTAGCCCTCTTTATCCATTCTGTCTAAACAATCGGAAATACTCTCATGATCCTCAACTTCAAACCTTTTCTTTTTTGGTTTATCGCTCATTGACCTAATCTCCCTTTTCGAACTGACTTCACCCAAAAACCGCCATAAATTGTTTTAGGTTCATAGGCAATGATAAATGCTTTTGGATCGATTTCTTTAATTAATTTGTATAAGGATTCTTCATACTTTCTTGGTGTTAAAATTTGCATGGCCAGCCGATCGCCTTCCATCCCATAAGCCATCCAGCTTGTCACGCCATATCCTTTTTCTCTAAGCAGCTTTGTGAAAGGCTTTTCCCACTCATTGGAAATTACATTCACGGTAATATAACCTAGTGCTAATTTTTCTTCTATCTTCATGCCTACTAAAACCCCTAAAGCATATCCCACGGCATAAGCAATCAAATTCTGAATCTGATCCAGATTGTCCAATACTAGACCTAAACCAACTACATAAATGACAACCTCAACTGAGCTTATCGCAGCTGCAAGGTACCGCTGACCCTTCAACGTTAAAATCATTCGAATTGTAAAAAATGATACATAGACAATATTTATAGAAAGAATAATGGCAACCATCACTACAGAGTTTTGCAGCATTCGGAGATTCCACCTTACCTAATGGTTTATTTCCCCTATTCTACAACATTCGACTATTTATGAAAAGGAATCCTCCTCATGTTGCATTTTAACTAAAAATCTCCTGTTAATTAGTACCAATTTGTCACAGATATCTGACATTAGACAATCACCCAAAACCACAAATAGCATATGATGAAAAATAGAATAGCAAAAGCAGGAAGGGGGCCTATATCCTATGGATCCATTTAAAAATTGGCAGGAATGGCATAAAAATATCGATACTTTTTTAGGTGACGGTTTTTTAAGCAGTTTTGAAAGCATTCTTCAATATAATCATTTCCCTCTAGTAAATGTATGTAAAACTGAAAATGAAATATTGGTAATAGCTAACATTCCTGGGTTAAATGATATTAACAACGTCGATGTGTATATTGATTACCAGTCACTCGAATTAAAGGGTGATATTAATTTACGTTACAAAGGCTATAACTTAGTTCAAGATGAGTTATTTAACGGGCATTTTGAACGAAGCATCGAGTTGCCATACCCTGTTAAGGATGACAGAATAGATGCCACTTATCAAAATGGTTTACTTATTATCCATCTTCACCGCCTAATTCCCGATGATATGCGGCGACAAAAGATTTCTATTAAGAAAATTGAAGAATAGGAAAAGCTGACAAAGAAAAAATGCCTGACATCATGTCAGACATTTTTTCTTTTGAGCGACCCACAGGGTCGGGAACTCTGGCCCAGGGATTTCTGACCCAGCCAACTTTATTGAATGGCAGCCTCAATTGCCTTTACCATCCCAGCAACGGAAACAAGTCCACCTCCGGATAAGTACCAATAATTAGGATCTAAATAAACGATATTTCCATTCTTATATGCTTTTGTATTTTTGATTAACTCGTTTTCGATCGTTTGTTTTGCAGAGGCATCACCGCCCACTACTGCATCACGGTCAACTACAAATAAGTAATCCGGGTCTTTTTCCATAATATATTCAAACGAAATATTTTGACCGTGTGTAGAAACTTCGATATTTTCATCTACAGCTTTTAAACCAAATACATCATGAACTAATCCGAATCTTGATCCTGGTCCGTATGCACTTAGGTTACCTGCGTTTGCTAAAACAATTAGGGCATTTTGACCACTTGCTGTTGCTTTTTCATGAAGGGATTTAATTGCTTCATCCACCTTGACGAGTTCTGCCTCTACTTCTGCCTCTTTATTAAAAATTTGACCTAATGTTATAGAGTTTTCTTTATATGAATCCATATATCTTGTGTAATCGACCCCCATGTGGATGGTTGGTGCAATTTTATTAAATTCCTCATAAAGATCAGCCTGACGATCTGAAATAATAATTAAATCTGGATTAAGACCGGCAATCGTTTCAAAATCCGGCTCTTTTAAACCTCCAGCATTCACATACTTAGAATCTTCATATTTTGATAGATATATAGGAATGGTGCCGCCTTGCGGAACAGCTGCTATCTCAACCCCAAGTTTATCCAATGTGTCTAATACACCGAAATCAAATACGACTACTTTCTCAGGATTTTTTGTAACAGGGGTTTCTCCAAGCTTGTGCTTAATCGTTAATTCAGTAGCTCCGGGCTCAGTTGCATTGTTTGCGGTTGTATTATTTTCTGTTTGCCCAGCTGGTTGACTTGAACTGCCGGTACCGCATGCTGCAGTAACAATTGTTAATACGAATACTAAAAATAATAATGCTAGCTTTTTCATTTACTTTCCACCTCTAAAATTTTTTTATTGTATTTTAACCTGCAAAATAAATCCCAATTTTGTTCTCGTTAATTGTTTCAATTTGGATATCCATATCATAAACCTCTTTCAAAACCTGCTTTGATATAATTTCCTCTGTAGTGCCCTCCTTGATCACTTTGCCACCTTTTAAAGCAACAATATAATCTGAATAACAAGAGGCAAAATTAATATCATGAATGACAATAACAACGGTTTTATCCAACTCATCAACTAGTTTTCGCAACACCTTCATGATCTGAACGGAATGCTTCATGTCTAAATTATTGAGCGGTTCATCCAAAAGGATATACTCCGTATCCTGAGCGATAACCATCGCAATATAGGCTCTTTGTTTTTGACCACCACTTAATTGATCCAGATATTTATGTTGGATATCTTTTAACTCCATATAGTTAATAGCTTCATCGACATATTTCCAGTCCTCTCTCGAAAGCCTGCCATGTGAATACGGAAAACGCCCAAAACTTACTAACTCCCTAATGGTGAGACGAATATTAATATGATTCGATTGTTTTAAAATAGCAATCTTTTTAGCAAGTTCATTGCTTTTCCAGCGGCTAAGTTCAGCTCCATCAACCAATACATCTCCATCATCCTTCGTAATCAAACGGCTGATCATGGAAAGGACGGTACTTTTACCGGCCCCATTCGGTCCAATAAAAGAAGTAATTTTTCCTTTAGGAATGTTAATAGAAACATTATCAATGACATTTTTACTTCCATATTGCTTCCTCAGTTTTCTTACCTCGATCATAATTTTCTCCCCCTCAAAAGAAGATAAATGAAATAAACTCCACCAATGAAATTGATGATGACACTTATCGTTGTTGAAAAAGTAAATACTCGTTCAACAAGCAATTGACCACCGACTAAGGCAATAATACTTATGAAGATTGAACCTAAAATCAACTGTGAATGACGGTATGTTTTTAAAAATTCATGAGCGACATTGACGACAAGCAACCCTAGAAATGTAATCGGACCAACAAGCGCGGTTGAAACAGAAACTAACACAGAGATAATGATTAACAGCCTTTTTACTACATAATCGTAATCAACCCCTAGATTTACAGCCTGTTCTTTTCCTAGAGATAAAACATCTAGGTATCTTGCAAACTTTTTAAAATAAATAGCAACGATGATTACAATAACGAACGATATGACGAGTAGGTCGGTATTTACATTATTAAAGCTTGCAAACATCTTATCCTGAACAACAAGAAATTCATTTGGATCAATGAGCACCTGCATAAAGGAAGAAACACTTTCGAAAAAAGTTCCAAATATTAACCCTACTAATAATAAGAAGTAAATATTTTGGCCTTCACGTTTAAAAAGAACCTTAAACAGCACCGCCGCAAAGATCATCATCAAGCCAACTGAGATGATAAAATTTATGTTTTTATCTGTAACCGTTTGGCTGGTAGACCCAAACATGAATATAATAAATGTTTGGATGAGCAAGTAAAGTGAATCCAAACCTATTAAACTGGGAGTCAAAATTCTATTATTCGTAATCGTTTGAAACACCATCGTTGAAAAGGCGATAACAGTTCCCGTTAACATAATGGCAAGAATCTTCTTCCCCCTACTTGGCAGGATGTAATCCCAATTGCTGCCGATGTCGACAAACAAAAATAGCGTTACTAATAAAGCTGATAATACGACAAGAACGATTATTTTGACCTTATTACTCATAAGCTTTTCTCCTCAATAACAGGTAAAGAAAGATTCCACTCCCAATGACGCCTACGGTTACGCCGATAGCAATTTCGTAAGGATAAATAATGACCCTACCTAGAATGTCACAGGCTAGCACAAACACTGCGCCCAATAATGCGGTATGCGGAAGATTTTTCTGAAGGTTATCCCCTTGATATATTGTCACAATATTAGGAATAATCAACCCGAGAAAAGGTATCATCCCTACGGTAAGCACAACTAATGAGGTAATTAAGGCGACAATTGTTAAACCAATATTAACAACCTGCTTATACTTCAGACCCAAGTTCGTCGAAAATTCTTCCCCCATCCCAGCAATCGTAAATTTATTTGCATAAAGGTAGGCAACAATCAATAACGGAATGCTGATGTATAGGAGTTCATACCGCCCTTGAATCATGAGTGAAAAATTTCCTTGCAGCCACGATGACATATTTTGAATGAGATTATTTTTGTAAGCAAAGAAGGTTGTCATTGAATTTACGATACTCCCAAACATTAACCCTACTAAAGGAATAAAGATGGCATCTTTAAACTTAATTTTGTCGAGAATTTTCATAAATAAAAATGTCCCCGCAAGTGAAAATACAAAGGCAATCAGCATTTTTTCAAGTGGTCCTGCTGAAGAAAACAGCATAAGCGAAACTAAAATCCCGAATCTTGCCGAATCCATTGTCCCGGCAGTTGTCGGTGATACAAACTTATTTCTGCTCAGCTGCTGCATAATCAATCCACAAACACTCATACCCATTCCTGCAATAATAATGCTCAATAAACGCGGTATACGACTGACATATAAGATTTGCGTTTGATCATTACTTAAATTGAAAATGTGCTTTGGAGATAGATCGGTAACCCCGATAAAAATCGAAGCCACCGATAATACAATTAACGCGAAAACAAGATATCGTTTTTTCATAACTTACTTTCCCCTGTAGTTTACTTCATCGATTTTATGTATATATTGTTAATTGATAATAAGATCGTCAGTTGATAATGAGATTCGTTATCATTTATAACCTATTTTTATCTTAACAGTAGTGATAATCATTGTCAATTAGAATTATGAAAATTTTGGGTGAGCCAGAGCCACAGGGTCGGGTTCTCTGTCCCAAAATATGCAAACAAAAAGAGTAGCATCTCTGCTACTCTTTTTGTTTGCTTGGCAACGTCCTACTCTCACAGGGGGACAGCCCCCAACTACCATCGGCGCTGAAGAGCTTAACTTCCG
>NZ_AJLR01000091.1 GCF_000307855.1 Schinkia azotoformans LMG 9581 | reverse complement strand
CTATGATAAAGCCAAGGGGGATATATGGACATCACAACACGCTATTGAATTGTATCAAAAACAGTTAGACAAATTGGAAAGCACTCCATTAGTGACCAAAGATGATTATAATCAATTGGTCTCAGATATTGAAAAGGCTGCCGATAAGTTACAAGATGAGTTGAATATTAAGGGCGCTAAGCTAATGGCAGAACTCAAGTCATTGGCTGATGAATCTAATGCGGTCTACCATAAAGCTGATGAGTTGTTACGCATTGCACAATATGATGTTTATAAAGACGCCGATTGTTTAGTCGCGTCGAACGGTACCAGAATAACGCGCGCGGTAGAGTATAAACGCGCTGACACAGTCAGAAGCGTTTATAGCTTTAAATATCTCGGCAACACATTTCTTGATGATATGAACGCACAATAAAAAGGGGGGACACCATGACAGAAACAATCAAAGACAACAGCAAACAACATACAAGCAATTGGGTTGAGGACATCCGAAAAGGCGCAGAGATTGAACGCAAAGAACGAGAGGAGACGAGCAGACAGCGGAGCAAAGAAGCCTTTGACAAGATGAGAGATAAGGCGAACGCCGAACGTGTGGTAAGTCTG
>NZ_AJLR01000090.1 GCF_000307855.1 Schinkia azotoformans LMG 9581 | reverse complement strand
ATGAAAAATAAAGAACGCTTTTTAGATGATTCAAGATCCTTTAATTTCCGTGAATTTTTCCGTGTGAATGACAACAATGAGTTTGTTCATAAAGTTGATATTAATGCATTCTTAGATAATATTACTAATCAAGATAGTAACACTAATTACCCCTTTTCAACTAAACAATATCGTGATGAATTACGGCATACATTATGGTTATTACCCGGAGTTAAAGAAGCGAACGCTTTCGAAAAATTACTTAATGAACATCGGATTTTTGGAAAGGAATACAAAATTGTTAATGTTGTTAAAGATGATAAGTCAGATAGCAACGAAGTCGCAACAAATGGCGATTTGGATAAGGTTCGACAAGCAATAGGAGATCCGAGTCAGAGTAAAACCATTACGCTTACTGTTCGTAAACTGACAACGGGTGTTAATATTCCTGAGTGGACTGCGGTTCTTTTCCTTTCAAATACTAATAGCGCTATGAATTATCTTCAAGCTGCATTTCGAGCTCAAACGCCATTTTCGCATGAAAAACTTGGAATGAAGAAGAATT
>NZ_AJLR01000089.1 GCF_000307855.1 Schinkia azotoformans LMG 9581 | reverse complement strand
AAAATATACGGTAAGTTCAACAACCACACTAACCGTCGCTGACGCAACGACTATCTCGGCAAATAATCAGCATATCATTCCTAAAGCCGGCTCTTACAACCCAAGCTCGGATATTCTTAGCGCGACAAATGCTGATGGCACTAATGCTTTTGCATCTGTCAATAATGTTCCGGTCGGGGTGATTATCACAGACAGAGCAGGTAATAATGTTTGGGTCAACAACATGACCGTTAACTTACCCAAAAACAAATTGGTCGTGGGGACTTATAGTGAAAAGTATTATGCTTTAACTGCTAAAGGAGCTGCGGACTATACGACTTGGAAAGCAACAGCAAGTCCAAGTGCTAACACAGTGGGCGACTTTATCAACTCTGGTCAAACAACAAGTGGTGATTATGTGACAGCCACGACGCAACTCACGGTTATAAACTTTATCTTACCCTTTGCAGGTGGGAGTGGAAATCAATTTCTCTATCTAATGATAAGTCTAGCTGCAATCGGAGCGCTCGGACTCTACTTTAGTAAGCGACGTAAAGAAGAAGAATTAGAGTGGATAAATAATGGTGAACAAGAAAGTTATATCTCTA
>NZ_AJLR01000088.1 GCF_000307855.1 Schinkia azotoformans LMG 9581 | reverse complement strand
GTTTCTGTCGATCATGTAGAGACAAGTACAATATCATTCAGGAGCGGGCGCTACCCGACATCCGTGATGGTTTAAAACCCGTACAGCGTCGAATTCTTTATTCGATGAACAAAGACGGAAATACCTTTGATAAGTCCTACCGTAAGTCAGCCAAATCGGTCGGGAACGTCATGGGTAATTTTCACCCACACGGTGATAGCTCAATTTATGAAGCGATGATTCGGATGAGTCAAGACTGGAAAATGGGCGAACCTTTAATTGAAATGCACGGGAATAACGGTTCGATGGATGGTGATCCACCTGCCGCAATGCGTTATACCGAAGCTCGTCTTTCAGAAATTTCTGGATACCTGTTATCAGATATTGAGAAAGATACCGTAAGTCAGGCTTGGAACTTTGATGATACAGAGAAAGAACCAACCGTTTTACCAGCTGCTTTTCCAAATCTTTTAGTCAATGGTTCAACCGGGATATCAGCCGGTTATGCCACAGATATTCCACCCCATAATCTTGGCGAAGTCATTGATGCAACCATTCATATGATTGACCACCCTAAAGCTGATGTAGAAAAAATCATGGAATTTTTACCTGGACCCGATTTTCCTACTGGCGGAATCATTCAAGGGAAAGGTGAAATCAGAGGG
>NZ_AJLR01000087.1 GCF_000307855.1 Schinkia azotoformans LMG 9581 | reverse complement strand
ACCTATCATTACTGAAGCTTCTATGGCTGCAATGGATCAAAAGAAATACACTTTTGAAGTTGATTCACGTGCGCATAAACTTCTCATCAAACAAGCTGTTGAAGCTGTCTTTGATGTAAAAGTTGCCTCAGTAAATACTATCAGCGTAAAACCAAAATCTAAACGAGTTGGTAAATATACTGGTACTAAATCAGGCTACAAAAAAGCTATCGTTACTTTGACTGAAGATTCTAAAACAATTGAAATCTTCGGCGAAGACGCAGAATAATAGAGGAGGAAAATCGTGGGAATTAAAGTTTACAAACCTACCACAAACGGTCGCCGTAACATGACTGGTAGCGACTTCGCTGAAATCACTACAAGTACTCCTGAAAAGAGCTTGCTTGTAAGCATGAGCAAAACAGCTGGTCGTAATAACACTGGTCGTATCACAGTTCGTCACCACGGTGGTGGTCACAAACGTAAATATCGTATGATCGACTTCAAACGTACAACTGACAACGTAGTTGCTAAAGTTGCTACAATTGAATACGATCCAAACCGTACAGCAAACATCGCATTGATTGTTTACGCTAACGGGGGGTGTCAGCCATATTCAAGAGCAAC
>NZ_AJLR01000086.1 GCF_000307855.1 Schinkia azotoformans LMG 9581 | reverse complement strand
CAATGCAGGTAGGACTTGCCGCTTCGGCAGGTGGTTGGACATCTACGATGACCTATACGAACACCACGCTCACTGCAAGCCGAGTCACAGCTCCGGTTCCTGTCAATTATTTGAACAAAGTGACAGGTCAAGCGATTCCTAGTATGGGTCCGAGCACAATCACGGCGAATGTCGGGGATACCGTTGGACTATCGCTTGTTGCTCCGACGACAAGTAGTCCCGATAGCAATAGTTATACTTTTCTAGCACCAGCAGCGCCGGCAGGCTATAATGCCAATTCTTCTACGAATACGGTAATTTCTGCAACGAATCCTGCAAGTTCAACCAATACCGCTGCAACAAAGGTTCAAGCTGTCGCTCAAGGTGCAACAAATCCTAATGTAGTGAACGTGACTTATACGCCGAGCCAACAGACCGTTGCTTTCAATTGGACACTGGCCTCTGGCAGCACTCTTGCAACACTTCCTGCATCTAAAAGCTACGGCGCAGCAGGAACTGGAGTTCCGACCGATAGCTCGGTCGTAACTGACAATCCTTTCGCCTCTACGACCCTCCTTAAAAACTATGCCAGTGACTTGACCTCAGCTGTCCCTGCAGGCTACAACATTACGGATATCACGAATGGCACGACGAGCTATACAGGTGCGACAACTGCAGCAACACTGGCAGCTTTCGCAAGCAGCCAACCCGACAGTCAGTGCGACTCAAGCAAGCAACAACTATACGGTCACGCTCACAGCTGCAGCACAAACGGCAACCTTCAACTATGGCTATATCAACACGGCACAGCACACGCCGGCTGTACCCAGCAGTATGACAACGACAGGAGGGACGACAGGAGCGAATGTCGCACAATCACTACCAACTGGCTGGAACACGCCTTCCAATACAGCGACAGCGGCGAATAAAATCCCTTATGGATATTATATCTCTGCCATCTATGCAGGAAACTCTGCAACAGGAACACCGATAGCCACAGGGACGGGAATGGGACCACAAACAACGTCTGGTGCATGGGCTAATTTTCCTGCAACAGGTCAGACCTACGGGGCAACGGGCAATCAATACTATGTGCAACGCTCGC
>NZ_AJLR01000085.1 GCF_000307855.1 Schinkia azotoformans LMG 9581 | reverse complement strand
ATCTTGTAAGGCTAAACGTTGTTGCTGGTCATTCAAGCTAGTAAAGAGGATAAAGAGCTACTAGACATTATTTCTTACAGGTTTAGACAAACGAACCCATTAATATATAAATTTGATTCGGAAGATGATGTAAATTCTACTAATAATCAGCAACTCATTAGATTTTTTGTAGAAGATATAGATGCATGGTCTAAAGAAATAACTGATAGATGAGACGATTAAATTTTGAGAAGGTACACAAAGTGGAATGGCAAGAAAAAATGAATATATTACAATGATACTTAAATACTTAATGGGTTTAAAAACATTATTCATTTGCTTACTCCTTTTAGAGTTATTATATCATTATAAAAAAAAATAGCCCCTAAGATCTAAATGTTAGATCTTAGGGGCTATTTTAACGGGATTTTTCAGGGGTTATTATATAATTATAGACCCTGTTTTTTATTCTTGAACTTCAAATTCTGGTAATTCATCAATTAATTCAAGTGTTCGCATACTTACTGTAATAACAGATAGTAAGAGATTTAAAATGTACTTAGGATCATCACTAAAATCATTAGGATCAT
>NZ_AJLR01000084.1 GCF_000307855.1 Schinkia azotoformans LMG 9581 | reverse complement strand
GATTAATGAAAAAGGTTTTGGATCAGGAAGGTATGCCAATCGGTGCGAAAGTAACTCTTCGTGGCGAACGTATGTTCGAATTCTTGGACAAATTGGTTACTGTTTCACTCCCACGTGTACGTGACTTCCACGGTGTTTCAAACAAAGCGTTTGATGGTCGCGGTAACTACACACTTGGTGTGAAGGAACAATTGATTTTCCCAGAAATCAACTATGATGATGTTGATAAAGTTCGTGGTATGGACATTGTTATCGTAACAACTGCTAACACTGACGAAGAATCACGTGAATTGCTTGCTAAACTCGGCATGCCGTTCGCTAAATAAGATAGGGAGAATACATAAATGGCTAAGAAATCTATGGTTGTTAAAAACCAACGCCCTGCAAAATTCTCAACACAAGCTTATACTTGGTTCAATGGGTCCTGTTGCAGCTAACAAAGTTCCAAAAGGTAAAAAACTTGCTGGACGTATGGGTAACAAACGCGTTGTTGCTGAAAAAGCTTCACAAATGAATGTTCTAGCACTTGGAGATTCGGTCATGGTTGCCGCTTCAACAAATTTGCAAGAGGTCTTCCCACATATGTATATTGATGCAGCAGTTGGTCGTCAAGCCGAGTCGCTTGCAACAGATTTAACGAATGCTAAGGCTAAAATGCCTAATCCAGATGCTTATCTGATTGGTCTGGGAACAAATGGAACAATTAAAGAATCTGAAATTGAAGCCGCAAT
>NZ_AJLR01000083.1 GCF_000307855.1 Schinkia azotoformans LMG 9581 | reverse complement strand
ACCGTCTTGGTCAAGGTTTTGTACAGTTACAGAACCTTGTTCAGCAGGTGTTACAGTTTCATCTTTATCGTACTTGAATGTAACTGTTGTGTTACCTTCCGTGTAATCATCACGGTAGAGGTTAGATGAATTGTCGTTCAATTTCCAACCTTTGATGTCAGGAGCTACTACTTCGTAAAGGTCACCGACTTTACCTGTCTGAGTTGTTGGGTCTTTGATTTCATTTCCAAGTGTGTCTGTGTAACGAATTGTCAATTTACCCTCTTTAACATTAGTCTTATCACTGTCTTTGTCGTATTTAACTGTTACAGAGTTTGTTTTACCTGGTTCTGGGAAGGTACCTAAGCCTGGAGTTTGGTAGTAAGACTTCTGCATTGTGTAACCGTCAATTGTGGGGATAATGCCGGTATGATTGCAGCAGCAGCCTACATTGAATGGAAAAAAGGTCTTGAAAATGTTCAAGCAGGATTAGACTTAAATGCTAAACCTAGCCTTGTTTTTGAAGATATGTAATAAGGAGAATT
>NZ_AJLR01000082.1 GCF_000307855.1 Schinkia azotoformans LMG 9581 | reverse complement strand
CCGCGTGGGATGCGACCTATAACATATAGATAAGAATAGTGCTACCAATTATTTCAATCCACGCATCCGCGTGGGATGCGACTTAAGCGTCAAATGATTGAGGTTTACGCTATTATATTTCAATCCACGCATCCGCGTGGGATGCGACTGCAAATACGGTCTGGCAAACTGCCGATGCTATATTTCAATCCACGCATCCGCGTGGGATGCGACAATTGAAATAAAAAAACGTTCGCTTTCAAGTGGTATTTCAATCCACGCATCCGCGTGGGATGCGACTAAAGGGGTTATTACACTTTATAAATTGAGCACATTTCAATCCACGCATCCGCGTGGGATGCGACTTCTAAAGATCGAGTCATTCCTGGTGTGAGGATATTTCAATCCACGCATCCGCGTGGGATGCGACCAAGATTTAATAAATGATAAATGGACTATACTTATTTCAATCCACGCATCCGCGTGGGATGCGACACGAAATTGCACTGGGTTACTTAACAAACGCAAAATTTCAATCCACGCATCCGCGTGGGATGCGACCTTATTTAATGCATATTTTATTAGTTTATCGGAATATTTCAATCCACGCATCCGCGTGGGATGCGACTTTGTTGTGTCGGCTTGTCTGATGTGCCTAATAGATTTCAATCCACGCATCCGCGTGGGATGCGACTTAACGGAAAAGAAGTCTCAAGACAAATCAGAAGATTTCAATCCACGCATCCGCGTGGGATGCGACAAGTAAGTAATATCTACCTGACGAGCGAGAGGGAAATTTCAATCCACGCATCCGCGTGGGATGCGACATACAGTAATTAACAATTTTTCTATCTCTTGGTTTATTTCAATCCACGCATCCGCGTGGGATGCGACTTACTAGAAATAGCTTTAAAGATTATGACAACGAATTTCAATCCACGCATCC
>NZ_AJLR01000081.1 GCF_000307855.1 Schinkia azotoformans LMG 9581 | reverse complement strand
CCCACGCTTTCGAGCCTCAGTGTCAGTTACAGGCCAGAGAGCCGCTTTCGCCACCGGTGTTCCTCCATATATCTACGCATTTCACCGCTACACATGGAATTCCACTCTAGTCTACCAGTTTCCAATGCATACAATGGTTGAGCCACTGCCTTTTACACCAGACTTAATAAACCACCTGCGCTCGCTTTACGCCCAATAAATCCGGACAACGCTCGGGACCTACGTATTACCGCGGCTGCTGGCACGTAGTTAGCCGTCCCTTTCTGGGTAGTTACCGTCACTTGATGAGCTTTCCACTCTCACCAACGTTCTTCTCTACCAACAGAGTTTTACGATCCGAAAACCTTCTTCACTCACGCGGCGTTGCTCGGTCAGACTTTCGTCCATTGCCGAAGATTCCCTACTGCTGCCTCCCGTAGGAGTTTGGGCCGTGTCTCAGTCCCAATGTGGCCGATCACCCTCTCAGGTCGGCTATGTATCATCGCCTTGGTGAGCCTTTACCTCACCAACTAGCTAATACAACGCGGGATCATCTTTGAGTGATGCAATTGCATCTTTCAAACTTAAAACTTATGTTTAAAGTTGTTATGCGGTATTAGCATTCGTTTCCAAATGTTGTCCCCCGCTCAAAGGCAGATTCCCCACGCGTTACTCACCCGTTCGCTGCTCTTCTAAAAGGAGCAAGCTCCTTTATTCATCCGCTCGACTTGCATGTATTAGGCACGCCGCCAGCGTTCGTCCTGAGCCAGGATCAAACTCTCCGAAAAGTGTTTGATTCTCCAAAATTACTGGCTTGTCTTTCATTATTGATTGACAGATTTTTGATGTATTACTACATCACATGAGTCATTCTTCTTTATTCAGTTTTCAATGGTCTAGCTTGTCGCGCTTCAACGCTCGTCTCTCGCGACAACTATTATATTCTATCAAACCTATCTCTCCCTGTCAAGAATTTAATGTCACTTTTTAGAATTTCTTTTACTTTCGTTCGTTTTTAACGAACTTTGATAGCGTTTTTTATCGCGTGCTACCA
>NZ_AJLR01000080.1 GCF_000307855.1 Schinkia azotoformans LMG 9581 | reverse complement strand
AGTTGAGATTGAAAACAAAACCAATCTCAAATTGAGATTGAATGTCCTCATGAAATAAGTCTTTTTCATGTTAGAGAATACCTTTCTTCGTATAGTAAGTTGGGCATAACAAGGGAAGCACTTGATAAGGATGCTCGTTGTCAATGATCTGGATTAAACCAGTACCTTTACCTAATGGAATAACAATTCCTTCAGGATCTAAATCAGGAAACAAGAATTGAACAGTTTTCTTATTGATATTTCCGATTTGAATAAGGACATTTAACTGCTCCCTCACAGAAACTGGAATAGATTGATAATCAAAACGTTGTGATACCAGTAAAAGATGGACTTTAGTCGCTCTTCCTAACAATGCAATCTGTGAAATTAAAGAGAAGAAGCTATCCTTAATATTTTTGTTTGTTCCCTCGGATAGAGCCAAGACTTCATCAATAACAATAGTCAGATGTGAAAACGGATGGCGAGGATTATCGTATAGAATCTCTTGACGCTTATAAATGATATTCAAAGTTTGACTTAAAGATTCGTTGATTTCAGCAACAAAATCTGATTTTGAACGATTGCGTTCAGGGTGGATTACAGGAATTTTATTTTCTCTCGCCCAGCGTGACGGCGTATCAAATTTAGGATCAATGATGATTAAATCTGATAGAGGCTTTAACATACTTAGAAAATAAGTAAGTGTATAAGATTTACCACTTCCTGAATTTCCTGCGATTGCAATTGAGGTTACATTATCGTAGTTTAGTTTCAGGTTCTCCATGATAGGGATATAAGGCTTATGTTGTGAAGCAACAAAGAAATCTAAATCATTGATAACTAAACGTTTTGAAATGCCCATTTTCCAAGGAAAGAACAAGCCTCGTTGTGTGTGAATATCATCAGTATTTA
>NZ_AJLR01000079.1 GCF_000307855.1 Schinkia azotoformans LMG 9581 | reverse complement strand
GGCACCATATTTAACTAAATCAGCGGCATGGAAATATGTCGCCCAGTAAACCAGCGGATGGTCTGGCTTGTTAGGAATTAACATTTTAACTTGTACACCTGATAAAAGGGCCAATTTTATTGACTCATGCAAGGCATCAGAAGGAATATAATAGGGCGTTTGAATGATAATTTCTCGTTCAGCACCAGAAATCATCTTCATGTAAGTCAATTTGATTTGCTCTTTATCCTCATCTGGACCAGAAGTCACAAGTTGAGTCGCTACATGTCCTTCAACAATAGAATCTGGAAAATAAGGTTCTCCCTCAGTCACTTCAAAATGATGTTGTGAATTCCAGTCTAAGATAAAACGATGCTGTAAGCTATAAACAATATCACCAGTCAATCTCAAATGATTGTCACGCCAATATCCAAATTTTTTCGTAATTGAAACATATTCATCACCGACATTGAATCCACCTGTATAGCCAACTACACCATCAATCACAACGATTTTACGGTGCAAACGGTAATTTGTTCGGGGATTAACTAAGGGCATAATCAAGGGGAAAAATTGAGCCACATGTCCACCAGCTTCTTGAAGCTCTTTAAAGCTGGACATTTTAGTCTTATTTGAACCCCAAGCGTCAATTAAAAGTTTCACCTCTACTCCACGTTTTGCGGCTGCCAGTAAGGCATCGTAGATTTCATGACCCGTTCGATCCATTCTAAAAATATAATATTCCATATGGACATGATGCTTGGCTTGATTTATATCTTCTATGAGCGAACTTTTTTCTTTGG
>NZ_AJLR01000078.1 GCF_000307855.1 Schinkia azotoformans LMG 9581 | reverse complement strand
TCACCTTTTTTAGGAGAACCAGTTATCTTATCATATTTTATATAGTCTGCCAAAGACAGAAATAATCCATCTTTAATGTGTTCTGAGGATAGATCACTAGAGCGTAAGTAAGGTACCCCTTCTTTTTGCCACTTTATATTGGGGATTCTTGCACTATCTTTTATTTCAGCAAGATCCCCTAACTTACGCTGTTCCCAATCGTTAGTAAACCCCGCAAATCTCAATTCAGGAACTTTGGCACCATTTTTAGGGAACATTTTTTGCAAGTAGCCTTTTTTCTGCTCTTTGAGAAGATCTAGCTTACACTGATGAAGAGCGATAGAGTCATCTAGCTGTTTAAAGAATGAGCCTATTTTGTCTTGTTCCTCAATTGCAGGGACACTTATTATAGCTTCTTTAATATCAGTAGAATTAATACTTTCAAATGTTGATCCAGTGCTATATCTAGTCCAATACCCGTCGGACTTCATTTTACCAAGATTTTGAAATATAAATTCATTACCTTTTATGGCAGCAACACCTCGACCAATAACCACGTCATAAGCTGTTTTACCAATATCTCCAACCGGTGCTCGGACACTTAGAATGAGATCATCTTTTTCAGCTTGTTTAGTAACTTGAGTTGTCCATACTCTCGGTAAAACACGACCATTTTTCATGTCAGCATTACCTTGCACAAGAATATAATCATTAGGATCATCAGTATAATTTTCTGAATTAGGAGACTGTCCCATCACTATTCGAACTTCGTCTCCCAACTTACGCTGTTCCCAATCATCCGTGAATCCTTTAAATCGCAATTCTGGAGCTTTTT
>NZ_AJLR01000077.1 GCF_000307855.1 Schinkia azotoformans LMG 9581 | reverse complement strand
CCAATGAGCATTGTTAGAATTTCAGCTACGTTTGCTGAGAGAAGGTAATAAATTGTTTTTTTGATATTGGTGTAAACACGACGTCCTTCACGAATAGCGGCGACAATGGTTGCAAAATTGTCGTCAGCAAGAATGATATCAGATGCAGACTTGGCAACTTCTGTGCCGGCTATTCCCATTGCAGTTCCGACATCGGCAGCTCTTAAGCTGGGTGCGTCATTGACCGGGTTAAGCTCTGTCAGCACGATTTGTTCTTTTTCTTGCCAGATTTTTACAATACGAAGTTTGTCTTCAGGACTTACTCGGGCATAGACCGAAATTTGTTCAATCATTTGGCTAAGTTCATCATCGGTCATTGATTTAAGCGTCAGTCCATCAACAACTTTATCTCCGTCACGATAGATGTCAATTTGTTGAGCGATTGCTTTTGCTGTAAGCGCGTGGTCCCCTGTAATCATGATTGGTTTAATACCAGATGCTCTAGCTTCTTGAACGGCAGCTTTTGATTCTAAGCGTGGAGGGTCAATCATGCCAACGAAGAGTAACGGAGGCGCTCAAAGGTT
>NZ_AJLR01000076.1 GCF_000307855.1 Schinkia azotoformans LMG 9581 | reverse complement strand
ATATACTTGGATTTTTTTAATTGTTTTGGTAATTCAAGCGAAATTGAATTGGACTCATCCAGTTCAATTTTTGTTTGATTCGTTTTGTATTATAGTACCTAATCCAGATTACAATAACCTGTTCAAGTTCTTCGAAAGACGAGAAGATATGTCCGTAGTAAATTTCTTGTTTAAGTAGCCCAAAGAAATTCTCCATAACTGAATTATCATGACAGTTTCCTTTACGGCTCATAGACTGAAAAATTCTATGAGATTTTAATTTAGAAACATAGTCTCTCATTTGGTATCCCCATCCTTGATCTGAGTGGAAAGTACGTCGATAAGGACAATCAGATGTCACAGATAAGGCTTGATTTAGAGCAATATCAATTGATTGATAAGAGGGGTGTTTAGAGATATGATAACTAATCACCTCGCTATTAAATAAATCAATGTAAGGATTGAGATAACACTTTTTCTGAATTCCATCTTCATAATATTTGAATTCTGTCGTATCTGTTGTGATTTTTTGATGAGGAATGGAAGTTCTGAATCGTCTGTGCAATTTATTTTTAGCTACCGTCCCTACTTTTCCTTTATATGAATTATATTTACGTGATTTGTGCCAATAAGACGTCACACGAAGCCCTAGCTTCTTCATTAAGCGCTGTACCTTCTTGTGGTTGACGTGATAGCCACGTTGCTTAAGTAATTCACTCATTGGACGATAACCTGCATTGGCATGTTCTTGACGTATTTTAAGCATTTCTTTTTCGATAAGCTCATCTTTGTTTACCCGTTCAAAACAGTTAACCCAATAATAATAAGTGGCTTTAGGGAATCCTGTAACTTTCAAGATTTCTTTGAGTTTGAAGGTTTTACGGAGACTGTAGATGAGTCTTGATTTTTGTTCATTAGAGCATTTTTCTCCAATCTCCGAAGTCCTTTTAAATAAGCTACCTCAATTTGCGCATAACGTAATTTTTGTTCAAGTTCTTTAATTCGTTGAGAATCATTTGGGTTCTGAGTCATAGACGATGCAATGCTTTCTAGTTTTTTACGCCGTCCTCTCTTTTTGCTTATTGGGACTTCTCCATAAATTTTGAAATGATTAACCCAGCTTGCAAGTAAGGTAAAATTAGTAATTTCGAATTTTCTTGCCACAGCTTCATACGTTAAATCAGTTGTTAAATAACATTGTACCGCATTTTCTTTCAACTCCATAGA
>NZ_AJLR01000075.1 GCF_000307855.1 Schinkia azotoformans LMG 9581 | reverse complement strand
TCCGCGTGGGATGCGACTGGCAATTCAATTATCGCTCTTTCCAGACATCAATATTTCAATCCACGCATCCGCGTGGGATGCGACATGGTTGGATTAAGTAATTCAATTTTAATTCTACCAATTTCAATCCACGCATCCGCGTGGGATGCGACAATAGCCAGATGGATCTATCAGAAAACAAACTGTAGATTTCAATCCACGCATCCGCGTGGGATGCGACGAACTGTTACAGGTATTAAACAGGTAGACAATCACATTTCAATCCACGCATCCGCGTGGGATGCGACTTTGAAACTTGGAGAATGACTAAAGAAATTCATATTTCAATCCACGCATCCGCGTGGGATGCGACACATTGATCCAACCAACCCTAACAGCCACAAAATATTTCAATCCACGCATCCGCGTGGGATGCGACTGCCTTGAGCATTTCATAATAATCACCTTCTAACATTTCAATCCACGCATCCGCGTGGGATGCGACTGGGAGATACCTCAAGAGCGAATGATCGTTGTTAAGATTTCAATCCACGCATCCGCGTGGGATGCGACTTTTTTATAATAAGCCTCTTGTATTTGTTTATGATATTTCAATCCACGCATCCGCGTGGGATGCGACTATTAACCAACATTTCCTACTGCACAACAAAATAAATTTCAATCCACGCATCCGCGTGGGATGCGACTCATTTTTATTTTAGATATAATTTTTTATTTATATTTCAATCCACGCATCCGCGTGGGATGCGACTAGAAATGATATGCGTAATTTAGGTACGTACTTTATTTCAATCCACGCATCCGCGTGGGATGCGACACCAACGACCTCGTACATTATTTCGCACCTCTCTATTTCAATCCACGCATCCGCGTGGGATGCGACAAATTATCACCACCATTCTACTAATAGTTTAGCAATTTCAATCCACGCATCCGCGTGGGATGCGACATATGGACGATTTTCTTTTGACTGGTAGTAGCAAATTTCAATCCACGCATCCGCGTGGGATGCGACTAAAGGCATGTTATCAATATTTGATGCGCCATTGATTTCAATCCACGCATCCGCGTGGGATGCGACGCTCTGATGCTATTCTTAGAGCAGTATCTTATACATTTCAATCCACGCATC
>NZ_AJLR01000074.1 GCF_000307855.1 Schinkia azotoformans LMG 9581 | reverse complement strand
GTTTTGGCTGGTTCAGTGGTACTTGGCGTCACAGTTGGTGCTGCCAGTGTTTTCTTTGGTTCGTAGTAAACTGTGATGTTCTTGGTCGTGGTGTTGTCTTCGCTATCTGTAACAGCAACAGTCAGCACGTTTTTGCCTTCGAGCAATTTAACGGGCTGATCAATAGCCATATGACCTGGTTTGCCACTATTGATGTTGATGTCTACGTATTGGCTGGCGACAGAACTGCCGTTAATTGACAGACTCAGATATTGCGCATTGTCAGTGGCCGTTCCGGTAATCTGGAAGTTTGGATCGTTGGTATAAACCGGTGCATCTGTCGAGCTGTCCAATGACAATGTTGGAGCCACTGCATCCAAAATGAAGGTCAACGCTTCTTGGAAGGTCTTGTTTTGAGTGGTGTCACCCACAACAACCCCAAACGGTTTTTGTCCAAGAGTACCTAAATCTAAAGTGAAACTGAAAGTCAGATCATCCTTGATTGGAATTTGCTTACCATCAACCTGCAACGTTGTCGTTGGGTGCTTGACCTTACCAGTAATCGTCGCAATCCCGGTCTTGGGGTCATAGAACTTAGCAGAGGTGGCATTGAATTCATTGGCACCAAATGTCACACCTTGATCGAACGTCACAGAATTCTTCAACATATCAGGATCATAAGACGAGGTGATCGTCTTTTGCTCCGTCGTGGTGTTGCCATCTTCGTCGGTGGCGGTCACCTTGATGGTATTGTCACCATAATTAACCGGTACATCAACACTAAAGTGATGTTGTGCATCAAGTGCTGCTACGGTGTCGCCAACATTAACTGTCTTGGTGTCAGCACTAACCGTCCCTGTAACCTTGATGGTCGCTTCAGAGGTCTGATCCGAGCCATTGTTGAATTTCAAATCAGTAAAGGTTGGCGCCGTCAGCCGAACTTTGGTGTCAAAATGTTTAAGCAACTGGGTATGCGCCTTATCGGCATATAGATCCACTTGCGCGGCGTAATCAGCATTCGTGACCGGCATTGAGGCAGTGAAACTGTTAGTCGCAGCATCGTAGGTTGTGTTCAAATCATGTTTCTTTCCTTGTGCATCAGTGTAAGTACCGTCAACCGCTGCTGGATACGTTCCACTAAACGTATACGTCCCGCCACCTTGAGTATTGGCTTCGTAGCCGGTTGTGGTACTTGAGATCTTGTCTGGGATACCGCCGCCGTTCACAATTAAATCAAACGATGTAGACCCCGGCTTCTGAACGCTGGCATCTTGATCAGTGGCATTGGATGCATTATCAGTCAAGTACAGCTCAGCCGAATTGTCGCCATTGCCAAGTGCTTGGGCCTGTTCATCAGATAATGGCGTTTCAATTTTGGTGTACCCATCAGCCGTTGTCCCAGCATCGGTAAAGGTAGCATCAAGATTCGTCACTTCATTAATTGCAGTTTTAACGCTCTTGGTGGCATCAAGACCACTCAAATCATCCTTGGCTTCAGCTGTCAAATAATACTGGGTTTTCCCATTTTCCGTTTTGGCTGACAAAGCGACATGACGAACTGTCGGCGCCTTAGAGTCGAGCTTGAAAGGCACATCAAACACTTGACGTTTGTCGCCGCCTTCCGGTACACCGGAAATACGATAAGTATAACTGCCATCATCAGCCGTCTTGATGTTGCCATCACGTTGATCATAATAGGTGCCATCCCACGCTGGAGCATTGTAGTAGATGTACTGCTGCGAATGAGCATTATAATAGGTCTTCGTCAGATTGGTGGAACTGCTGAGAGTCGTAACTTTATTGCCCTGACCATCAAGAATATCAACTTGGACGTTGCTGATATTGCGCAATAGATAATACTTCATGCTGATTTCATTATATAAGGCATTCTTGTCACTCGAAAAAGCAATCGCCTGATCGTCAACTGTCTGGTTGCCATCAGCGTCTGTGACCATGCCGCCATAATATTGAGTGCCTGTATTTTTGTTCGTCAATAGTGGCACGGTGCCAAAATTACCACCAGCAGGACTATAAGTGATCCCATTGAGACTATCGACAATCTTACCGTCATTCCAGTCACCAAAAAAGCCCATGTATGGCAAGTTCAAGCGCGATCCATCGCTACCCTTAAAGTTCAGAAAACCTTCAACAAATTGCTGTTGGTCAAAAGACTTCGGCAAAGATAGTGTGAATTCAATCTGCGCCGTTTTCCCAGCAGGCACAGTTATGTCACTGCCGGCTTTAATGGCTGCTCCATCAATCTTCTTGTCATACAAAACCCT
>NZ_AJLR01000073.1 GCF_000307855.1 Schinkia azotoformans LMG 9581 | reverse complement strand
AAAAACACTGCAAAATGATACTGCACAGACTGCCAAAACACTGCAAAATGATACTGCACAGACTAAATTAATATGTTTTTTAGAAGAACAATTAGATAAAAAGGAACAGCAATTATCTGTTAAAGATAAGCAACTAGAAAATAAAGACACTCAAATCTCACAAATGCAAAATCTCTTAGACCAACAACAACGTCTAGCCTTACAGGATAAAAAATTACTAGAAGAGTATAAATCAGAAATCAATGAATTGAAAGCTCTTAAAATGCCTCGGGAGGATATGAAAGATGGCTCGTCGATAAGGGGTGAGGCGCAGGAAGAAATTGAACGACTGAAAGCTAAATTGAAGTTATCAGAAGAAGAACGAAACAAGGCAAAAGAAAAAGAGCCTGTAAAAACAGAATCTAAAAAATGGTGGCATTTTGGAAGAATGTGAAAGTATATAAGGATAACTAAATTTTTTTAGTAAGACTGGAGGTATATTGTGGACGACGAAAAATGGATCGGAAGAGCGTCGTGTAGGGAAAGAGTGTAGATCTCGGTGGTCGCCGTATCATTAAAAA
>NZ_AJLR01000072.1 GCF_000307855.1 Schinkia azotoformans LMG 9581 | reverse complement strand
TAGCAACAAATGGGCATTTCTCATCTATCAAGAATCGGTACCCGAAGATTACTTGAATCTCTTAGAAGAGCTCCATGTACCATTTATCTTATCCCCTTGGCATGATAAAGATGTAAACCGCACGACCGGCGAGTTCAAAAAGCCACACAAACATGGTGTATTTTTCTTCGAATCACTTAAAAGCTATTCACAAGTTTCAGAACTCATCAGTGATAAGCTGAATTCCCCCGAACATGTCGAAGTGGTAATGAGTCCAAAGGGAATGTACGATTATTTCACACACGCTGAGAATCCAGAAAAGTCTCCTTATAACATCGAAGACATTGAATCAGGAGCGGGTTTTGAGCTTGATAAATTCTTAGCTGAGAATAATGAAGATTTACTTAACCAGGTCTATGAAGTGATGCGTGATTCTGGTATAAAAGAATTTGCTGATTTTACCGATTTAATCGCAAAACAATTTCCTGACTTGTTGTATTTTGTATTCAGCAAGAGTTACTTCTTCAAAATATATTTGGACTCTAAACGCTACATCGAAATAAAACAAAAAGATGACGAGGATAACCATGGAAAATAACTATCCATATCTACTAAATCGTGAACAAGCTTCCAAGTTTATTGGAATTAGAGATGATACTTTTAGCGTATTCTTTACTGTTAAAATCAGCTAAATCACTGGAACCAGAGACTTTAAGATATTCTATCGGGTATCAA
>NZ_AJLR01000071.1 GCF_000307855.1 Schinkia azotoformans LMG 9581 | reverse complement strand
CAGTCTTTGCAACAGAACCAGGCAAACAATTTCCAAAAGACGTGATGATTGTAGCTGTAGCTTATTATTTGCGTTACAATTTGAGCTATCGTGAAGTACAAGAGATGCTTTTTATGACCGAGGAATTAATGTATGCCATACGTGCTATCTTTCCATTTGACGGAAGAGATAAATACTTAACTCTATTAAAAAAATCAAAGTAACCACGACCGCAAGGGATTTTTCCTAAAGGCAGAACGTCCGATTTTTTCAATTGAGGTGTACAAGCGGAGCGACAAAAGCGAACAGGGAGACTTTATGCTATAATGAGTTTAAAGAAAACTGACACGCAGAGCATGCGGTTAAATTGTTCCATAGAGAAGTCTAATTTCTTGATGAGTGGTTGACGCATCTATGCCACATAAAAAAACGAAGCGGTGCAAGCAGAGTGGGGACTACGGCTTAACCACGAAATACCAATCTGTGCCGATTGATGATTTGATTTTAGGTTTAAAATAAAAAAGTTGCTGACAATAAGTTGGTGGCTTTTTTATTTTTTTAAGACAAAAATTTACTGTTAGGAATGTAAACGTATAATTAGAAAACACTTATAAAAAGAGGTAAGATATCCCTATAAGATATAAGGGCGCACTTACATACCATGAAAAATCATGGTATAAAATGCCAATATTTTAGATTAAACGTGTTGGAAAAACTCGCTTTGCTCATGTAAATAAAAACGTTATAAAGTATTGT
>NZ_AJLR01000070.1 GCF_000307855.1 Schinkia azotoformans LMG 9581 | reverse complement strand
CAGCCACGATCACCAAAGGCGGCGTAACTGAGACGAAAGTGTTTGTCGTAAAAGTATTGAAGCAATCGCAAACCGATGTAGAAGCGGTAACAAATGCAAAAGCCGCGCTAGAGATTGGCTACGGAACAGGAGATAGCATCAATGCAGTTACACAGTCTGTGATCTTGCCAACAACAGGAGCAGATGGCACAACGATCACATGGGCAAGTGACGCCACAAATGTGATAGGAGTAGATGGAACGGTATCACGTCCAGCGAACAGTGCGGGGGATGTGAGCGTGACGTTAACAGCCACGATCACCAAAGGCGGCGTAACTGAGACGAAAGTGTTTGTCGTAAAAGTATTGAAGCAATCGCAAATCGATGTAGAAGCCGTATCGAATGCGAAAGCCGCGCTGGAGATTGGCTATGCAACAGGGGATAGCATCAATGCTGTTACACAGTCCGTGATGTTGCCAATAATGGGAGCAGACGGCACAACGATTACGTGGAATAGTGATACTCCAAGCGTAATTGCGAACGACGGAACGGTAACACGCCCAGCGAATAGTGCGGGAGATGCGAGCGTGACGTTAACAGCCACGATCACCAAAGGCACAGAAACCACAAACAAAGTGTTTGTCGTGAAAGTATTGAAGCAATCGCAAACCGATGCAGAAGCTGTTACGAATGCAAAAGCAGCCCTAGAGATAGGCTACGGAACAGGAGATAGCATTAATGCCGTTACACAGTCTGTGACCTTGCCAACAACAGGAGCAGACGGCACAACCATCACATGGGCAAGTGATGCCACAAATGTGATAGGTCTAGATGGAACGGTTATACGCCCGACGAACGGTGCGGGAGATGCGAGCGTGACATTAACAGCAACGATTACAAAAGGTGGAGTAAGCACAACCAAAGTATTTGTACTGAAAGTTTTAAAATTACATGACATAGATGCACCACAGATTTCATACACACCGCCAACAACATGGACTAATAGACCTCTACTTGTGACACCAATAATAACAGATTCAGGTAGTGGTATTGCTAGTACAAAATGGGCGGTAGATGAGAACGATGTGAATTATTTCTTATCGAATGGTACGAGCTTCTCTGATTCTTTTGAGGTCGCTATGAATGGTACTTATACGGTTTATGCACAAGATGTAGCAGGCAACCAATCTGTATACACCTTTACTGTTGGTAATATTGATACAACCCTGCCAACTCTTGATGTAAGTGTAGATAATACAGCTACAAATGATAAGGTGTTGATTGCAGTAGACGGTTCCGATCAAGATTCTGGTGTCGAAATTATCAAATGGCTTGAAGGAACAAGAATTGCAGGTGACTTTAAAGATGTGGGTTCTCTTGTTGTAGATGGTAGTTTCGCTGTAACAGAGAATGGTAATTATACAGTCTACATTCGCGATGTTGCTGGCAATGAAGTTGTTGAAACGGTAGAAGTATCCTCCATTGATAATGAACTACCAGTGATTCTAGTTGATGTACCAACTGAATGGACAACTGGTGATGTCACTATATCGGCAACAGTTAGGGAGAAAGGTGGTTCCATTGCAACGACGAGATGGGCAGTTGGGGAACAAGATGCCAGCTATTTTAGCGATGGCAGTGGTTATGAATTAACACCGTTTGGGATAGATTCAACCTTTACGAGACAAATAGCAGAAACTACTGTAGGAGAATTGAACCCTGAAGAAACTTCGCAGCAGGATTCAATTGTTGATGTAGCAGACGATGCACTGTCAGGAGGAGCACCAGAAACTCCAACGGATGAACAATCAGAAGGGGGAGCACCAGAAACTCCAACGGATGAACAATCAGAAGGGGGAGCACCAGAAACTCCAACGGATGATCAAGTAGAAGAAGGGACACCGGAAGTTCCAGCAGATGAACAATCAGAAGAGAAAGTACCAGAAACTCCAGCGGATGAGCAAATAGGAGAGGAAAACGCACCACTGGCACCGGAAGCTGTGATTGAACCAGTACTGGAAATGGAAATTCCAGAGCTAGTCCCAATGCTACGGACTATGACAAGTGATGTCATTGAATTAAACTATCAATTTACTGTTTCAGAAAATAATACGTATACGATTTATACAAAAGATGATGCAGGAAATGAACAAATTGCCCATGTAACAGTTGGTAATATAGATAATACGGCACCTGTTGTAACTGCCACTGTAGTGGACCATGACGCCATCAACTTTGAGTCAACAATTGCCGTTGATATTGATGAAAATCAAAGTGGAATTAAAGAGAAAAAATGGGCAAAAGGAACTCTCCTTCCAAGTGATTTTGCGGCTTTGGGCACAGAGCTAGTTGGTACAACGTTTAATGTCCATGAAAACGGCACGTACACGGTGTATGTCAAAGATAACGCTGGTAATGAAAGTGTAGGATATGTAATAGTTGAAACGATTACTCTTCCATCTATCCAAATTGAGCTACTACCGTTATCTACAAATGATGGAACAAAGGTTTCTGTTTCAATTGGAAATACATCAAGTCAGATTGTTGAAAAGAAATGGCTCAAAGGGAATAAGACAAAATTTGATTTTGTAAATGATGGAAATGGCTTTACTGGAAACGACTTTATTATAAGTGAAGAAGGAATCTACACAGTTTATATTAAAGATGCGTCTGGCAATGAAGTTATCAAGACATTTGTTTATCAGACCAAGCCGTACCAAATTGAAGGATCTTTAAGTAATTCAGGTGGAATTAAAGCCGCTGCAACGATTTCCTTACAGGATGATACAAATCCAACTTCAGGTACAAAGTATGTTGTCTTCCAGCTCATGAAAGGAACAACCCCAGTAAGTGTCGTAGCTATTGAGAAAACATTACAAGCAACGGAGAACGTATCAGCCTACTTTAATGTAACTGGCTCTGGCTATACTGTCATTGTCAATGTATTGGATAAAGATATAACCAATCAAACAGATGTAGGAAGAAGTTTAGCAGATTCAAAGACTCTCACCATCCAAAATTAAGTATTTTCAGCTAGAGGAGGGCGGATTTTCCCCCCTCCTATATCAAGTAAATAATAAAGTAAGTGAAAGGGGAAATTTATGGTGAGAAAACTACCATTATTGTTCTTGACCATGCTTATCTGCATAATGGTGTTCAATCCAATATCAAATGTGCAAGCAGCAGCATTAAACGTTACAGACATCACGGATAAATATCGTGGAGATCAAGTCACGATTTCTGGTACAAGTCCTTTTACAGAAGTCATTGCAAAGGTATACGATCCGAACAATGTAATTCTTTATATTGAAGTATTATCTGTCCTTGATAATGGAAACTATTCAAAGACTTTTTCCTTATCGAATGATGCCATTTATGGGACCTATAAAGTGGTCGTAGGGCAGGAGACAAACGTTGTCAATGATACATTTAACGTTATCGCTAGACCTTCTGTTGGCGGTGGAGGTGGAGGCGGAGGTGCTCCATCACAAGGCACCCAGATAACGGTTCCGGTTCAAAGCGGCACAACGGGAACAACTGTTTCGCAAACCACTATCCAAAGAACCGCTGGTTCAAATGGAACAGTTAAAGATTCAGTGGTGATGACGGAACAAAGTGCTAAAGAAACGATAGCTGCACTAAAAAATCAAGGTGAGAAGACGGCACGGATTGTCATACCGGATGCTGAAGATAAAGTGTCGGAAGTAAATGTGTCCATTCCAAAAATAGCTTTAACAGCGATAAAGTCTGGAGGAATTGACTTAGAAATTAAAACAGAAAATGCAAAGCTCACAATTCCGAACACTACTTTAGAGAAATTTAACCAAGATCTCTATTTCCGAGTGGTTCCTATTAAAGGTCAGCAAGAAAAAGACCAAATAGCTGAAAGAGCTAAACAAGAACAAATCGTTCAAGATGTAGTGCAAGGAAGAGATATTCAAGTACTAGGCAGACCGGCAGAAATTGAGACGAACCTCCAAAGCCAACCAGTTACGATTACGATGCCAATTCGTGAAGAAGACTTACCGAAAGACAAAGAGAGTAGACAAAGAATCTTAGATGATCTTGTCATTTTCATTGAACATAGTGATGGTACAAAAGAGGTAATCAAAGGTACTTTTATTACAAATGAAGATGGTACATTAGGCATTGAATTTGGAATTGATAAATTTAGTACATTCACATTAGTGTACGTGGAAGGCTCAAAGGAGTATTTTGCACAACTGGAAAAGGATAAAAAGGTAGAGGGTACTGTTCATAAAGCCTATATCTCTGGGTATCCAGATGGCACTTTTAAACCGGCTAATAGTATCAGTCGGGCAGAAATGGCTTCTTTACTCTCACGTGTCTATGACGGTGAGCTAAAAGAAAATACTTCACCAACAAGTTATGTAGATATTCCAGCAGGGCATTGGGCAATGACTTCGATAGAAAAAGCCCAACTAACCGGACTTATGAGAGGCTATTCAGATCATACATTTGGTCCGAATAAATCAATAACAAGAGCAGAAATGGCTGCTATTGTCTCTAGATGGCTCAAACTAGAAGGAACAGGCTCATCTAGCGCCAAAGATATTCAAGGCCATTGGGCCGAGCAAGCAATCATGCTTGTTGATAAAGCTAATATCATGAATGGAATGCCAGATGGTACATTCCAACCTAATAAGCCGCTATCAAGAGCAGAAGCAGTTACGATTGTTAACAGAATCCTAAAACGAGGACCACTATATGGTGATGTTAAACCAACTTTTATAGATGTACCAACAACTCATTGGGCTTATAAAGAAATCGAAGAAGCATCCAAGGATCATAAGTACTCCATTGATGAAAGTGGAAAAGAAACCGTGTTAATAAAATAAAAGTTGAAAAAATATAACTCGCTTAATTCCTATTTCAAGGTTTTAAGTGAGTTTTTTTCTCTTGCTATAGCCATACGAACATTTCTTGTAATAGAATTTGTGGTCAATCTCTTATTTCCATTCCTGCGGTGGGAGTCTATCAAAGACTCCCCAACCTAATTTGCAGTATTTTGTATCTTGTCCTTAAAATAAGAGAGAGAAGCGGTATCGTTTTTCATTTTGTCGACAAACCCAAGTGCTTTCCCAGTACCGATCACTACAGATTCAAGTGGTGAAGGGGCAAGATTTACTGGTAAATGTATTTCTTCACTTAGCCATTCCTGGACTCCTTTTAAAAGGGCCCCACCGCCAGTTAAAGTAATTCCATAATCAACAATATCCCCACTTAATTCAGGTGGACACTCTTCTAAAGTTAAACGAATCGTAGCTAAAATTTGTTCCAAAGATTCTTTCATTGCATCATGAACTTCTTTAGATGATAGTGTAATTGTATTCGGAAGCCCTGTGACCAAGTATCTGCCGCGGGCATTACAATTTATTTCATCATGATTTTTCGTTGCAAAACCAATCTCTATTTTAATTTGTTCAGCTGTTTGTTGACCAATAAGTAAATTATATTTTTTGCGAATATACTGGGTGATATCTTCATCAAATTTGTCCCCGCCAATTTTAAGCGTATGGCAAGCAACAACACCACCGTAGGAAATGATCGCAACTTCTGTTGTGCCACCACCGATATCAACAATCATACTTGCAATGGGTTCATCAACCTTTAGCTCGGAGCCAATTGCAGCTGATATTGTGTTTTCAATAATATGAACCTGCTTTGCACCGCAATTTTTAACGGCATCGATCATGGCACGCTTTTCTACTGGGGTTGATTTTGTTGGTGCTGCAATTACGACATTTGGTTTTCTAAATGATGATAAGCTGCTCCCATTTGTTACTTTTTTCATTAGTATTTTAAGTATTTGAGCTGTCCGATTGTAATCAGAAATAACGCCATTTTTAATAGGGTTTATTACCTCTACATTTTTGGGAGTTTTTCCAACCATATTTTTGGCTTCATTACCTATTGCCACAACTTCATTTGTTTCAACATTAATGGCGATAACAGAAGGTTCCTGAAAGATGATCCCTTTTCCTTTTTGGTGCAATAAAATATTTGTTGATCCTAAATCGATCCCAATTCCAATATTATGAGTAAAAAACATATAGTTCATCCATTCTGTGTCAAATTCATTCTTTGCTAATTAAATAATTCTACGTTAAAACATGTTTTTTGGGGGTAGCAGTATAAATTACTCGAAGTTTGAGGAAAATACATTTTGTGACTTCACTAGGAAAGGATGTATTTTTATGGAACAAACATTATATGAAAAAGTTGGCGGGGAAGCAGCAATAGGAAAGGTTGTCGACTATTTTTATGATGAGTTGGTGCTGAAGGATCCTACTGTAAACCACTTTTTTGAGGATACCGATATGGATAAACAACGCGAACATCAAACCAAGTTTATTAGCTTTGCATTGGGAGGTCCTAATCAATATTCCGGCCAATCCATGGCGAAAGCGCATGAAGGAATGAATTTGCAACCCAATCATTTTGATGCGATTGTAAAGCATTTGCATGACTCGCTTGCACATTTTGGAGTAGAGGAGAGGGATATTGACCAAGCTTTAACTAGAGTAGAGGCCCTTAGGGATGATATTTTATATCAATAGAAATTTAATATAAAAAATAGAAGGGGCTGTCCCAAAAGTCAGTGGAAGCTGATTTTTTGGAGCCCCTTATTCAAATTCTTTTTAGTTAAATATCTTTCGCATAATTTTCATTAGGAATTTTATTTAACGCAACATAAAGACTTAATGGGCTTGTGCCGCTATTTTTAAATGCCATTTTTTCATCACTGCCGCAATGGACCACATCGTTAGCTGTAACAGCAATTTCTTTTCCATCGATAATGAATGTGCCATCGCCATCGAGTACAAGCAGGTATACTTCTGTGCCAGGGTGTGTATGCTCAGGGAGCTGTTGACCAGGCATAAAATTTAATATGAATACAGTGCTGCCACCTTTATTATAAATGATTCTTTTCGTGAATTTTTCATCACTATATTCTTTGTATGTTTGAAGGGATTGTTTTTCCATAATTAATCAGTCTCCTTATTGTTTTGATAATAATAGTTTCTCATAAAACCCTCGAAAAGAATTTGACTGAAATCAAAATTCCCAAGGATCCTAAATTCGTATTCTAAATACTTATATATCAGAAGATGATGAATGGGTTAGCTCCAGATCCGAAGGTATTTCTTTTTCATTACGTTCCTGTACAATGATGACAGCGGCAATGACCATCAGAATGCCTAAATACTGCCATACTTCGAGCCTTTCGTTAAAGACGAGAAAGCCGGAAAGTGCAGCTATAACCGGTTCAATTGTCGCGATAATCGATGCTCGGCTTGATTCAACTGCGCTAAGTCCTTTTGTATATAATGTAAAAGCGAATACGGTTGAGACAATACCAAGACCGATTATGCACAGTACCGCCTTTATATTTAAAATCAGAGGAATTACTGAGCTCAATCCGCTGAAGGGAGCAATCGCAACGGCTCCAAATATAAATGTAAAAATTGTAACCGTTATTGAGTCATACTTCATCAGTGCGAATTTACCGAAAATGCTATACAGGGCGTAAAAAAGCCCTGCTCCTATGCCGAGAATCAATCCATAAGTTGAAATTGAATCACTGGTACTTGGAAACACGCCGATAACAAAAGCGCAGCCGATAAACGTTACGAATAAAGCCGATAGCTTTCTAGCAGTTAATGGCTCCTTAAAAAATAACCTCGATAAAATAGTGACAAAGGCTGGTGCAGTGTAGAGTAAAATCGCAGCAATCGCAATCGTTGTTTCCTGAAGTGCATTAAATAAACACCAATTAAAAAACACCAAACTTACGATACCGGTTCCGATAAAATATTTACTATCGGATAGTTTAATTTTAAGGAGGTGCCGATTCGTAAAATAAACATAAAGAAAAAGAACAAAGGCAGCCGTAATTAATCTAATCGCAACAACCTGTGTTGGATTAAAGCCTAATTCATAAAGGTAAGAAATAAAAATCCCGATAATTCCCCAACAAAATGCCGCAGTTGCAATATATAAGTAAGCTAATCTTCTACTCATGCTTTATGTCCCCTAAAATTTCTAATATTTTACTTAATCATAGCAACTGCGGAATAAAAGTAAAATGGTTTATTCAAACCCATTCGTAATATTTTTGCCGTAGAAAATTTCATCCATTTCGATTTTCAGTTTTCTTTCAATCGTAAGCTGCTCTTGTGATGACAATTTTTCTTTTGTATATCCGAACAAATAATTGTCCAAATCGAATTGTTTAAGCTTACATTTGGTATGGAAAATATGTTCTTGGTAGATGTTAACATCGATCATTTGATATAAAGCTTGCACTTCATCGGGGATGTAATTTTGAATCGAGTTTATTTCATGGTCAATAAATAATTTGTGACCAGAAATATCTCTAGTAAACCCACGAACACGATAATCAATAGTCATAACATCGGTTTCAAACGAATGGATTAAATAGTTTAAGGCTTTAAGTGGTGAAATTTCACCACAGGTTGATACATCGACATCTGCTCGAAACGTGCTGATTCCTTCATCAGGGTGAGATTCAGGATATGTATGAACGGTTATATGACTTTTATCCATTTGGGCAACGATAGATCCTGGAATTGGTCCGGGAGATTCCTCAAACGCCTCTTCCGCCGACTCATCAACAGGCCCTTCCGAAATTAATACGGTAACACTGGCACCTTGTGGTACATAATCCTGTTTAGCAATATTTAATATATTGGCCCCGATTATTTCGGTAACATGAGTCAAAATTTTGGTAAGTCTGTCTGCATTGTATTGTTCATCGATATAATTTATATAAGCCTCACGCTCTTCCTTTGTTTTTGTATAGCAAATATCAAACATGTTAAAGCTTAAGGATTTAGTAAGATTATTAAAACCGTGTAATTCTACTACTTGCTTTGGTGTAAGCCTCATTCCATAATCTCCTTTTTCCTTCTATGTTCTTAATATAGGTTTGTATAATTACATCAATAATATACTTAATTAAAAAGGACAATTCCTGAATAAATTATATTTTTTATATACAGACCTTCATTAATATTTTATAATGTGATAAAATTATTATTTTTTACATGTTTTTCACTGTTTTTCCTGTATAAAACCTAAAAAATACTTCCGAGGAGACATCTGATGTTTAGAAATACCAAGACCCAGTATCGGACTACTATTTTAATCCTAATTGGCTTACTTTTAACTTTTTCTTGTATATATATCATCCCAGTGTTTGATTCGCTGCCTTTATCAATGCGTTTTATTCTTGAACTTGGTATCATTTCTGTTGCGATTTTGATTGCATTTCTAAAGCAAAAAGAAGCGCAAATAGCATTATATGAAAGTGAAATTAAACTCGAGGCTGTTATTGAAAAGGTAAACTATCTTGCCTATCACGACGAATTAACCGGTTTATATAATAGGAACTATCTTTTGAAATGCCTTGAAGAAAATATGAAAAAAACAGAGAATACAGGCGAAAGTTATGCCCTCGTTTCTGTTAATTTAAATCGTTTTAAAAACGTAAATGATTCATTAGGAAACGAAATGGGAGATCTGTTTTTAAAAACGATCGCTGAGCGATTAAAGGAATTTAGTAATAATGATGTAATACTGGCCAGAGTGGTTGCGGATGAATTTATGTTTTTCATGCCGGGTAAAAAGAATCTTGAGGAACTCATTCATATCGCAAATACAATCCATAAACGGATAGAAGAGCCGATGATTGCAAAAGGATTTAAATTTCATATTACGTCTTCAATGGGTATTTCCTTATTTAATGAAAATATTGAAGAGACAAACCAATTAATAAAGCAAGCCCAACTGGCTATGCATGAGGCTAAGAAAAACGGACAGGCAGTGTTGGTCTACCACCCAGATATGAATAAAGAATTGCTCGAGAATCTTTTTTTAGAAAATGATTTACGTCAGGCTCTTGACCGTAAGGAATTGGTTTTACATTATCAGCCGCAAGTCAACATAGAGACAGGTGAAATCATCGGGGTGGAGGCGTTAATTCGCTGGAATCATCACAATAAAGGAATGATTCAGCCGGGCAGATTTATACCTTTAGCGGAGGAAACGGGCTTAATTATACCGATCGGGAATTGGGTTATGATAGAAGCTTGCAGCCAATTGAAAAAATGGAATGAAATGGGAATTACGAACTTAAGACTATCTGTAAATCTTTCATTGCGTCAATTGTATCAAGAAGATTTAGTAGAAACTGTAGCACGAACTTTGCAAATATCAAAAATTAAACCTGAGAACTTAGAGCTTGAGATAACGGAAAGTATGGCTGGAAATACGGATAGAGTGATATCGATATTACAGAGCCTTAAAAAATTAGGAGTTCGTATTTCTGTAGATGATTTTGGAACAGGTTATAGCTCTTTAAGTTATCTTTATTCATTCCCAATTGACCAATTAAAAATAGACCGCTCCTTTATTACGAATTTATTTACTGAGGAAAATAATAAAGTAATTGTAAGCACTATTATTTCAATGGGAAAAAATTTAGGGCTGGAGTTGATTGCTGAAGGTGTTGAAACATCTGAGCAAATCGAATTCCTTCGCCCTTATAAATGTGTCGGGGTGCAAGGATTCCTTATTAGTCGGCCACTACCTGCTAATGAATTTGAAAACCTTCTTTTAGAAAAAACAACATTTTTAGAAAGATACTCGGGTTAATTAAAAAAGTCAGCAAAAAGCTGATTTTTTTTGATACTATAGGATTATTGTTCAATTATGGAAATTCCCGGCAGAGATAAGGTGATTTCAAAATGCAGGCTGAAGCAATTGCATCTAAGAGTAAAGCATTAGGAATTTTTTTGGTCCTTTCAAGCGCTTTGCTATGGGGTTTATCAGGAACGGTTGCCCAATATCTGTTTCAAGTGAAAGGTTTTTCGCCAGAATGGCTTGTGACTGTACGCTTAATCGTTTCAGGTCTAATTCTCTTGGTTATTTCTTTTGCAAAAAATAAAAGGACTGTCTTTAAAATATGGAAATCAAAGAATGACCGTATGTCTTTAATAATGTTCTCAATTTTAGGCATGCTTAGCGTCCAATACACATACTTTGTAGCGATTGATGCTTCCAATGCAGCAACTGCAACCTTTTTACAATACCTGGCTCCAGCCATGATTGCTGTATATTTTGTTTTTTTAAATAAAAAGCTTCCGAATGGGAAGGAATTGCTTGCTTTAGCGTTTGCGCTGGTAGGAACATTCTTATTGGTCACTAAAGGTACAGTCGATTCGTTATCAATTTCAAAAGAAGCATTGTTTTGGGGAATTGCCTCGGCTTTTGCATTAGCCTATTATACGATAAAGCCAAAAAGCCTGTTAGATCATTGGGATTCTCCAACCATTATTGGTTGGGCTATGGTGATTGGTGGATTGGGAATCAGTATAGTCCATCCTCCTTGGCAGTTTGTTGGTACGTGGTCAATAGGAAGTTTATTTTTTGTTTTGTTTATCTTTTTATTTGGGACCTTGATTCCGTATTATTGTTATCTTGAAAGTTTAAAATATATTAGCCCATCTGAAACAAGTATGCTGGCATCAATTGAACCATTATCAGCGGCTATCGTCTCCGTTATTTGGTTAAAAACGACATTTGTTATGATGGAATGGATTGGTGCATTGTTTATTCTTGGCACGATTTTAATATTGTCAAATGATAAGAAACCAATATAAAAAAGGAGTGAATGTCAAATTTTTCGCTCCTTTTTTATTTTTTTGCAACTAATTTGTGGGAAATATACAATGAAAGCCCTTCATTATTGTTACTATGTAACATTGTGGAAGTTTAGCTTTAAAAGTTAAAATTTAATTAAAGTACATGATAAGTAACTTTAGATGAATAATATAATCGTGTAATTACGAAAAAAGGGGAGATTTTATGTATACACCATACAAACATGAGCCACTTACAGATTTTTCAATTGAAAAAAATCGTAAGGATTTTGAAGCAGCGTTAGAAAAAGTAAACGGTTTAATGGGCAAGGATTATGACCTAGTAATTGATGGTGAAAGAATCTCAACAGAACAAAAAATTGTATCTATTAATCCTGCTAATAAAGAAGAAGTTGTAGGACGTGTTTCTAAAGCTAATAAGGACTTAGCTGAAAAGGCAATGGAAGCAGCTTCGGAAAGCTTTAAAACATGGAGAAATTGGGATCCGGAAGCTAGAGCGGGTATTCTATTCCGTGCAGCTGCGATTACTCGTCGTCGCAAACATGAGTTCTCGGCCCTTTTAGTAAAAGAAGCGGGTAAGCCATGGAAGGAAGCAGATGCAGATACAGCTGAAGCAATTGACTTCATGGAATATTATGCACGACAAATGATTGAATTAGCAAAAGGTAAGCCGGTACAAAGCCGCGAGGGTGAGCGGAACCAATATGTTTATCAGCCGTCAGGAGTTGCTGTTGTTATTCCGCCTTGGAACTTCGCATTTGCAATTATGGCAGGTACAACTGTAGCTCCAATCGTAACCGGCAACACTGTGCTTCTAAAGCCTGCAAGTGCGACTCCGGTTGTTGCTGCTTGGTTTGTCGACGTTTTAGAGCAAGCTGGTCTTCCAAAAGGAGTAGTAAACTTTATTCCTGGTAGCGGTGCGGAAGTAGGAGACTACTTAGTTGATCATCCAAAAACTGCTTTAATTACATTCACTGGTTCACGTGATGTCGGTCTTCGCATTTTTGGACGTGCGGCTGTAGTTCAACCAGGACAAAAGCATCTTAAGCGTGTGATTGCTGAAATGGGCGGTAAAGATACTGTAGTTGTTGATAAAGATGCTGATCTTGAATTAGCAGCACAGTCAATCTTTGCATCAGCGTTTGGTTTTGCAGGTCAAAAATGTTCTGCAGGTTCAAGAGCGGTTGTACATGAAGATGTATATGATCAAGTATTAAATCGAGTAGTTGAGATTACAAAAGCAGCGGTTACTGGAAACCCTGAATCTTATGAAACGTATATGGGACCAGTTATTGATCAAGCTTCATTTAATAAAATTATGGAATACATTGAAATCGGTAAACAAGAAGGACGTATCGTAGCTGGTGGTAATGGTGATAATTCAAAAGGATACTTCATTGAACCAACAATCATTGCAGACCTTGATCCAAATGGAAGAATCCAACAAGAAGAAATCTTTGGTCCTGTTGTAGGATTTTCTAAGTTCAAGACTTTTGATGAAGGGCTTGAAATTGCCAACAATACGGAGTACGGATTAACAGGTGCCCTAATTTCTAATAATCGCGAGCACATTGAGCGTGCAAAACGTGAATTCCACGTTGGTAACTTATACTTTAACCGTAACTGTACAGGAGCTATCGTAGGTTACCAGCCATTTGGTGGATTTAATATGTCTGGAACAGATTCAAAAGCAGGTGGCCCGGACTATTTAGCACTTCACATGCAGGCGAAGACAATCAGTGAAATGTTGTAAAAAGATATAGTAAAAAAGTAATTTAACAATGTTAATAATATGTTAAAATAATATTTTATGTGGTGAGGCTTAAAAGGTTTATTTTGAATTCCTAAATTCTTTTTGGTCTCACCACCTTTTTATTATAATTTTTAACGATATTTATCGGTTTTATTTTTTTGAAAATTCTAAATAAAGGAACTATAAAAACTTCATTAAAAAAATGTTCACAAATCATTAAAATTTGTGTAATATAAAGATAGTTCAGAAAACCTACAGAATACTACAAATTGCTACGTAAATTAGCGAAATGTAGAAAAAAGAGGAGGTATAAAAAACCATGGGTAACATTCAATTACTAATCTCTGTAAGCGTATACATGATCGGCATGCTTTGGATCGGCTACTACGCTTATAAACGCACTTCTAATTTATCAGACTATATGCTTGGTGGGCGTGGTCTTGGTCCGATGGTAACAGCTCTTAGTGCAGGAGCATCAGACATGAGTGGTTGGCTTTTAATGGGTCTACCTGGTGCAATGTATGCAACAGGATTAAGCGCTTCTTGGATTGCGATTGGTCTAACTTTAGGTGCTTGGGCTAACTGGCTTTGGGTAGCTCCAAGATTAAGAAGTTATACTGAAATTGCCAATAATTCCATCACGATTCCTGGTTATTTAGAAAATCGTTTTGAAGATAAATCAAGATTGCTCCGTTTAATTTCTGGATTTGTAATTATGATCTTTTTTACCTTTTACGTATCAGCGGGCATGGTTTCAGGTGGAGTACTATTCGAGAGTACTTTTGGAATGAGTTATCATACCGGCTTAATTATCATCACAGCCGTTGTTGTTGCCTATACACTGTTTGGTGGTTTCTTAGCTGTAAGTTTAACTGATGCCGTTCAAGGATTAATAATGGTACTAGCGTTAATTCTTGTACCTGCTGTAACAATTATCGAAGTTGGCGGATTTGGCACATCATTCTCTGAGATTCGTTCAATTGATCCAGCACTTTTGAATATTTTTACCGGAACTAGTTTCTTAGGAATTGTGTCACTATTTGCATGGGGCCTTGGTTATTTTGGACAACCTCACATTATTGTTCGTTTTATGGCGATTACCCATGTTTCGGAAATTAAAAAAGCACGCCGCATCGGTATGAACTGGATGGTTTTCTCTGTAGGCGGTGCAATGTTCACAGGTTTAATTGGTCTTTCTTATTATTCAATAAATGGGATGAAACTAGACGATCCAGAAACGATTTTCATTATGCTAGGAAATATTTTATTCCATCCAATCATTACAGGTTTCTTAATTTCAGCAATTCTTGCAGCCATTATGAGTACAATTTCTTCACAACTACTTGTAACATCAAGTTCTTTAACAGAAGATTTGTATAAAACATTTTTCCGACGCTCAGCATCAGATAAAGAATTGGTATCAATCGGTCGGCTATCAGTATTATTAGTTTCTGTTATTGCTTTATTTCTTGCTTGGCAAAAGAATGATACAATCCTTAACCTTGTTGGTTATGCATGGGCAGGATTTGGTTCTTCGTTTGGACCTGTCATTTTGTTAAGCTTATATTGGAAGCGTATGACAAGATGGGGAGCTCTTGCAGGAATGATCGTTGGGGCAGTGACAGTAATCGTTTGGTCAAACGCTGGGTTATCAGACTTACTCTATGAAATGATCCCTGGTTTTGCGTTAAGTTTATTAGCGGTATATGTTGTCAGCTTAATGACCGCAAAACCTACAGGCTTAGTTGAGGAACATTTTGAACAACTTGAAAAGGCAGTTAAAGAGCCTAAATAAAAATAGATTGAAGAGCATTTTTCGGAGATAAGAATCATTTCTTATCTCTTTTTTTATATGGTTTGTGATATGATGAAGTTAGTCTAAGTTTGACTAATTTTGTTTTGTGCATGAAGGAGGCTGGAAAATGCAGGGCTACTTAGAAAAGGCACTATCACTTACTGAAATCCATAAAATCATTGAGTATGTCAGCCATACACTAAAGAGACCAGTAATTTTAGAGGATGATCAGTTTTTTCTGCTATCCTATAGCTCCTATTATATAAATGACTTCGATCAGGCTAACCAACAAACAATTTTATCAAAAAAATGTCCAGTTCCCATTCTAGAAAAGTTTATTGAAACGGGCATTATTGAGCAGTTGAAATCTATTATCATACCGTTTCGCGTTAAAAAGATTGAGGAAATCGGTTTAAACCATCGGGTCGTGACAAGCACGAAATATAAAAATGAAATCATGGGGTATATGTGGGTTCAGGAGATTGATGGGCCTCTTACCGAAGAAGAAATTGAATTTCTACATGAGGTTTCTTCCCATATTGGGAAGATTCTCTACAAAAGAAATCAAGTCAGACGTGAAAAAGATGAAAAAAAAGTACTGTTCTTTCATCAATTATTGAAGGAACAATCAAAAAATGAAAAACAGATAAGACAAGAAGCAGAATTACTTAATATAAGGATTCCTCAATTACTTAAAACTATTATCTTTATGCTAAAGGATCATGATGAGGAGCAATTTGAATCTTTAAAAGATACTGTTCAATCCTACCTAAAAGTAACGGATTGTATGACTGAAATTGTAATTGAGTCTAATAAGATTATCGTTATTTTGGGTGAAAGATCACAGAAAGATAGAATAGATGAGCAGGGGATTGAGTTAGTTAATAGAGTTATCAAAAGTTTGGAACAGCAGAATTCCTTAATAATATTTGCGGGAATCGGTGCGGCTTATGACCAATTAACGCTTTTACGGAAAAGTTTTCTAGAATCATCAGAAGTCATTAAGGCAGCCGTTTTTCTTGGAACACGGGAATATCTTTCTTTTGAATATGAGAACCTCGGAGTTTATCGGTATATTCAAGCACTTGCAGAGCATAATAAGGAAGTTCATTATGTGAACCCAAAATTAGAAAAATTAAAACAAAAAGATAATGAGAATCAAACCGAACTTTTAAAAACGCTGGAGGTCTATTTAAAGAATAATTGCAAATCAAAGCCAACAGCAGAGCAATTGTTTATTCATCCCAATACACTTAATTATCGCTTAAAGCAAATCGGAGAATATACTAATATCGATTTTTCCGATTTTAATTTAAATTGTCAGTTATTTATCGATTTATTATTGATGAAAAGTGAAGGTAATAAATAAAAATGTCAGGAACTATTTCCTGACATTTTTTGGTGTGTTTTTAGTTGGAAATTGAAAAATAAAAAGGTTTCAAGTAAAATTATGGGGCGACTAGCAAATAATGAAGGTACGGAGGAAAGGGGGGAGTGATTAGGTTTTGCTTAATAAATTTGAAATAAGAACATGTATTATAGTAATTGTTGCATTATTCGCGTTTGTACTGACAAGAGTGTTACACATTACGATTTCATCGATATATGATCCTTCATATTATTTAATTTCACATACTATGTTTGAGCTTTTTAGTATTTTTGTTTCATATTCAATCTTTTTCCATGGATGGCTAACATTCCAACATACACATTCCTCCCAGAAATTGAATTTAAGTTTAATCTTTTTTGCGGTAGGCTCAATAGATTTACTACATACATTATCTTATAAAGGAATGCCTTTTTTTCAATTCGATAATACTCTTCAAGCTGCAACATGGTTTTGGATAACAGGAAGATTAATTGAAAGTATTGGAATGGGCTATTATATAGTAAAACAAAAAGATGAAGAAATAACAGAAAAATGGAAAAACACAAAAATAGGAATAACAATTCTACTTGTCCTACTATTAATCTTCTCGATTTTGAAGTATGAAGGGCACTTTCCAGTGTTGGTTAAAGAAGGAGCTGGCGTAACTAATACTAAGATAATAATAGAATATATAATTAGTATGATTCACTTTACGACTTTAGTTATTATATTTAGACAATATTTGCTGAATAGAAACCGTAATGATTTAACCACTTTTACTGGTATTATTTTTATATTAATTGCTGAACTAGTATTTACACTTTATCGAAATGTATATGATATCGATAACTTGTTGGGACATATATTTAAAGTGTTAGGCTATTTTTATTTATTTAGGGGAATCTTTTTCCCGCAGTTTAGAGCAATTTTCGAAGACAAAGAGAAGGCTGAACTAGAGCGGCAATTCGCAGAAGAGAAATTAAAAGAGCAAGAAAGTAAAGTAACTTCAAGTATATTATTGGCGCAGGAAGAAGAACGTATGAGAGTTTCACAACATTTGCATGATGGGGTGGGACAATCTTTATACAATATCCTCGCTTCTCTAAAAGTATTAAAACAATTAGGTGTGGATGATAGAATCGTTCATCAACTAAAACATTTAGAGGAATTAACGAGCCAATCGATGGATGAAGTAAAATCAATTGCGTTCCAACTGCGACCGAACTCGCTTGATAATCTCGGTCTATTCTCGGCTATCCGTATACATATTCAAAGATATGAGTCAAAGTTTGGGATAAGAGTAGAATTAGAGTTTAGCGGCAAAAAGCAAAGATATTCACCAGAGATCGAAACCGAGCTTTATCGCATTTTTCAAGAGGCGTTAAATAATGCAGCTAAATATGCTGAAACAGAAAAGATCATCGTTCGAATCATAAATAATATAAATAGCGTTGAACTTCAAATTATTGATGAAGGGAAAGGGTTTAATATTCATGAATATAATGATTCCAAGTGGCAGAAAGGGATTGGATTATATAGCATGAAAGAGAGAGCCAGTCTATTAAAAGGAACGCTGGAAATTGAATCAATTGAAAATGTAGGGACAAAAATTAAAGTAGTGATTCCGATATAGGAAAAAGCCCACTTTTTGCGGAAAGTTGGCTTTTTCTTTAAATATTAATGAGGTAGATAAGCAAGTTGGAAGAAGAATAAGACAGCGAATAAATAAACCAATGGATGAACTTCACTCCATTTACCTTTAACAATTTTCATTAACGGATAGGAAATAAAGCCTAACGCTATTCCTGTCGCAATACTTGAAGTTAATGGCATGCTTAAAATAATTAAGAATGCAGGAAACGCTTCGTCAATTTCATTCCATTTAATGTTAGCAACGCTGCCTATCATTAAACTACCTACAATGATAAGCGCAGGAGCAGTAATGGCTGATAGACCTGAAACGGCACCAACTAATGGACCGAAAAAGGCTGCAATAATAAATAGGATCGCTACGGTTACGGATGTTAGACCAGTTCTACCACCAGCCGCAACACCTGATGATGACTCAATATAGGCACTTGTTGGACTAGTTCCAAACACAGCCCCTGCGGTTGTAGCGATGGAGTCGGCTAATAAAGCTTGTCTAGCCCTTGGCAGTGTATTTCCTTTCATTAAACCGGCCTGCTCGGCAACACCAACCATCGTTCCTGTTGTATCGAAAATCGTAACAAGCAAAAATGAAAAGACTACTGCATAAAGGCCATAATGGATTACATCGAGAAAGGCGTCAATAGGATTCACTATGATGAGCCCTTCAGGTAGAGATGGCATCGATACAAATCCTTGATCAAAAGAAAGATGTCCTGAAAAATAGGCAATGATCCCAGTAGCGATCATTCCGATAAACAGTGCTCCATTCACATTTAATGCTAATAAGATTAAAGTAATTGCTAAACCAATAAGCGCTAAAATTGCTGATGGAGAATGAAGATCACCAAGTGCAACTAAATTTGAAGGGTGATCTGCAATTATACCTGTCATTCTTAGGCCGATAAAAGCAATGAATAGACCTATTCCGGCTGTGATCCCGTGCTTTAAATTTTCCGGTATAGCTTCGATTAATTTTTGTCGGAAAGGTGTTAAAGAAAGAATGATGAAAAGTATACCTGCAACAAAAACGGCTGCAAAAGCAGTTTGATATGTAATTTCAGTATGTGCACCAACAACTGAGTAAGCAAAATAGGCGTTTAACCCCATACCGGGTGCGATTCCAATAGGATAGTTTGCTGCTAGTCCCATCCATAACGTACCGATGACGGTGGCAATGATCGTTGCCGCAAAAACTTGTTCAAAGGGAACACCTGCATCCGATAATATGATTGGGTTTACAATAACAACATAGACCATTGTTAAGAAAGTAGTAATCCCTGCTAGGATTTCCGTTTTTACATTTGTATGATTTTCTTTTAATTTAAACAATCGTAAAACCTCCAAGAGACGAACATTTTAGACGCACCTGTCTAATAATATTCGTTTTATGTAAGAAATTCAAGTGGTTTGTTTTACCGAAATAACATTTTTAATGGACCACGGGGTCAGCCGCGGGGTCGGGTTCTTCGTCCCGCTTTTTGTGCCACAGGGTCTGTGCCACAGGGTCCCACAGGGTCGGGAACTGTGTCCCACTTTTTTCATTCATTAATATGGCCTAAAAAATAGAAATTAATTGGCAAATAATATATGATATTGGTTATGAACATTTTTTGTGTGAAACGGAGGACCAATTTTGGGAAACAAAAAGGCATTATTGCTTCTATTTATTATTATGTTTTTAGTAATGGTAGGCTTCGGGATCATTATCCCTGTGCTTCCATTTTTTGCAGAAGAGATTGGGGCTTCGCCAACCGAATTAGGCTGGTTAATGGCTGTTTATTCTTTGATGCAGCTATTATTTGCGCCGATGTGGGGCCGAATTTCAGACCGAATTGGGCGAAAACCAGTTTTATTAATTGGGATAGCAGGACTGGCTCTTTCCTTTTTCTTATTCGCCATTTCTACAGAGTTATGGATGCTTTTTGCAGCAAGAATAATAGGTGGAATTTTATCCTCTGCCAATATGCCAACATCGATGGCTTACGTTGCTGATGTAACTACTCCCGAAGATCGTGGAAAGGGAATGGGGATTATTGGCGCAGCCGTGGGGCTTGGTTTTATATTTGGACCAGCTATTGGCGGGCTGTTTTCAAAAGTCAGTTTAAATACGCCCTTTTGGATTGCCGGCATTGTATCGTTAATTACATTTGTTTTTGTGTTATTTGTTTTAAAGGAATCATTGTCAAGAGAAGAAAGAGAACTTGCACGAAGAAGAAATGCAGCAACACCTTGGGGTACCGTTAAGGGGACTATGGGTATTCTTTATTTTCTCTCATTTTTTATTTCATTTTCATTAGCGGGACTAGAAGCAACATTTGCTTACTATGCAGCTGCACGTGCTGGGATTGATACAGTTAATCTAGGTTATATTTTCATGATAATGGGTTTTGCAGGAGCTGCCGTACAAGGTGGTTTAGTTGGGCGATTTATTAAAAAGTTTGGAGAAGGTAAGGTCATTCAGGCCGGGATTATCGTTTCCATCATTGGCTTTGGTTTAATTTTATTAATAAAAGATTTTTTTACAGCAGCACTCTTTTTAACTATTTTTGGTCTAGGAAATGGCGTCATTCGCCCAAGTGTATCATCTTTATTAACCAAAATTAATACAAGTGGGCATGGCAGTGTAACCGGAGTGCTTTCCTCCTTTGAATCACTGGGGCGCATTCTGGGTCCGCCACTCGCTGGGCTGCTATATGAAACTATGATTGATTTGCCGTATATTTCTGGTGCATTGATTTCCGTTGTTGCATTTGTATTGTACCGGATTTATGACGGAAAAGTGAAGGTAAGGGGCTCCCTATAGTGGGAGCTTTTTGTGTGGCCGCAATCTCTTCGATTAACTCGGTCTTATAAAACAGGTGTGCCGATCGGTATAATCCGTGAAAGCTTCTCGACATCATGATTGTACATCCTGATACAGCCATGCGAAACTGCCTTCCCAATTGAACTAAGCGTTTCCCCCGTTAAACTGTGTGTTTCATAAAAAATCTCCTTACATCTTTATAGGTATGACATCCCATTTGTGCTAATGTATTCATTGATTAATATGTTAAAGGTATACCCTCACACTTTTTGAAATATAACTGTTTAATATTTTTGTAAAATAAAATCATTGCACGGAAAGTTAATAATGTTGCTATAATAAAAAATAGCAATGAGAGGATGGAAGGAGGGTTAGCTTTATGAATACTTCAAAGTCACTTGATAAAATTTCAAGGAAATTTAACGAAGCGACAGTCCATGCCTTTGAATTATTAAATCAATCTATAAAAGTACGGACTTTTTTTGTTGGTAGAACAACAGAGGAGTCGTTTTCTATTCTGAAAGTTTTTAGTAAGAATGATGGCTGTACTTTAAGCGAGGGAAGAACTGTTCCGATACAGAAATCGTATTGAAATATTATATTTAGCCACGGCCGGGAGCCGTTAATCATTGAGGATACGTCGAAACATCCAATTGTTAAAAAGCTGGATGTTACTTATACAGCCAATATTGGCTCCTATTTAGGAGTACCTATTATTCTGGAAGACAATACAATGTTCGGAACTTTATGCGCGGTAGACCCTTCACCGCACAAGTTTGATAAAAACGATTTAGAGTTAATGCAGACGTTGGCCAACTTTATTGCAAATGCGATTGACTTAGGGCAAGCATATGAAATCATTTTGGCTGAAGAACAAAGGGTAAAAAGGGAACTTGAGTTGGCGAAAAAGGTTCAAACAAGTGTCCTGTCGGAACCTATTCAATTAGAAAAAATTAATATTCAGGCTTACTACCAATCCTCTGAATCATTATCAGGAGATATGTATAGCTGGTTTGAAATATCACCTAATAAATATGGGGTTATCTTGATCGATGTCATGGGTCACGGTGTATCTGCAGCGTTAATAAGCATGTCGATTCGTTCTTTGCTGAAAGGTTTAATTACAAGTATTTCTGAACCAATAGAGGTTATTAAAGAGCTGAATCATCATATTTTTTCTTTATTTAATTCAACCCATCAATCTACGTATGCGACTGCCATTTATATGGTGATTGATACGGAGTTAAAAACGATTGAATATGTGAATGCTGGCCATCCGTCTGGTTTATTATTTTTAGATCAGAAAACGATGAAAAGAATGGACGAAGGCAGTATCATATTGGGGATATTCCCCAATTTAAAGGTTGATAAACAATTAATTCATTATAATGAACCATCCACGATAATGTTGTACACAGATGGTCTGATTGAGTTAATCAATCCGGAAATAAATGAAGCTATAAATAGAATAGAGAATATAATTGTTAGTGAACCGGACAATCTCCAATTAATAGAGGAAATTAAAAAGAAGTTCGTCAATGGGAAAACGTTAAAGGATGATATTTGTTTGATTACGGTGAATGTAGAATAGTGGAAAAAAGACCCCTTTGGGTCTTTTTTTGTCTAGCTCCAGCGCCCAGCGACTCGTAAACTTCGCTAAACGGGCGCTTCCGCTTTTCCTAATGGCTTAAATAATTTACGATAGGGATTAATTCCTGAAATTCTTCATATGTAATGGTTGAATCCCAATATCCCGTAGCTTTTGCAACAATAATGACTATAGTAAATAATACTAGAAATGATGTTGGTACAGCCCATTTGTTTACCTTTTTGCCCGCTACCGTCATACTTAGGGTATCTTTAACAGGACAGGCTTCAATACACGATAAACAAGATGTACATTCCGGTGTTGTGACCGCTTTTAACTTGGCAACACTAATTCCTTGTGGGCAAACTCTCGTACATTGGTTGCAGTCAATACAAGTAGATTCATTTCTTTTAATCTTTGTAATTCGGAATAGCGAACCTAGGCCAATAAGCGCACCATAAGGGCATAAATAACGGCACCAAAAGTTTTGGATGAAAATTCCTAGCAGTGCAAGAACGAGCAATACTTTAATGGCGACAGCGCTGAGATCTAGGAAAAAAAGCATCATTTTAACATCAGCTACTTTGTTATAAGGAGAGTATAAAAAATCCTTAGAAGCCGGAATAGACATGTCAACAATGATTACTTTTAAAAATACAACTAACAGTAAGTATTTGATCGAATATAAGATCCATCTTAACCACTTGGGTGGGTTAATTTTCTTTTTCATTATTTTTCTACCGAATATTCCAAGAAACTCACTTACTGTTCCGACAGGGCACAGCCAGCCGCAGAACGCTTTTCGAAAAAGGAAACCAGATAAAATCAAAAAAGTGAAAAGAATTAATCCGGCCGGGTGGATAAAATCGAACTCACCCGTTGTGATCCAAACCTTTAAGGCTACTAATGAACCAATCGGCAAAAATCCTTCAACAGCCGGTGGCTTTTCAACATATGGAGTTGCACCTAGTGATTCAAAATGGGCATAAAATTGATAGAATTGCCAGCCCACAAATAAAAGGAAAAGGGAGAATCCTATTTGAACAGAATGCCGTGTCCACTGTATTGGTTTTCTTTTAATCTTTCTTTTTAGGGTAGAAGTATTAAGCATCTAAAACCCTCCATATGGCAAATTTTTTTTCATTGTAAGCCTAAGAATGGTGGTGAGGTGTGACGCACATCACAAAGACAATGAAAAAAGGCCCTAAAAAGGGGCCAGTTCACAAACTATTCATAAAATTTTATTGAAAATGTATGTTTTTCCTTATTAAATGCGAGCCGATCATTTGTGATCTCTTCATTATTAACAAATACTTTTGGCGGTTCTTTTAAAAGATGAATTACAAGTGTCCACTCGTTCCAGTTAGGTTTATATGAAGAATGCTCATTTTTAATTGATAGCTGAATATCGGACCCCGTTTGTTGACATGTTATTTTTTTAAGAAAATATTCACCTTTTTCATTTGCAAATGTTTCCCCATCGTCATCATATAACGTGTAAGTGATGTCTTCGTTTTCATTAGGGTAGAGATGAATTTCCATATTGGTTTCCGGTGCCATTGTTGAGTACTTGATCGCTCCATGAGCTATCATTGATCCTTTTTTTATAAAAATCGGCAGTATTTCCAGGTCAGCTTCAACAAGGATATAGGTTCCACCTTGAATAACTTTATCTGTCCAGTAATTGACCCAATCCCCTTCCGGTAAATAAACGACGCGGTGATATGTGTCAGGCTTCATAATAGGGGCAATGAGGGCATTCTCCCCGATTAAAAATTGATCTGAGAGATTGGTTGTCTTTGAGTCATTTGGATATTCTAAAAATAACGGACGCATCACAGGTATACCGGATTGGCTTGCTTCCATGAATAAAGTGTAAAGATGAGGAAGCCACTGATAACGAAGATGGATATATTTTTTTATAATTTTTTCATATTTTTCACCAAATGACCATGGCTCCTGCCTTACTGTATCGAGAGCATTATGATTTCGGAAAAAAGGTGTAAAAGTGCCAACCTGCATCCATCTCGTTAATAATTGCCCGTTCGAGTCATGGGCAAAGCCGCCAACATCAGGTCCGCAAAATGGGATCCCTGATACGCCAAGATTCATCAACATTGGCAACGACATTTCTAGATGCTCCCAAAAGCTCCGATTGTCACCTGTCCAAACAGCTGCATATCGTTGGATGCCGGCAAAGCCTGCACGGGTGAGCAGGAAGGGCCGCTTGCCATTTAGCTGCTGCTCTAAGCCCTCATATGTGGCCTTTCCCATTAATAAACCATATACATTGTGAAGTTCATGATGAGTTTTTAAGTCACCATCATTATTGTGAATCACATCAAGATCCATCGTTTTTGTTTTGTTAAAAACAGCAGGTTCATTCATATCATTCCAAATTCCTTCAATTCCTAAATCGGTGTAAAAGGAATGCTTTTCCCCCCACCATTTTTGCGTTTCAGTATTTGTGAAATCAGGAAAGGCACTTATTCCCGGCCAAACTTCATCGAGGTAAAGATCGCCTTCCAGGTACTTACAGAAATGGTTTTCGAGGACTCCCTCTTTATAAATATGGTAATTTGGCTCCTGTTTGACACCTGGGTCAACGATTGGTACAACATGGATACCTTCTTGTTTTAAATCATGTATGAGTTGTTTTGGATCTGGAAAGGCAGCACGATCGAACGTAAAAACTCGATAGCCGTGCATATAATGAATATCTAAATAAATCGCATCAATTGGGATTTGCTTTTCGGCAAATTTACTGGCAAGCTCTCTAACTTCTTGCTCCGATTTATAGCTATATTTGGACTGATGGTAGCCTAGTGCCCATTTAGGAGGAAGAGGCATCCGCCCTGTTAAATCGGTATACTGCTCGATCACATCTTTAGGCGATGGACCTGCCAAAATGTAATAATCAAGCTGCCCATCCTCGGCTAAAAATGAATAAGCACCATTGTTTGATTTGAAGTCAAATGTTGTTTTAAATGTATTATCAAAGAAAATCCCGTGGGCTTTCCCGTCTCTTATAGTCATGAAGTAGGGAATTGATTGATATAACGCATCAGTTTCAGGATTGTGCGGGGCATAGACATCTGAATTCCACATCGTCATTTTTTCTCCCCGCTTATCAAGAAAACCCGTTTTTTCACCAAAACCGTAAAAATGGTCATCCGCATCCATATCTTTAAAACAAAATACAGCATTCGTACTTGTATACCCCATTCCCAAATTGGATTCGGTAACAAGGATATTTTCATTTTTATCTTTGACGCAAACACGCAGCGGTGATTTTTGAAGCTCGACAGTAAGTTTAGGCGACGCTATGATGATCTTTTCATCAAGCTCTTCTAGTTGGACTTTTACAGGATCTGGCTGTTTAACCAAAGCAACACTGCTCTTTAAGGAAGGCTCTGAAGAAGGGTCCATGATTATTCTTACAATATCATCGCTATAAAAAAGTAAACTAACAAATCCGTGTTGACAGTGAAAAGTGAATATTGATTCGTTTTGCTGCAAAGTGAGGAGCGACCCAATATCGAAATACTTAATCTTCGTCAGGTTCTTTGTAGAATCAGGACGTATGGCAAAGCTTGAATCTTCTAACATAAATAAACCCTCCCTCAAATTTATTTTCTCTATGTAGAATATTTTACCATAATGGGAGGGAGGGGGCACCAAAACAAAACAGCCATCCCCAAGGGGACGGCCATTACCAAGCAAGCATAATTAATAATTGAACTTTGCATTTGTAACATCGAAATACTTCGGAGCAGTGTTAATAAGCAATGACACAAAAATTGCACTTAAAATAAAGGCTGGAAGCATATAAGTGCCATTATATAAAAGTGAGTATAGGGCTACAGGAGTTCCTGATGGTGCGTATTCACCGAAGAAGACAATCCCGCCGATAACATGGGCTACATACCGCAAAACGCTTCCTAATAGTGTTCCGGCAATAACATAGGCAGTAACTTTACTTTTTGAGTGCTCATTAATAGCATGCTGTATTTGTTTCATGAACACACCAGCGAGTCCAATAACGATAAAAGCAATGAAGTAATCTAATAGACCTTGGATAGGGTGTACAATATACGCTTGCCCAGTTAAAACCTGAAGCCCACCAAGTAAGAGACCTGAAAGCATGCCACCTTTAATCCCCCATCTGAAAGCAATTAGGAAAACGGGAACCATGGCAATGGAGATAGAACCACCTTGTGGCCAAATTCTTAATGAAACCATATTTGCTAATAAATCAAAAACATAAGCCAATGCTGAAAATAAGGCAACTTCGACTAAAAATAACGTTTTACTCCTCTTCATAAGTAAAAATCCTCCCCAAAAAAATAAAATAAAAAAAGCTACCCACAGGGTAGCCAGCTAAAAGCGTAAAAAGTATGAAAACATTCAAAGTAAATGTTCATTCCTACGCTGGCATTACCCAGATCAGGTTAAACGGGTCGATACGTACTAGTATCCTCTCAGCCAAGTTCCCTTAGCTCCCCTTACATTTTCACTATAACAGTAGTGACATCGTTTGTAAATTTTAAATTAATCAAGATGAATTGCGATTGATTCTGCTTGCGTCTGAGCAGTCTGATTTATTAGCATTTCATTTGATCTAAATTTAATTAGTTCGATTGATATTTGGTGAATGAGCTTTTCGTAGCTGGAAAGTTCCATCATAATGGTAGAATAAAAATCGGACTTTATACTGTATAAAGTACACACAGCTTTATTTTCTTCTACTTCCAAACTTTTATAAAAAGGAAATTCACAGTCTAAAAATGCCTTTTTTACATCATCAAGATTAAGGCTCAAGAGCAATCACTCCCTCATGAGTATCACGTCAAATGTTAACATAATTCACCGAGAAACAACAGTGATAGTGAAAAATACTTATATTCGTATTACTATTATCGTGTAAAATTAAAGTTGTACAGCAAAACAAAAGGAGACTTTTTATGAAGAAATTACTAACTATATTCGTTCTGGCAGCAGCCATCACAACAGCCGGTTGTTCCGGAGCAGGAAATACTCAAACAGAAACATCATCACAGCCTCCACGAAATGCAGAAAGCGTTGAAGAAGGCGCGTATACTAATGTTGATGTAAATGAGGCGGAAAAGCTGATTGAACAAGGGATCACAGTTATTGACGTGCGAACTCCGCAAGAATATGAAGAGGGCCATATTCCTGATGCAAATTTAATTCCGCTACAGGAAATGGAGTCACGTCTAAATGAATTTTCCGAAGATGAGCAGTACTTAATTGTCTGCCGTTCCGGAAATCGTTCCGCTCAAGCTAGTGAAATCTTAGTGCAAAATGGAATGAAGCAAATTTATAATATGACCGGGGGCATGAATGAGTGGACTGGGGAAGTAGTCACAAAATAATAATAGAGCACCTTTGTAATTTGCATAATATGGATATATGGATTACAAAGGATTTTTAGATTAAAATAGTAATATTAGAAATAATATTGAAAAGAGGCATACAATGATTACTTTAAAATCACAAAGAGAAATTGAATTAATGCATGAGGCTGGAAAATTATTAGCGAAAGTCCACCTTGAAATTGCAAACATGATTAAACCGGGAATTACAACGAGTGAAATAGATAGTTTTGTTGAAGATTTTCTTGCAAAGCACGGTGCTACACCTGAACAAAAAGGGTATCAAGGCTACCAATTTGCAACCTGCGCATCAGTTAATGATGAAATTTGCCATGGCTTTCCGAGAAATGAACCATTAAAAAATGGTGATATTGTAACCATTGATATGGTTGTAAATTTAAATGGAGCACTTGCGGATTCGGCTTGGACATATCAAGTGGGCGAGGCAACAGAAGAAACAACAAAATTGCTTGATGTAACTAAAAAAGCCCTTTACCTTGGAATCGAACAAGCAGTTGTTGGAAATCGGGTTGGAGACATTGGTCATGCCATTCAAAAGTATGTTGAAGGGGAAGGCTTCTCGGTTGTTCGTGAATTTACAGGACATGGCATTGGCCCAACGATCCACGAGGAACCGATGATTCTTCATTATGGTCAACCTGGAAAAGGCACAAGACTTAAAGAAGGTATGGTCATCACAATCGAGCCAATGGTTAACGTTGGTGAATGGAAAAGTACAATGGATGATAACAAATGGACGGCCCGCACCATTGACGGAAAACTTTCTGCTCAATATGAGCATACCATTGCAATTACAAAAGATGGTCCAGTTATTTTAACTGACCAAGATAATTTATAAAAAAGATGGTGGGGACTATGTTCCCGCTATTTTTATATCCTAATATCTTCTATTTTTCAAAACTAATAATACATTTGAAAATAGTGGATAGTATAAAAATCAATCCAACAAGTAGTCGAGTTGGTTTTCACTTTTTCAAGACAATCAAGTGTTAAATCGATTAGAACTTGGACCATATAAAGTGGATATGAAACCTCTACACGCTTCCCAACCCATCATCCAAACATCAAATCAATCAATAACTTACAAAAAGATTTATCCATTTGTTGATATTACGTACCAAGTATTACCTGAAGGAATTAAAGAAAATATTATTCTACAACATTCAAAAGCTCAAAATGAATTTTCGTTTAGTCTCGACATGACGGATAATTTAATGCCCGACTTAATAAATGGGGAACTTTTCAT
>NZ_AJLR01000069.1 GCF_000307855.1 Schinkia azotoformans LMG 9581 | reverse complement strand
ACGCCACCTACTAATGCTGCTGTTGTCATTACGTTAAGAACTTTTTTCATTGTTGGTTGTTTAGACATATTAATGTATTCCTCCTGATGTTTGGTATTATAATTTTTCTCACTTGTTTTCTTTTTCTATATAAGTGAGTTTGTTAACTAACTTAAAATTTACTATTCTAGTAAATCATTTTTGAATCACACATTCAATAGTAACTAATTTCCAATTCTTTTATAGTTTAATAATAGGTAACAAGTTACTACTTCATGATTGATTCGTTTATCAGCACGTTTTTCAGTTCGATTCATGTCACTGTCGTGCCTCACAAGTTATATTAAACTACTTTTCAACGATCATCTCAATGACAATTTTCTTCCAGTTTGGGTTAAATCTCCTTATAGACAATATTCTAAAATAATAAAACTCTTATCCATTAAACAGACAAGAGTTTTATTAGTCTTTTCAATTAATCTTATTAATCTTCAGTTCCCACAGCAATCGAATTTTCTTCATATGTAATCCAATCGCTCCAGCTTCCTACATATAGTTTTACATTATTAAATCCTATTTCATTTAATGCAACAATATTAGGACAGGCAGATACTCCTGATCCACAATATACAATGATTTGATCGTCACTGTTTAATTTCTTAAATTGTTCCTTTAACTCGTCTAAGGACTTCCACTCATTTTGCTCATTGATGACATCTTTCCAGAAGTAATTAACCGCTCCCGGAATATGACCTGCCTTTATATCAATGGTTTCATTTTCACCTAAATATCGGTCTTCTGCTCTTGAATCAAGGAGAACTGCTTTTTTTGTTTCAATGTTTTTCTTAACTTCTTCTACACTGCTTAAAAGATCGTGTTGAATGCTTGCTTGAAATTCTTTGCGTGGAAATGAAGGAATTTCATCATTTACCGGATATCCTTTTGACATCCATTTGCTAAAACCACCATCTAATACATAAACTTTTTCATGTCCTAAATATTTCAGCAGCCACCAAAAGCGTGATGCCATCATACCACCTTGATCATCATAGGCAACCACTTTCGTATCAGCATCAATTCCTGCAGTACTAAGCTTGTCTATAATTCGGTCTAATTCCGGCATAGGGTGTCTTCCACCGTGCTCAGTAACCTTGCTAGACATATCCTTTTCAAGATCAAAATATAATGCACCGGAGATGTGTTCATTTACATAAGCGTCAAGGCCTTTTCCTGGGCTTCCTAATACAAATCGACAATCAATAATACGAATGGATGGATTATCAAGGTTCTCATATAGCCAGTCTACATTCACAATATTTTTCAAATTCTCCACTCTCCTTAAGCAATCTTTCTTTTTTAGTTTGATATCTTTTCAACATACTCCTTCACCATTTCAACAGTAACCTGTTTTCTAACAGGTAAAGAGGTAACAATTCCTTTTTTGCCAAGTTCATTCATTTCTTTCGTAACGGCATTAATTTTATCTGTTGAAAATGCCTCACCTTTTTTACACAATTCAACCGCTTCTTCTATGTAAGCTTCTCTTTGTTGGTCTAATTCAGTAAATCTTTTCACTATGTAATGTTGTTTTTCTGAATGATCGCTTATCGCATGATGTACACTCACCGCTAGTCTCTCCTTTATAATTGTTTCTATATTATTATTCATTTTATATGAATTAGATAAAAAGTACAAAAATACTTTTGCTTTCTTTTTTAGTATTCACCAAAGAAGTCTATCTTCCTTTAAAATTTTAAAGGAAAATTAAAATTTTAAGCGAAAACTAATATATGTCAGTATAATATTTCATTTTTTACATTACAAAGGAGATCGATATAAATGAAAATTGGTTTTATCGGACTTGGAAATATGGGCTTGCCTATGGCAAAAAATTTAGTGAAGGCAAACTTTGAAGTTGTAGGAAAAAACCGCAGCAAAGGCAAAGAAGATCTTTTCGTTGAGGCGGGCGGGAAAAGCGGACTATCAGTTGCCGAAATGGCAAAGGAACTTGACGTAATCTTAACATGTCTACCTTTACCTGCAGATGTGGAGGCTGTTTATTTCGGAGCAGATGGCTTAATCGAAAATGGTCATGAAGGACTAATTTTAGTTGACCATAGCACGGTTGCTCCAGGTTTAAATAAGAAAATTGCGGATGCAGCAAAAACAAAGGGAATCGAATTTTTAGATGCTCCAATCAGCGGTGGTAATTTCGGAGCAGAGGATGGAACGTTAACCATCATGGTTGGCGGTAAAAAGGAAATATACGAAAAGGTCCTTCCCTTATTTAATGTAATGGGTAAAAACATCTATCATATTGGAGAGATTGGAAGCGGATCTGTGGTTAAATTAATCAATAATTTGATGGTTGCCTTTCATACACAGGCCGTTAGCGAGGCTGTAACATTGGGTAAAAGAATGGGTGTGGACTTAGACCTCTTATTTAATATTTTAAACAACAGCTATGCTCAAAGCCGTATTTATGATCGTCATTACAATAGCTTTATAGCAAAAGACCAATTTGAAGCTGGATTTGCAATTAAGCTTTTACATAAGGATATGAAACTTGCTGAAGAAATGGCAAGTGGAGCCAATATGGAATTGCCGATCGGTGGACAGCTGACCAATATTTTGAAGGATGCGATTGAAAACGACCTCGGTGAACAGGATATGTCCGCACTGTATGTTCTTTTAAATAAGAAATTATCAAATTTAAATTAACGATAAAAGCCAACATTTCTGGGAATCATAGAAATGTTGGCTTTTCATTCATTAAGCTAAAAACGGTATTCGTACCATATCAAACGGGGTGGCCAGCCCTAGTAATTCTTCATCGGAATGGCCATTTTCAGTTATTAACACCGCTTCAAGTCGTGTTGCAAAAATGTCAAAATGATTTAAAAACTTTTCACGGACATCATATATATTTTGATTTTTATTCATAAAAATATAGTTTCTTTTAATTTTTTCAAAAGACATTACATCTGAAAGATAGGCGTCTAAACAGCTGTCCATTGGAGTCTTTTCGATATTCTGGGAAATCCACATTGTTATTCCCTGATTCGTTAAAAGACCTACAAATTTGTTATTATCGTAAACAGGGAATTGCGAATAACCATGTTTTTTTATAGTTTTTAAAACAGCTGTTAAATGGTCCGTTTTCTGGAACGTTTTAACCTTTCGTTCAAAAAACGGAATAATCGTTTTTGGTTTTGTTAATTCGCCTGCAATCTTTTCAACTAGTTCAACGACTGATAGATGCGGCTCCGCAATTGTAAACGCTGGATAGTGACGTCCATGGACAATCGCATTTCTAAGTTCAGATAATTCTTTTAGATCGTCTTTATAGGTCATAATTAAACCACTTTTCTTCTTCGCCATATCAACCAGACGATAAAAAGGAATATGACCACGTGCATCGACCATTTTTTCAATTTCACTGTTAATGATATTAAATGCACTAAGAAAACGCTCGGAGTTTTTTAAATCTTCTCTATTAGCTGTATTTTCCATGTTTAGTTCTCCTCATAGATTGTGTATCCATTGTCTAGATCCAGCGCCTATCGCCTAGCAAACTTCAGGTCTCCTCCAGTTTGTACGGCGATGAACAAGGCGCTTGCGCTTTTCTTATAAAATAGATTGAATTTTTGATCTTGCGCTTTCAAGTTTTTCAATATCAATTGTTTCAGACAGTGCTGCAAAATACCCTTCAAAATAGTCATCAACTTCAATAGCGATTTCTTTTAAAACGTCTTCAAGAGACGACAATAAATAGGTATGATATACATCTTTTAATAGAGCTGTTTGTTTTTCAATATAGGAATGAACAGGTTCCTTAAGCTGTTCTTCGAGTCCATCCTTTAATTTACCTTTACCACCTTGTTCAAAAAACGATTTTGGACTTTTAAATATGGATAAAACAGATTTAAAAGGATCCCGTGAAATTTTTTCAAGGGCATTCTCAAAATCCATTGTCTCAAAATGGCGGGCTTCAACAGGTAATAAAGGAATTGGATGAAGCTCATCAATCATTCCTTCCATACTACGGTGTACTTCTTTCAATAATTTATTAATATGGTTTTCAATACGTAATGACGTAGCTCGTAATTCCTGGGACAAGTCAAAACCGATATGAACTAGCAATTCATCCAAACAGCTTTGGATTGCCTTTTTCAAATCCCGACCATCATCTCGCAATGATGATGGGTTAAAGGCTTCATTGTAAAAATCACTAAAGCGGTAAAAGACACGTTGGGCCACGTAGAAAAGTAATTCTTCGACTTCCTGTGCTAACGACCTTTCTTCTACCTTGAATTCCTTTGATTTTAGTTTATCATGAATTTGTCCTTTAGCTTTCTCGGCATTTTGACGTTTTTGTTCCTTTACCTCATCACTTTCCTTAGCTGTCGCAATAATATTTTGAAGCGCAGCTACAGATCGTTTTAAGTCCTCGTGTGCCGTTTGAATGGAAATTTGGACTAAATCGTTCATAATAAACGAATAGAATGCTTGTTCAAAGGCGGTGATTCTAGATTCGCTTGAAACGGACTTCCCTTCTTTTGCTTGTAATTTCTCTTCTAGCGCCATCTTACTTGATAACGGATAAATCCTTGGGAAGCGAATTCCAAATTTCTTAAGCTCATCACCTACATAATCAACAACCAATTTTAATTCTTCCTCAGACTTCGCAAGATCGGCTGCATTGACAATAAAGAACATCTTGTCCATTTCAAATGCTTCTTTCACCCGTCCAAGTTGAATTAAAAACTCTCGATCCGCTCTTGAAAACGCATGATTATAATAGGTTACAAACAAAATGGCATCTGCATTTTTGATATATTCAAAAGCAACTCCTGTATGTCTTGCATTAATAGAGTCCGCTCCTGGCGTATCTACCAATGTGATTCCTTGCTCTGTTAGTGGACAATCATAATAAAGCTCAATCCATTCCACAAAACAAGATTTTTCCTCTTTGGCAACATAATCTTCAAATGCCTTCAAATCTACAGTTAACAATTCCCCTAAATGTGGAGCAATGAAATCATAGCCAATATGAACAGCCTTCAAAAACGAATAATGCGGCTTTTCCTTCGGATCATTCCCTTCGTATGATAACGAGTTAATAACTGAAAGGGCATCTTCCATGGAAGCACATTTCTTTTGAAACAAGGCTAATGACTGTTCAACATCTTTAAAAATTTGCTCTTTCGTTTTTATTTTAACTAAAACAGTCCCATGCGGATGTTCAGCGCTCGATGGCAATATTTTATTTATCGTCGCTGTAGTCGGGTTTGGTGAAACAGGAAGCAACTTATCACCGATTAAAGCATTTGCAAACGATGATTTACCAGCACTAAATGCTCCAAATAATGCAATCGTAAAACGATTGTCATTTAATCTATTTGCTTTTGCCGCCATATCACTAGCAAGGGTATGAATACCTTTAATCCCGTTTAATGAACTAATCGCCGTTTTTAATTTTGCAACCGTTTCTCCTAAACGTTCTTTAACATTAAAGCTATCTACAGATTGAACAAGATCTTGCTCAGGGTTCATTTCTAAAACATTGTCAATCACTTGATCAGTAGGCTCAATAGATGCTCCATTCAACTCTTTATGTTCCGCCATTTCCATTTGCTTAATTTCAATCGATGGCGTAGTTCCCTTAAACTGTTTCAACCAGTTATTAGTAGCTTCAAGAACATACTGCTCTAATGTTTCCGATAAAAGCGCCAATAATTTTATTTCTACGCTATTTCTTTCTTGTTGAAGCATTTTCAATCCATCAACAGCGCGCTTATATTGCGTGTAGTTCGCTAGGTTTGCTTCAACCTCGGAAAGTTCACGATCGATAACTGAATAAATGAGGTCCTTACCCTCTTCAAATTTTTCCAATGCACGATTTTTATATAATCGTTTTAATTCATTCGAAACATCGTTTGTATAATTTAAAATATATTCCCCGGTTAGGCCTGCTCCCTTTTTAACAAGCCCTTCTAAAAGCTCCGAACTAAATCCTACTGTTAATTCTTCAAAAATACTGTTAATAAAATCCTCATTATCTATTTGATTTTGCTTGAAAAATTTAACGGAAAAATCTTTTATATGCCAATCAAGCTGTGCCTCTACTTGCTTCTTAAAACTCTCATAAAAAGCATTTAATCTTAATACTCTTTCCTCTTCTGTTTTCTTTTTCGAAAAAAGAAATCCAATCTTAAAATCAGGCTGACAAGCCTCTATAAAAGAATGGGCTAAATCCCTTGTTGCTGCAGGCATTAAATAAGCATTATCAAGAATTTTCTTAATTTCATCTTCATATTGCTCTTTAAGGTTATTTTTTCGATATTGTAATGAAGCTTGACTTTCTTCTAAATCAGTAACCTCTTGAAGAACCTGCTTTCTTTCATTTTCAGGTAAATCCTCCAGTTGGGCTTCAAAATCCTGCCGCGCGTCATCATGCTCATTATCAAAATATAGCAAATGGTCTTCTATCAGCGGTTTTGCTGAATTTAATACACTTTGAAGCAACAGTTCTTCTTTATTATTAATCTGGTTTTTCAAAAATTGGTCGAGCTTGCTATATTCATTTAACGGATGATTCAAGTCTTTTAATGATGTAAAAAATAAACCATCGATATTGACGCCCCAGCTTTTGAACGACTCTACTACACTAGTTTTGTACGATTCAAAGCTTAACTCTTCCTCATTGTGTTTATCGATCATGTTGATTACAAGGTAAACTGGTTTTTCGCGGTCTTTTAATGTTTTCGTAAACGAAAAATTCAGCTCTGATTGAACATGATTGTAATCCATTACATAAAGAACAATATCTGCTAAATGCAGAGCAGATTCAGTAGAAATACGATGGGCATCATCTGTTGAATCAATTCCGGGCGTATCCATAATGGCAACACCTTCTGGGAGGCTTATATCTTCATCACTAATTTCAATTGAGATGATGTTTTCGCCATCTTTTGCAAAGTTTTTAACTGCTTCAAAATCATATGGAGCCGGAAATTCAACAGGATCGGCTTCTTTGTAATAAACCCTTGCATAGCTTTTTCCTTTTTTGATTTTAACAAGGTTCGCACTTGTCGGAATTGGACTGGATGGTAAAACTTCCTTTCCCATAAAATGGTTCATCATTGTCGATTTTCCTGCAGAAAAGTGCCCGCAGAAAGCGATCATAAATTCTTTGCTTTTTAGTTTTTCGACAAGCTGCTTCACTTTTTCAGCGTTGTCATTGTCCCCTTTTTCTTGCAATTCTAAGTATAGTGCTGCTAAACGATTAATTTCTAACATAATAGTAATCTTTCCCCCATATATAGTGCGGTAACTAAATAAAGTAAACCCCTTTTTATGTTATCAATTGTTAAGCTTTTGCTCAATTGTTTTTCACATCCAGTATCAAATTTTGTCAGAAAAAACAAAAAAGACATAAGGAATCAACCGATCATTCCTCATGTCAATAAGATACATTGAAAATTATGTAGTTTAAAAATACACGGTCTTAGGTCTTTAAAGGCTTAATTTGACCGTGTACGTGGGTCGACTTTGTGAAGGATATAATACATTAAAGTTCCATAAGTAACAAATGTAACCGAAATAAACGCAAATACCATTTTCCAACACCATCCAATCCCGAGTTATTACCATACCGATAGTGATAATTATTATCAATTACCCGTTACCTTTATTATAATACCATTGAGACACATTTTCAATAAGAAATTTGTAACCGATTTCTTCCTTGCCCAATTTTTTATGTTCGCTCTCTCGTAGGTGCAAATCGAGCCCGTTGATGAAATACTGCTTTGTAATTCGTTTCCCTAATTAACGCATTTTCCTCGATTGGTATGCGTATGCTTAAGACAACCATGTTTAGAAGGGTAAAAATGATGGCTGTTAAAAACGCATTAAACATCAAAGGTATAACCAATAGTTCAACTACCACCACTAAATAATTGGGATGGCGGATAAATTTATATGGTCCAGTTGAAATAATATTGACATTAGGCATGATAATGATTTTTGTATTCCAAAACTTTCCTAAGGATAAAAGGCTCCACACTCTAAGGCCCTGAGCTAAAGTGAAAAAAAATAAAAAAACGATCCATTGTGATGAAGTTGCTTTATTAAAAAACGATACTTCCATCATTAATGACATAAAAAACAGAATGTGGACGATCACAATATACTTGTAATGTTCCCCGCCAACTTCAAAACCACCATTGGCTTTCATCCATTTTTCATTCTTTCTGGCAATCCCAAGCTCCGCTAATCTTTGTAATATGACTAAGGATATGAAAAGCGAAAAAAACATAGTATTCCCTCTATTCCCAACGTAATAGTAATAATTCAGAGCTAAAGCCCGGTCCGACAGCTGCTGCCAGTCCTAAGTCGCCTTTTTTAGAGCTATTTTCAAGAAATTTCTTCAAGACATATAAAATTGTTGCCGATGACATATTCCCATAATTCGTTAAAATCTCAAGTGAATTGTTTATTTTTTCTTGACCCATTCCCAAGGTTTCAACATAGGCCTCTAAAACCTTTTTACCTCCAGGGTGAGCAACAAAATGTTCGATATCCTGAATTGTCAGTTCTTGCTCGTCCAAAAAGTTTTGAACGTTTGATTTTACCCATGTCCGAATGATCGTCGGAATATCTTTTGAAAAAATAACAAAAAATCCTTCCTTTCTAATGCTCCAACCCATGACATCCTCTGAATCGGACATCAGCATGGATTGTGTTGCTAAAATCCTAGGTAAAGCTATACTTGAATCTTTAAGTGAAAGATCAGCTTCTGAACCCGTTATTAAGGCACAAGCAACACCATCAGCAAAAAGGGAGGTCCCAACCAAATTACTTTTGGAATGATCATCTTTTTGAAAAGTTAGACTGCAAAGCTCAACACTTAATACGAGAACTTTTGCTTTCGGAAATGCCTTACAATATTCAAAAGCCCTTGAAAGACCTGATGCTCCTCCAGCACACCCCAACCCCCAAATCGGGATTCGTTTACAAGACTTCCTAAACAACAATTGATTCATAATTTTCGCATCAATACTCGGTGTTGCTAGACCACTGGACGTTATGTAAAAAATAGCATCTATGTCCTCAAATGGAATTGGTTTCTGTAAATAGGTTGGGTTATGCAAACATTCTTTAATCGCTGAAATGCCAAACTCAACGGCTTTTTCAATAAAGATTTCATTCTTTTCAGCGAAGCTATGGTCCTTGCTAAACCATTCCAACGGAACAGAAAAATAACGTTCCTTTATTTGACCGTTTTCAAACACCTTCAACAAGCGCTCGATTTCATGAAAGGAATCCTGAAACAACTCTCTTGCAAATTCGACTGTTTTTTCCTGTGAGATCCGATAGGGAGGTGTACAAAGACCTACAGATACAATACTAGCCATAAGTTCCCTCTTCTCTTTATCCATTTACTGTTATATTTTCCAATTAATAATATTTTAGTCATTAGAAAATTTTACTTATCAGTGCGAAAAAAAACCTCCCTGAATTAGAGAGGTTGAAAAAGCGGAATTCATTTAGAAAACCGACGTTTTGAAGGTTTGTTGTGCAGTTTTATTATAACCGATTCTACCCTTCATTACATTGTAAATTATTGCAAAATTAATATAAAATTTATGAATATGGAAGATTCCTAATTTACGATAATCATTTTTATGGTATCATGTACCTATTCTATTTTACATAAAAAGAAATATAGGGGGGTGGGTAAACTGTCTTTAAGCGGGAATATTACTCATATATTAAACGGAACGTTGGAATCGGTTAAAAGTGTAATCCCAATGCCACTTGTAGTCGGACAACCTTCACTTATGACAGCACCGTTGGAACAAACCGAGATTGGAGTTTTAATAGGGATGGTTGGTCATGTAAGAGGTCGGTTGGTTTTAGAAAGCGCAGCCAAGACATTCGGGGCTATTGGGGAAGCAATGTTCGGCATGCCTTTAGAAGGTGAAATGCTTCAATCATTCACAGGTGAGCTTGGAAATATGCTTGCAGGTAAGCTTTGCACAATCGTGGCCTCACATGGAGTGGATATAGATATTACTCCTCCAACGGTAATGGTTGGTTCCTCCAAATTATATGGATTTGATCGTGCTTTTCGCGTACCTGTGGCAATTGAAGGAAAAGGCGAAATTCATATTATCCTAATGCTGGAAACGAAATAGAAAAGCGGAAGCGCCCGTTTAGCGACGAGCGCTTCGACTGAACCTTTATCATATAATGGGCAGGTGTTTCACTAGCGAATCGGTTTATTTTTTTTCAATTTTTGTTCTGCCTCTGATTTGAATTTTTTCAAATTCAGCACAAAATCGCGATTCTAATATAGCTATTTCTCCATCTAAAACTAATGGTTTATGTTTTTCTAAAATATCTATTTTTCCTTTAATTTTTAATATGGCTAAAAAAAGACATTCTATTAGATAGAATGTCTCAAATCATCTTTATTCGATTTCTCAATATGTTCATTTCCATCAACAATGACATCTAATTTGCCTGTTTCTGGATCAATAATTAACCCATGTACTGGAACATCCTTTGGAAAAAGCGGGTGATTCCTTATACTGTATACAGATTCTTCAACACTTTCCGCACCATTAGTAAAACCTTTGAGCCAATTATCAATGTCAATACCTGCATGACGTAGAATGTCAATTTTCTCTCTCGAAATACCGCTTAATATGGACTTGTCCAAAATTTGATTTGCGGACAATCCTGTCATCCCACAATCATGATGTGCTACTACGAAAACTTCCTTAGCGTTTAATGAATAAACAGCAACGAGAATACTTCTCATAATACTTCCGAATGGGTGAGAGACAAGAGCCCCGGCGTTTTTAATAATTTTCGCATCCCCATGACCCACATTCATTGCTTTCGGCAATAAGTCAGTCAACCTCGTATCCATACAAGTCAAAATAACCATATTCTTATCTGGATATTTAGTTGTTTTAAACTGTTCATACTCTTTGTTGTTCACAAATTGTTCATTATGGGAAAGAACTTCCTGTAAACGATTCATAACCATGACCCCCTAGATGTTTTTTAATTTTATTATTTTGATGCATGTTTCTTCCAAAGAATAACATTTTCTCTAAATAAAATCCAAAAGCAAATGATATTTTCCAACTATGGAATGAACATTTTTGAACACTGTCTTCACATTATGTTCACATTTTTCAAAACAAAAACCCTTATGCATCAAGGTTAAAGTAATTTTCACTATTTCAATAGTAATTATACTACTTATGAACATTTTGTGAAAAGTAAAAAAATGTGATGGATTCGATTTATTTCTTTTGTAATATAAAAGCATACAGAAGGTTCACTTTTTACACTAAAATGTTTTAAAACTTAAGATCAATCGAAGGGAAGTGATTCTATGGCGAAACCAGAGCTACATCGTAAAACTGAGGTAGAAGATAGCAATTCTTTAAAAGGAACCCTACTATCTGTAGGAATACTTGGACTTATTCTTGTTGGTACTTGGCTTGGTGTTTTTAATCTATTCTTACAACGTTAATCACACAATTTGAAAGGAGTTTCAGAATCCATGCACATTCATAAGTATGAAAAGATTTGGTTGCTATTTGGTATTATATCATTACTCGCATTCACAGTCACAATTGGAGTTAGTGCATTCTACATGGGTAATCAACCACCAAGCTGTCTTGTAACGGTCGACCCTACTAAACTTGATACAACTGCTCCATTTGATCAACCCGGTCTAAAGCAGGTTGGAGAAAAAGATTATGAATTAGTTATAGTTGCTTCAGCATTTAACTATGACGTAGGTCCTGAAAAGGTAATTCAAGTTCCTGTTGGATCTAAAATAAACTTTATTGGTACTACGAAGGATGTAATCCATGGTTTTGAAGTAGCTGGTACAAACGCAAACATGATGCTTGAACCCGGCTATATTAACACAGTTGAAACAACTTTTAATAAACCTGGTAAATACACAATCGTATGTAATGAATATTGTGGTTTAGGACATCACTTAATGTTCGCAACTGTGGAGGTGGTTGAATAATGAAAGGTGTTGCAAGTATCGATAAACGAGATGCAAAACTTACAATGGCGCATCTTTACGTTGCATTTGTAGCTTTATTTTTGGGTGCTACCGCTGGTCTACTTCAAACTTTAGTTCGTTCAGGTAAGGTAACATTACCAGCTGGAATTAATTATTATCAAGTATTAACTGTTCACGGTGTTTTATTAGGTCTCGTATTAACTACTTTCTTTATTATCGGTTTTATCATAGCGGGACAAAGTAAAGTTTGTGGAACACTATCAGCTGGCGAACGTCGCTTTGGTTGGATCGGTTACTGGATGATGACAATCGGTGTTGCCATCACTGCAACATTCATATTGCTTGGTGAGGGTTCTGTTCTTTACACAATGTACGCACCATTAATGGCACATCCATTACACTATACCGGTCTTACACTAGTAGTTGTAGGTAGCTGGGTAGAAGGATTTGTTGTATTCCACCGTCACGCACGTTGGAAAAAAGAAAATCCTGGTCAAACAACACCATTATTAAGCTTCATGGGTGTTGCAACATTGATTCTTTGGTTAGTAGCTTGTCTTGGTTTAGCAACAACTGTTTTAGTACAAATTATTCCTTGGTCTATCGGACTTGTACCAACAATCGATGTTTTAATTAGCCGTACTTTATTCTGGTACTTCGGTCACCCATTAGTTTATTTCTGGTTAATGCCGGCATATATGGCATGGTACGTAATTATTCCTAAAATTATTGGCGGTAAAATCTTTAGTGACTCTTTAGCACGTCTCTCATTTGTATTATTCTTGTTATTCTCAATGCCAGTTGGATTCCACCATCAATTATTAGAGCCAGGTATTGATCCATTCTGGAAATACTTACAAGTAGTATTAACATATTTAGTAGTTATACCTTCATTAATGACTGCATTCTCTTTATTCGCAACATTTGAATTACGCGGTCGCGAATTAGGAGCAACAGGTATTTTTGGTTGGTGGAAAAAGCTTCCATGGAAAGATGCTCGTTTCTTAGCTCCATTCCTGGGCATGTTATTATTCATTCCTGGTGGTGCCGGTGGTATCGTTAACGCATCCCACCAAATGAACCAAGTTGTCCATAATACGATCTGGATTACTGGACACTTCCATTTAACAGTTGCATCAGCTTGTGCTTTAACATTCTTTGGTATCACATTCTGGATGGTTCCTTCTATTACTGGACGTAAGTTGACAGAAAAAATGAATAAAGTAGCTCTAGCTCAAACTTGGTTATGGACGATTGGTATGGTATTTATGTCTGCATCAATGCACGCAGCAGGCTTATTCGGAGCACCACGTCGTTCAGCGTTCTCAACATATGCTGGTAACGAAGATTCCCTAGCTTGGATTCCTTACCAAATTGCTCAAGCTGTAGGTGGTACTATTCTTTTCCTAGGTGCTTTATTAATGGTCGTAATCTTTATTAACTTAGCATTCTTTGCACCTAAAGGTGAAGAAGAATTCCCTATCGGAGAAGTACACGAAAAAGCTGAAAAAGTTCCTGCTATCTTTGATAATTTTAAAGTATGGATCGCAGTTACATTTACACTAATCTTATTCGCTTACACCATTCCATTTATTGATATGATCCAAAACGCACCTCCAGGATCTCCTGGTTTCACTAACGTAATTGGACGTCAATAAAAACAATTATGGAAAATTATATAATATTCTATCAAAAATTACAATCCCCTTGTTATAGTACAAGGGGATCATTTTTTTAAAGATCATATATTTTTGCGTATTTTTCTTCAAGGTATTGTATTAAATAATTGGAATTTAATCCCTCACCTGTTACATCCTTGACAATTTCTAAAGGTTTTTTTATTTTTCCGTACTGATGTATATTTTCTGCTAACCATTCTTTTATCAGTACTAAATTTCCAGCCTTCAACAGATCACCTAAGTTTGGTAAATCTTTTAACAGGGCTGCTCTAAATTGCGCTGCATATATATAACCTAGTGCATAGGATGGAAAATAGCCGAAGCTTCCACCGGCCCAATGAACGTCCTGTAAGACCCCTTCCCCATCATGTTTAGGAGTAACCCCAAGATATTCTTCCATCTTTTGATTCCAGATCACCGGTAAATCCTTTACCTCTATTTCATCATTAAATAAGCCCTTTTCAATTTCATAACGAACCATGACATGGAGCGGATAAGTCAGTTCATCTGCTTCAATTCTTATTAATGATGGTTTTGACTCATTGATTCCTTTGTAAAAATCATCAATAGCAACATTGTCAAATTGTCCATTTGAATAAGCTTTTAATTTTTCATAGAAGTAAACCCAGAAATTATAGTCCCTGGCAATATAATTTTCCCAGAACAACGATTGAGATTCATGAATTCCCATCGATGTCCCTTCGCATAATGGTGTCCCAATTAAATCTTTAGATATATTTTGCTCATACAGGGCATGGCCACCTTCATGAATGGTTCCGAAAACAGCAACTCTAAAATCATTTTCAACATATTTTGTTGTCACTCTCACGTCACCTGGATTTAAGGTAATTTCAAATGGGTGAACAGTTTCATCAAGCCGCCCCGCTTCAAAGTCATACCCCATCTGCTTCAAGACATCTATACTGAAAGCTTTTTGTTCCGCTTTAGGAAATGTCTTAAATAAAAAGTCCGTCTTTGGCTGATTTTGTGATTCTGAAATTTTCCGTACAAGCGGTACAATTTTCTCTCGTAGTTTGCCGAAGGTCTCATCTAAAATTGCCACAGTTACACCAGGTTCATACTGATCCAATAATATATCGTATTTATTTCCACCCTCCTTAGGTGGTCCCCAGTAACCAATAAATTTCTTATTAAATTCAACCAGCTTTTCTAAATAAGGGCGAAACATTTCAAAATCTGCTTTTTCCTTTGCTTCCTCCCATACTGATTCAGCTTTTGATTGAAGAATGACATATTCCTTATATTCCTCTTTTGGAATTTTCGTGTTGTGCTCATAATCCTTTTTGCACTCTTCCACCGTTTTTTTCGTTATTTCAGAAAGGTCTTTCACTTTCTCTAAGGTATCAATGTAATTCTTCATTTCTTCGGATACAGACATTTGAAATACTTCCTGCGAAATCATCCCGACGACTTCAGAGCGTTGCTCGATTCCTTTTTTTGGCGCCCCTGTTCTCATATCCCAGAAAATTAACGACAAGGCTTCATTATAGGCAGACATTTTTTTTACATATTCTAAAAACTCGGATTCCGCTTTTTGAATTGATTGTTCCATTAACAATCCCCCTTACTTTATTCAACTATATATATTCTACATTTGTAGGTAATACTCCTAGTACTTGTTCTACAACCTTTTGATCCCTTAATGGCATAAAGATTGTTACCATTCCACTGTCATGATGTGTCCTAATCAAACGGCCGACACCCTGTCTTAAACGCAAAAGCATATAGGGGATGTCCATATCCCAAAAGGGATCTTCAACCGTTTTTCGTTTTGAATCGAATACTGGATCATTCGGTGGAAATGGCAAGGACCAAATGATTACATTTTTAAGTGAGGGACCAGGGATATCAAGTCCTTCCCACAAATGAACCGAACAAAGGACTGCTTTTTCATCGTTTTGAAATTTAGAGACAAGGTCACTTATTTCTTGATCTCCTTCAAATAATACCGGCCATTCTACCTTAATATTAGATAGGTATTTTTTAAATCCTTGCAAATCTTCCTTTGAATTAAAAAGGACGATGGCTCGACCACCGGTCTGATTAATTTGATGAATCGTCAACTGGCACTTTTCATCATGTGAAAGCTTTTCCTCATTATTTGGAACATAAATCTTCATTTGATCATCATAATCAAATGGAGAGTCTACTGAAAAAGAAAGATATTCCTGAATCCCTAAACTATCCGCCATATAATGAAAACTTTCATTTTCCGAAAGAGTCGCAGATGAAAAAATATAGGGCTGCTTTTTCGAAAATAAGTTTTCCTTTAGTGTTTCTTTTACAGCCCTTGGCATAATCACAAGTGTAAGATGATAATGCTCCTCCTGCACCCAGGCAATGCCATGAGCTGAATTTAGGAATAAATGTAAGGCATATTCTGCTCTTTCAATATGTTCATCTACAATATGTAATAAATAATGATCAATCGTATAGGTTTCACTTTCAAAAACAAGTTCATCAGCTAAATTTGCCAGGAGATTTTTTAAAGACCGTGCTTCTTTTTCAAGCTTATCTGTAAAAATAATTTCTTTTCGAATTGAACCTTCTACACTAATAATACTTTTACGTAATTCTTCAAAAAATACGACACTTTGATCAATCGTAGCTTCAATTAGTAAAGCAAATTGTTCGCGAACATCATTTTCAAGTAATCTAGTTAAAATATCTTCCATGATATTTTCTTTCAATCTGTAGGTTAAAGCTTTTTGAGCAGCAAATTCCAAAAGATGCCCTTCATCAAAAATAACGGAACTGCTTTCCGGTAGTAACGGCAGCTGTCCTTCCCGTTTTCTTGAATCATGAGTCCATATATGCTCCATATAAAAATCATGGGAACAAACAATGATGTCAGTCGTTTTTCGATAATAATCTCTCGATAATGTTTGCCCGCAACGGTGACGGCTTTCGCAGGCGAAACAATCTTTGAATGGATCCCAGGCCACCTCTTCCCACTCATTATCGTTTAAATGTGCATAGTCTTTACGATCTCCATAGTGATAGAAGGATTTCATTCCTTTTGTATCAAATACAAACGAGGGGAGTGATTGATGGATTCGATCATACAATCCATCCGAATCATTTAACAATGCTCCATCCAGTTTTTGTAGACATAAATACTGATCAGGAGATTTAGCCAACCGCACATCAATAGATAAACCTAAGTGCTGTTCAAGTTTTTTGATATCTCCCTCTTCTTTGACAAGCTGTTCGATTAATGTTTCATCTGCACAAGCAATAATTGCCGGTTTTCCGGTATAACGTGCATAACAAATAGCATACAGCAGGTAAACAAGCGTTTTCCCAGTACCTACTCCAGCCTCCGCAAACATCACTTTTTTCTCTTTAAAAGCACGTTCAAGTTGAAAGGCCATAAAAACTTGCTCATCACGAAGTTCAAAACCGGCCTCAGGCAGAATTTCATAAAAAACATCGCCAATCCAATCACTTAGTTTTTGATAAAAATTTTCTGTTTTGGAAAAGGCAAATGGAATACGTTCAATTGACTTCAAAATATTTCCTCCGTTAACAATGACTTCTTTGTTACTATATCATTTCCATTATGAGCATGTCTTTCTCCAAATATCCTTTTATGCTAGGAAGAACAATCTAGCATAAAATTGTTATTAAATGTAAATACTTTTTCTAACATAACTATTGGAGGTTCAATTATAATGGAGATACTCGTTCTCATTGGAAAAGATATTGCAATAACAATCGCTGGGATGGCAGTTTTCACAATGTTTTTTTCCTTCTTGGCTTACACTTACGTAAATATGTTAAGATGACGAATGACCAAATCGCGGTTGATTTGGTCATTTTAATTTGATCATTTCTTTTGTGGGCGCTTGCCCCAATATTGATAATAATTTGTTTGAATAAAGCCATTAAATAGCTTTCTTTTCTTTGTTGCATCTTTTCCGTATAATTTTTCAAAATCCGGATGCGAGGTTAACATGTAGACGGACCAGGTATCATATGGCTCAAAAGCTTTTCCCATTTCTCTGTACATGTGTTCCACTTCTTCTTTTTCCCCAAGCCGTTCTCCATACGGAGGGTTGCCAACGATGACCCCGTACTCTTTCTTTGTTGTGAAATCTTTAACTTGCATTTGTTTAAAATTAATAATATCACCAAAACCCGCTTCTAGAGCATTCCCTTTTGCGATTTCAATCATTCTGTGATCAATATCTGAGCCGGAAATATCTAGAGCTTGATCATATTTGGCTAAATCCTCCGCTTCTTCGAAGGCTTTATCCCAATCTTCCTGACGAATCCAGTGCCAATTCTGTGAGACAAATTCACGGTTAAAACCCGGTGCAATATTTTGACCAATGAGCGCTGCTTCTATTGGGATTGTTCCGGAACCACAGAAAGGGTCCACAAACGGACGATCTGGATGCCAGTTGGTTAACAGGACGAGGGTGGCTGCCAATGTCTCTTTAAGGGGCGCAATCCCCTGTTCTGCACGGTATCCACGTTTATGCAATCCTACCCCACTCGTATCAATTGTTAATGTTGCTATATCTTTTAATAAAGCAACCTCTATACGAAATAATGGCCCATTTTCCTCAAACCAGGTCGTACGCTTATAGTGATCTTTTAAATTTTCAACCACTGCTTTTTTAACGATCGCTTGACAATCGGAAATACTAAAAAGTTTAGATTTATGCGATTTCCCAATAACCGGAAATTCTCCATTTTCGGGCAGAATATCCCCCCAAGGTAATGCTTTAGTTTTTTCGAACAGCTCATCAAACGTAGTTGCTTTAAACTCGCCCACTTTTAATTTGATGCGGTCTGCTGTTCTAAGCCAAAGATTCGTGCGGCAAATCGCTGATTCATCAGCTTCAATTGTCACTTTTCCATTATCAACGGTAACATTTTCATATCCTAAATCTCTTACTTCCTTTGCTACTAGTGCTTCAATTCCCATGGCTGCTGTTGCTATTAACGTTATTTTACTCATCGTATTTGCTCCTAAAAAAAGCCCCCTCTAACATCAGTCTTTTAGAAAGAGCTTTTTCACATTTTCATATGTACTTTTAATCAAATAATTTACTACCGAAAACATGCTTCTCTAAATTCGATAGACGTTTTAAAATATCATAATTTGTATTGCCGGTACCAACACTGCTAGCTGGCGGAGTTGTACCTTTTCTATGATTTTCCTCAAGCTGCTTTTTTAATCGGAGATTCTCTTGTTGAAGGGTTTCGATCTCCTGATGAAAGACTTCATAATCTTTAATTATTAAATCAAGGAATTGGTCGACTTCATCCTTGTTATATCCTTTAATACCACTTTTAAAATCTTTTTCTAATATTTCTTTAGCCGTTAATTTTACTTTATCTGAAAGCATGAATATTCACCTCTATATTATACCCCTACTATATTATTTTCTTCTATTTTTTCAAAATATGTGTAAAATGTCAATGGGACTGTTGTCACTAGCATCACCAATATTCTCCATCTTCCATCTGTTCTTCTTCCGCTAAAACCTGTATATCATACGGTGTAATTGATTTAATATGAAAAGTTTCGTCTTTCTCTTGTTTCTTCCTTGCTATTTCAAGAATATATTTCGGTGACCCTGGCGTATCTTCATCATATAATATTAATAACCCATTGCTTTTATTGATAAAAAATTGGTTTTTCATTCGAAACTGTGATGGGTTCTCATACGGTCTCTTTGTTAAACTATCAACAAAATCTGCCTGGGCAAGGATAAATTGATAATATTCCTGCTTTTCCTCTTTCCAGTTTGCTTCCTGTTCTAAAAACGGAGTGATAATTGCTAGTTTTAAATCAGGAAAATCTTCCTGTAACTCTATCGTAACCTCTGCCGCCCAGAGCTCTACGCCAAGTTGACCGCTGACAAGGACCCATTCCAGTGCTTCATTTTCTATTAATTGAATGATGTTCTTTTTTAATGCTTTTTTAATATATTCTACTCCAGGGTGCCGAATATCATTAAATATTCCTATTTCATGGGGCTTGTAGCCTGTAACAGTATAAATACTCAAACGCAAAACCTACCTTTGACTTTTTGCAAATAAAGAGGAATCGGTCTAATACTACGACCAATTCCTTTTTATTATACTACTTACGGTCTAAAAAATGGATTTAAGCGAGGAGCTAACATCATTTCTGGTGCCATACCCATGCCCGGTCCTGGTACCATGCCTGGTGCAAAGCCGGGTGCCACGCCTGGTGCAAAGCCAGGTGCCATGCCTGGCGCAAAGCCAGGTGCCATGCCTGGTGCAAAGCCAGGTGCCATGCCTGGCGCAAAGCCAGGTGCCACGCCTGGTGCAAAGCCATCAGCAAAGCCATCAGCAAAACCAGGTCCTACTCCCACACCTCCCATAGGTCCTGAACAGCAATCGAAATGCTGTTGAGCAACATCGCAAACTTGAGAAACTGTGTGCGGGCACGTGTGTACATGTTCAAATAACTTGTGGTTATGGAATGTTGTGTGTGTTGGATGAATATGAGGTACTTGGAACACCTCCAAATTATGAACATCGCAACATTTCGTTGGGTGTATAATTGGGCATAATACTTTAGGTCCACATTGCATATCTTCCAATCTCCTTTCTTTTTATCAGGTTCACTAATAACCTATGAAATCGAAAGGGTACATGTACTAATTGAAATACCTATTTTTATGAATTTATTTTTTCTTGCAGTCTTTCAATCCTTTTTAAAAATGCTGTTTTTTCCTGTCGTGCCGTAGTTCGTATAATTCTCTTTTTATTTTTCCAAGCATTATAGCTCATTGTTGCATAATATAACGCTTTTTCATAATCCTTGTGTTGGTGTTCATACAATTTAGAAAGTTCAGTAGCAATTTCGACATCAACTGCAGAATTGCTTTCTATTAATCTTGTCCAAATTTGCGAAGCTTTCTCATATCGCTTTTGCTTTTTATAAAGCCCGCCCAAGGCTTTCGCTGCATTATTTGCCACCTGATTTGGACTGTACGCAAGGTTTTCATACAGGCTGATTGCAAGGTTTATTTGTCCTACCGCTTCATACCAGCGAGCAATTTCATACTTTTCCTCCATGCTTGTGTGAATAGTCGGTATAATTAATAGTTTTTTTGCAATATGAATATATAACGTTATTAAAGATAAAACATCAATCTCATTATGGATAAATACACCTTCAAGTCCTTTTGGATTATGGTCCTTTAAAAAGTCAAAATAAAGCATAGGTGCCAAATACCCAGGAACATCGTGATCACGCTTAATATTTAATATTTCTTTTTCTACTATCGACAACCGGACAGATGGAAGATTATTTTTCCAAAGGCGCCTTGCCGCATGAAGCAAATCAAAATGACCAAAAGCCGGTAATTTGGGAACGGTATCCCGTAATAGGGTATGCCTTGTTTTGATCTGAGGCCAATCAAAAGCCTTGCCATTATAGGTTGTTAATTTCATCGACTGATAATCACCAATATCAGTTAAAAACCCTTGATACAAAGCAACCTCGTTGCTTGGGCTCGGTAAAAAATGCTGCTTTACAACAACATAATCAGAAAATACTTGGGCATAACCAATAAGGAATATAGTATTTCCAACCCCACCGCCAAGTCCCGTCGTCTCCGTGTCAAAAAACACCATTCTTGAAGGCTCTTCCTTTGAAAATGATAATGGATGTTCAACAGCCTTTTTCCCCCAAAGATCAACAACATCATAAAGTTCATTAAAACGATGGAAACCATGGAGATAATCCAGTGGGTAAGAAACTTCACGGATGATAGAATATTGATTGTCAAAATAAAAAGGTTTTGCTTGGAACTCAGTCCATTTTTCCCTATGAGGAATGTCTATTGTCTCTACTATCTTCATTTCAGAAAGGCTATCAATATTAGCAGCTTTATGATCCTCTTCTATGTTAACCATATGTTTTTTAAAGCGATTCAGCTTGTTTTTTAATGTCATTGTTGTTCACCCTGCTTTTACTCTATCAATCTCACTAGAATTATAACATATCGACAAAAATTAGATTGTTCTAGACAAAAAATGATAGTTTTTAATAATTTTTTTATTGATAATTTTCAGTTTATTGTGTAAAATAATAATAACCTCTAAATTCGGAATGTGGGGGTTAAGTGAAACCGGGTATTGTAAACGGTTACAATATATTGGAGGAGGTAGTATCAATGGATCATGATTGCTGTATTAATTGTGGTGAAGTATTATCTGTTATCGAAAGAAACAGGAGCGAATGTTTAGATTGCAGAGACAGAACTTCACCTACCCATTCAGATGATTTAACTGAGGAATAAATTTTGCCACTTAAGAGTTACCCCACTTATAACCTATTGAAATCGTAAAGTCATCGCTAATCCGTCACCAAATTTACCTTAGCTAAGTATTTTCTAGAAAGGAACTCCTATAATTCAAAAGTGAATTATAGGAGCATTCTCTTCTGTCCATCACGAAACAATTCAATAAGCTTTAATGACAATTGTTTTCCGTCTTCTCCAGTCGCTTCCATTCCCACACAGGATGGACAACCTGATTCACACCCACAATGACTGATAATTTGCTCTGCTTCAGCAAGCAATTCCTCCATAATCTCGTAAACTTTTTCACTTAATCCTACACCGCCAGGGTAGCGGTCATACAGGAAAATGGTCGGTTTTTCGGAATGTACGGCCTTCACCTGCGGTACAACATGGAGGTCAGAAGGATCACACATAACATGTAATGGGGCTACATGCCGCAATAAATTGGCGATCCCAATAAGCCCTTCTTCCAGTTTCTTATCAGTCAATTTATTTTTAATGCCTTCATTTAAACTGATCCATGCGGCATTTGTATGAAGCTCCTCTTCAGGAAGATGGATGGGCCCCGAGCCAATGTTTTCATGCGTGTCAAACTTAATCTTTTTAAAAACGGTCGCCATTGCTTGGACCGTGACTTCCCCATACGATACAGAGGCAAACTCTGTTTCCCGCTCCTTATCAACCTCTAACACCCGTAATTGTACAGCTAAATTAGCATCTGTATAATAATCAACATCAACTTCTCTGACGAAGGCTTTCTTTTCCTCCCAGTCTAGTTTTTCAACCTGGAACTGAACACCTTCATGCAAATAGATCGCTTCGTCATGTAATAAAGTCATGGCGCTAAAGCGGTCCATTTCACCGATGACCTTTACATGGGCTACATCGGATTGATCAATAATGACAACATTTTCCTGAGATGCTGAGCGGAGGCTGATATTATGAGCTGGAAATGATTGATTCATCCAAAACCACTTTCCATTATTAAAATGGAGAACTTGTTCTTCCGTTAAAAATTCAAGGATATCTTCAAGTTCTACTCCGTCAAAAGTGTCCCCTTTCTTAAATGGAAGCTCATAAGCTGCACATTTTAAATGATCGACTAAAATGATTAGATTATCAGGGTTAATCTGTGCTGTTTCCGGGCTACGGTTAAAAAAGTAATCTGGATGCCCGATAACATATTGATCAAGCGGTGCCTGGGATGCAACCATAAAAATTAGCGCTTCACCCTGTCTCCGACCAGCTCGACCTGCCTGCTGCCAGGCACTGGCAATTGTCCCAGGATAGCCAGTCATGATACAAACTTGAAGTTGACCAATATCAACGCCTAATTCAAGCGCATTTGTACTAACTACACCGTAAATATCACCATTTCGGAGACCATGTTCGATTTCACGCCGTTGTTTAGGAAGGTAGCCTCCCCTATAGCCACGGATTGACTTCGGTCCTAACTCCTTTTGGACAAGCCCTTGTAAATAAGTTAAGAGAATCTCAACACGGACTCGGCTCCGTGCAAAAACGATGGTCTGTATTTTATTTTTCAAAAATTCACTTGCAATCTTTCTGACTTCTAATGTTGCACTTCTTCTAATGTTTAATGGTTTGTTAACAACGGGTGGATTATAAAAAACAAAGTGCTTCTTGCCTGCTGGCGCTCCGTTTTTATCGATAAGAGTCACCTTCTCACCAGTTAATTTCTCCGCTAGCTCTTTCGGATTTGCAATCGTTGCGGAAGTACAGATAAAGATTGGATTGCTTCCATAAAATGCACAAATCCGCTTTAATCGTCTGATGACATTAGCCACATGGCTTCCAAACACACCACGATATATATGAAGTTCATCGATTACGATAAATTTCAGATTTTCAAATAATGCGACCCATTTCGTATGATGCGGCAAGATCGCAGAGTGAAGCATATCGGGATTTGTAATGACAATATGCCCGGCTTGGCGGACTTTTTGCCGAATATTCGAAGGTGTATCCCCATCGTATGTATAGCTATTAATGTTAATCCCAAGTGCCTCGATCAATTCATTTAATTCACTTTTCTGATCTTGGGCAAGGGCTTTTGTAGGAAAAATGTATAATGCTCTGCTGCTCGGATCATCTATTATTTGCTGCAGTACCGGCAGATTGTAGCAAAGCGTCTTTCCTGATGCTGTCGGCGTAACCGCCACAAAATTTTCTCTTTTTCTAGTAATATCAATGGCTTGCCCTTGGTGAGTATAAAGCTCTTTAACGCCTCTTGATTGCAAAGCTTCTTTAAGCCGAGAATCTATTGAAACAGGAAAAGGAACTGTTTGTGCCTCCCGTTCCGGAATTGTATGCCAGTTTACGATATTATTTGAATACTGTTCATCAGTTTGAATGTGTTCGATGATTTGTTGAAGATTTTTTCGAAATTGCATTATTATTCACCTCATTTGCTCTACCTCTATTTTAGCAAAAAAAGACTAACTAAAAGGAGTTTTCGATTCCTTTATTGTTAGTCTTTTTACTATGACTTCTCTTAATAAAGTTAAATTTTCGTAAACACAATTCCAAGTACTGCCGCAACAACACCAAATAATTGATATTTTTTTAGTTTTTCCTTAAAGACCCAACAGCCGCCAAGGACTACAATCAAACAGTTTAGACTAACAATTGGAAAGACAATGCTCGCAGTTCCAGTATTTAACGCGAAGAAATAGCTGCTATAACCAATCACACTTATTAAACCAACAAGTGCCCCGGTATTAGCCTCCCGCAGTATCCATTTCTCTTTCCCTACTAAACTATTAATTGCGAGATAGATACTTCCTCCCCCATACATGGAGATTAAAGTATTTAAAGAGTCAAAGTGCAAATAGGATGACGTTTTCATCAGAATTCCAAGGGCACCAAACGAAAAAATAGCCAAGATGATTCGTATAATCCATGATGAATATTGAATATTCCCGCCTGCCTTTGGTGAATATTGAATAACAATGGCAGAACCAAGCATCAATACAATGCCGACCCATTGCATCGGCGTAATATGTTCATGGAAAATAAGAGCCGCACTTAGAATTGGAAATAATGCATTCGTTCCAATCAAAGGGGACGTTAAGCTTGCCGGACCTTTTTCAAATGCTTTTGACATTTGAATATTCCCATTTGCATTTAAAATCCCTATCAATGCACCAAGACCAATGGTCAATAAGTTAAATTGGGCCATTCCGACGATCATCCCATAGCCTAGCGATAACAAAAACGCCACAAAATAAAAGAAGAACTGAATATGGACCTTAGAATATCCCTTTCCTGTACTCCATTTAAAAATAATGTTATTAAGCCCAAAGCAAATCATAGTTATAAATGCCGCTACAATCCACAAAGTGATCCTTCTCTCTATTTATTGTTTCTATTATTCTAATCCCGACACAATTATTTCACAATACTTTTTAACATATTTTATTATTTTTTAAGTTTTGATATTGATATACCAGTAATACCAGCAATAATCGTTAAAACAGGTGATAAAAGACAGAAAAACGCAAATATAGAGTACTCAATTGTAGGAACTCCTAAGACCCTTGTTAAAAAAATTCCACAGACGCTCCATGGGACTAGAGGATTAACAACAGTTCCCGCATCCTCTAATACCCGGGACAAATTCTTAGGATGAAGATTGATTTCTTTATAGGATTGAGCAAATGTGTTTCCTGGCAATAGGATAGAAAGGTATTGCTCCCCCATCAAAAAATTCACCCCGATTGAAGAAAGGGCTGTCGAGAAAATTAAAATAGAAGGTTTAATTAAGTACTTTTTAATACCATCTAATAGTGCTGATATAATACCCAGTTTTAATAGTAGCCCCCCCATTGAAAGGGCTAATAAAACTAAAGATATCGAAAACATCATACTCTCCATCCCACCTCTTGTTAAAAGAGAATCGATCTCTGCATTTCCGGTTTCAGACTTGAAGCCAAAGTATAAAAGAGACAATATCTTTTCTAAAGGAAAATTCGTCTGCACAAATGGAGTTAATATAAGTGCTGATAAAGTACTAGTTCCAAGAGTCACAATGGCGGATACTTTTTTCATGGATAAGACAGCAAGCAATATAAATGGAATAACTGAATACCAATGAACGAAATTCAACTCCAATAGCATTTCTTTCAGTTCGTCCATCTTGTCGATATTTGATATTTGTTTCCCCGGTGACAAAAATATAAATAAAACAAGAGATATGATAAACGCAGGAACGGTGGTCCACAGCATATTTTTAATATGTTCAAAAAGATCAACACCTACAACCATCGAACTAAGGGTCGTTGTATCCGATAATGGTGATAATTTATCCCCGAAAAAGGCACCAGAAACAACTGCACCTGCTGTTATCGCCAAAGATAAATCTAATGCAGTTGCTACGCTTATAAATGTAACTCCTAAAGTCGCCGCCGTTGTCAACGAGCTGCCAATAAATAGTCCAATAATTGAGGTTACCAAAAATACGATTGTATAAAAATATTGACTGCTATCCAAGCTGAGGGCAGCATAAATAAAGGTCGGTATCGTTCCGCCCGCAATCCAACTACTTATCAACATTCCAATAAAGAAAAATATAAAGACGGCCCCTATACCTGATTGCACACCGTTTGTCATACCTTTTTCTAAATCTTTGATAGACACTTTTTTTACAAGTCCATATGCTATTAACCCAATAATGGATAGGGTTATTGGAATATGGGGCACAACTCCAAGGCTAATCATGGAATAGCTAATAAAAACGAGTAATATAATAATAATAATTAAAGCTTCAAATGACTTCATTCTCAAAACAGGTATATCTTGCTGCATACATTTCCTCCTAGCCCACAAGCCATCGCTTAAACGCTTTTACGCGCTAAATAATTTTATCTTAATATATTATTCTAACAAAAATATGTCAAGGGAAATCTTTTACACTGAAATACGGATAAAATTGTAAAAGTTGGGTATTTTTAATACTATATAAGAAATGTAAGTTAATCAGGAGGAAGATTATCATCATGAACCTATCTAGTAACATGGAGTTTGAGATTAAAGGAAATTTTATGCCTAATCTACACAACTCTGAAAGGCTAAAAATATTAGAAGTATCACCAGAAAGTGTAGTTATTCAAATGCAAAATTCTAACAGTCGTGGCGTCTTTCCGTTGGACAACTTTCAATATTGGATTCGAAAAAATTCTCTCATTTATATATCTGACCATGACGAAAGAATGAATGGTACCGAAAATTAGAAAAGCGAAAGCGCACGTTTAGCGAAGTTTACGAGCCACTGGGCGCTGGAGCTGGACAATAAAACGGGCTGACTCCTAAAGTCAGCCGTTTATGTTGGTTATTTTAGCTTCGTAATAAAATGTAATTCGTTTTGAAATTTATCTAACAGCTCTGCGAAGGAGTAATTAATAAGGAAAGGAAACAGTGTTTCAAGCACTTCGATGTAATCCTGACCCAACGCTTCACGCAAGGTCACATATTGATGAAATAGAAGCGCTTTTTCAAAATCTACTCCTAAATCATATAAACCACTATAAAGGTTTTCCTTTGGAATTAGTTTAATTTTTTTTAAGATTTTTTCATTGTTTTCCACTAAATTCCTTTCTAAGTAATAGGTGACATAATCGGTATATATCATTTGTCCAATATCATCTGTATCCTTTTTCTTATTATTAAAACCGATTACTTGCTGGTCCATATTTTCACGAATGATAAATGTTTTGTTTCCTTGTAAATGTGTAATAAAATTCTTCACACTTTTATCAAATATTTTGTTAAATTGAATGATTTCATGAAGTTTAACAGCAAAATCTCGATGTTCATCACCAACAACAAATAGTCTGTCTACAATTGGTAAAATTTTAAGAACACCATCGGATAATTGACTGGATGCATCGTATATGATAATGTCGAACTGCTTTTTCAATTGTTTTACTTTCCGCTTTTGTTCTATTAATGTTAATTTAGAAAATTCATGAATAAGTTCATTTGATATTTCTTCTTTCTCTAATGGTCCGTAAGAAATGAACGCCACCAATAAAGTTGTGTTTGATTTAAGCCAGTTATAAATGGATAACGACAGCTCCGTTACACCTGACTTTGCTTTCGGTGAATAAAAACCAACTAAATACATGTTAACTCACCTGCCTTTATATATCTTATTCAAAAACCCCATAAACGTTTGGACAAACTCCTACAAAACGAAATTCAAATGGCGTTTGATAAATCTGAAAATTGTGAAATTTACTTTTTTATGATATAATCGCTTTACGGCACCAATTCCAATTTTTGATGCCATGTAAGGTCAATTGGTGATGGGGATTCTAAATTAAATTAGAAGGAGGGCTTTTATGTACCAAGTAAAAGAAAAAGAAAGAATTTTTATTTATACAGGGCCGGATGGTTCTGGAAGGAAAACAATCGCTAAGATGGTTTCCACAGTTTTCGATATGGAGACTGTTATTTCTTATACAACTAGACAACCTAGACATTATGAAACAGATGGGAAGGACTACCATTTCGTAAGTGAAGATGCATTTGCAAAAATGGAAGAGCAACAGGAATTTTTGGAAAGTGTTGAAATCGACGGAATTAAATATGGTATTCGTGAAGAGGATATTATTAAGGCTTTTGAAAACCATGATTTTATATACTTAACACTAAATCCCGAAGGAACAGAAAAACTTAAAAAGATGTATGGAGATAAAGTAATCCGCCTCTTCGTCTACGCTGATAGGGACACTGTCGTTAGCCGACAAAAGGAAAGACAGGACTCAGAAGAAGACATCCGAAGACATTTATCACATTATGATGATACGATGAATTACAAAAATGAATGTGAACATGCCTTTGAAAACTTCGATTCACCTCAAGTCTCCTTCCAAGTTAGTGAAGTGATTGAAAAATATCTTGATCGAAACCTTGTTCAAACTGATTATTAATAAGAAAAACGGAAGCACCCGTTTAGCGAAGTTTACGAGTCGCTGGGTGCTGAAGTTAGACAATTGTGCGCTATAACTATGTTTACTTTTCATAAATCAAAAAAGCTCAGACCCACCCTCTGAGCTTTTGATTTATTCAATTTCCCCTTCCCATTCTACCATGCCACCGCTCATATTCGTTGCATTGAATCCATGTCCTTCAAGGAATCGAGTCACTGCCCCGCTCCTTGCACCTGAATGACAAACGATAATATATTCTTTTGATTTATCTAATTCATCCATTCTAAATTCAATATATCCTATTGGAATATGGACTGCACCTGGAATTTTACCGGTGGCGACTTCGAAATCTTCACGGACATCGATAATATCTATCTTTTTTCCTTCATTTATTAAAGTTTCAACTTCTTTTGCGGTTATTTGTTTCATCCATTTTTCCTCCTAATTGCCTACCCATAACGGTATCCTAAAATAAATAAAAAAGAATGTCAAACATCATGCTTTTAGTAATACTACATGACGGACATTCTTTTTTTGTGATGAATTAAAACCCGGTTATTTCGTCAATTTGACTAAACATGGCGACGTAATTTTTGATTTCACCACCATTGTTTTTTACAGTATTTATGGTCACCCAGACTAAGTACAATTGTCCGTCTTTTCTCTTATTCCAAATTTGTCCACTCCAAATTCCGTGTTCCTTTACTGTTTTCCACAGTTCTTCATAAAAATCATTTGAGTGTTTATCCGATTTTAAAATCCGTGGATTTTGTCCAATTACCTCTTCCTCGCTAAAACCGGTTACCGTTGTAAAGGCTGGATTCACTTTTTGAATTTTGCCATTTAAGTCAGTAACAAAAATTCCTTGGGTTGAGTGGTCAATGATCTCATCGGCCATACTTAATTTATCTTGATAGAACATCCAAATCACGATAATTAACGATGCCATTGCAACTTGCGATAAAGCCATATAACCGATTGCGTAATGACCCGTTAAATTAAATAAGAAGGATAATAATAATGGTGGGAAGAAACCACCTAATCCCCCCATTGCCGCAACAAGTCCATTCACAATACCGCCTTGTTTAGAGAAATACATTGGAACCAGTTTGAATATGACTCCATTTCCGATACCGGCAAATAATGAAATCGTTAAGCATCCGATTGTGTAATAAAGTAAGGATGGGTTAAATGCTAATAAAACACCAGATAAAGTTAAAGCCGCAAACACAATCATTAATATTTTGAAAGAATTAAATTTGTCTCCAAGCCATCCACCGAGTGGACGAACAAAGGTTGCAAGCGCAATAAATCCAGCCGTTCTTAAGCCAGCATCCACCTTATCCAAGCCAAAATTTGTAACCAAGAAATTCGGTAAATAAACTGTAAATGTTACAAACACACCGAATGTTAGGAAATAAAATAAACATAAAAACCAAAGTTTTTCATCCTTGTATACACCTTTGATTTGTTCCATTAAAGGTGTGTTTACTTTTGTTTCTTTTTTATCTCCTAAGAAAAAGTTCAATATTGCAATAAAAATGACTAGAATGATGAAAAATCTTACCGTTGTTTGCCAACCAAATTGGTTAGCAAGCACTGGTGCTGAAAATGTAGTAATGGCTGTTCCGACATTACCAACCCCATAAATACCATTAACAAAACCATGGCGTTCCTTTGGATAATACTTAGGTAGTGATGTAACTCCGACTGAAAAGACAGCCCCACTCAAGCCAAGTACCAAACCTCCTATCAAAAGGTCAACAAACGAATCGGCAATGCTAATATAAAATATTGGAAGAACTAATAACAAAAAACTAATGGAAAATAATTTTCTCGCCCCAAAACGATTTGTCCAATATCCAATTGGAATTCTCATTAATGATCCAAGTACTACTGGAATAGCAGTAATTAAAGCCAATTGATTTGTTGATAGGCTAATCTCTTCTTTTATAAAAGGCATTAAAGAAGATAAAATAACCCACACCATAAATCCTGCAATTAAACTAAATGTTTGCAATGGCAGTTGAATTTTTGTATTCATTTTCAAACTCCCCTTTTCTTTCAAACTTCTTTGATAGAACACATGGTAATGAAAAGTAAACCCCTAAAGATGTGAGGAACCTCACATCTTTTTTCGAGTTCAAACATTTGTCACAAAGGACAAAAATTTTTATGTAATCTACAATGTTTTTTCGGCAATTTGTGTCTTTTTTGTGACAAATGCCGATTGTGTGAACAAACTCACTGTTTAGGGTCCTATCTTTATTGTTTCATAGTCATTAGGAAATGATTCAAACATTCTAATACAAGATGTTTAGAAAATTTGAAGTGAGGAGAGATTTTTATGAAAAATAATCGGCGTTCCCCATTACTAAATCGCTTAAAATATTTAACTCCTATTGAAAAACAAGCTAATAATCATAGTCAGACCACATATGAAAATCGTGACTGGGAGCAAGCATATCGCAACCGTTGGCAGCACGATAAGGTAGTTCGTTCTACACATGGTGTAAACTGTACCGGATCATGCAGCTGGAATATTTTTGTAAAGAACGGGATTGTGACTTGGGAAGGACAGAATCTTAATTATCCTTCAACAGGTCCTGATATGCCTGATTTCGAACCGCGCGGCTGTCCGCGTGGGGCAAGCTTTTCTTGGTATATCTACAGTCCACTTCGTGTTAAATACCCATATGTTCGCGGTATTTTATTAAACATGTGGCGTGAGGCTTTAAAAGAAAACTCTACACCACTTGATGCATGGAAAAGCATTGTTGAAAATCCTGAAAAAGCAAAAGCGTACAAACAAGCAAGAGGAAAAGGCGGCCTAGTACGTGCTGAGTGGGATGAGGTTTTAAAACTTATAGCCGCTTCGATTTTATATACGATAATCAAATATGGGCCTGACCGCAATGTTGGATTTTCTCCGATACCTGCTATGTCGATGCTTAGCTATGCTGGCGGCGGTCGCTTTATGTCACTAATCGGTGGTCCAATGTTAAGCTTTTATGATTGGTATGCAGACCTCCCACCTGCTTCCCCTCAAATATGGGGAGATCAAACTGACGTACCAGAAAGTAGTGACTGGTATAATTCCGGCTACATCATGACTTGGGGTTCGAATGTACCGCAAACCCGTACACCTGATGCTCACTTCTTAGCCGAAGTTCGCTATCGTGGTACAAAAGTTGTGTCCGTAAGCCCTGATTACGCTGAATCAACTAAATTTGCGGATGACTGGATGAAGGTCAAGCAAGGTGCCGACGGTGCGTTAGCAATGGCTATGGGCCATGTTATTTTAAAAGAATTTTATGTAGAAAATCAGCATGATTATTTTATCAACTATGCGAAGCAATACACTGATTTCCCATTCGTCGTTACATTGAAAAAGGATGGCGACCACTTCCTTCCTGATCGTTTCTTAAACGCAAATGACCTAGGTAAAGAAGTGCAAAATGGTGAATTTAAACCAGTCTTATTTGATGAAAAGAATGGAAAACTCGTCATCCCTCATGGCACAATGGGCGCTCGTTGGGAAGGCAAAGCAAAATGGAATTTAAAAATGGTTGATGAGGAAACTGGAGAAGGCTTTGATCCTCGACTATCCTTCCAAGGTATTGAGGAAGAAATAGCAACTGTCAAACTTCCATACTTCTCACATCAAGGCAATGAAGTATTGTACCGCAATGTTCCAATAAGAAAAGTAGAGAATAACAGTGAAGTATTCTATACGACAACTGTCTTTGACCTAACTCTTGCCAACTATGGAATAAACCGCGGTCTTGGTGATCATGCGGCAAAAGCATTAGATGATAACATTCCGTTTACACCAGCTTGGGCAGAAAACACGACTGGAGTAAAGAAAGAGCTTATTACAAAAATCGCTCGTGAATTTGCACAAAATTCACTTGATACAAATGGTCGTTCGATGATCATTGTCGGTGCAGGTATAAACCATTGGTTTAACTCTGATACAATTTACCGTGCTGTCTTAAACCTTGTTTTATTAGTTGGTTCCCAAGGTGTGAACGGAGGCGGTTGGGCGCACTATGTTGGTCAAGAGAAGCTAAGACCAGCAGAAGGATGGCAAACTATTGCAACAGCAAAGGATTGGACAGGTCCAGCGAAATTACAAAATGGTACATCTTTCTTCTACTTTGTAACGGACCAATGGCGTTATGAAGAACAACCGGTAAGCGACCATATTTCGCCGATTTACGAGAAGGCTCGCTATAATCATTATGCCGATTACAATGTGATGGCAGCAAGACTAGGATGGCTCCCATCCTACCCAACATTTAATCAAAATGGCATTGACTTATATAAAGAAGCAGTTGCATCAGGGGCTAGCTCTCCACAAGAAATTGGTCTATTTGTTGCTAAACAGCTAAAAGAAAGAAAATTACAGTTTGCAATTGAAGATCCAGATAATCCAATCAACTTCCCGAGAAATCTATTTGTATGGCGCTCCAACTTGATTTCAAGTTCCGGTAAAGGCCACGAATATTTCTTAAAACACCTACTAGGTACAACGAACGGATTATTAAATGATGATGCGGAAAGCTTACGTCCAGAAGAAGTAAAATGGCATGATCAAGCACCGGAAGGAAAACTTGATCTATTGATTAATTTAGATTTCCGTATGGCTGGTACAGCCCTTTATTCAGATATCATCCTTCCGGCAGCAACTTGGTATGAAAAACATGATTTAAATAGTACGGATATGCATCCATTTATTCATCCGTTTAATCCGGCTATTTCAACTCCATGGGAAGCACGTTCTGACTGGGAAATTTTTAAATCGATGGCAAAAACCGTATCTGAAATGGCGACAGATCTAAATCTGGACCCAATGAAGGAAGTTGTCGCTACTCCGCTTCTACATGATACACCGCAGGAGTTAGCACAGCCACTAGGTGCAATTAAGGACTGGTCGAAAGGTGAATGTGAGCCAATTCCTGGCAAAACTATGCCACAAATTCATGTTGTCGAAAGAGATTATAAACTTATTTACGATAAATGGATTTCTATCGGTCCAAACGTGAAAAATGCACCACATGGAATTAAGGGAATCTCATGGTCTGCAGCAGAGGAATATGAAAAGTTGAAAAACGTGCTTGGTACGGTCAGCGGCGGTGTTGGTGACGGATGCCCTAACATCAGCACAGCTAAAAATGCCTGTGAAGCCGTATTGACTTTATCGTCTACTTCTAACGGTAGAATGGCTGTAAAGGCTTGGGAAGCACTTGAAAAGACTACTGATCTTGAATTAGTGGACTTAGCTGCTGAGCGTGAAGAAGAATGCTTTACGTTCGAGCAAATTACAGCACAACCAAAAACGGTTATTACTTCCCCCGCCTTCAGTGGTTCTGAAAAAGGAGGAAGACGCTATTCTCCATTTACAACAAATGTAGAACGTTTGATTCCTTGGAGAACTGTAACAGGAAGACAATCTTTCTATGTGGATCATGAAATGATGCAGGAATTCGGCGAAGCGATGGCAACATTTAAGCCAATCTTACAGCCGAAGCCATTCAGAAAAAATCGCCCTGAAGTTGAGGGAAAAGAAATCGTATTGAACTATTTAACACCGCATAATAAATGGTCCATTCATAGTATGTATTTCGACTCACAGCCAATGTTAACCCTCTTCCGCGGCGGTCCAACTGTTTGGATGAACAAAGATGATGCAGAAGAGGTTGGTATCGAAGATAACGACTGGATTGAATGCTTTAACCGTAATGGAGTTGTTGTAGCGAGAGCTGTCGTTTCGCACAGACTTCCACGTGGTATGGCCTTTATGCATCACGCACAAGACCGTCATATCAACGTACCGGGATCAAAATTAACAGGTAATCGTGGGGGAACACATAATAGCCCTACGCGAATTCATATGAAGCCAACCCATATGATTGGCGGCTATGGACAATTAAGCTACGGCTTTAACTACTATGGACCGACAGGAAACCAACGTGACTTAAACGTTGTGATCCGTAAACTGAAGGAGGTTGATTGGCTTGAAGATTAAAGCACAGATCGGCATGGTCATGAATTTAGATAAATGTATTGGCTGCCATACATGTAGTGTAACTTGCAAAAACACCTGGACAAATCGTCCAGGTGCAGAATATATGTATTTTAACAACGTTGAAACAAAACCAGGTATCGGTTATCCAAAACGTTGGGAAGATCAAGAGCATTATCGCGGCGGCTGGGAAGTTAAAAACGGCAAACTGCAATTAAAATCAGGTACAAAAACAAATCGCTTACTAAATTTGTTTGCTAACCCTAATCTTCCTGAAATCGATGATTACTATGAGCCTTGGACCTATGATTATGAAACATTAACAAACAGCCCTGAGCGAAAAACACAGCCGGTTGCCCGTCCAAAGTCTTCTTTAACGGGAGAATATATGGAAATTCTTTGGGGACCGAACTGGGAGGATGACCTTGCTGGTGCTCACGTTACAGGTCTTAGGGACCCTAACGTTGAAAAAATGGAAGAGCAAATTAAGACGGAATTTGAAGATGTATTCATGATGTACCTGCCAAGAATTTGTGAACACTGCATAAATCCATCTTGCGTTAGTGCCTGCCCATCTGGTGCTATGTATAAACGTGATGAAGATGGAATTGTCCTTGTCGACCAAAACGCTTGCCGCGCATGGAGACATTGCGTATCTTCATGTCCATATAAAAAGGTTTATTTTAACTGGCAAACAAATAAAGCAGAAAAATGTACACTTTGCTTTCCAAGAATTGAAGCTGGTATGCCAACCATCTGTTCCGAAACTTGCGTAGGACGTATTCGTTACCTCGGTGTTATGCTATATGACGCTGACAAAGTGGAAGAAGCAGCATTAGCTGATGAAAAGGACTTATATCATGCTCAATTAGGGATTTTCCTAGATCCAAATGATCCTGAGGTCATTAAGCAGGCAAAAGCAGAAGGCATTCCAAATGAATTCATCGAAGCTGCTCAAAAATCACCAATCTACAAAATGATCATTGATTGGAAAATAGCACTTCCCCTTCATCCGGAATATCGGACAATGCCAATGGTATGGTATATTCCACCACTCAGTCCAATCATGAATATGTTTGAAGGCGTTGGAAGTACATCAAATGCGGAAGACATCTTCCCTGCTATCGATGAAATGAGAATACCGATTGAGTATCTTGCCAACCTATTAACGGCAGGAGATCAATCCCATATCCGTCAAGTATTAAAGAAGATGGCGGTCATGAGAACATATATGAGAAGTTTGCAAACGAACAAACAGCCAAATGTTGGGGTTGTAGAACAATTGGGCTTAAAAGAACAAGATATTAAAGATATGTACCGTCTACTTGCTATAGCAAAATATGAAGATCGTTTTGTGATCCCTGCTTCCCATCGTGAACACGTTGCTGATCTTTACGATGAGCAAGGAAGCTGCGGTTTAGCATTTGCAGGCGGACCAGGTTCTTGTGGAACACTATAGAAAAGCGGAAGCGCCCGTTAAGCGACGTTTACGAGTCACTGGGCGCTGGAGCTAGACAATAGAAAGTGGGTGAAAACTATGAATAATACAGATAGCCAGCTAACCTTTCAGATTTGCTCATACTTATTAAACTATCCTGATCAAGAATTTATGGATTCACTTCCGGAGGTTCTAGAGGAAATTGGTTCCATTCAAAGTTCTGAAACTAAACAGGAGCTACAAAAATATTGTGAAAAGGCAAAAAAGCAATCCTTGTCAAAACTAGTTACTACCTATATTAACACATTTGATTTTGGCAAAAAGACAAATCTGTATCTTACCTATATGTCTAATGGGGAACAACGTGAACGGGGAATGGAGCTATTATTCCTTAAAAACTTTTACAAGCTACATGGTTTTGATGTAACTGACAAAGAATTGCCTGATTATTTACCGATTATGCTTGAATTTGCTGGACAGGTTGATGAAGCAGCGATGAAGACGATATTCGAAAGATATCTTTCCAATATTGAAGAAGTTTCTAAAAACTTGGATTCTGGCAAAAACCTTTATGGTCATATTATCAAGGCGATATTGTTGGAGCTTGGTAAAGCAGGTATAACTAATACGCGACAAAGGAGTGAAGCTCTTTGATTAATCAATTTTTATGGGTCGTCCTCCCCTACATTGTGCTCACAATTTTCATTGGCGGTCATATTTATCGTTACAATCATGATCAATTTGGCTGGACAACTAAATCAAGTCAGCTTTTAGAGAAAAAGCTACTTCGCGTAGGCAGCAATCTATTTCATTGGGGAATTATCTTTGTCTTTGGCGGACATGTTATGGGATTATTAATTCCGATTGGAGTTTACGAAGCAATGGGAGTTAACGAACACCAATACCATACGATTGCTCTTCTTGGTGGAATTCCCGCTGGTATAGCGGCAACGCTTGGGATTATCATTCTTACAAACCGCCGTATGACGGTAAAACGCATCCTTCAGACGAGTACGAAAGGAGATTGGGTTTCCCTATTTTTCTTACTGATCGTCATTTTATCTGGTATGTCAGCAACATTATTAAATTTAGATTCACATGGTTTCGATTATCGTACAACAATTGGACCTTGGTTAAGAGGTGTTTTAATGTTACAAGCGGATGCAAGCTTGCTTACAGAGGTACCCCTGTGGTTTAAAATTCATATGATTGCGGCAATGGGACTCTTTGCTGCATGGCCATTTACACGTCTTGTACACGTATTTAGTGTACCTCTTCGTTATTTAACACGCAGTTATGTTATTTACAGAAAGCGCGAGCCAAAGCAGCAAAGCCTATAAACCCTACTTTTAACAAAGCCGCTCGGATTATTCCAGCGGCTTTGTTTTACTATAAAACAGTTAAAATCAAAATAAATACAATATAACAACAATTTTGATTGTTATTGACGAATATCCCTTCAATTGATAACATTTAATCTATTATATCTATATAATTAACAACCTTGTATAAGTTCAAGAATACGGCTTGAACGTTTCTACCAGCTACCATAAATAGCTTGTCTACAAGGATTAGAAAGTGTCATACTTCCTATTTCCTTTGTAGAATAAAACTTTGGTAGCTATTTTACCAAAGTTTTTTTATTTTATATCATTCAAAGGGGAAAGACACCATGGAGAAATTTTTTCAATTTAAAGAACGACAGACAACCTACAAAAAAGAAACGTTGGCAGGGATTACAACTTTCCTTTCTATGGCTTATATTCTGGTCGTAAATCCGATTATTCTTAGTCAATCAGGTATGGACCAAGGTGCCGTATTTACAGCTACTGCCCTTTCTGCCATTGTTGGAACATTATTAATTGGAATACTAGCAAACTTTCCAATTGGAATAGCTCCGAGTATGGGTTTAAACTCATTTTTCACATTCTCAGTTTGTATCGGAATGGGCATCAAATGGGAAGTCGCCTTAACAGGTGTGTTTGTAGCCAGCATTATTTTCGTAATCTTAAGCTTGTTTAAAATCCGTGAAAAAATTATCAATGCTATTCCGCAGGATTTAAAGTTTGCTATTGCTGGCGGAATTGGTTTCTTCGTGGCCTTTGTCGGTCTAAAAAATGCAGGAATTATTGTTTCCAATGAAGCAACATTTGTATCAATTGGGGACTTAACTTCACCTCTAACAGCACTAGCTGTCATTGGTTTTGTAATAACTGTTTTAATGTTAGTGCGCGGTATTCATGGAGCAATCTTTTACGGAATGGTCATTACAACAATAATCGGGATGATCATTGGCTTAATTGATATCCCTTCTTCGATTGTAGGTACTATTCCTAGTCTTGAACCAACCTTTGGTGTTGTCTTTTCTAATTTAGATAGGATTCTAAGTCCACAACTATTGGCTGTTATTTTTACCTTCTTATTTGTCGCTTTCTTTGATACAGCCGGGGCCCTTATTGCGGTTGCCAGTCAAGCCGGCTTAATGAAAAATAACCAAATTCCTAATATTGGACGAGCATTACTTGCTGACTCTACTTCTGGTGTTGTCGGGGCTGTTTTAGGTACTTCGACAACTGCTTCCTTTGTAGAATCTTCGGCTGGAATTGCCGTCGGTGGCAGAACAGGATTTACATCCGTCATTATTTCGACTTGTTTTTTTATTGCTCTATTTTTTTCACCGATATTATCAGTCATAACGCCCGAGGTTACAGCCCCTGCTCTTATCATCGTAGGAGCATTGATGGCAATGGAAGTGAGTAAGGTTAATTGGAATAAGATAGAGGTCGTCATCCCAGCCTTTGTTACAATCATCATGATGCCGTTAACCTATAGTGTGGCAACAGGAATTGCCCTTGGTTTTATTCTTTATCCACTAGCATTACTATCACAAAAACGATATCGTGAAATACATCCGATTATGTATGTACTTGCTCTTCTATTTGCCTGTTACTTTATTTTTGTTTAATAATTTAAATCCGAAAAGAAAGGCCGATCATTTTTGATGAACCGGCCTTTCTTATGTCGATGATTCTTCTTCCGGCTTAATTGCCATAAATGTTGCAATAGCTGCAATAATACTTAGTCCTGCTAATATATAAAAAAGAGAGTTTTCCGCATTCTTCATCATAATAGCCATTAGTGGGGGCCCCGCTGCCACACCTATAAATCTCATCGAACTGTATATCGATGATACCGTTCCACGTTCTGATTTATCGATTCCTGATGTTATGAATGCATCAAGGCATGGTAAAGCTACCCCTATCCCAATTCCAGCGGCTAAAAATAACCAAATCATAAACCACATATCTTTAGAAAAGCTCAGTACTGCTGTAGAACTAGATAGTAAAACAATTCCTCCAAAGGTAAGCCATTTCATCAGCACTTTATTTTCTTTAATTAATTTACCAGTAATATACGAGGCAAAACATAGGCCCCCCAATGGTATTGCTAACAGAAGGCCCTTTTTTACATCCTTTACCCTATAAACCTTTTCCAAAAAATCAGATAAATAAAATAAAACAGCAAACAATACAAACATTAAAATAATCCCAATCAAAAACACAGCGTATAGCCATTTCCAGTTATTTTTAAAAGTATCCTTCATATTGGCTATAAACTTTTTGAAAGGAATCGGTTTTTGCCGCTTATTCGGAGTTTTCACTAAGAAAAACATAAGTAAAATTGAAATCAAGCAAAAAACTGGAATGGAAAAGAAAGGAAGATACCAAATAACTCCTGCTAAAAAGGCTCCTAAAATCGGACTCAGTACTTTACCAAGGGTATTGGATGTTTCAATTAGCCCTAATGAGCTGCTAACCTCTTCATCACTTTTAAACATATCACCAACGAGCGGTAGCACAATAGGAAAGGCTCCTGCTGCACCAACCCCCTGTAATGCTCGACCGATTAATATAACCCAATATGGGTTATCCATTTTCCAGCCTGCCCATGCCGCAATTAGTCCGCCAATAGCCGATATCATCAGACTAGGGATTATGACCTTCTTTCTCCCAATATGATCAGACAGGAATCCTGCAAGAGGAATAAGAAGGATCGCAACAATCGAGTAAATCGTAATAATCATACTCGCTTGAAAAGCTGTAATCTTCAATTTACTTTCCATAACAGGGAGGACTGGAATAAGCATCGAATTCCCTAGTGTCATAACAAGTGGAATGGATGAAATAGATAATACAGCCCATTTTTGATTATTAGGTTTAGCCTTGGAATCACGTTTTGAGCCCTTTTTCATCTTAACAGCATGAAGGTTTTCAACATAATCCATCTGTGACACGCCTTTTTATATTATTTTATCGCGATTAATTATTTTACATTAATCTTAATATGGTCAATCGGTGATAAATTATCCTTCCTCCATTCTTAATTGTTTGATTGATTCTTTAATAATTCCTCATAAGATTCAAAAATATAATGTAACCATTGTTCATGTATTTTTTGACTTCTATTAGTGAGCCGGTCATAGATGCTTTTGTCAGGTAGCATAGAAAACAATTTTTGTTCTGGCCCCCCAAAAACATCATCAGTATTTACCTCAATTAACCACAGTTATACAAATCGTCTATGCTTGCATAAGAGTTATTTGTTATTGACTGTATTATCAAGCCATAACCATTTTCTTGTTTTTCAATTTTCCCGATTTTTTCCCCACCCCAGGTAGAAACAGACTTGACATATAAACATAAATATCTATTTAACATTCGATTTAACGATTCAATACTCAATACATCTGTTTCAGGAAAATTAAATTCTTTAATAGCGGATGTTTTTAAAATTTTATACATTTCCCATTTATTTATAAAAAATCTCTCTGGATCAACAATTGAGGCCAATTTAATCCTCCTTACTCATCCACTCAGATAAATCATAGTGATGAATATTAGTTATTTTGTTTTCATTATCAACATTTACGACAACAGGTTTTAATTGAAGAACCTCTCCTTCCTCGAATAAACCCAAACTTAAGATAATGGCAACATCATTCTCTTTAAATAAATGTGCTGGAGGACCATTTAAACAAATCGTACCTGATCCAGGATGCCCTGGAATTGCATATGTTTTCCACCTTGCTGCATTTCGGAGATTCGTTATTTGAACCATTTCATAAGGGAAAATATTAGCTGCTATCATAAGTTCTTTATCAATCGTAACGCTACCTGGATAATCAAGATTAGCCTCTGTAACGGTCGCTCTATGAATTTTTCCTTTACACATCAAACGTTTCAGTGAAATCACTCCTTTTAGTGGCATATTACATGGTTATACTACACAAAGTTCCATCGAATGGTGCTTAATGTACATCAGGTTATAGATAAAAAAAACGAGGGATTATAAAGTTCCCTCGTGTTAAAAGACAAATCAATCCTGTTCCTTATTCTGTTTCTTATCACTCATCGAACGATATAACTGAGTGGTCATGCTACCCTGTATGATGTTTTCTAGAAAAAAATCACCAATTAATTTCAAATACTCTTCGTCATCAAACATCTTTTTGTTTTGTAACTCCATTTCAGCCAATCCATCATATGTTGCAAGAAGGGCATATGTATAATCCTTTCCAGTAATAGGTGTTAATATATCTACCTTATGATCATATTTTTCATTTCGAAAATTTTTAATTTCGGTTAAATTTTCGAGCCCTTCCTTAAACTTCTCTTGTTTTATCTCAAATGTTTGATAAACATAAATAATCACGATCTACACCTCCCCACTATTCTTTAAGATATGGATTAATTTGGTGAATTAAATTTTGCAGTTCTTTTGATTGGTTATAATACATTTGCTTTGCAGCAACATCATCCGTTTGTAAGGCAAAGCCTTCTAAATTAGCTTGTATTTTTCTTAATTGAGCAGCCAGAAGCGGTTTTTGTTTGATTTGTTGAGTTTTAATATTATCATCATATAAATCAACATATACGTTTCCCTGGGAATCAATTTGGGCTAAAAATACATCATCAATAGAGTTTGCCCCCTTCTTCATTATTTCCCCAAGAACCCATTCTTTTGAATAGCCTAAATAATGTAATCGTTTTTCCATTAGTGACCCATCGATAATGATCATGGATGGTTTATGTTCCTCTTCAACGGTCATATTAAGGTCCTTTGGAGTTAAAGGTTCATATTCCGCTTTTTTCATAACACTCATTTGCCCATCTGTTTCTAACACTGCTAATTCAATTTCAGATAATTTAAAAGCGTTTTTCTCCCTAAGACCTGCCATTAGATCATTATAGGTTAATTTACTTTTTAAGAGGTTTTTCTCCAATACCCTTCCTTCTTTAATAAGAATGGTTGGGCTCCCTTCGACAATTTTCCTAAACCGATAAGATTTTATGGCCCCAAAAGCAAGAAGGATCGACAAAGACGTATATACTAAAAGTCCAATTATTCCATTTAAAAATTCAACTGAAGAATCTATTCCAACAGCAGCAGCCATATTGCCAATTGTAATTCCAATTACATAGTCGAAGAATGTTAGTTGTGATATCTGTGATTTACCAAGGATTCTGGCAAGGATAAAAATAATAATAAAAGAAGCAAGTGAGCGAACAAGTATTACTTCATATTCAGTCATGACAATCTCCATCCTGTTTAATATCTTTTTTATTATTGGATAAAATAATTAGAAAAATACTTATCGGAGGAATTTATGCAAGTTAATCTAAAATTCATCATGATGTCTGTTTGTTTTTTTATCCTAGTAGGATGTTCCGATGAAAAAATAAAAAATAAGCCCATTTACCAAAAATCCGAGGAAATTATGGACCTACTTAATCATTCACAATGGGAAAAAGCAGGAGATGAAGCAAAGGCTATTAGCGATCTTTATAAAAAAAACAGATGGAAATTACAATTATTAGGGGGGGAAATGGAATACAGTGAATTAGAACAAGAAATATCTAAGTTAAAAATATCGATTGAAGAAAAAGATAAACGGGAAGCAAAAACTAATATTGTCTTAATTCAAGATTATATTAAAGCAATTTATTTCAGGTAAGCATCAAAAAGGCTGTCCCTTTTTAGAGACAGCCCTACTTTTGACATTAAAAACCTTGGAACTCTGGCTCTTCCTGTTCAATATATTGAACACGCTCTTCGAGTTGTTGGATCATTCCTTTTGCTTGGGTAGCGCAGTTAGCATAGAGCTGTTTCGCAGCTTGATCCTGTGTTTGCAAGGCAAATGATTCAAAATCAGCTTGTGCGCTCTTTAGACTAACTAACGCTTGTTTCACTTGTGTACCTACTGTCATTGATTAAAACCTCCTTTATCAATTATATTATCTTCTGCTTGTGAATAAATATAATTGTAAATAAATGGGGTTAAACAAATTTTAGATAATTACGGTGATTGAACTGATCAATTTTTATATCCCTGCCAAGGAATTCACTAAATATCTGATCCGTTAATATATTATTTATTAATCCTTTAGCAAATATTTGTCCAGCTCGAAGTAGCGTAATGTACTTGAAAGCGGGCAAAATCTCTTCGACATGGTGTGTTACATAAAGCATGGACGGTGCCTCAGGGTCATCTCCAAGTGTATTTATAAACTCCAAAACTTGCTCACGGGCAAGAACGTCTAATCCTGCACATGGCTCATCAAGTATTAATAGTTTTGGCTTAGCCATTAAAGCCCGCATGATCATAACTTTTTGTTTTTGACCTTGTGATAAAGTTTCAAACGTTCGATGAATGAGGTCTGTACAACGGAAACGTTCCATGATTGATAGAGCATAATTGATATCATCCTGATTAGGATCCTCGTGCAAGCCAAATGAAGCATATTTCCCACTTAATACGATGTTTTCCGCATAATCATAACCAGGCATTAAATTATCGATGGCGGAACTTACAATGCCGATTTGCTTACGTAGTTCATACAAGGGATACTTGCCAAACTCTTTTCCTAATACCGTTACTTTCCCGGAAGATGTCCAAAGATAACCAGTTATAATAGAAAGAAGTGTTGTTTTTCCGGAACCATTTAATCCAAATAACACCCAATTTTCACCGGTATGTATATCCCAATTTATGTTTTCTAGTACTAGTTTTTCATCTAATATTTTAGATACATTTTTTAAAGAAATCATCATTATGAGCCTCCCCCAAATACTATTAATTCTCCTATTATACCAAATAAACGAAATTACATATTGACGAAACGTGTAGAAATTGGTAATGATAAAATAAAAAAGCAATTAAAATTATTTTCCCCCAATATTATATGAGGTGATTTAAATGACAAACAGACGTGCAGTAGTAAGTGTAATTGGTAAAGACCAAGTTGGAATTATTGCAAAAGTTACAAATGTACTAGCTGACAATAAAGTAAATATTCTTGATATCAGCCAAACCATTCTTCAAGACTTTTTTACAATGATGATGCTTGTCGATGTTTCCGGAATCGAGAATCTAGATTCACTTCAACAAAAATTTGATGGAATTAGTGAGGAAATGGGATTAAAAATTAATATACAGCTTGAAGAAATTTTCCAGGCCATGCATCGTATTTAAGGGGGAGAAAATAATTGAAGATGAATATTGCAATTGATGAAATGATTGAAACGATTCGGATGGTCCAAATGGAAAATTTGGATATACGTACAGTCACAATGGGAATCAGTTTAAAGGATTGCGCCGATTCCGATTTTGATAAAATGAATAAAAAAGTTTTTGATAAAATTACAACGCATGCGGCGAGATTAAGAGAGGTGGCTGAAGAAGTTAGTAGGGAGTTTGGTATCCCCATTATTAATAAAAGGATTTCGATTACTCCAATTGCTGAACTTCTTGGAAATGCAACTGTCAATCAAGCCGTTGAGTTGGCTAAAACACTTGATAAAGCTGCTCACCAGCTCGGTGTTGATTTCATCGGAGGATATTCTGCCCTTGTACATAAAGGAATTACAAAAGGTGATCAAACATTATTAGATGCTCTGCCAGAAGCCTTAACTGTAACGGAGCGGGTTTGTTCCTCTATTTCTGTGGCAACGACAAGAACTGGCATTAATATGGACGCCGTTCGTCAGATGGGCAACATCATTAAGGAAGCCGCAGAGCGAACCAAAGACCGAAATGGTCTTGCTTGTGCAAAGCTTGTTGTATTCTGCAATCCGGTAGAGGATAATCCATTCATGGCTGGTGCCTTCCACGGTGCCGGAGAAGGTGAAGTCGTTATTAACGTAGGAGTTAGCGGTCCAGGTGTGGTCTTAAATGCATTGAAGCGCTACCCAGAGGCTGATCTTGGTCAAGTTTCTGATGTTATTAAACGGACAGCGTTTAAAATAACCCGTGCAGGGGAATTAATTGGTCGGGTTGTCGCTGAGCGTCTTAATGTGCCATTCGGAATTATGGACCTATCATTAGCCCCAACCAATGCCCTGAATGATAGTGTTGCCGAAATTCTAGAAGAAATTGGGTTAGAACGAGTTGGAACACATGGAACGATTGCTGCCCTTGCGCTTATGAATGATGCCGTAAAAAAAGGCGGTGCAATGGCCAGTTCCTATGTTGGAGGCTTAAGCGGTGCTTTTATCCCTGTTAGTGAGGATAACGGAATGATCAAAGGGATCGTGGATGGTGCACTTTCATTGTCCAAGCTCGAAGCAATGACATGTGTTTGTTCCGTAGGTCTTGATATGATTGCCATTTCAGGTGATGCCTCTCCTGAAACAATTGCTGCAATGATCGCAGACGAGGCTGCTATCGGAATGATTAATAAGAAAACAACAGCCGTACGCGTTATCCCTGTTCCAGGTAAAGCTGAAGGCGAAATGGTTGAGTTTGGCGGACTTCTTGGGCGTGCACCTGTAATTGGAGTAAATGCTTTTAGCTCTGAAAAACTTATTAAACGCGGTGGACGAATTCCTGCGCCACTTCAGGCATTGATTAACTAAAAAACGAAAAAACAAATCTTAGCTACAAATTAGCATCAGAAAAAGCAGAGGTTTTTGCCCTCTGCTTATTTATTATTGAGCTACTTTTTACTAGTGAACAATAGAGACCTAATGTGCAGTAGGCATAGCAGGAGGACCGAAACTGGCTTTCCAACATTGCGGACAGGGAGTGCGGGTTCTGCCCTTGGCGTGG
>NZ_AJLR01000068.1 GCF_000307855.1 Schinkia azotoformans LMG 9581 | reverse complement strand
TAGCAATTCGGGTATAAAACATATTTGATACTATTAACAAAAAAAAGTGATAAAATAATATCATTATGAATAGCAGAATATTCCAACACAATACATTTACGACACTCTCTATCGGCTTTTACAAAGGTACAATTACCCTCAAAGAAGCACTAACACACGGCAAAGTCGGTATCGGTACGCTTGATACGGCAAATGGCGAGGTGACAATCATTGATGGCATCGCCTATCACGGTGACTCAGAAAATCAAGTCAGATTAGTTGAAGAAAATGAAACGATGCCTTATGTGGCAATGGTTGAACATCAACCCATCGTTAAATTTACTGACAACTCTGTCAGTAACTCAGAAGATTTTCTGTCAGCGCTGACTAAGCGTTTTCCAACGGCAAATACTGCTTATACGATTGTCATGACCGGTCAATTTAAAGAAGTGACCGTCAGTTGAGCAAGTTCGTGAATTCGCTTCAAAACTTTCTGAAGTTCTCGAAGATTTAAGTAAAGAGGAGTGGCTCTTTAAAAGTTGGAGACCTGACGGAAGCAAGGCATTCATATTAGAATTTAGTCATGTATCCGACAAACAAATCAAAGTGACAGGAGCTGATTTTTATGCCTAAAATTAGACTAACTGAACAAATTGAACTGAATTTGTCGGGTCAAGCAAATAATCTAATTTGCGTAGGTCCCGTAGGCTCTGGAAAAACTCAATTACTTTATCATGTGCTTATGTCCTTATATGCTCAAGATTGTGTTGTGTATGCCGCTGATTTTAACGTTGGTGCAGGTGGTTCAT
>NZ_AJLR01000067.1 GCF_000307855.1 Schinkia azotoformans LMG 9581 | reverse complement strand
GCCGTAAACTCCTTCCTCTTGGTCGCGGACAATTCGTCCGTTTTCAATAGCGATAACACGATGTTTTAAGGTGTTAACAATTTGGCTATTATGGGTCGCCATCAAAATAGTCGTCCCTTGAAGATTAATTTTTTCAAGCAAATTCATGATTTCCCAAGAATTTTCAGGGTCTAAGTTCCCTGTCGGTTCATCGGCAATCAATACTTTTGGTGCATTAGCAATCGAGCGGGCGATTGCCACACGTTGCTGTTCCCCACCTGAAAGTTCATTTGGAAATGAACGAATCTTGTGTTTCAATCCAACGAGGTCAAGCACTTCATTGACCCGTTTTTTGATTTCGCGCGGACTTTTACCAATAACTTCCATGGCATAGGCAATGTTTTCATAAACTGTTTTCTTTGATAAGAGTTTATAGTCTTGGAAAACCACACCTACAGAACGACGTAACAACGGAACGTCTCGACGTCTTAATTTAGATAAATCATATTGCGCAACTGTTCCAGAACCACGGTCAATCTTTAATTCACGATAAAGTAGTTTGATAAAGGTCGATTTCCCAGCTCCTGATGGTCCAACGATATAGGTAAATTCTCCCGCTTCAATTTCGAGCGAGATATTACGCAAAGCCGTTGTTCCATTAGAATATTTCTTGGAAACGTTGCTTAGTTTTATAATACTCATAGTACCTTTCCTGTGTTAGATTTGACTGACAATTACTAACGAATGAGTCAG
>NZ_AJLR01000066.1 GCF_000307855.1 Schinkia azotoformans LMG 9581 | reverse complement strand
TTAGATCATCATATAAGTATTCATTTTTATTTCTCTTTTCAATTAAGGTATCTAATGGTAAGTTCACATCGTTTAAATGATTTTCAAGCATACCACTAATGTCTGATATATGATATGGAAGATTTTCAGTTAAATAATAGTCACTTATCCATTCAAAATATAAACAACTAGATAGATAGTTTTCTACTTCATCTTTGTTTAGTTTATCAATTTTATCAAACATTGAGATAAATAGGGGTTCAATATAGGCTCTCTTACCTCTAAATATTTTGGAGCGGTCATCTTGTTCCTTTTGAATAAGTTCAGGAAAAAAGCATGAGTTTAAAATAAACAGGGTACCCAACATATTTATTGCTGTTTCAAGGTCTGCCTTTTCTAGGTTATTTACTTTATCATGCTTTATTGCATTATAAATTTGAATGGGATCTTTTTTGTTTTTCTTATACACAAAAGGAATGAAAGGTTCTGAGTATTTCTCTTGAAAATAAAAAATCTCTGAAGCGATATAAATTTTCTTCTTATCAAGTTTATAGACAGCATTCACTTCCCTGTATGTACTATTTTCTAGGGCTTTTGATTGTTTAGCTTCTGATAAACTATTGAAATGTTTAGTTTTTTTGTAAAGCTCTTTTAGCAGTGATTCACATTTCATTGTCTTTGAAGATCGGAAGAGCGGTTCAGCAGGAATGCCGAGACCGAT
>NZ_AJLR01000065.1 GCF_000307855.1 Schinkia azotoformans LMG 9581 | reverse complement strand
GAGCTTGTAATCAAGACCTGAATGCATCCTTTTTGTATTGTAATAGGTCTCAATGTATTTAAATATTTCTTGAGTAGCCTCAGCTCTTGTCTCAAAATGAGCATCATTAATAAGCTCCCTCTTTAGCGTCTTATAAAAAGACTCCATCATTGCATTGTCATATGGATTTCCTTTACGACTCATGCTAGATTGAGCACCGACTTGACGAAGAGTAGATTGATAACGAGAGCTTGTATATTGACTCCCTTGATCAGTATGGACAATCAAGCCAGGCTGAGGCTGTTCTTTCCCACAAGCTTGTAAGAAGCAATCCCTCACCAGTTTATCTTGCATCCGTGAAGACATTGACCAGCCTACAATCTTACGTGAAAAAACGTCGATATTCACGGCTAAGTATAAGGTGCCTTCTTTGGTAGGGATATAGGTCATGTCTCCCAGCCATACTTTATTAGGAGCTGTTGCTTTAAAGATCTGATTAATTAAATTGGGTCTTGAAAGCGAAGCTCCTTTTCTGTTGTAATGTTTATATTTATAACGGCTTCCCTTGGCATAAAGTCCCATCAAATGCATCAGTTTCCCAACACGTTTCGTGTTGGTCATAATACCAGTATTATGAAGTACCTTGGTAATTCTAACCGCACCATAGCGTCCCTTATGCTCATGAAAGACAGCTTTTATCTTCTCTGAGAGAATTTCTCTCTCCACTTGTTGTTTTGAAGGACGACGATGCATGTATTCATAGAAACCTGAGCGAGAAACCTTAAGAACTTTTACTGCATGTTTAATTTTTATCTTCCCATGATGTTTCAAGAGAAATTCAAAACGTTTTACTTGCTTCGCTTCAAGAAGACCCGGAACTTTTTTAGAAGTTCAAGTTCCTCCTGAAGATAACGATTTTCTTTC
>NZ_AJLR01000064.1 GCF_000307855.1 Schinkia azotoformans LMG 9581 | reverse complement strand
GATCTGGTAAAGTCAAAAAGAGAACACTCAATGGGAGTGTAGAACTCCTTATTCCTCTTCAAGACAAAATTCGTCAATTTATTTTTGACAAGAAAATAGCTATCCAAAAGAAAGATAGCTCATGGTTTCCAGTTCACAGGAAATATCTTATTCGTTCAACAGACTTAGAAATCATCACAATTTATAATTCTGAATTAAGAGGGATTTGTAATTACTACGGTCTAGCAAGTAATTTTAACCAGCTCAATTATTTTGCTTATCTTATGGAATACAGCTGTCTAAAAACGATAGCCTCCAAACATAAGGGAACACTTTCAAAAACCATTTCCATGTTTAAAGATGGAAGTGGTTCGTGGGGCATCCCGTATGAGATAAAGCAAGGTAAGCAGCGCCGTTATTTTGCAAATTTTAGTGAATGTAAATCCCCTTATCAATTTACGGATAAGATAAGTCAAGCTCCTGTATTGTATGGCTATGCCCGGAATACTCTTGAAAACAGGTTAAAAGCTAAATGTTGTGAATTATGTGGAACATCTGATGAAAATACTTCCTATGAAATTCACCATGTCAATAAGGTCAAAAATCTTAAAGGCAAAGAAAAATGGGAAATGGCAATGATAGCGAAACAACGTAAAACTCTTGTTGTATGCTTTCATTGTCATCGTCACGTGATTCATAAACACAAGTGAATTTTTACGAACGAACAATAACAGAGCCGTATACTCCGAGAGGGGTACGTACGGTTCCCGAAGAGGGTGGTGCAAACCAGTCACAGTAATGTGAACAAGGCGGTACCTCCCTACTTCACCATATTGTGCTTAATGCAACCAACCCCTTGACCTTAAATAAATTTCATCAAAATAAAAATGATTTGGAACGATTGAAAGAAATTTCTGATAACATTTCTAAAGAATATGGTTGTAAAAT
>NZ_AJLR01000063.1 GCF_000307855.1 Schinkia azotoformans LMG 9581 | reverse complement strand
AAGCGATTATTAATGGTCTGTAAATTGCGAACAAAGCGAGTGATGATCTTGCTGATAAAAGATATGGGCTTTCGATGAGAGGAAAATAGATGGTAATAGATATTAATAATTACGATGACAGTGCAATTCAGGTCCTTGAAGGTTTGGACGCGGTCAGAAAGCGCCCAGGGATGTATATCGGATCAACTGATGGAACAGGTTTGCACCATTTGGTTTGGGAAATTGTAGATAATGCAGTCGATGAGGCCTTATCTTGTTTTGGGAATAACATTACAGTGACCATTAATGCTGATGGTTCTTTATCTGTAGAAGATGAAGGGCGCGGAATGCCTGTCGGAAAACACGCGATGGGAATTCCAACTGTTGAGGTTATTTTCACTATTCTTCATGCTGGTGGTAAATTTGGTCAAGGGGGATATAAAACTTCTGGTGGATTGCATGGTGTAGGATCTTCGGTGGTAAATGCTCTTTCTACTTGGTTAGAAGTTGAAATCACTCGTGATGGGACTGTTTATCGCCAACGTTTTGAAAATGGAGGACATCCAGCAACTACTTTGGAAAAAATAGGGAAAGCTCCGAAATCAAAAACGGGGACAAAAGTGACTTTCATGCCCGATTCTACTATTTTTTCAACAACTGAATTTAAATAT
>NZ_AJLR01000062.1 GCF_000307855.1 Schinkia azotoformans LMG 9581 | reverse complement strand
TGTACACAATAACTGTACCCGGCAAAAAGTCTTTTGCCACTTCTTCTAACGTTCTTGGTTTTGGCTTTTTGGTATTAGCTCGTTCTGGTTGCTCTAAATCTTGCAAGGCAACGGTCGGTAAATAGCCCTCAATGGCTGTTTTAAGGTACTTAACCACGTTTCGTTTAGAATAGCCCTCTTGCTTACTTGCAACGTATGATAGATGTGTTTCTACGCCTTTTAAGCCCCTTGCTTCTTTGAGTTCATCGTATAGTGGGTAAACTTTTTCTGCAAGTCCTGTCATGGTACTTATATCTTGCATATCAGCAACATTAATTAGCCATTTTTCGCCTAATAACTTGGTGTAAGGACTTTGCATAGCTTCTGCGAAAAGCATTTTTTGTTTAGCTTCTCGGTCTGCTTTGGTTTGTAAATAAACTGTATCTTGTTGTTCTTCTTTGTAATTTTCATTCTTAGCAACTGGCTTTTTCTCAATATGAAAGACAATAGAATCAATTGAACGCCCTTTTTTGACGGTAAAATCACTT
>NZ_AJLR01000061.1 GCF_000307855.1 Schinkia azotoformans LMG 9581 | reverse complement strand
CCATTCTTTGAGAAAATCTCTCGAAACATCTATCTTCGTGCTATTCGTGATGGATTTATTGCTGGTATGCCAGTCATCCTTTTCTCATCTATCTTTATCCTTATTGCCTATGTCCCAAATGCTTGGGGATTCCACTGGTCAAAAGACATTGAGACCTTCTTGATGACTCCTTATAGCTATTCGATGGGTATCCTAGCATTCTTTGTTGGTGGTACTACCGCTAAAGCTTTGACGGACTCAAAGAACCGTGACCTACCTGCGACCAATCAGATTAACTTCTTATCTACGATGCTAGCGTCTATGGTAGGGTTCCTTTTGATGGCAGCTGAGCCTGCAAAAGAAGGAGGCTTCTTGACAGCCTTCATGGGAACAAAAGGCCTTTTGACAGCATTTATCGCAGCCTTTGTGACAGTTAATGTTTATAAAGTCTGTGTGAAAAATAATGTTACCATTCGTATGCCTGAAGATGTTCCACCAAATATCTCTCAAGTATTTAAGGACTTGATTCCGTTCACCGTCTCAGTTGTTATCCTATATGGACTTGAACTCCTTGTTAAGGGAACTCTTGGTGTAACTGTTGCAGAATCAATCGGTACCCTTATTGCTCCTCTTTTCTCAGCTGCAGATGGTTACCTTGGAATTACACTTATCTTTGGTGCTTATGCCTTCTTCTGGTTTGTTGGTATTCACGGTCCTTCAATTGTCGAACCAGCAATCGCTGCTATCACTTATGCCAATATCGATGTCAACTTGCATCTTATCCAAGCTGGACAACATGCAGATAAAGTTATCACTTCTGGTACTCAAATGTTTATTGCTACCATGGGTGGAACAGGAGCTACATTGATTGTTCCATTCTTGTTCATGTGGATTTGTAAATCAGATCGTAACCGTGCCATCGGACGTGCCTCAGTTGTTCCAACATTCTTTGGGGTTAATGAGCCAATCTTATTTGGTGCACCAATCGTATTGAATCCGATTTTCTACACCTTCCTTGTCACTA
>NZ_AJLR01000060.1 GCF_000307855.1 Schinkia azotoformans LMG 9581 | reverse complement strand
GCAAGGTTGTGTTCTACCCCTGAACTACGTTCGCACTTAAACTTTGTGTCTTACGACAATGCCGACTACATGATTCGAACACGCGACCCTCTGATTACAAATCAGATGCTCTACCAACTGAGCTAAGTCGGCTAATAACCTAGTATGCGGATGAAGGGACTTGAACCCCCACGCCGTTAAGCGCTAGATCCTAAATCTAGTGCGTCTGCCAATTCCGCCACATCCGCTAGGAATTATGACCCGTGCTGGGCTCGAACCAGCGACCCTTTGATTAAAAGTCAAATGCTCTACCAACTGAGCTAACGAGTCATTAGTATTACTACTAACGGTTCTGACGGGAATCGAACCCGCGATCTTCGCCGTGACAGGGCGACGTGATAACCGCTACACTACAGAACCTTTATTCAATTAATGGCTGAAACAACCAATGGGAGTTAACGGGATCGAACCGCTGACCCTCTGCTTGTAAGGCAGATGCTCTCCCAGCTGAGCTAAACTCCCAAACTTGGCCACTCGCATATCTCCCAGGGGGCAACCCCCAAGTACTTCCGCCGTAGATGGACTTAACTTCTGTGTTCGACATGGGAACAGGTGTATCTCCATCGCAATGATGACCAAATCATTAAATGTTACTTTGAACATTCAAAACTAAATAACAATTCTTCTAACTTCTAAACCATAAGCATTTTATATTTGACTCTTTTGGTAAAGTCCTCGAGCGATTAGTACTGGTCCGCTCCAAGTCTCGCAACTCTTCCACTTCCAGCCTATCTACCAGATCATCTCTCTGGGCTCTTAATTCTTACGAATGGGTAATCTCATCTTGAGGTGGGCTTCGCACTTAGATGCTTTCAGCGCTTATCCCTTCCCTACATAGCTATCCAGCCGTGCTCCTGGCGGAACAACTGGTACACCAGCGGTAAGTCCATCCCGGTCCTCTCGTACTAAGGACAGATCCTCTCAAATTACCTACGCCCGCGACGGATAGGGACCGAACTGTCTCACGACGTTCTGAACCCAGCTCGCGTGCCGCTTTAATGGGCGAACAGCCCAACCCTTGGTACCGACTACAGCCCCAGGATGCGATGAGCCGACATCGAGGGGTGAAATGCGTTGTCGATGTGAACTCTTGGGGGAGATAAGCCTGTTATCCCCAGGGTAGCTTTTATCCGTTGAGCGATGGCCCTTCCATGCGGTACCACCGGATCACTAAGTCCTAGTTTCCTACCTGCTCGAGTTGTAGCTCTCGCAGTCAAGCTGGCTTTTACCTTTACACTCTACGATTGATTTCCAACCAATCTGAGCCAACCTTTGAGCGCCTCCGTTACTCTTTAGGAGGCGACCGCCCCAGTCAAACTGTCCGTCAGACACTGTCTCCCTGGCCGATTATGCCAGCGGGTTAGAGTAACCATAAGTCAAGGGTAGTATCCCAACAACGCCTCAATAGAAACTAGCGTCCCTATTTCAATGGCTCCTACCTATCCTGTACATGACTTACAGGTACTCAATATCAAACTACAGTAAAGCTCCATGGGGTCTTTCCGTCCTGTCGCGGGTAACCTGCATCTTCACAGGTACTAAAATTTCACCGAGTCTCTCGTTGAGACAGTGCCCAAATCATTACGCCTTTCGTGCGGGTCGGAACTTACCCGACAAGGAATTTCGCTACCTTAGGACCGTTATAGTTACGGCCGCCGTTTACTGGG
>NZ_AJLR01000059.1 GCF_000307855.1 Schinkia azotoformans LMG 9581 | reverse complement strand
AATTGTTTCCATGCCCTTAATCGTGGTTGAGGCAGTTCGTAGACTTCGATAAAATTTATTGCGTCGTTTGATTGGTCGATGGTCTTGCTCAATGAGGTTATTGAGATACTTCACGGTTCGATGCTCTGTCTTAGTATATAAACCGTTACTCTGTAACTTTCTAAATGCAGAACCAATAGAGGGCGCTTTATCCGTGACAATTACTCTTGGTTGACCAAACTGTTTATGTAGTCGTTTCAAGAACGCATAAGCAGCTTGAGTATCCCGTTTCTTGCGTAGCCAGATGTCTAAAGTCAATCCATCCGCATCAATTGCACGATAGAGATAATGCCAACGACCTTTGATTTTGATATAAGTTTCATCCATTTTCCACGAATAGAAGGACTGTCTATTTTTCTTTTTCCAGAGATGATAGAGGACTTTACTGTATTCTTGTACCCAACGATAAATAGTTGTGTGACAAACGTTAATCCCACGATCATAAAGGAGTTCTTGAATTTCACGATAGCTTAGATTGTAACGTAGATAATAACCAACAGCGACAATAATCACATCTTTTTGAAATTGTTTACCTTTAAAATAGTTCATTGATATATCCTCGCTGTCATTTTTATTCATTTTACACTAAAATAGACTTATCAGAAAACTTTGCAACAGAACCGCTTGGGGTCTGGGGCAAACGCCCCATTTTGCCAACTGAAAGTTGGCAAAGCCTTCCGCTAGGAATCGTCAGACAGACCGAAATAATGTGATACGTAGTGTCACATGTATATTGAGTTATCCTTCTGTCCAGAAGCAACCACCAAAACGTGATATAATTGGATTGAAATTTCAAGGAGTTCTCGCTATGCAAAATACAATTTCAATTCACGTCGGAAACACTAGCTCAATAATTCATAATAACCGCAAAACTGAAAATCACACAAATCCTGATATTGATGTTTCACGGTCTGGCAACAATATTACGCTCGTTCAAGAAAACATCAAGGACAGCTATGAAAAATTATTTGGACAAGCGGTTGATGAATACAATGCCAAGCAAAAACGAGCAGATAGAAAAATCAATAATTATCTCCAAAAGGTCAAAGATAGCGCCCTAGACCACCAAAAAGAATTCATCATGCAAATTGGAGACTATCAAAGTCTCGAAAAAATTGCTGAAGAACAAGGCTGTAAGGTTTGGGAAACGCAAGAATGGCAACTTCGAGCGGAAACGCTAAAGTGTAAAGGGCCATGCTAAAATGTAGGAAACGGGCCATTGAAAATGTAGGTTAACTTTAAAATTGTGATAGGCTTTTCCTTATGAGAAAAGACATCCTAGAAAGTATAACCGAACATCTTATGACTGGAATTAAACCTAATTTCGCTGATATTGCCAGACGCTATAATTGTGACTATCGGACGGTCAAACGTTATTATGACCTCGGAAAAGAAAAGACCCTTGAAGAAGCTTCAAAACGAAGGGTCCCACCGTCACTTATTGAGAACTATAAATCAATCATTGAAGATAAACTCAAGCTTGGCTGCTCTGTGCGCTCAATTTACTACTTCATCCAACTAAAAGGCTATCAAGGCTCATATACGACCGTCAAACGCTATGCCAGATTGATTCGAGAATCCTGCAAACATAAAGCAACGATTCGAATTGAAACAACGCCTGGACTTTCTGCTCAAGTCGACTGGAAAGAAAATTTAAAACTGATCTCACGCAATGGTGAAGTGTTTACGATTAATATCTTTCTGTATATTCTTGGCTACTCTCGGATGAAGTATCTTCAATTGACCGTCGACCGTCTCCAACCCACACTCTTTGAGTGTCTCAATCACGCTTTTGAGAAATTCGGAGGTGTCCCTGAAGAAATTTGGTTTGACAATATGAAAACAGTGGTGGACCATTCTAAAAGTCAATTCTCAAATGTTGTTTTCAATGAACGATTCAGGCAGTATGCAAAAGATGCTGGATTTAAACCCATTGCTTGTCGGCCATTCAGACCTCAAACCAAAGGTAAAGTAGAAGCGCTTGCGAGAACTGTTGACCGCCTGCTTGTCTTTAACAATGAGTTTGAAGACCTTGAAGAATTACAAGCACTGGTCCAACAATTGATGGAAGATTTGAATCATAAAGAAATCTCTCAAGCGATTGGAACCTCACCTTCTGAACGTCTTGACCAAGAGGCGTTGAATCTCAAGGCTTTTGATTTAGAGCTTCTCAAAGTTTATAGTCAATTGAGTGTTCCTTTGACTCGAAAAGTCTCTAAAGAGGCACTTGTGATCTTTGAAGGGCGTAAATATTCAGTGCCGGTTAAATATATTGGACAGACCGTAACCTGTGAAAAAGAACAAGAGGACCTTAAAGTCTATTGTGACCAACGCTTGATTGCTCGTCATCCTTTAAGCGACCGTCCCTTTAATTATCGCCGTGAAGATTACGTTGAAATTCTTAAATCAGATGTCTTCAAACATCTTGAAGAAGACGAACTAGAGGCTTATGTGGATGAGAATCTTCAAGCCTACGATTTATTGTGAAGGGAGCGCTTATGACAACTTATCATCAATTACTCAACCAATTGGACCATTTAAAACTCGATCGTGTGCGTCAGCTCTTACCAGAGTTCTTAGATGAGCATGCGGATATTTCCTTAGTAGAGGGCCTTCATGAACTCTTGAGTGAAGAACTTCGTGAACGAGAAGCGCTCCTTCAGGAAAGACGATTAAAAAAAGCCCATCTGCCTTATGAAAAGCGTGTGATGGACTTTGATTTTCAGTTTCAACCGAAAATTAATAAAGCAGAGATTTTAGATTTACATACCTTACGTTTTTTAGATAAGCATGAGAATCTTCTCTTCATTGGCAATAGTGGCGTAGGTAAGACACATTTAGCTATTTCTATCACTTTAGAAGCCCTAGAGAAAGGTTATAGCTCTTACTTTTGTATGAGTACTGAATTAGTGGACCGTTTATTAAGAGCCAATCAAAAAGGAACTTTAGAGCGAGTATTAAAACAGTATGCCAATTATGATGTACTTGTTATTGATGAAGTGGGTTATCTGCCCTTTTCAAGAGATGGAGCGAGTCTTCTCTTTCAACTGATTAATATGAGATATGAAAAGAAATCCACGTTGATTACTACGAATATCCCACTTTCTCAATGGTCTGAGTTTCTTCAAGATAAGAAATTAACGAATGCTTTATTGGACCGCTTGGTTCATCATTCTAAAGTCATTTCTATTACTGGAAAATCTTATAGAATGAAAGACTATAGTGAGAAGAAAACCAAAACCCCAAAAAGTAAATAAAGTGATGGGCCCAAAACCAACAATTTGGGTGGCCCATTTCCTACATTTTCAATGACCCAAAACCAACATTTTTAGATGGCCCTTGACAACGTTATCATTCACCTACGATTACGGGGTAGTTGCTAAA
>NZ_AJLR01000058.1 GCF_000307855.1 Schinkia azotoformans LMG 9581 | reverse complement strand
CATCATAAAAAGTGTTCAAACTTAATTAGCGAAAAGTGTTCAAAACTACTTGACGGTTACATGGCTTTGGCAATCATGCTTGGCACTCCATAAAACCTTTAAAGTTACTATCCATTCTCCTTACTGTTTAGTGAAAAGGCGTTTACCATAGCTAAATTCAACATACAACTAACGAACATATTTTCTTATTATTGTTGTTGATAAAAGGTTAATATTGTAAAATTTAATTGAAAGGTTGTATTTTAAAAAGGGAATTTTACTTTATATAGTAATTAATTATTTAACCTTTTGGTTATAAAAAAGCGAAATATTTTTTTGAACAAAAAAGGAACATACATTCTTATGAGGGTGATTTTATTTTATGCTAACTCAATTAATTCCAAAAGAAGCACTAGATAATCCAATTATAAAGACATTTGTCTCTGAAAAGGAAAATCAAAATTTACTTCTGCTCTTTTTAAAAAAACCAACCCCAGAAAATCAGAAGGCATTAGATGAAAGGTTTAAAGAACATTTTCGTGCTGTAAGGATATTAAGCTACTTTTCGCAATACATTTATTACCTTTCAATCAATTTTGATAAAAGTGAAAGAAAGAGAGAAGAACGGTGCATGGTTATATTAGATAAATCAATTGATGATGAGGAAAATATGACTTTAGTAGACAACATTGCAGTATCAGAGACTTATGAATACCCGACAAATTCCAAGTGCATCGAAGATTATATTGAAAATGTTGAACTAATAAAGAAATTACGCAGCTTATCCCAACATCAAAAAAATATACTGTCAATGTCCTATATTGATGATTTAAAAGATAAAGAGATTGCTGAAATACTGTGTATTTCCCAACAGGCTGTTTCCAAAACCCGTAATAAAGCCCTAGAAAAACTAAGAAGGAGTTGTTAGGTATTGGATTATGACATCATTACATTAATTGGTAATATAAATTTTCCAATTGCTATTAGTATTTATTTACTTCATCCTGAAATATTCATAGTTCCTTAAAATGTGTGGATTCCTCCACAAGTAAGTGCAATTTCATGTACTGTTAATAAAAAGCCGATTTTTAAGCTACTCAATCTGGAGTTTTTATACTCGACCAAACACGTTCCAAAAGAACTTCTGATAGACGAAACTCGATGATAATTTAAAGTAAAAGGATCTACCTGATTTCACCAGTTTACTGGCAACCTTAATGATTCGAGTCCGTATGGTATCAATTTGCATGGCCTTTTGCCCTTCAGGAAAGCAAAGGGTTCGTAACCAATTGGTTAAATTATAAGCGAGAAGGCTTAACATCATCTTTACCTCGTTGATTAAGAAGGGATGACTGTTCATTCTGTCAAAATAAAAACCTTCTCAAGGACTACACTTACTACAACAAGTTATTCATATGAAAAATTAAGAATAAATAATAGCGTTTTAACACGGTATGCTGACGAAGGCTCAATGAATGGCAATAGATACGGATATCTGACCCCGACAGAAGACAGCGAAGGATACGTTAAAGACACAGGTTCTTGTGATTTTAGATAATTCATTTTTCATCAAACAAAGGGTGTCGTTGTCGCATATGTAGCATCCCTTGTTTTCTAACTTAATACTAATATTACTCTACGTGTAGCCAAGTTACAGCGTCATTGTCATCGGTATTCATATATACCTTCATTTCTCCAATTTCAAAACTATCTGACCATAAATTTTTCCTAATTCCATTTTCATAATCAAATTGTGTATTCATGATACGTTTTACTATCTCACTTGTTTTCGTGGTATCTTTTATTTTACTATTTAACATATAAAATAAGTCGTTTTCTAACTTAGTATAGTCTTTTATCTTACTCCACTCTATATGTATACTAGTAGTGTCTCCATCTGTAATAACGGTCAATTCATTATTTATTGGTACTAAAAAGCCACTATAATAAACATCTTTCGAAGGGGTAAACCAGTTATATTCTAAAGCGATTCTATTTAAAATGGTAAGGGCTTGTTCTACAGTAATAGGTGATTTAGGATCTAGTTTCGGTTCTCTAACACCAACACCCCTAATAATCCCTTTATTAACACAATAAAGCATAGAGTTATAAGCCCAATTACTTATTTCATTTTTATCAGCATATTGATTTAAATTACCAGTTGCATCTGTGTTGATTCCATTCATATTTAAGAACCGCTTGATCATTGTTGCAAACTCTTCCCTAGTTAGGCTAGCTGCCGAACCGTACTCAGATTTACTAATTCCTTTTATAATTCCCAATGAGTACGCTCTTTGAACATCTATAGAATTTGTATCTTTAAATGGATGCTGTTTCAACTCTACACTATTTTTATCAGTTTTAGTTGCTATTCCATAAAAAGCAATAATCAATCCTGCAAAATCTTCCCTAGTCAAACTTTCCAAGTATTTTTCATCCTTCAAAACATCTGGAGCATCCACTTTATTTTCCAAAAAATTTGATATTGCATGAGAGGACCACCCATGATTATAAGCTGAAGCAATATTTATATTTCCCGCCACCAATGTTAAAGTAATTGACAAAACGAATAGGAACTTTAAAAAAATTGATCTCATATATTTCCCACCCCTTGGATATATTAAATAACCCTGAATTTCGAAGGCTCTAATACGAAAATTCTAATTTAAAATACTCCAATCTTTAATAGAATAGGCTTTAAACTGATCCAAAACGCCAAAGAAAGAAACATATTCTGGGAATTTATTATAACACAATTAAAACGAATATTGGGAAGACTTACATTGAGCCAACTTTGGAGTACGCTACTTCATATGGAGGAATCCCCCTGTCATCAAAAGTCCCATAGGCATTAAATCCCACCTTGTCCACAGGCTTGAAAATTGAGATGATTGTATGTTGAAATACTACATAGCCAAATTTAAATTTAATGCTCCACCGCTACATTTTTTATCTCAAAATGGGTATAGTAACAAAAAGAAAAGCGTGGCAGTGCCCAATATTTAAAAAGCCGCCAAAACGCTAAACCATAACATTGATAAAGGTGGAGACGAAATGGAGAGCACAAGTGAATTTGTAGCGAGAATACATGATAAACAACAAAAAGATGAGCAAAATCGCAAACGCGGGAAAGGCCATCCTGAAAAAAGATTGCCTAATAAGTCGCATAGTCAAAGTAAAATGGATTAGCTTTTTGAAAAACTTAGCAATTACGTGAGTATCACAATTTGTCTTACTTTACTGGTATTAAATAACCAATAAATGGGTCTGCATTAAATCTTATGTAAGTAAAACCCGACAATCTTCGCAGGAAAAGAAATAATTGGTTTAAAAAACCCCCCATTTATCTAAAGTATTATTGGCCCTTTTTACCATAAAACAAGGTGGGACAATGTAGAAGTGCAACCCAGGCGGTTCTATGGTTTTTACCCCTAATCGGAATAGCATTATAATGAAAGTTTATCAAAAATAACTTTCTATCAGACACGTTGCTTCGTCTTTAAATAAAAATAAGAAAGATTAGCCTTTAGGCTAATTTTTCTTGTTTAAAAGACGAGATTCACAAGCATTTTCAGAATCGTTACACAGGCCATCCTTGCCTTCTTGGGGATTTTCTATTCTATTAGCACAAAGTTTATTATATAACCTGAATTCATTTAATCAGTGACTTTTTTTAGCTCAAAGTTTGTTGCCTCTAATGTCAAGATAAGCCTATCATTATTAACAATAAAAAAACTTAGGGGTACACCAAGTTTTGTAGAAGAATCACTTATGCCTATATCTTTCACTTTATCATTTAAATTTATATTTAAAACATCAGGATTTATTTTAAATAATCTATAAAAAGAGTCTGTATTATAGCATATCCACTCCATCCTATATAATGGATTTTTTAGTTCATATTGATAATCATTATAGTTTTTAAGTCCTTTTGATGAAAAGAAGTCTTTTTTGATTATAAATTCATCCCCAATAATTTTTTGCCCCGTTGGATATTCAGAAGCATCATTATATGAATTTGCAAATCCTAAAAGTTTCTCAACTTTCCAAGTTCCATAAAAAAACGTTTCAGTTTCACTATCCAAATTTGTCCATACCCCAGAACAATATTCAGCTGTATTTTTTGGAATAATAGACTCATCCGTTTCAGGTTCAGGCTCACTAGTAGTATTTGTTTGAGAAGTTTCCACACCTGGGGGAACCGTTGCATTTTCTACGCTATTATTCGAAGGATTGGATGTCCTCGGAGTTGATGTTGTTTTAACATTTTCACAAGCCGATGATAGCATCAACATGATCGTAATACAAACCAATAATCTTTTTTTCATATTGCACACCCTTTTTTATTTTTTTGATTGTGTCACAATCTCTTCAGACATCATATAGCTGTTTACAGCGTATAATTTTTTTGCGGTAGTAGTAGGATTTAATATGCCGAAATACAGCCGCACGCACTTCGTTGCGTGTTTTGAAAAGCTTGCCATTAAGCCATTATTGCTTGGGTTTGCCCAAAAGCTCTCCATTGGAGCGTTATCGTAACAGTTCCCTTTCTGGCCCATGGAACACTGATAGCACTCTTTTTTAAACATCCTTCGGTACTCGTTTGAACACTATAGGCTCCCTCTGTCCGAGTAGACTATTACATCTCTTACTTTTTCGCGCTTATTTCGAGCGTTATTTAAGTATGTAACCAGATAATCTTTGGTCATTCTCTTTCCCATCGGCCAGCCAACAAGTTCCTTGCCGCATAAATCCATCATCACAGCTAAATATAACTAGACTTCATCTGTCAGTATTAGGTGATGTCAATTTTATTACGACATCGGGATAAAACGGATTATTCCGATTAAAAAGTTATTCCGACTTTTGAAATTGGTATGCTTGAAAGCCTAATCAATTCAAACAAAACTATCGGAATAACTTTTTGCCGTTTACCTTAATCCGTAGAGTCTTTTGAGAGTATCATTGTCCAAGGCGACACTTTCAAATCCTTTAGTTTTTCTAATAGGATGATTGGTGTTAGTTACCTCTTCAATTGCAGCCCTTTTCATTTCGGTATCTGCATAGGCATAAATCAATGTTGTCTCAAGATTTGAATGCCCTAGCCACTCGGAAATGAGCGGCAAAGGTACGCCTTTACGATAAAGGTTCAATGCTCTGCTATGACGGTACATGTGCGGTGTCACTCTTTCTGGAACATCTGCACACGTTGATCTAGCTAAAGACGCATACTTTTTAATGAAACGGGCAACGTTATCGTCGGACATAGTGTGCTTTGCCCCGTGGATTTCTGTATAAAATACGGGAACATTATTTTCTTTATCTTGGTGAAACCGTTTCATGTAACTTTTATAATGCTGGACAGTTTCCTTCATGATGGGTATCATTCGTATTTGCTTTCCCTTTCCATGAACAATGATATAAGGAGATCCTGTTTCTGTAACAACATCTTTTGGCATTAGATTTAGGATTTCACAGTCCCGTGCTCCGGTATCATACAAAAGGATCATATAAAACAAATCGCGGTGTCCCTTCCTAGTCTGGGGATCAGGCTGGCTGAGTATTACATTCAATGCCTCCTCACTAAAATGGTCTACCGTCAGTTTTCTTTCAGGTTTACGTTTGGCAACCTGACTTGCTGATAAGTAATAATCATTGTATGTTGGCACTTTCATTCCAACATATTTCAAAAATGCTCGTATCACTGACAAACGATGGTTTAGTGTTGTTAATCCGCAATGACGTTCATCCTCAAGCCATTTTAAAAAGGCATTGATACTGCCAACTGAAATGTTTTTAAAGGAGATGTCCTTTAGCTGCAGATTATTACTACTGCAAAGAAATTCTATATAAAGGTTTAGGGTCTCCCTGTAGGATTTTACTGTGTTAGGGCTCACAGTCCTTTGTGATGGTAGATAGACCGTAAGATATTCCTTTAACAGTTCGAATAATCGCTTGTCCTTAATCTTCATAATTGGGAACCTTCTGATTACAAGTCCAGTCGGTCGAAATCGAAGATTTAAGATGTTCTGGGACAAGATGAATATAATAAGCCGTATACTCTAAAGATGAGTGCCCCATATATGTGCTTAGATAAGGAAGAAGGTTCATAACATCCTTCTTTTCATTCATCCAATTAATGATTACCCGGGTGGCAAAATTATGCCGAAAGTCGTATACCCTCGGTTTGTGATCCTGCGAGAATGAAACTCTTGCGGATTTCCAGCATTTATAGAAATACTCCTGAATACAGGCTGACTGGTAAGGCCCGCCGTTAGGATTCTGAAAGAAATACTCCCTTCCTGGGAGAACTGTCTGGATAAGGCAATTATATTTGTGGCATAATTCAAGCAGTTCCGGCGACATTGTCACAATGCGATCCTTTTTTCTTTTGGAGTCTTCGATGTAAAAAGAACCATCCTCAAGGTTGACATCGCTAAGCTTTAGATGTCTTACTTCCTGAGGACGCAGACCGCAGCAATAGAGCACCCGGAACATAACGGGTATAACGTATTCTCTGTATGGCGATAAAGGATGGGGCGACAGGTGATCCGTCCCGTTAAAAAAACTACTCAGTTCCATATCATTATATAGATATGGCATAAAAGCTACCCCTTTTCCAGCGAAACCATCTGGAAGGACATAGGCGTTTTTACCAATGCTGATAAGGTATTTTGAAAAACTTCGGAGTATGTTTGTACGGAACCGCAAGGTATTCTCTTTCTCATTTTGTCTTAAGGAACACCAGCTCTCAGCCATTTCCCGTGAAAGGTCAGCTCTGTCAGGACACTTTTCCGTGCAGAAAACGTCAAAGGAATGGAGCCTGCGAGCAAAGGTATCTTCTTTGTTTCCCAGAGAGCAGCGCAACTTTATATATGCAAGAATGTCATCGGCGAACAGGCTGTTGAACTGGTATCTCATCTGTACACCTCCGACTCTACCTGTATCCCATCAAATCCAAGGGCACAGATGCTGAGTTTGGAAGGAGATAGCGGCAGATATCTTTTGAGGACATCCTTACTTTGATGGCCCAAAATCTGCGAAATCATTTCTGGTGAAGATACTGTGTCAAGCAACCAGATGCCCATGCTCCGCCTGAAAGCATGAAAGGATTTTCCGTCATGCCTTTTCTTTTCAATACCAGAGATTTTAATATTCTTATTAAGAACATTCGCAACACTGGATTTGTCACTGAGCCTTCTGTAAGGGGCTATTTCAGTGAGAAAGATATTATGGGCTGTCTGCTTCAGGGCGGGCATTTAATATATAGTCGGCAACGGCTACAGCAGCATCAGCAACCAAAGGAAGAGATAAACCAAACCCTGTCTTGTGCTGGACAAAGTGGATAGTCATTTCCCTCCAGTTGATATCTGCTAGTTTTATGTTTGCTATATCAACAGCCCTGATGATCTTTATATTCCATCATAAGAAAATCATAAAGAATTTCCTGATTTATAGTTGCAAGGTCAGTAACTGACAGTTGCTGTAGGTGATAGAAAAAATCTCTTGCAATGGAGTAAAGCATAGCTACAGTATTTTTCTTTACCGCTAAACTGGACCGAAACTCTTCCGCAAGATTTTGATAAAAAGGTTCAAGCCGATGCTTGTATCGGCTTACGGCAGGATATGTTGCCTTGAAAGGTTGGTTAGCATAATAATCATCCAACATACCAAGTATACGGAATGTGTATCTGTCTCCTGAGTATTTCAGAGACTGCTTCTCCTTAGAAGGTAGTTGGAGTTCATATCTAATTTGGTTGTTGATATCAGCTTCGCAAGAAGCTTGTTGATGCTCCTTGTAGAAAGTTAGGATTGCTTCGCATGCCTTGGAGTACTCTTTGATAGTTTCTGGACTACGGAAATCGTTGCAAAATTTCATGACAGCTTCGATTCCCTCTACTATAGGTTTTGATTGCATTTTGAATTCTCCTCTCTGATTTTGAAGATTAACTACAAATTCAGAATAGGATATCAACCAGACCTTAGCTATAAGTTATTCCGATTTTTCTGCTAGCGGAATAGCAAAAAGCCAAGATTGAGTAAAAATATCGGAATAATTTTTTAATCGGAATAATCGCTTACCCATGCCTAATTCAATTAAGCTACAAGAAAAAATACCTTTTAATATTTTTTCATAAAAAAACAGGAGCTGCTGGTTTTAATTTTAACATATTTTAACATATTTTAACATATGAAAAAATTTCACACATACATCTAAACTTATTTACTGGATTAGATGTTCTACAAGTAGTTCAAATTATACTACCGCACTAGTAGATGTACCCTTGTTAGGAGAATACAAAGTTAAATTATCCACTAATACAGGTTACAGTTGGCAAGTTGCTTACCCTTGGGTTAAAGTAAAGAATTCTAATCCTGTTCGAACAGTATTCACTGCTCAAGACGTAGAAAATTGGAAGAGAGGCGAATTAATTAAATTTATCACTTTTACTACCGCAGGAACTCTTTCAGGCCTTAAATACTTATCAATCGCTACAAAGCTTGCTAATTCGATGTTAAGCATTACTGAGTCTGTATTATCATTTCAAAACATCATTTATTATGAAACCAAAAAAGAATCTATAGCACCAAGAGTGGGTTGGGCTGTAGAGGTAAAGTTGGTTGATAAAGGTACGTATTTCCAACAGATTACTACACATTACAATAGCACAAACGGTGTAGAAGAAGTCCGAACAGATACTGGTGCATACATTGCATGGAGATTCGGATAAAAAATAAGCATGAACCCCTAAACGGGTTCATGCTTTATTCTTTTTTATTGTTCGTATGAGGTTTATTAGAAGAAATAGCACAACAGCAAAGACGAATAACCAAAATACATACGATTTAATATCCAATACAGTAAAGATAGCACTAAAGTTAATTATAAAAAGAATGATGACCAATATTTGTATAACACTATATACAATTAGTAATTTTTTAGTCATTTTATTATTAGTAAGTAAATTAAATAACGAATTAATTGTGAACAAAACAAAAAGTGCTAAATTTAAGTACAAAATTGTTAAATTGGAAGTTATAAAAATATTTTTCATCCCCTTCTACAGTAATTTCCTTGGTACATTTTAACATAACCTTCCATAAATACAACTCGTAATTTGTTCATCGTTTTAATCCAAACTTACAAATTGTAGCATTGACAATTTATCTTAATCACCAATCGTTTTGATTTGAGTGCTGAAGAAATTTCAGGGATGTATAAATCAAGGTGGGCAATTGAGTTGTTTTTTAAATGGATCAAACAGCATCAAAAAGTTCTACGGACAAAGCGAATGGGCAATTCAAATTTGGCTTCGAAAAATTGAAGAAAAAGCTATTCCTTGATAAGAAATTCGTCGTCGTCACACAGGTCTAATTATAAATAATTTTCCAAATGGATGGAGCCACCTTTGATTGGGTATTTACTTTTTTGGCTCTAAATATAGAAGTAAACGACTTTTTTATTTGTCTTATTCAAACTATTGCGCTCTTGTTCCTTACTTACTCTAAATTCAGTGGTAAGTCCGAGATAAGTACAAAAACGGCATTTGCAAATAGCTAAATACGAAAACACTGATAACGAACGTATTTTCGCATTTTTATTGCTGATTAAAGGATAATACTGTAAAATTTAATCGGAAGGTTGTATTTTAAAAAAGGAATTTTACTTTATATAGTAATTAATTGTTTTACATTTTGGTTATAAAAAAGCAAAATATTTTTTTGAACAAAAAAGAACATATATTCTTATGGAGTGATTTTATTTTATGCTAACTCAATTGATAATGAGGAAAATATAACTTTAATAGACAACATTGCGGTATTAGAGGCCTATGATTATCTGATAAATTCTAAACACATTGAGGATTATATTGAAAATGTTGA
>NZ_AJLR01000057.1 GCF_000307855.1 Schinkia azotoformans LMG 9581 | reverse complement strand
CCTTTGGCGTGGCCGCATTTTTCAGTTTTGCGGACAGGGAGTGTGGGTTCCAACCTTGCTGTGTCCGCATTTTTTGGTTTTGCGGACAAGGAGCCCGGGTTCCGCTCTTGCCATGGCCGCATTTTTTATGAGAGTAGAAGAAATGGTCTTCACACGTGTTCTATGATTCCCGTTTTCTTGGTCTTCCTCAGGTTTCGGGAATCATACACCTTCTATGATTCTCGTTTTGCTGGTTTTCCCGAGATTTTGGGAATCATACGCCCTCTTTGATTCCGATTTACCTGGACTTCCTTAGATTCCGGGAATCATACACCCTCCATTGATTCCCATTTGCCCAATCTTAGACATCCCCATGGAAATCTAACGCATATTCGCCCCCAATTGTGAAAAGGTTGCACTTAAGGAAACAGAAGCCTTAGTAATCAACAGGAAGCAATTCCCGACAAATGGGGACAGGCACCACTGAATGCACAACTGAAGTACCAAAAAATAATTAAATCCCACAAAGCACATACTAACATTTAGCAAACCTACATAAATGACGAACTAAAATCTATTTGTGATGTGGTGATTCCATGAAGAATATTTTACATATTTATAAAACAGATTGGCTGAATATATTTAAGGTTCCAATTGCAACTATGTTGATTATCGGATTAATGGTATTGCCTTCCTTGTATGCATGGGTCAATCTGATTGGAGCCTGGGACCCTTATGGAAATACATCACGTGTTCCGATTGCGGTAACAAATGAGGATGAGGGAACCGTTTTAAACATTAGGGATATTCATAAAGAAATAAAAATTGGGGACGAAATCGTTAATAATTTAAAGGAAAATACGAAATTAGGTTGGACATTTGTTTCGAAAGAAGAGGCTGAAAAAGGTGTAATTCACGGTGATTACTATGCAAGTCTTTTGATTCCAAAGGATTTCTCTGAAAAAGTCGCCACGATTATTAGTGATCACCCAATTAAGCCAGAGATTCAGTATACCGTTAATGAAAAAGTAAATGCCATTGCACCTAAAATAACTGCAAGCGGTGCCTCTGGAGTCGTAGCGCAAGTAAATGAAAGTATTATTAAAACAGCTTCTGAAGCAATTTTTACAGTTTTTAATAAGGTCGGGATTGAACTTGAAAAAGAACTTCCTACTGTTAGAAAAATTGAACATCGTATTTTAGAGCTTGCCCAGCATATACCTGAAATCGATCAGGCAGCAAACAAGGCACTTGAAATCGAAAAAAAGATGCCCGAAATTAATGAAAAGGCTAATAAAATTGTCGAGGTTGAACAATATCTGCCAGAGGTTGAAGCGGCCGGCGACAAAATCCTTTTATTAGAAGAGAATATTCCAAAATTGAAAACTATCGGCGATGAAATAGTCGCCATTCAAAAAAGACTACCTGAAATCGAAAAGGCTGCTAATCGAGTAGTTGAAATCGATCAAAATTTTTATAAGGTAGAAAAGGAACTAAACACGGCTTTAGCGGATGCAAAAAAAGCGGAAGAGATCATTAATGAAGCGATAACAGCATTACCAAAGGTTGAGCAAATTACCGATACAAGCTTAAAGTATATCAATGCGTTACATGATTTTTTAAAAGAAAATGAGGGTGCTTTTGATCAAATCGCCCCAGTTATAAAACAAAATTTGTATCTTTTACAGCAAACAGCGGATGCAGTAACCCAGTTTACAGAGGTGTTAAAACAGGTTAATTTCGATCCGGAATTAGCTGCAAAAATGCTCACCATCCTTCAAGGTCAATTGACAGTGGGAGTAAATGTAATAGATCATACCGAAAGTTTGCTAACATCCTTAAATAATTATGTACCGAATAAAACTCTTACCAATACTATTGATTCCTTAAATAAGCTAAAAACAAATTTTATTAGTCAAAAAAAGACATTAGCGGGGCTGCAAACTGTAATTGAAAACGGAGAACGACCCATTTCAACCGCGATTGAAAATGTAAATGAACAGGCCAAGCAAGCAAGCAATATCCTTGGGGGCATTATAGCGCGCTATGATACAGAAATTGTACCAAAAGTGAATCAAGCCCTTGATGACATTAGATTAACAGCCCAAAATTCGGCAGATGTTCTTGAAGGAGCCAGAAACAGATTACCTGATATCGAGAAAATATTGACTGATTCAGCAAAAGTAGCATCTTTTGCCGTCGACCAATTGACAGAGCTCCAACAGAATTTACCGGCAATTGGTGCACGGCTTCACGAAGCAGCCACAACAATTCAGTCAAAAATGGGAGATTTGACGAAAGCGGTCAATGAAGCCGTTAAATTTGTACAAAATGATTTTCCAAAATTAGAACCGAAAATACATCAAGCAGCTGACTTTGTTAAAAATGACCTTCAAGGCGTGGAGGATGATATTCACAGGGTTTCAACTTTTGTCCAAACACGTCTCCCGGAGATAGAGGATCGTATTCACAAGGTAGCTAATTTAATCCGAGAAGATTTACCTGGGCTTGAGGATGCATTAGCAAAAGCAGCGAGGGAAATTCGCCATTTTCAACAAACAGGCGATATTGGTGAAATTATTAAGCTTTTGAAAAATGACATCCAAGAGGAAAGTGACTTCTTGGCTCATCCGGTGCTTATGAAGGAAAATAAAATGTTTCCGATCCCAAACTATGGGTCGGCGATGTCGCCATTTTATACGACACTTGCTTTGTGGGTAGGTGCTTTAATACTAGCTTCCTTACTTCGCTTTGATGTGAAAAATCAGGAGCAATTTAAAAGCTATGAAGTTTATTTCGGAAGACTTTTTACGTTCATGACGATAGGAATTTTTCAGGCGCTGATTGTCACATTGGGCGATATGTATTTGCTTGGGACTTATGTTGCCGACAAGCTACTGTTTGTATTGTTCGGTATTTTAATAAGCCTAGTATTTATGGCGATTATTTACACATTTGTTTCAGTGTTTGGAAATATTGGGAAGGCATTGGCTATTGTTTTTCTTGTTCTTCAGTTATCGGGTTCAGGAGGAACTTTTCCGATTCAAGTGGCACCACCTTTTTTTCGTCTTATAAATCCGTTTTTACCATTTACGTATGCGATTAGCTTGATGCGCGAAGCGGTAGGTGGAAGCATTTGGGACATCGTCTTGCATGATCTTACTTTCTTAGTGCTGTTCCTGTGCTTAGCATTTATAATTGGCGTCCTTTTGAAGAAACCGCTAAGCCGATTTGTCGAACGGACCGCACAAAAGGCGAAGGAAAGTAAAATCATTCATTAAATAGGATTACAATTATTTTACATTTTTTCAATTTCTCTCTTTTCCGTCATAGTTTAAAGTAAAATTAAACTAATGGGCGAAAGGAGAGGATTTTTTTGATAAAAGCGTTTTTAAAATTAACTATTGCCATGGGGCTTTGTCTTAACATATTATCCGCACCAGTTGGTCATACTTTTGCGGCGGATAAAACGGTACGGGTTACGTTGCCAAACTTCACAGTGCAGTTAAATGGAAACAAGGTTGACAATCAATATCGGCAATATCCACTGATCGTGTACAAAGACATGACATATGTACCAATGACATGGTTCGATTCAAGATTGTTAGGATTAAAAACGGGATGGTCCGAAAAGGATGGATTAACAATCTCGGAAGATAAGGTAACTACATCATACGAACCATACAAAACGAAGCAAAAAAATTCAAAAAGCCAAAATGCAACAATACCAACATTCAAAATCACAGTGAATGGTAAACGAATTAATAATTCAAAAGAGGAATTCCCACTCTTGAATGTTAGAAATGTAACGTATTTCCCACTCACATGGAAATTTGCCCATGATGAATTTGGTTGGGAATATGTTTGGGATAAATCGAAGGGGCTAATTATTAATTCGAACAACCCTAAAGTACAAACCGTAAATCTACCTTCCTATGCGGGGGAGAATGATGTCGCGCTGTTTGATGGTTATTATTACTTTGTGGAAACAACGAAAGACAAAAATAACATATACAGAGTACCCGAAACTAATCCAACGAAGAAACAACTAGTCTATTCATATAATGGAGAGAGCACCTATGGTTTTCCAAAATGGGTGAACTTTGAAGTCAGGGATAATGCGCTTTGGTTATCATACCATGTGGGCGGGGCGACAATGGGATATGATATCTATGCTAGAATAAACGCTGATGGAAAAGCGACCGTCGAGCAATCCGGTTATCGTGATTTTAAATATTCACCAAAAGGAACGCTCATTATTAATCAATCTGTGCCACCAGGGGGCAATAATCTAACGTTTATTCCAAACGGACAGGCAGAAGAAGCTGGTATACAGATCGGGGATCCAAATCTTATTTATGGTTGGTACATTAAAAAGGACAAAGAAAGCACCGGTTATGGGCCAGTACAATCCACGACGATACTCGGTGATGATGTTTATGTACTTGCATCATCAAGTGAAATAGAAAACAATGACCTTAATAAAATTTACAAAATAAATTTAAACACAAATGAAACAACGCAAATTACAAATTTTTCGGTAAGAAACTTTAAAATCAGTGGTAACAAGCTTTTTTATGTAAAAAATAGCGATCAAATCCTGTACTCCTCAAATTTAGATGGATCAAGTGAACAAAAATTATCGGATAACAACAAAGTCGGTTGGTTTGGCGAAATCGAAGGGAATGTGTTTTATACATCTGAGGTCGCTTCAGGACAATATAAGCTTTATAAAGTCGACACGACAAAAGAAGATACACTTATTATGAAGGAGCCGGTTGCGTTGATTCAAATCGCGAACGGTAAAATCATTTGCCAGCTTTCATTACAAGAAGACTATGGGATCAAAGTATTCAACAAATCTGGACAGCTTGATTTAGCAATAGTCGATCATACTGAAAACCTATTTGTTCATAATGATCAAATTCTAATCATCTCCGCTAAGGATAAAACCATCAAGACAATTCACTTGAAAAAATAAAAAAATGAGTGGCTAATCAACTTAGCCACTCTTACTATCTATATTTTGATTGAAGGATCATGCATTAATTAGATAATGCCATGGAACATCATTGCATCTGCGACTTTTAAGAAGCCTGCAATATTTGCACCATAAACAAGATTTCCTGGGTGGCCGTACTCAACAGATGCTTTCATGCTTTGTTGGTAGATGTTAATCATGATTTCATGTAATTTTGCATCCACTTCTTCAAATGACCAAGAAACACGTGCACTGTTTTGAGCCATTTCTAATGCTGATACAGCAACACCACCAGCATTGGCGGCTTTAGCTGGGCCGAATAGTACATCACTGTTTAAAAATACATCAATTGCTTCTAACGTTGAAGGCATGTTTGCACCTTCACCAACTGCGATAACACCATTGGCTACAAGTGTTTTTGCACTTTCTTCATCAATTTCATTTTGAGTAGCACAAGGTAATGCAATATCACATGGAATTGACCAAATTCCTGAACAACCCTCGTAATATTCAGCATGTGGATGTTCTTTCACATATTCAGAAATTCTTTTTCTTTCAACTTCTTTTAAGCGTTTAACAGTTTCAAGGTTAATGCCATTTTTATCATAAACATATCCGTTGGAATCACTACATGCAACAACAGTTGCACCGAATTGATGTGCTTTTTCGATTGCATAAATTGCAACATTTCCTGATCCAGACACAACAATTGTTTTACCTTCGAAGTCTAATCCTTTATCCTTAAGCATTTCGCTTACAAAATATACTGTACCATATCCAGTAGCTTCTGTTCTTGCTAAGCTTCCACCGTAGCCAACACCTTTACCAGTTAAAACACCAGCTTGGAATTGGTTCTTGATGCGTTTGTACTGTCCAAATAAATAACCAATTTCTCTGCCGCCGACACCAATATCACCTGCAGGAACATCAGTATCATGATCAAGATGTCTGTATAACTCTGTCATAAAGCTTTGGCAAAATCTCATGATTTCATTATCTGATTTGCCTTTTGGATCAAAATCAGATCCACCTTTACCACCACCGATCGGCTGGCCAGTTAATGCATTTTTGAAAATTTGTTCAAAGCCTAAAAACTTAATGATACTAGAGTTTACAGATGGGTGGAATCTTAGTCCGCCTTTATATGGACCAATGGCACTATTGTATTGAACACGGTAGCCGCGATTAACGTGTACTTTTCCGTTGTCGTCAACCCATGGTACTCTAAACATAATTTGACGTTCAGGCTCAACAAGTCTTTCTAAAATTCCCGCTTCCATATATTTAGGCTGCTTTTCAAAAACTGGAACAAGTGAATCAAGAATTTCTTTGATGGCTTGGTGGAATTCAGGTTCATTAGGATTACGCTTTTTAACCGTCGCAATTACCCCATTCACGTAATCCTTTGCGACCTGTGTCTGTGTATCACTTGGTGTTGGTTGTAAAATTGTCATATCTCTCAATCTCCTTTAATATAGTTTTTTATTTTAAAATTTTGTTTGTTATCAATTTTGAATATTTTAATTTGTTAATCTTATTGTATACTCGAAAACCAATCTGTTCCAATATATAATTTAGATAATATCAATGCCAAAATGATATGATTAAAGAAAGAGGGTGATTTTTATGGAATTGAGACAGCTGCAATACTTTATAGAAGTAGCGAAACGGGAACATGTTACGGAGGCTGCTAATGCTCTCCATGTTGCCCAGTCTGCTGTAAGTAGACAAATTTTTAACCTTGAGCAAGAGCTAGGGATCGACCTATTTGTTCGTGAGGGCCGAAATGTTCGATTGACGCCAATCGGCGAGGTGTTTTTAAAGCATGTGGAAGATGCGATGATGGTTTTGGAAAAGGCAAAAAGGGAAGTAGATGAATTTTTGGACCCGGAGCAGGGGACGGTCCGAATTGGTTTTCCAAGTAGTATGGCTAATTACACACTACCGACATGCATTTCTGCCTTCCGTGAGGAGCACCCGAAGGTAAAATTTAAGTTTCGCCAAGGGTCTTACCACTATTTAATTGACGCTGTAATAACTGGAAAAGTGGATATGGCATTAATTGGACCGCTGCCAAAGGATAATAATAAAGTAAAAGGCGAGATATTATTTTTAGAAAAAATTGTAGCATTACTGCCGGAGGACCATCTACTTGCAAGTCAAAAAGAAATTAAATTGAATCAGCTGCGCAATGATCCATTTGTATTATTTCCTGTGGGCTTTGGCTTACATGATCTTGTAGTAAACGCCTGCCGCCAAAATGGTTTTGATCCCGATGTCGCCTTTGAAGGGAAAGACATTGATGCAATTAAAGGCTTAGTATCAGCGGGACTTGGTGTTACGCTAATACCGGAGATTAGTTTGATAGATAGCAAGCCCCGTGCTACAAAGAAAGTGTTCATCGTGAACCCCGAGGTTACGAGAACGGTTGGAATTATTACTCCAAGTGATCGGGAACTCTTGCCGACTGAAAAAGTTTTTTATGAATTTCTAAAGGACTTTTTCAAAGTTTTAGACGGATACTATTAACTTTATTCAGCGGAAATCCCTCATATTCATAAGTGGTGGGATGAATATGCAACTGGTATGCAATTCAAAGGCGGTTTACCCCCCAACTGAATAAAGTTAAAGCCTCCGGCGGATGCCACAGATTTTCAAAGGTAGTTTTTCGAGCAAGCTCGAAAAAATCTGGGCACAAATACGCCAAGGCGCATTTGATTTTAATTACCAAACCTAGCTTCATATGATTATGAAAAACGTAAAAAGGCTCTCGATCCATTTTGGATTGAGAGCCTTAATATTAGTTTGTGCATCATTGTCTAGCTCCAGCACCCAGCGACTAGCAAACTTCACACTCCTTCACTACGATAAGTCAACATCAGCTCGTACCTCGCTGTGTTTCCTTTATCTCATTGCGGAGTGCTCCAGTTTGTTCGTCGCTGAACGGGTGCTTGCGCTTTTCTTACTTTAAGCTTCCAGGAACTGATTTTGAAATTCGACCTGAATTTGTAGCTTGTTGTGGTGAAATTGCTGGTTTCAATATACGCATTTTTATCAACTCCTTTCAATAGGTTCCAAGTCTTCAAGTTTCGTGTTTTGCTTCCAAATTAAACGAAGCACCTGCTTGATTTTCTTTTTCTCGAATGTACAAGGACGTTTGCCTGTTCTTATTCTATATAATGGACAATGATTTCCTTGGCAGGCAGGACGGAAGAAGCAGGCCTGACAGCCGGTATCTTTGTCCTCACCGCCAGTCACCCAAAAGGCAACCTTATCATAATCTATATCCATAGTACCATCAGGTAACAATTGTCCTACATGGTTAAATTCTTCATTAAAAGAACACGTACATTTATAAAGTTGACCATCCGCACCAATGACAAAAGAATGTGGTTTGGCTGCATAACAAACCGAACCTGAAGGCATAATGGCCGATTCAATAATCGAGCTCATCCCAAGTCCCTTGTCTAAACCGTATTCAGTGAATTCCCAAATTTTCGTTTCGGCCACACGGTGGTCGCAGATTGGTAAATCATCGTCATTTTCTCCACCCCAACGGCCGACCGGACGACAAAATGTTTGGAAACGGGAATCGTGCCCAAACTGATCACCAAGAAAATCAAGAAATGGCTGGACATTACCAAGATTATCCTCATCGAAATTAATACGTATATAAATCTCGAATTCTTCATCAATCTCTTTCATAGCTTTTAAGTTTCCGATAATGGTATCAAATGTCTCCCCACCGCCTGCTAAGAATCTACGTGAATCGTGGAATTCTTTCATACCATCAAGAGTGATCATAAAGCGGCGAACATTCCAACTTAATAAAGAACGGAACTTTTCCGGTGTTAGAAAATAACCATTTGTCGTCATTTCGGCTGTATAAGAAATATTATGTTCTCGAACCGTGTCTAGAATTGATTTACTTAATTCTCCGATGACATCAAATGCTAGCATTGGCTCTCCGCCAAACCAACTAATACTTAAATTCTGCAATGAATGGCCTTTTTGGGCGATAAATTGTTTGACCCCTTCCCGTATTTCTGGTTTCATATTGCCTTGGGGAAAGGTTTGGTAGCAATAGGTACAACGAAAATTACAAGCCTCTGTTGGCATTACAATAAGGTGCATTGTATCTGTCCGATGAAGAGATTGGTGTAAAAAACGTGCCCTGGCATCTTCATCTACATTATCACCAACGAGAAATCCAGATTCAACCAATGGTTGTAATGTCTCAGTTAGATCCCCCGAAATACCCTCCCGTTTTAACGCCGACAATACGATCGGTTTTTCATCTACGGTAAAAGAAGCGATTGCCCCTGAATAGCTATTGTATAAAATAAGTTCTCCATTATCTGCCTGTGACATCGCATTATAGCGGGAAGGAAGCCATCGTTTTGTTTCCATTCTCTGCACCCTCTCCTTTTAATCCGCTTATTTCATTTAGCAGGTTAATTATATATAATTAGGCTAGAATTAGCAATTGGAGACAAACTATAATAATATTATTTGATTATCATATTTAAGGAGAATAAAGTGATGTATTTATCCATAAAAGAAACAGCAGACCTGCTATCGATGACAGAATCACATATAGAAAGTTTAATATTGCAAAAGAGAATTCGAGCTATTCACGATGGGCAGCAATACCTAATTAATAAGGAGCAGTTTAATACACATTTTGAACAATTAGAAAAGGTTAAGAAACTAATAGAGGAAATCAATAATGAACCAATACCTGAAGATATTGATATTAAAGATGAGGATTAGGTTGAAACATACTGCTGTAGAAAAGGTCTTAAACCATTAGGTTTAGGGCCTTTTATTTTATGAAATGGTTTCAATATGCTAATATGTAAGGATGCTAAATATATAGTTATAGTGTAATTTGGAGGAAACTTATGAACCCAAAAAGTAAAGAACAACTATGGTCGAGATCCTTTGTTTTATTAATGTTCGGGAATTTTTTCTTATTTATGTCTTTTCAAATGCTTATCCCCACTTTACCCCCATACATTAAATCAATAGGTGCTTCGGGTTTAGAGATTGGTTTAGTTACAACCTTATTTTCGGTTGGGGCCGTTTTTTGTCGGCCATTTGTAGGTTATATGCTTCAGTATAAAACAAGGAAACCACTGGTGCTGACTGCTGCTGTGGCGCTGCTTTTTTTCACCCTACTTTATCCGTTGACACAAATTGTTGTACTGTTTTTGGCTATTCGATTGTTTCATGGTATCGCATGGGGGTGGTCGACTACAGTAAACGGTACCGCTGCAGTTGATGTTGTTCCGAATTCCCGGATCGGAGAAGGAATGGGGTATTTCGGACTTTCAACAACAATTGGAATGATCATTGCCCCGAGTCTAGGAATTTATCTATATCAGGTTACAGAATTTAAATATTTAATATACATATCAGGTTTATTAGGTGTAATCGCAGTTGTTCTGTTTGCAGCGGTTATCTATCACACTCCGGATGCTGTAAAAAATGCGAATAAAAAAGAACTGAAATTTTCTTTTTTAGATTCATTAATAGAAAAGACAAGTTTTGGTCCGGCGTTGATTATGTTAATGGTTACTTTTGGTTATGGTACAATTGCAACCTTTATCGTTATTTTTAGTGAGGAACGTGGAATCGATAAAGTTTTCCTCTTTTATTTATGTAATGCTATTATGGCGACAATTTGCAGGCCGGTAACAGGAAAATGGTTTGATAAAAATGGTCCAATAGGACTTACGTTATTTTGTATATTTTTTACCTTCGCAGCAATTTGGGCCCTTTCATTGGCGCATTCAAATTTCTTAATTGCAATCTCCGGCATTCTATTTGGAATTGGCTTTGGGTCTTTGATTCCAACTCTGCAGTCCTGGGCGCTTTCGTTGACACCACCTAGCAGGCGCGGCGTTGCGAACGGTATGATTTTTTCTTCGTTGGATTTAGGAATAGGACTTGGTGGGCTAGTGTTCGGATTTTTAGCTGAGTTTTTTGAACTTGGGATTCTTTTTCAAATTTCCAGCTTATTTTTAATAGTAGCTTTTGTAATAGCCTTAATTGAAAAGAAGAAGGCAAGAGAAAAACGCCGGCAGCTGCCAGTGGCGTAATACAGCTTAATTGCAAATTTACCTGATTTACCTAGTTTCCAAACGATTGCTCCAGTATTTGCTCTTTTCCTCCTTATTTTGAGTGTGATATAGTAAGAAAGTGAAAAATAAGAGGGGATATGAACGATGAGTGTAAAAGAACAAGTTAATAATAGACGAACATTTGCAATAATCTCCCATCCGGACGCAGGGAAAACAACCATGACTGAAAAATTGCTCCTTTTCGGTAACATTATTCGTGAAGCGGGTACTGTTAAAGGGAAAAAGTCAGGCAAGTTCGCCACATCTGACTGGATGGAAATTGAGAAAAAAAGAGGAATCTCTGTTACATCAAGTGTAATGAGCTTTCCATATAAGGATTACTACGTAAATATTCTAGATACCCCCGGCCATGAAGACTTCAGTGAAGATACGTATCGTACATTGACTGCAGTTGATAGTGTTGTGATGATTATCGATTCAACTAAAGGGGTTGAGCCGCAAACGATTAAGCTTTTTAAAGTTTGTCGGATGAGAGGGATTCCAATTTTTACATTTATTAATAAGCTTGATCGTGAAGGAAAAGACCCGCTTGAGCTGTTAGCAGAAATTGAAGATGTTCTTGGCATTGAATCTTATCCAATGAACTGGCCGGTTGGAATGGGGAAACGATTTGAAGGGATTATTGACCGTTTTAACAATCAATTTGTTCGTTTTCTAGGTGATGAAAAGGAAGAAATCACGCCACTTGAACAATTGGATAAAGCCGGAAATCCGACAATCGAATCTGTTTTTGATGAGCTTGAGCTTCTTGATGAAGCAGGAAATGAATTTAGTGAAGAGCGTGTTATGAAAGGTGAGTTAACACCTGTCTTTTTTGGAAGTGCACTCGCAAACTTCGGTATACGGACATTTTTTGATACGTTTATTCGTTTTGCGTCACCACCAAAACCTAGGAAAACAGATGATGGTCTTGTCAGCCCTGATTCCGAAACATTTACAGGCTATATTTTTAAAATTCAAGCCAATATGAATCCGGCCCATCGTGACCGCATTGCTTTCTTAAGGATTTGTTCTGGAAAATTCACTCGCGGCATGAATGTGCGTTTAACAAGGACAAATAAAACGATGAATCTTAATCAAACCCAGCAGTTTTTGGCGTCTAGCCGTGAAACGGTAGACGAAGCCTATGCTGGAGATATTATCGGACTATATGACCCGAATATGTATCAAATTGGAGATACAATCACAGCTGGGAAAGAGGACATCCACTATCGTGAGCTGCCGCAGTTCCCACCGGAAATGTTCCGAAAAGTACGTGTGAAAAACGTAATGAAATCCAAGCAATTTAAAAAAGGTATTGAACAGCTTGTGCAAGAAGGAGCAATCCAGCTCTTTAAACAAGAATCAAATGATGATACCATTCTAGGTGCAGTTGGACAGCTGCAGTTTGAAGTATTTGAATATCGAATGAAGGCTGAATATAATGTTGATATCGAGTTTACACATCTAGGTGACCGGATTCCAAGATGGCTTGCTGAACCACCAAAGGACCTCCGATTATTTGATTCAAGAAGCTTACTTGTAAAAGACCGTTACGACAGATATGCCGTTCTTTTTGAAAATGATTTTACACTTCGTTATTTTAAGGATAAAAATAAAGATGTGGAACTTATTGATTTGTTTGAGGCAAATGATTATAAAAGTGTATAAATAATTCAAAATAAGGGGATTCAGTTGTAGAGACTGGGCCCCCTTTATTTTTTGGTAGTTGGATAATATATAATTGAAACTGGATAATATATTAGCAAAATCGGTCTGATCTAAACCAATTATAGAAAGGAACAGCCAATGAGGATTAATAAATATATAAGTAATTCAGGGTTTTGCTCTAGAAGAGAAGCGGAACGCTTAATTCGGGCAGGGAGAGTAACTGTTAACGGGGAATCACCAGAACAAAATTATATAGTAACTTCAGATGATGTGGTCTTTATCGACGGAAAGCCATTACCTTTTAAGAAGAGTGACCTCTATATTGCTCTTAATAAACCAGTTGGGGTCGTTTGCACAAACGCTAAATCAGTTAAAAATAATATTGCAGATTATATGAACTACCCCGAAAGAATTTTTGCAATAGGAAGGTTGGATAAGGATTCCGAGGGGTTGATACTTCTTACGAATGATGGTGAAATCGCCCATAAAATACTCTATTCAGAGCATGAACATGAGAAAGAGTATATTGTTACAGTTGATAAGCCGATCACAAATGCATTTATCAACGAAATGAAACAAGGCGTTGAAATATTAAATACGATTACAAAGCCATGTAAAGTCCAGCCAATTAACGAAACGACCTTCAGAATTATTCTGACTCAGGGATTAAACCGACAAATTCGGAGAATGTGTAAACAGTTAACTTATAAAGTTGTTCGTCTCCAACGAGTACGAATCATGAATATTAACATAGATGAACTTGACTATGGAAAGTGGCGGAACCTGACAGATAGCGAGGTTTTCGAACTTAAATCACAGCTAAATTAATCCTACAAAAAGAACGGCACAACTCCAATCATTTCCCATACTATAATGGTAAAAATGACCAGGGAGAATGCTGTTAATATGAACATTTGGATTAGTGAAGGACTATTTAACCAGATCATGACAAGCCTTTATCCAGTGTCGTCGAAAACGATACCTGGTGTGAAATGGGGCTATATGAATCCAAGAGGGAAGATTCAAATTAAACTAATATTTGATGATGCCATGGAATTTCAAGCGAACGGCTTAGCGGTTGTCGGATTAGATGGGAAGTATGGCTTAATTAATCATGGAGGCAACTTTGTTGTCCAACCTATTTATGATTCGATTTCGGAGTTTTCTGAAGGGCGTGCCCAAGTTATTGGTAAAGAAGGGTTTAAGGTAATAGGTGCAAGTGGAAAAGTACTTACTTCCAAGGCTTATAGCTTTATTGGCTCATTTGAAAATGGGAGAGCATTGTTTGGTGAGTTTTTGGAAGATAGTCAGTATCTTTATGGGTATTTAGACCGCCAAGGGAAAGAGGTTGTTCCAGCAACATTTTTGACGGCAAATGAATTTCAGGATGATAAAGCTGTTGTCCAATTTCAGTCAAAGGAGTATGCATTAATAAATAAAAATGGCAAAGCTTTGCAAAAGTACCCCTATCCGTTTGTTGGAAATGTGGGGGAAGGGTTATTAGCTTTTAAAGAAACTGAGGATGGTAAATTTGGTTATATAGATGTTAAAGGTACAATTGTTATACCACCAAAATTCACTTCAGCGATGCCTTTTGAGCATGGAAGGGCAATAGTCAATATGGCTGAGGACTATGGGAACGAATATGGTCTTATTGATAAGGAAGGAAATTTTATCTATCCTCCGGTTTATAACGATATTCATCATTTAGGAAAAAATAGGGTAGCAATTGGAATGGCTATAAAGGAAGGGTCCCCGTTTTATGGATCCAACTATGCACTAGGAATGACCGATGGAACGGTTTTAACTGAATTCAAGTATTTAACAATCCTAAATTTTAAAGAAGGAGTTGCATCAGCCACAACGGGAAAAGAAACTTATTTTATTAACAAACTAGGAAAAATGGCAAAAGGATTGCCCATCGTAAATGGAGAAGGGACATTAACACTTGAAGGTAATTTAATAAAAGCAAATATCGATCAGCGAATTACGTATTATGATGGTTCCGGAAATATTGTGTGGAGACAAAATAAAATCATTCCTATTAGTCAACGATATAAAGTAATTGAGAAAAAATATAAGCCAAACAAGGATTATCTTGTCTATTATCCGCAAATAGAGGGCATGTTCGATTTAGGTGCCAAGCAAAAGGTAAATGAAGAGTTAAAGTCTCTTTCTCAAGTGAAACCGGTCCAGTCAGGTATTCAATTAGAGTCAAGTTATACTGGGGATTTTTTAATTAAATTTTACAAGGACCAATTACTTGTAATCGAAATAGAAGGCTATGATTATCCATTTGGTACAGCACACGGCATGCCTTATCGAGTGTATGCCCATATCAATTTAATAAATGGAGCCATATATATACTTGCAGATTTGTTTAAAAAAGATAGTGATTATGTAAAAGTTTTGAGTGATATTATTGCTAAACAAATTAAAGAGGATGATCAATATTCCTATGTTTTCCCTGATAGTTATAAAGGGATCAGCGTGGATCAACCATTTTTTGTAGATAATAAAACACTATATATTTATTTTGAGCCTTATGAAATTGGTCCATATGCTGCGGGATTTCCGACTTTTAAAATACCATTTGACGAGATCATGGATATTATTAATACGGAAGGTGAATTTTGGAAATCCTTTCATTAATTTACAGCACTAATAATAAAGAAGGCTGGAGTCGCATTGGATCCTGTCTTCTTATATGCTTGTAAAAAATTTGTCGTAAAAAGTTGAAATTTTATTAACATTTTCTAAAATTGGATGTGTTTATAAAAAATTTCCTTTAAAATAATAATAATAAATAAAAACTAGGAGACCGAAAATGAGCGTACAATCAAAAAAGGTAAAATCAGATATTGAGATTGCCCAAGAGGCGGTCATGAAGCCTATTAAAGAAATTGCTGAAGGGTTGAATTTACGCGAAGATGAATGGGAGCCATTTGGACATTATAAGGCCAAAATTTCTTTAGATGTCATGAAACGACTTCAGAATGCACCGGATGGAAAAGTAATTTTAGTAACGTCCATTAACCCAACTCCTGCCGGGGAAGGGAAATCTACGGTCACAGTCGGACTTGGACAAGCGTTAAATAAGATCGGCCATAAAACCATTGTTGCATTGCGGGAACCATCATTAGGACCAACGATGGGAATTAAAGGTGGTGCCAGTGGTGGAGGCTACTCACAAGTCATGCCAATGGAGGATATCAACCTTCATTTTACAGGTGATTTCCATGCAATTACTACAGCAAACAATGCACTTGCAGCATTTTTAGATAATCACATTCATCAAGGTAATGAATGCCAAATTGATACGAGAAGAATTACGTGGAAGCGGGTCGTGGACTTAAATGATCGTGCATTAAGACAAGTTGTTGTTGGACTGGGTGGACCATTACAAGGGGTACCAAGAGAAGATGGCTTTAATATTACGGTTGCCTCTGAAATCATGGCCATTCTTTGCTTAGCAAAGGATCTAACTGACTTAAAAGAAAAGCTGTCCAATATCGTTGTGGGCTACAGTTTTAATAAGCAGCCTGTTACGGTTAGAGATTTAGGCGTTCAAGGTGCCTTGACATTATTATTGAAGGAAGCGGTTAAGCCGAATTTAGTGCAGACATTAGAAAATACACCGGCGATCGTTCATGGCGGTCCATTTGCCAATATCGCCCATGGCTGCAATAGTATTATTGCAACTAAATTAGCTAGCAAGCTGGGCGACTATGTAATTACTGAAGCTGGCTTTGGTGCAGACCTTGGCGCTGAAAAGTTTTTAAATATTAAATCCCGCTTAGGTAATATCGATCCTAAAGCGGTTGTCATTGTTGCAACGATACGTGCTTTAAAAATGCATGGCGGTGTTGATAAAGCTAACCTCACAGTGGAGAACTTAGATGCATTAAAAACAGGCATGCAAAATTTACAAAAGCATATCGAAACAGTCCAAAGCTTTGGACTGCCATTTGTTGTGGCTATTAACCGATTCATCACCGATACAGACAAAGAAGTTGAGTATATCGAGAAATGGTGTGAAGAAAAAGATTACGATGTTGCTTTATCTGATGTATGGGAAAAAGGCGGAGAAGGTGGAATTGACCTAGCTGTAAAACTATTACGGGTTTTAGAAAAACAGGAAGGCAACTTTAAACCATTGTATGAGTTAAATGATTCAATTGAAGCTAAAATTGAAACAATTGCTAAAAAAGTATATGGTGCAGTAGCTGTTGATTTTATCCCTAAAGTAAGAAAACAAATTGAAGAATACAAGTCTTTGGGATGGGATAAACTTCCGGTCTGTATGGCGAAAACACAATATTCACTATCTGACGACCCGGCAAAGCTTGGAAGACCAGAAGGATTTACGATTACAGTAAGGGAGCTTCGTCCATCTATCGGAGCGGGATTCTTAGTTGCTCTAACAGGTGATGTGATGACAATGCCAGGTTTACCGAAAAAGCCGGCAGCATTAAATATGGATGTTGACGCTGATGGTAAGGCGATAGGATTGTTTTAATTTTATTTCGATAAAAAAGGGAGCTCCCTAAATTGGAAGTTCCCTTTAATAAATTAAAACACCTTCGTTGTCCAAGATTCACAATTCCATACGTCTGTGGCTACTTCGTTATAAAATTCAGGCTCATGGCTGATTAATAAAATGCTGCCTTTATAAGCCTTAAGTGCACGCTTTAATTCTTCTTTTGCGTCAACATCAAGGTGGTTTGTTGGCTCGTCCAATACAAGTAAATTCGTTTCGTTATTAATCAGCTTGCATAATCGAACTTTAGCTTTTTCTCCACCGCTCAATACTTCTACTTTACTTTCAATATGCTTCGTAGTCAGGCCACATTTCGCAAGGGCAGCACGAATTTCATATTGATTGAAATGAGGAAACTCATTCCAAATTTCTTCAATACATGTGTTATTATTGGAAGATTTTACTTCTTGTTCAAAATATCCGATATATAAATATTCGCCGCGTTCTACAGTTCCTGAAATTGGCTTAATTTCTCCAAGAATGCTTCGTAACAATGTTGTTTTACCAATACCGTTTGCACCAACGAGGGCAAGCTTTTGGCCACGTTCCATTTTCAAATTTAACGGTCTTGAAAGTGGTTCATCATAACCAATAATAAGATCCTTTGTTTCAAAAATAAGTTTGCCTGATGTACGAGCTTCTTTAAAATTAAATTCGGGCTTTGGTTTTTCTTTTGCTAATTCAATAACTTCCATCTTATCCAGCTTTTTCTGACGGGACATCGCCATGTTTCTTGTGGCAACACTTGCTTTGTTACGAGCAACAAAGTCTTTAAGCTTTGCAATTTCCTGTTGTTGCCTTTTATAAGCAGATTCTAATTGTTGCTTCTTCATTTCATAAACAGACATGAAATTATCGTAATCCCCGACATAGCGATTTAGCTCTTGGTTTTCCATATGATAAATCAAGTTAATGACGCTATTAAGGAATGGAATATCATGAGAGATTAGGATGAACGCATTTTCATATTCTTGAAGGTAACGTTTTAACCATTCGATATGCTGCTCATCCAAATAGTTTGTCGGCTCATCCAATAGCAAAATGTCCGGCTTTTCAAGCAATAATTTGGCGAGTAGGATTTTTGTTCTTTGGCCACCACTTAAATCGGTAACATCACGTTCAAGACCGATATCCTGCAATCCAAGACCACGTGCAACTTCTTCAACCTTGGCATCAATAATATAAAAATCATTATTTGTTAAAAGGTCTTGAATTGTCCCAACGTCTTCAAGCAATTTTTCAAGCTCTTCAGGTGTAGCATCCGCCATCTTTTCATAAATTTGGTTCATTTCAGCTTCAAGGTCAAACAAATATTGGAATGCACTTTTCAGTACATCACGGATCGTTAATCCTTTTTCAAGCACTGTATGTTGGTCAAGATAGCCAACACGAACATTCTTCGACCATTCCACATCCCCAGCGTCTGGTTCAAGTTTTCGAGTAATAATATTCATAAAGGTGGATTTACCTTCACCATTTGCACCAATTAATCCGATATGCTCTCCTTTTAAAAGACGAAAAGAGACATCATTAAAAATGGCACGGTCTCCAAAGCCATGGCTTAAGTTTTTGACAGTTAAAATACTCATAATTTCCTCACTTCCGGTCAATTAATATTTTATTTATGTCTAGCTCCAGCGCCCAGCGACTAGAGGACTTCGCCCGCCTCCCTACGATAAGTCAACATCGACTCATTTCTTTCGTCGTGTTTTCTTTATCTCAGTCGACGTGCTCCAGTCCTTACGTCGCTGAACGGGCGCTTCCGCTTTTCCTTTAAAACACATATTTTGATTATATATGACACAGCGAGCGGATGAAAGAAAACTTTTTTCCATATCGAGACAAATTGATTCTATATAATTCGCTATTTCCCGGGGAATCGACATTTAATAGCTGCTTCCTTTCTAGTGTTGGGCATTCACCTAATTGCAGCTGTTAACATATGGTATTAAAGGAATATTTCCAAATCCGTTTGTAGGGAGTGTAAAAAGAATATGGCAGGAACAGTTAAAAATTATTATGCCGGTGGAAATACAGCTAAAGGCTTCCATAATTTATTTGATTCAAACCTAAAAGACTTGGAACGGTTATTTATTTTAAAGGGTGGTCCTGGAACGGGGAAATCATTTTTAATGAAAAAAATTGGGGAAGAATGGCTGGATAAAGGTTTTAATATTGAATACATCCATTGTGCTTCCGACAATAATTCAATTGACGGTGTCATTATTAGAGATTTGCAGGTTGGAATTGTTGATGGAACAGCTCCACATGTGATCGAGCCAAAAGTACCGGGTGCAGTTGAGGAATATGTGAATTTGGGGGATGCTTGGGATTCCAAAAAACTTGCTTTCCATAAAGATGAAATTGTGAAACTATCAAGGCAAATTTCCGACTCCTTTCAAACTGCCTATTCATTATTTGCCGAAGGGTTAAAAATTCATGATGAGTGGGAAGTGTGTTATATAAAAAATATGGATTTTGTTGCGGCCAATAAATTGACTGAAGAGCTTATTGAACAATTCTTCGGTGGAGTAAGCTTGAATAAGAAGAGTGACATCATCCATCGCTTTTTAGGTGCAGCTACACCGAAAGGTCCAGTTGACTTTATTCAAAATTTAACAGCAGATATCGAAAATCGCTACTTCCTTAAAGGGCGCCCTGGTTCAGGCAAATCAACAATGCTGAAAAAAATTGCAGCAAATGCAGAAAAATTAGGGTATGATGTGGAGATTTACCATTGTGGTTTTGATCCGAACAGTCTGGACATGGTCCTTTTTAGAGAAATTGGTGTTGCCATATTTGACAGCACTGCCCCACACGAACATTTCCCTGATAGAGAATCTGACATAGTTGTAGATATGTACACAAGAACAATCAAACCAGGTACGGATGAAAAATATGCTGATAAAATTAATGACATCAGAGAAAGATATTCAGCCAAAATGAAAGAAGCCACTTCGTACCTTGCTAAGGCGAAAGAACTACACGATCAATTGGAGCATATTTATATCGCGGCAATGGACTTCAGCACCTTGGATAGAAAGTATGAAGAAATAAATAATGAAATTACTAGTTTTGCAAAAATAAAAGAAATGTAAAAATCAATGGTAAAAAATGCTTATGAGGATGGACCTCATAAGCATCTCCCGTTTACTTTCTAATATTCCCCAACTCTGCGGCAATGGCTTGCATTTCACTTATGCTGAATGTTGTTTTAGTTTTAACAAGATCATAAATGTCTTTTAATTCCTCATACATTTCTTCATTAAAATTGTCAGCCTTAAACGCATCGACATTAGCCATGCGCAGTTTATCTTTGATTGCTTCTACCATATATACGATATTTTCTTTTGATTTTTTTGTTAAGTCCATATCCGTCTCCCTTTCAAAACTTTTCGAGTTCATTTATTAACCATCGTACCATATGAAAAAAAGAGATTGCAATTTTGCAATCTCGATATTGTTTTTCCGCTTTCTCTTTTAAGCCCCGACGTTCGGAGATTTAGCTTTTTCTTCTTGCATAACCTTTTTAAATCGTCTTGTTTCAGCCACAACTACACCTGAAAGTCCAAGTAACCCAATTAAGTTAGGGAAGGCCATTAGACCGTTCATGATATCCGCAATTCCCCATACAGCATCAAGGGTTGAAACTGCTCCTACAAAAACAGCTAAAACAAATACAACGCGATAATATTTGATTGCTTCATTACCAAATAGATAGGAGAAGCATTTTTCTCCATAATAGGCCCAACCAAGAACCGTTGAATAGGCAAAGAAAATTAATCCGATAGCAACGATGATTGGTCCTGGTGCACCGATTAGTTTTTCGAAGGTCGCGGTTGTTAATTCTGCTCCTTTAAGTCCATCGTGGTAAATACCTCCCATAACAAGAGTTATGCCAGTAATTGAGCAGATGATAATTGTGTCGATAAAAACCTGTGTCATGGATACTAACGCTTGACGAGCAGGAAAGTCTGTTTTTGCAGCTGCAGCGGCAATTGGAGCAGAACCTAAACCAGCTTCGTTAGAGAATACCCCGCGTGCAACCCCCCAACGAATCGCAGCTCCGATTGCACCTCCTGCAGCAGCATCACCTGTAAAGGCTTGTGAGAAAATTAGACTAATAGCCGCTGGGACTTCATTAATGTTGGTAACCATAATGACTAAACCAGCGATTAAGTAGAAGATGGCCATGACTGGTACGAAGTAAGCTGTAACTTTACCAATGCTCTTGATACCTCCTAGAATTACAAGAGCAGTAAAAATAGTTAAAACAAGGCCTGTTACCCAAGTTGGTACATGGAATGTTGCATCAACTACGGAGGAAATCGAGTTTGACTGCACCATATTTCCAATTCCAAAGGCAGCGATTGCACCGAAGAAAGCAAAAAGCATCCCTAGCCACTTTTGACCTAATCCACGCTCCAAGTAATACATTGGACCGCCGGCCATTTCACCGTTTTTATCCTCTACACGATATTTTACGGCAAGAATAGCCTCTGCATATTTAGTCGCCATACCAAATAGAGCAGAAAGCCACATCCAAAAAACAGCACCAGGTCCACCCAAAACAACGGCAGTAGCAACCCCAACAATGTTACCGGTTCCAACTGTTGCTGCTAAAGCAGTTGTTAAAGCTTGAAAGTGAGATATATCCCCTTCAGAGGTATTATCCTGCTTTTTGCTAAAAGCTTGCTTGAGAGCATAAGGTAGGGCTGTAATTTGGAGAAAGCCCAGTCTAATAGTTAAATAAATTCCGGTTCCAACTATTAAAATTAATAACGGAGGTCCCCAAATCCAATCGCTGACGGTACTAATCACATCTAAAAAAGTCATTCATTACCCTCCTATTTTGAAATATTACTATTATAACAATAATATAGAGTATTCAGAAAACTAGGTCAATCAAATTAAGGAAAAAGTAGGATAATTTATAATATTGGTATAGCTTATATACAAAAGTATTAAATTTGGAAATAAAAAATAAATATGGTAACAAGTTCTCACAACTAGTTTCAGTTGGCTATAATAAGGTAGAAGTTGGTTTTTTATACAATATAATGGGTATACATATAAAAAGGAGCGTATCAGATGGAAAAAAATAATAAACTAATTAAAGGGATCCTATACGGTGCTTTAGCCGGCGCGGTCATTTCCTTATTAGACCGTGAAACAAGAGAAAACACGGTTAATCAGGTAAAGGATTGTGGAAGAACTGTATGGCATTATAGTAAAAATCCTACTGAATTAATCGAGGGCGTTTCCGATAAAATTTCCGTTGCAAGACAAAAAATAGAAGAGGTTACGGAAGATATAACGTTTATTGTTGAAAAGGTAAATGATATTAGGCAGTCAAGTGATAAGCTGCTCTTATCCAACAATATCGAAGAGGGAAGGGAATTGGACGAAATATAAGAACTTTTAATGGGGGTTAAAAATGGCACAAACCGATATCTCAACATTAAAAGGTTTTATTAAAGAATTTTATTATCGTTTTATGCATGATGAAGTTGTAGGCTTATCTGCACAATTAGCTTATTTTTTCCTATTGTCTTTATTTCCGTTTTTAATTTTCATCATTACACTTATAGGTTATTTGCCCATTTCTTTGGATGATCTTTTAGGACTGGTAAGCAAGTTTGCACCTGGTGAAACAATGCATCTGATCGAAACGAATTTACGGCAAATACTTGATGAACCTAGGGGTGGTCTGCTTTCATTTGGTGTCATTGCTACTATTTGGTCAGCATCAAATGGAATCAATGCAATCATTCGGGCGTTAAATCGCGCCTATGATGTTCATGAAAATCGATCTTATATCATATCACGACTAATCGCTATTTGTTTGACAGTTGCTATGATTGTCGTGATCATTATAGCGTTGTTATTACCAGTATTCGGTAAGGCAATCGGTCTTTTTCTATTTACTCATTTCGGTATATCAAAGTCATTTATGGCAATTTGGGACTTTATCAGAATTTTTATTAGTTTTTTTGTTATGGTTGTCGTATTAGCGATGTTGTACTATTTTGCACCAAATAAAAAACTACGTATAAGTGAAGTGTGGTATGGGGTCTTTTTTGCAACAATCGGTTGGCAGCTTGTATCGCTTGCTTTTTCTTATTTTGTATTGAACTTTGGTAATTATACTGCAACGTACGGTAGCCTTGGGGGAATCATTGTTCTTATGATCTGGTTTTATTTATCAGCGATGGTTATCATTTTAGGTGGAGAAATTAATGCAATCTTGAGGATGGCTAAAATGACTCGTAATTAATGCCAAGTTTGGTTGACTTTAATAAAAATATATTAGACCTGTCGAACCCATACTATGTTTGAAGAAGGCGTTAAGCTTTCATCCTGTAAAGGAGGGGTCAACAATGGGCAAAACTAAACAAAAGAAAAGTGGTTCTAATCCTAAGCAAAAAACATCTAGTGGTGCTAATAAATCGAATAGCTATCACTAACTAGAAAAGCGGAAGCGCCCGTTTAGCGACGGATAAACTGGAGCTCATCGACTGAGATAAAGGAAACACGACGAGTAAATAGAGTCGATGTTAACTTATCGTAGGGAGATGAGTGAAGTTTACGAGTCGCTGGGCGCCCTTCAGAATATTTACTTTAACAATCGCAATCCATTTAATATTACTAATAATGTACTTCCCTCATGGCCGATAACCCCATACGGAAGGTCAAGCACTTGAAGAAAATTCGAAGCAATTAAGAGCATAATCACTAAGATGGAAAAAACAATATTTTGTTTAATGATTTTGTTCATTCGATTTGATAATGAGATCGCATCAGCAATCTTTGTTAAATCGTTTTTCATTAAAACAACATCTGCAGTTTCTAATGCAACATCTGAACCTTCCCCCATTGCAATTCCAACACTTGCAGTAGCGAGTGCTGGGGCGTCATTGATACCGTCTCCAACCATACCAACATTTTGGTACTTTTCTTGAAGCTGTTTCAAGTGTTCAACCTTAGTCTCAGGCAAACATTCCGCAATAAAATGATTAACTCCACTTTCTTTAGCAATAGACTGGGCTGTGGTTTCGCTGTCACCGGTAAGCATGATCGTATGAATACCGATTGAATTTAAAGTGTGGATCGCTTGCTTTGAAATATCACGGACAACATCCTTCAAAGCTAAGATTCCAGCGATGCCCTCTTCATCTTTAACGTAAACAATCGTCTTCCCTTCTTCTGCTAATGTCTTTGCAATATTGTTTTGAAATCGTTTGATCTCATCTAAACCAATGAAATCTTTTTTACCTATTTTCCATTGTTTATCAAGTAAAGAAGCTTCAATCCCCCAACCAGGAACATCCTTAAATTGAGAGGGTTTTTCAAAAGTTATTGAATATCTTTCCTTCGTATATTGCACAATGGCTTGTGCTAATGGATGGTTTGAATGGCTTTCAATGGAGGCTGTTATTAATAAAAACTCTTCCTCCGTAATATCAGGGCGAATGATAATGTCAGTAATTTCCGGTTTTCCTCTAGTTAATGTTCCAGTCTTATCAAAGGCTATCGCTCTAAGGGCATTCAGATTTTCAAGATGAACACCACCTTTGAAAAGGATCCCCTGTTTGGCACCATTTGAAATCGCTGATAGTGTCGCCGGCATGATGGCAGCCATTAAAGCACATGGCGATGCGACAACTAATAAAATCATGGCACGGTAAAAAGTTTCCTGCCAGTTCCAACCTAACAGATAATGAGGAAGAAACATCATTAAAATAACGACAGCTAAAACAACCTTTACATAGGTTCCTTCAAATTTTTCAATGAATAACTGTGATGGTGCTTTTTCACTTTGGGCATTTTGAACAAGATTAATAATCTTCTGGAATAAAGATTCGCTGCTCTTTTTTGTGATTTCAACAATGATGGAGCCGTTTAAATTTACAGTCCCAGCAAAAACATCATCTTTATTCCTTTTGCTAACGGGCATGGATTCACCTGTGATCGCTGCTTCATCCAGTGTTGTTTCCCCGCGAATGATGATCCCATCAGCGGGAACACGTTCACCCGGTTTTACTAAAATCTGATCGGCGATTTCCAACATGGAAACATGCACTTTTTCTTCTCTACCATCAATAATACGCAATGCTTCTTCGGGCTGAAGAGTCATTAAGCTTGAAATTTCCTTTTTGCTTTTATTCATTGTATAAGTTTCAAGAGCACCACTTAAGGCAAATATAAAAATTAAGATGGCACCCTCGGCCCAGTAGCCGATTATGGCAGAGCCAATAGCTGCAAAAACCATTAACATCTCTACATTAAGGTCTTTCTCCTTTAAAGTTTCTGTTATACCTTCTTTGGCTTTAGCGTATCCTCCAATTAAGAAAGCTAAGACGAAAATCGTTACCGATGTGGATTCCATTCCGTATTTTGAAAAAACCCAAGCAGCAACAATAAGAACACCACTAAGTAAGGCGGCGATTAATTCCCGATGCTCAGTCATTTTATAGATAAAACTTGATTCTCTTTGGTTTTTATCTAATTGAGAATTTTTCTCTATTACTTTAGCTTGAAGTTCCAATTTATATCCCTCCCGATAAAAGCAATTGATAATGAAAATCAGCTATTATTCTTAAATTCTTAAGTAGTATATGCTTTGTTTCCCTAAAATTGTTTAAAATTATTTTTACTATAAGATTAAAATAATTATAAATAAATTATAACATGGAAACAGTAAAGTTCAAAGAAAGAGTTATTTATTTTTAAAAATATAATTGGAACTTTTTTGTTGGAGGCATAAAATCAGGGGTTGAATCCTTGTACAATAAGAGGGGAAGAGGACATATCGGGGGCAGAGAAGTTTTTACTACAAAGGCAGAAAAAACGCCCCTGTATCATAACAGAGGCTACTTTGCTCTATTCCATTATTAGTCAATGAACTTCAACCCCTGCGTCATCTTATTCTAATTACTGGATAATATTGTCTTCGATAAATTCCTCGAAATAATAGTATGTGCTGTTGTAAATGTGCTCAATTTCTTCATCTGTCATATACATAAGATTTTCGTTATCAAACCTTCTGTTTCTAGTAATAAACTCAATCATGTTTCTCCGTTCTTGTCGACTCATTTTAAAAGCCCCCTAAAATTTTATTTTTCTGTAGTATTACAGATGTTTAATTGTTAATTGTATTATATAACAGTAGTGTTAATTTGGTCAATGAATTTTAAAAAAATTTTGTAAAAAGGGGCGGATGCGGAATTGAGCCACAGTTCCCGACCCCGTGTCCCACGGCCTTGTGGTTCGATTACTTTTGAATGAATTTGGAAACTATAATGAGGAAGTTCATTTTTGTAGAAGGGTTGGTTTATTTATATGGTAAATAAAATATTCCTCATCATGGCTGTGATTGGGGTGCCTTTATCTGTAATTGGAAGTTTGCTTCATTTCCCAACAATAATTATGTTTGTCATATATTGTTTAACGATTATCGCGTTAGCAGGCTTTATGGGTCGAGCAACAGAAAGTTTAGCAGTTGTTGCTGGGGAGCGAATTGGTGGATTGTTGAATGCGACCTTTGGAAATGCAGTGGAATTAATCATTTCAATTTTCTCATTAAAAGCCGGGTTAGTTGGTGTTGTCCTTGCTTCTTTGACCGGTTCGGTTTTAGGTAACTTATTGTTAGTCGCCGGCTTATCCTTTTTTGTTGGCGGTGTAAGGTATAAACGCCAGAAGTTTAATGTATATGATGCTAGGCATAATTCAGGACTTTTAGTTTTTGCGGTAATCGTAGCATTCGTAATCCCGGAAGTATTTACCCAAGGGATGGGTGAGGGGCATAAACTTGCTCTAAGTTCAGGAATTTCAATTATATTAATTCTCCTTTATTTAGCTGCCCTATTCTTTAAGTTGGTTACTCATCGTGGTGTATACCAGTCTACCTCTGAGGGGGCAAGTGAACATGAAGAGGTAGCGGAGTGGGGGATGGGTAAAGCCCTTGCTGTTTTACTTATAGCAACACTTGCAGTTGCTTATGTATCGGAAAAACTTGTACATACATTTGCAGAGGTGGCAGAAACCTTTGGCTGGAGCGAATTGTTTATCGGGGTAATCATCGTTGCCATCGTAGGTAATGCCGCAGAACATGCATCTGCCATTATAATGGCTTATAAAAACAAAATGGGGGTGGCTGTTGAAATTGCAGTTGGTTCTACCCTACAGGTTGCGATGTTTGTTGCACCAGTTTTAGTATTGATATCGCTGTTTTTCGAAAAGTCAATGCCATTAGTATTTACAATGCCGGAACTGATCTCCATGGTGACAGCAGTATTACTAACGATTGCAATTGCGAATGACGGTGAAACAAACTGGTTCGAAGGCGCAACGCTCCTTGCTGCTTACATGATTATGGGAATTGGGTTTTATTTGCTGTAGACATCCATAAATTTCCAATATGGTCTATGGATAAACAAGCAATTCTTCGAAAAAAATACAAATAAGTATTTCGAAGGAGGTCTCTATGTGAAAGCGCTAAAAAGTACATTAGTAATAGTAGCTACACTTGTTCTAACATTGTTCAGTTTTCAAGGATCTATAGGCGCGGAAAATACAAAACAAGCTAAAACACACAAAATAAAAGTGCCAGACGCTGTCCTTGATATTTCGAAAGAGAATACGTATCCCAATCCAACTCAGGATTTGCCGTATCTTCAACCAAGTGACTTAGCAAAAACATTGCTCGAAACTGCGGATGTGCCAATTCAAAACCCGGACCTTATACGTATACTGAATGAATCTTCCATTAACACAACACCAACTGCAGTTGGTTTCCGGGCTACAATTTATCTAGGGCAGTGGCCATTAAGCTACGAGTCGACAGAAACCAATATAAATTGGGAGTATAAACCTGCCAATACGAACAAGTTTGATAACCGGGGCGGAAAAACTCCTCAAAAAATCCATTATCAACAAGAAGAAGAAACGGTGATCAAAGGCGGTCTAACCTCAAGAATCAATAATGCGGAAGAAGTTCAAAAAATGATGATGCTAACAGCTATGAAGAAAACAGAGCTGCCATTAGCATTTGATACAGTAATAGGACAAGGCACGAAAAAGGAGCATGTGTATAATGTAACTCCTAAAAAGCTTGGTTACTTATATGCATTTGCCCCAGCTGTGAATGAAAAAGGGAAGGTCACATTTGGTGAAGTTTATCTGGAATTCAAAGGCAGCAAAGCTAAGCTCAAAATTAAAAACGTAACTCAGCAAGGGATTGGGGCATGGATCCCGGTTCAAGATCATTTGTCATTTAAATTCGTTACAACTGATACACCTAAATGAATAACAACAATACAAAAGGACTTGTAGTGGATTTTAATATTCGATACAAGTCCTTTTATTTTTCTATTTGTCAAAATATCGGCAATTGGATTAAGATTAAAAGCAGATGAGAAGGGAGCTAACAATATGGGAAATGCGATACATGACAAAAAACAACAGATCGAATATTTAACGAATCGTCTAAATCTTTTACTAAAAGTATTGGACTCACTTGATCCGGAAGAGGCGGATGTAAATGATATTGATCGACTTTTGGAAATGCTGGATGATCTTCAAGGGAAAATAAATCAATTTAAACCGGATTGGTAAGCGAACTGGCTCTGTTTCCTTTATCTCAGTCGAAGCCCCTCCAGTTTGTACGGCAATGAGCAAAGCGCTTACGCTTTTCTTATTATAGGGTTTCGAAAAAATAGGACTAGTATTATAATGGGGAGTGGAAGTTAATTAGCGTATTCAGAATTGTTTATTTTTCAAAAAAGAGGGGAATGGGGAACAGTATGAATCAATTATTTGAAAGCATGTACAATTTAGTTGTTGAAACATCAACAAAGCTGCCAAAAGATGCTCGTCGCGCTATTTACCAAGCTAAACTAAGCGAAAGTGCCGGTACAAGAGCGGCGATGTCTTTAGACACGATTTCAAATAATATTGTGATGGCTGAGGAGAATATTTCACCGATTTGTCAGGACACAGGTCTTCCTACTTTTAAAGTTAAGACTCCTGTTGGTGTTAATCAGTTAGAAATTAAAGAGGCAATCCGTAAAGCGGTTGTAGAAGCAACTAAAAACGGAAAACTTCGTCCAAACTCAGTTGATTCATTAACTGGCGCAAACAGTGGGGACAACCTTGGTGATGGAGTACCAGTTGTTAAATTTGAACAATGGGAAAAAGATTATATCGATGTTCGCCTCATTTTAAAAGGTGGCGGCTGTGAAAATAAAAATATTCAATATAGCTTACCATGTGAATTAGAAGGTCTTGGACGTGCAGGACGTGACTTAGACGGTATCCGTAAATGTATTATGCACTCTGTATACCAAGCACAAGGTCAAGGCTGTTCTGCTGGATTTATTGGAGTTGGAATCGGTGGAGACCGCAGCTCAGGATATGATCTTGCAAAAGAGCAACTGTTCAGAAACGTTGATGATGTAAATCCAGTTGAAGATCTACGTAAACTTGAAGAATATGTAATGGCAAATGCCAATAAGCTTGGTATCGGAACAATGGGCTTTGGCGGAGAAACAACATTATTAGGCTGTAAAGTTGGTGCTATGCACCGTATTCCTGCAAGCTTCTATGTATCAGTTGCTTATAACTGCTGGGCATTCCGCCGTCAAGGTGTGAAAGTTGATCCTGTAACTGGCGAAATTAAAGAATGGCATTACCAAGAAGGTGATGACGTTGATTTTGCAAAAGAAGTCGGGCAGGAAGTTGCTGCTGCATCTGAAACTGCAAGTGAATCACGTGAGGTAGTTCTTCAAGCACCAATTACTGAAGAACAAATCCGTTCACTAAAAGTTGGTGACGTTGTAACAATCAATGGCAGAATGTACACAGGCCGTGATGCGATTCATCATTACTTAAATGAGCATGATGCACCAGTTGATCTAAATGGTCAAATCATTTATCACTGTGGTCCAGTAATGCTTAAAGATGATGAAGGCAAATGGCATGTTAAAGCTGCAGGACCTACAACAAGTATTCGTGAGGAGCCTTATCAAGGCGACATCATGAAGAAATTTGGTATCCGTGCTGTTATCGGTAAAGGTGGTATGGGGCCGAAAACATTGAAAGCATTAGAAGAGCATGGCGGTGTATACTTAAATGCTATCGGTGGTGCTGCTCAATACTATGCAGATTGCATCGAATCTGTTGACGGCGTAGACTTAACACAATTCGGTATTCCCGAAGCAATGTGGCATCTAAGCGTTAAAGGCTTCAAAGCTGTTGTAACAATGGATTCACACGGAAACAGTCTACATCAAGACGTTGACAAATCATCTCTTGAAAAGCTTGCACAATTCAAAGAAAAAGTATTTAACTAAAATACATTTTAAAGGAAGGGTATCTTTTTCAAGGTACTCTTCTTTTTTTCGAATTCGAGCCAGAGGTCGGGTTCTCTGTCACGGTTCTATGTCTAGCTCCAGCGACCAGTGGACTTTGCCCACCTCCCTACGATAAGTCAACATCTAATCGCTTCGCTCTTAGTGTTTCCTTTATCTCAGTCGATGTGCTCTAGTCCATACGTCGCTAAACAGGTCGCCTCCGCTTTTCTAATGGAAAATGATGTTTGGTATGAAAGTATCCACCTTTCAAAAAATATAGATATAGATTTGCCAAATAAGGAGGCATTTTTAATGAAAGGTGCAAAAAAAGCTGCATTCCAAATCGTTACAATTATTGTATTTCTTTTTGGTGGTTTTAATACGATACAGGCTGAAACACCTCCAAACAACCCGATACATTGGGGGATGAAGAAAAGCCGCAACCATGAACCTGCAGATGCGGGTGAATTTTTTAAATCCATCCTTGCAAAATATGGATCATTCTATTTAGGGGATACATCAAAAAAAGACATTTACTTAACCTTTGACAACGGCTATGAAAATGGATTTACAGCCGATATTTTAGATATATTAAAAAAGAAAAAGGTGCCAGCAACGTTTTTTGTTACAGGTCATTACTTAACTGAAAATGCCGATTTAGTAAAAAGAATGGTGAATGAAGGCCATATCGTTGGAAACCATTCTTGGCACCATCCTGATTTAACGCAAGTTAGTGATATTCGCTTGAAAAAAGAATTACAGCTCGTAGAGGAAGAATATAAAAAAATTACTGGAAAATCAGATATGATGTACCTACGTCCACCAAGAGGAATTTTTAGTGAAAGAACATTAAAGCTTTCAGGGGACCATGGGTATGTAAACGTATTTTGGTCGTTGGCCTTTGTTGATTGGCATATAAATAATCAAAAAGGTTGGAAATATGCTTATGATAATATCGTGAATCAAATCCATCCTGGGGCGGTTATCCTCCTACATACAGTGTCAGAGGACAACGCCAAAGCACTGGAAAAAGTGATTGATACCCTCCACGAACAAGGTTACACCTTCAAAAGTTTGGATGACCTAATGCTAGAGAAAAGTATGCCAAAACCGTTATTGTATCAGAATTATATGGACTAAATTGGGCCGCGGGGTCGGGTTCTCTGTCCCATGAGCCAAGCCACGGGGTCGGGAACTCCGGCTCAGTGTGCCATAGTATGATGTTCTTTGTCCCATTATTGAAACCAGTACTAGGCATGAACCTAATGCTGGTTTTTTGCATTTTATCCAATCATTTGCCTGAATGCAAAAAATAAAACATAATAGGAACTGAGAATATTGAAATGGAGTAAAAAAAATGGCTAACCAAAAGCAAAAACATACCCAAAATAAACAAAAAGAACCAAGATTCCAAAATCAAAGCCAAAGCAATCAACGAAACGATCAAAGATCAGATAAAACGTCCCAACTACAAGTCGGGCAGGAATTTCCGCTCACAATTAAAAGACTTGGAATTAACGGGGAAGGTGTCGGCTTCTTTAAAAAGCAAACCGTATTTGTCCAAGGTGCATTACCTGGGGAAATCGTCGTAGCAGAAGCAACAAAGGTTCAAAAAAATTTTGCCGAAGCAAAAGTGAAAAAGATTCGTCAAAAATCCCAATATCGGGTCCAACCATTATGTCCGATTTACGAAGAATGCGGTGGCTGTCAGCTTCAACACTTAGATTATAAGCAGCAGTTAAAAGAGAAGCGAGATATTGTGATCCAAGCCCTCGAAAGACATACCAACCTAAATATTGAACAGCTTGATATTCGTGAAACGATTGGTATGGAAAATCCATGGGGATACCGCAATAAAAGTCAGCTCCAGGTTGGTCGTGATGAGCAAAAAGTGTTGGCAGGTTTATACGGCTTAAATTCCCATAAGTTAATAGATATATCTGACTGTATGGTTCAGCATCCGAGTACAAATAAAGTGACTCAAATTGTTAAACAAATTTTGGAAGACTTAAATATTCCAATCTATAATGAAAAGAAACGGAAAGGCTTTGTTCGTACAATCGTAACAAGAGTGGGATTTGCGTCTGGACAGATTCAATTAGTCCTTGTTACGACAAAACGAGAATTTCCTGAAGTGGATAATTTCATTGCGGAAGTTAACAAACGCCTTCCAGAAGTAAATTCAGTACTTCAAAATGTAAATGGGGATAAGACCTCAATAATCTTTGGTGATGAAACGATTCATCTGCAAGGCGAAGAATTTATTCAAGAAACGTTAGGAGACCTATCGTTTGAACTTTCTGCCAGAGCATTCTTTCAATTGAATCCGGTTCAAACTGTGAAACTCTATAATGAGGTCAAAAAAGCTGCACAGCTTACTGGAAAGGAAAAATTGGTAGATGCATACTGTGGTGTAGGAACAATCGGACTTTGGTTGGCGAAAGGTGCATCTGAAATTCGCGGGATGGATACGATTGAAGATTCTATTGTCGACGCTCGCGAAAATGCTGCCAAACATGACTTGGAAAATACTTATTATGCAGTTGGCAAAGCGGAATACTGGCTGCCAAAATGGGAAAAAGAAGGCTGGCACCCGGATATCATTGTAGTTGATCCACCACGAGTAGGTTGTGATCAAAAATTTCTAGAAACAGTTTTTAAAATTAAACCAAAACGAATGGTCTACGTATCCTGCAATCCATCAACACTTGCTAAGGATATACAGTTTTTAAGTAAAGCATACAAGGTAGAATATATTCAGCCGGTAGATATGTTTCC
>NZ_AJLR01000056.1 GCF_000307855.1 Schinkia azotoformans LMG 9581 | reverse complement strand
TGGGCCTATTCACTGCGGCTGGCTTTTACACCAGCACCCCTTCTCCCGAAGTTACGGGGCTATTTTGCCGAGTTCCTTAACGAGAGTTCTCTCGATCACCTGAGGCTACTCGCCTCGACTACCTGTGTCGGTTTGCGGTACGGGTAGATATGACTTTACGCTAGAAGCTTTTCTTGGCAGTGTGACATCAGAGAGTTCGCAACCGTAGTTGCTTCCCCATCACAGCTCAATGTTAGAGAGAAATGCATTTGACACATCTCACACCTCACTGCTTAGACCAGAATCCATTAACTGGCATCTCTTAGCCTACTGCGTCCCTCCATCACGATCATATCTAGTACTGGAATATCAACCAGTTGTCCATCGACTACGCCTTTCGGCCTCGCCTTAGGTCCCGACTAACCCAGGGCGGACGAGCCTTCCCCTGGAAACCTTAGTCTTACGGTGGATAAGATTCTCACTTATCTTGCGCTACTCATACCGGCATTCTCACTTCTTAACGCTCCAGCACTCCTCACGGTATACCTTCATCGCGGTTAAGAACGCTCTCCTACCATTGATAAAATATCAATCCAAAGCTTCGGTAATATGTTTAGCCCCGGTACATTTTCGGCGCAGGGTCACTCGACTAGTGAGCTATTACGCACTCTTTGAATGATAGCTGCTTCTGAGCTAACATCCTAGTTGTCTGTGCAACCCCACATCCTTTTCCACTTAACATATATTTTGGGACCTTAGCTGTTGGTCTGGGCTGTTTCCCTTTCGACTACGGATCTTAGCACTCGCAGTCTGACTGCCGAACATGTGTATTAGCATTCGGAGTTTATCTGAGATTGGTAATCCTAGACGGACCCCTCACCCAAACAGTGCTCTACCTCCAATACACTTACATTTCGACGCTAGCCCTAAAGCTATTTCGGAGAGAACCAGCTATCTCCCAGTTCGTTTGGAATTTCTCCGCTATCCACAAGTCATCCAAACACTTTTCAACGTGTCCTGGTTCGGGCCTCCAGTGCGTCTTACCACACCTTCACCCTGCTCATGGATAGGTCACTAGGTTTCGGGTCTACATCATGATACTAAGTCGCCCTATTCAGACTCGGTTTCCCTACGGCTCCGTCTCTTCAACTTAACCTCGCATCATAACGTAACTCGCCGGTTCATTCTACAAAAGGCACGCTCTCACCCATTAACGGGCTCGAACTTCTTGTAGGCACACGGTTTCAGGTGCTATTTCACTCCCCTCTCGGGGTTCTTTTCACCTTTCCCTCACGGTACTGGTTCACTATCGGTCACTAAGGAGTATTTAGGGTTGGGAGATGGTCCTCCCGGATTCAAACTGGATTTCGCGTGTCCAGCCCTACTCAGGATACTGCTAGGTATAAGCGCTATTTCGTCTACGGGATTATTACCCTCTTTGATTAACCTTCCCAGGTTATTCGACTATAATGCTTAAGTCCACGTTGCAGTCCTACAACCCCAAGAAGCAAGCTTCTTGGTTTGCCCTTCTTCGCGTTCGCTCGCCGCTACTTACGAAATCGTTTTTACTTTCTCTTCCTGCAGGTACTTAGATGTTTCAGTTCTCTGCGTTACCTTTACATGAGCTATGTATTCACTCATGAATAACTGCTAGTAGCAGCTGGGTTTCCCCATTCGGAGACCTAGGGATCAATGCGTACTTACTGCTCCCCCTAGAATATCGTCGTTAGTCACGTCCTTCATCGGCTCTTAGTGCCAAGGCATCCACCGTGCGCCCTTATTAACTTTGCCATGATGATTTATAATCATCGTTTTTCAAGTATAAGTTTGTAAATTCTTTAAAATTCACAGCTTTTGGTTTATTTATCGTTATTAGATATTGTTATTTAGTTTTCAATGTTCAAGTGATTTTAACGTCTTGTCTGACAATGGAGCCTAGCGGGATCGAACCGCTG
>NZ_AJLR01000055.1 GCF_000307855.1 Schinkia azotoformans LMG 9581 | reverse complement strand
GTTGGGTTGGAGAGGAACCAACCACCTTTAGGTACAGTTAGATTTTCTACCCCACCTGCAAAACTCCCACCTTGTGGTGAGTACCATTTACCTTTCACCTTTACATATACATAAGCATGATTCTGACCTGCTACGATGGCTGTGCTGTAACCTGCTGCGTCGAATAAAGCTGAGTGAGCTTGAGCTGCTGAGTCACAGTCTCCTACTTTGTTTACCAATTCATCGTAAGCGGAACGTGGAGAGCCGTCTCTACCTGATTCCCTTTGCTGCGATAGTGTATTAGCAGTTACTGATAATTTGTATAACCATTTTACTTCTTCCTTGCTTACTCCGTTTTTCAAAAGTGGTCCAAATACCTCATCCATACCTGCTTGGGTTTTATCTGTTTTATCCCAGTTAGGGTATGAATTAATATATTTCTCGGCTGCATCTGCGTATCTTCCACCAAAAGTGACTGAGTCTGCTTTATCAATAGCGTTATCAATAATAGACATTACTTGATCGTATTCCTTTTGGTTCTTTACTGCGTAAGTATGACTTCCGTAGTTGGCTTTGATGCCGTTTACTACTTTACCATCGTTGGTTTCTTTTGGTTTCTCTACTGGTGTAGATGGTTGTACTGCTGACGAATCTTTGATAACTGCCGTTTGACGTGCTCCATCCCATGATACTTGTGAGCCTAACGATTCTCCGATGAAACGGAGTGGTACTAAAGTAGAACCGTTTAAAATTTGAGCAGGTTCGGCTAGTTGAACTGCTTTTCCGTTTACATAGGCAGTCTTTTGACCGATTGTTAGTTTCACTGTTAGGTCACCTTTTGTTCCTGTCACGGTTTGGGTTGCTTGGTTCCAATCTACTTTGGCTCCGAGAGCCTCGAAGATACCCCTTAAAGGAACTAATGTAGAGCCGTTTTTGACGACTGCAGGTTGGGAGAAGTTTACAATCTTCCCGTTAATCTCTACCTTGGCTTGAGCTAACGCTCCTGCTCCGCCACTACTATCAACTTCTGTTTGTGGGAAGTTAATCATGTCCCCATCGATTTCAACTTGATCTTGGATAAAAGAAGATTCATTGATAATTTCCGATGAGTCACTTGCAAATCCTACACTTCCAAACGTTACCAAAGAGCTTGCTAATGTAGTAGAGACTAGGAAGTTCTTAATTCTTTTTGAATAATTTACATTTCGATCGTATTTCATAGTTCCTCCTGATAATAGAATAATAGTTAATATATATATCTTATCTAGCAAAATACCAAAAATGGTTTGATTTTCCTTTTATATCATACCCTAAAATTTGTGAAGTTTCAAAAAAATTTTGCTGCATTTACTATGGATAAAAACTCATTTTATTTGATCTTTTTTCAATCCTTCAATAATAGTATCCCTTCTGATTCGTAAACTCTGAATTTCTTCCATAATTTCTATCCTGCGCTCCTTAGAAGTACTTCTGTTCCCTAATTCATAAACAAGCTTGTAATGGCGACCAGCGATCTCTAAAAGTTTTTTAGCCGTTATATCATCCATCTCGATTCCGACCATCAACAAAGCCTCCTAATCATCAAGTTTTGTTGATGTTACCTCTGTTTCGATAGGCTTTCAAGTCATTTTTAAAGCCCATGCTTAGGTGGCATGAGCTTTGCTTTTCTATATAGAATTTTCACAATCAGTTTAGGCATTCCTGTTATTTGTCATCAGCAAGATATGTAGACACTACACACTCAACATGGTTCGTATGCGGAAACATATCTACCGGCTGTACCTCGATTGTTTTAAATCCGCCATCTTCTAGGATACGCAGGTCTCGTGCCAGTGTTCCCGGGTTACAAGAAACATAGACTACCCGCTTCGGTTTCATTTTAATGATCGTTTCAAGTAGTTCAGTATCACAGCCTTTGCGAGGCGGATCGACAACGATGACGTCAGCTTTAATACCTTGTTGATGCCATGCCGGGATGATTTCCTCTGATTTTCCTACTTCAAACTCAACATTAGTCATGCCATTAAGTTTCGCATTTCTTTTCGCATCTTCAATCGCTTCAGGCACAATCTCTACTCCGTACACTTTCATAGCTTTTTGCGCTAAGAATAATGATATAGTTCCAATCCCGCAATAAGCATCAATGACCGTTTCTTCACCGGACAATTTAGCGTATTCTAATGCTTTATCATATAAAACCTTTGTCTGTTCCGGGTTAACTTGGTAAAAGGAACGGGCTGAGATTGCAAATTGAATATCTCCAATTGAATCGTATAGATATTCGTCGCCCCATAACACCTTTGTCTTATCACCAAAAATGACATTTGTTCGCTTTGAATTAATATTTTGGATGATTGATTTTACTTGTGGAAAAGCTTCATGAATATCGTCAATGATTTTATCTTTATGCTGAAAATTTTCAGTTCTCGTTATAAGCACAACCATAACATCCTGCGTTTTCCGACCATAGCGAGTTACAATGTGGCGGAGTGTACCTGAATGTGTTTCTTCATTATAGGCTCTCATTCCGTATTTTTCCGCAATTCGTTTAACACCTTGAACAACACGGTCATTCTCCTCTGCCTGGATTAGACATTCTTCCATATTAATGATCGTATGACTCCGCTGTTGAAAGAATCCTGCCACCAAGCCACCTTCGATTTCACCAACTGGGACCTGTGATTTATTACGATATTTCCACGGGTCCTTCATTCCAAGGACGGGATGGACAGTGATATTTTCCAAATGTCCAATTCTTGTTAGTACTTCTTTTACTTGTTTTTGCTTAAATTTCAGCTGTGCTTCGCAACTTAAATGCTGAAGCTGGCAGCCACCGCATTGCTTATAGATGGGACAGACTGGTTCAATGCGATCAGGGCTTTTTTTGTAAAATTCAAGAATCTTCCCATATCCATACCCTTTTTTCACTTTAACAATCTTGATTTGGGCCTGTTCTCCAGGTAAACCATTGGGGACAAATAGCGGGAACCCATCAACCTTTGCTACCCCTGCCCCTTCATGTGTTAAATCTTCAAAAGTTACCTCTATCACATCGTTTTTATTTATCGGTGCTTCTAGTTTTGCCATGTCAATCTTCCTTTATTGTTATTTCTTAAAGTAGAAAAAGGCAAACCATTTATCGGTTTTGCCCTCATTTTTACTAGAAATCTTTTGGTACAAACACTTCAATATGCTGATAATAATTAATAAACTCCGCAGGCAAAACACCGCCAAATTCACCATCAAGATTAAGCTGGACTTTTTCATCAGACGTCACTTTTATACGATTAGCTTTCGTATAAATGATCAGATCATCGTTAAGATGCTCCCCTCTTAACACTAATGTTGCAATCCTTAAAAAGTCAGCCATATTCGCTTTCTTAAGGATTAAAAAGTCAAATAAACCGTCTGCAAGATCGGCTTTTGGGGCCAACCTCTCAAATCCGCCGACAGAGTTCGTATTAGCCACTAAAAATAGCATGACTTCACCTTCAAAAAGCTTTCCGTCATACTCTATTTTCACCGGAGTTGGTTTAAGTGTTGGGAGCATTTCGACTCCTTTAATATAATAAGCAAGTTGTCCTAATACCGTTTTTAACTTACTCGGAACCTCATAAGTCAACTCAGTCAAACGCCCGCCACCAGCAATATTAATGAAATATTGATCATTTACTTTTCCAATATCCATTTTTTTCGAATAACCTGCAGCAATTATATCGACTGCTTTATCTATCGAACCATTCGCTTTAATTGCACGTGCGAAGTCGTTCGTTGTCCCAACAGGAATAATTCCAAGTTTCGGACGGACTTCATGAATAGCTAAGCCATTAACAACTTCATTAATTGTCCCATCACCACCAGCTGCAATAACGACATCAAATCCCCGATTAGCCGCAAGACTGGCAGCAATCGTTGCATCCCCAGGACCTTTTGTCGCATGACATGAGGTTTCATAACCAGCAGCCTCAAGCTTCATTAAAACCTCCGGGATATGTCGTTTAAAAAGCTCTCGTCCAGAAGTTGGGTTATATATAATACGCGCTCTTTGCATATTTACCATCCTACCATTTAATTCAATTTTTCAATTCCACTATTTAACATCATATCGAATTTCACATGGATAAGCAATTCTTTTAAGGCTCTAGTCCATTTGTCGAAAAACTTGGTTTATTGTTAAATAAAATCATATTAAAAAACTTTTTGCACTCCATGAAACGTCTTATAGATAGAAAGAGAAAAGAGGAGGTGTTTCCGGTGAAGAATAAGGAGCTGGAAAAATTACTAACCGATTTAATTATCGCAGAAAAGGAGAAGTTCTATAGATTGGCCTTCTCTTATGTAAAAAACAAAGAAGATGCGCTGGACATCATTCAAGAATCGATCCATAAGGCCCTGAAATCCGTATATAGTCTTGAACGCCCAGAAGGATTGAAAAGCTGGTTTTATCGGATCGTAGTAAATACTTCACTGGATTTATTACGTAAACAGAAACGAGAAATTAGTGTCGATGAAGAAACTTTGGAGTTTGTTAGTCCCAATAGCAATGATACTTATGAAAATGTTGATTTAACAAGAGGACTGGATCAACTCCCACCAAAATATCGGGTTATTATCATTCTAAAATTTTTTGAAGACCTAACTCTTCGTGAGATTTCAGAAATCCTGCATGAGAATGAAAACACAATAAAGACCCGTCTATATAGAGCACTTAAGCTGCTCCGAATCCAAATTGAGGACAAAGATCAATCCATTCTAGGAGGTAAGTTAAATGGATAAAAAGATTGAAAAATTAAAGGCTGATTATGATAATATCCCTATTCCTAATGAATTAGACTTTGTTGTAAAAAAAGCCCTTCAGCAAAAACCGAGGAAAAATAGAAAAACAAAATGGATTGCAGGAGTAGCAGTTGCTTCGGTGGTGTTCGTTGGTGGATTAAATGTAAACGAGACATTCGCAAAAACGATGGCTGAGGTTCCTGTTATCGGAAACATTGTGAAAGTATTGACCTTTGTCGAATTTAAAGTTGATGAAGAAACCTATAATGCTGACATAAAAACACCTGCCATTCATAACCTTAATAATGAGGGACTGCAAGCTACTTTAAATGAAAAATATTTAGAAGAAAGCAAGGCACTATATGAACAATTCCAGGCTGATATCGAGGAACTAAAAGCAGCTAATGGAGGCCATTTAGGGGTAGACAGCGGATATGAAATAAAAACAGATACCGATCGAATTTTATCAATTGGACGCTATGTTGTGAATACAGTTGGCTCCTCTTCAACGACCTACCAATTTGACACGATTGATAAACAAAAAGGCTTACTCATCACATTGCCTAGCCTTTTTAAGAATGATGCCTATATTAACGTGATAAGCGAGGAAATTAAAAGACAAATGCTCTCGCAAATGGAAAAGGACACTTCCCTAATTTATTGGGTAGATAATCCTAATAAGCAAGAAGAAGATCTCTTTGATCCATTTGAGAAAATAAAAGCGAACCAATCCTTCTACATTACTAAATACAACAAATTAGTGATTGTATTTGATAAATATGAGGTGGCACCGGGTTATATGGGTGTTGTGGAATTCACCATTCCATCAGAAATCTTAGCGGACACTCTTGTTAGTGATGAATATATAAAATAATGGGATGAAAAAAAATGGAACACGAGACCCCGTGTTCCATTTTGTATATGATCTATTATTCTTATTAGACTAATTGTAGTTCTTTTTCCTTTTCTTTTTCAGCTTCTACTACTTTTTCCACTACTTTTACACTTACTAACTCTTTAACTTGTACTACTTCTTTTACTTGGGCAATTGTTTTTGCCTGGAACTCATTATCTACATAAACAACGTGCTTCTCATTGAATTGTCTTGGTGAAGTTAAGCCTGCAGCGGCTGCCAACATGAACAATTCTTCACGAAGAGTTGTCATATAATTGGTTACCCGGTATCTCTTTTCCTCGATAACTAGAGCTTTTTGCAGCTTAGGATCAGTTGTTGCTACACCAACAGGACATTCATTGGAGTGGCATTTTTGTGCTCCAATACAGCCTACTGAAATCATAAGTCCTCTTGCGATTTGGATAACATCTGCCCCTAGTGCTAGAGCTATCGCAATTTTATCAGGAGAGAATAACTTGCCGCTTGCGATAATGGTTACTTTGTCGCGCATTTTGTATTTCTTCAATACCCTTTGTGCAATCATTAAAGCTGGTTTAATCGGAAGACCTACAGAGTCAGCCATTGCTTGATAAGTGGCACCTGTACCGCCTTCTCCACCATCAATCGTAATGAAATCAGGATAACGATTTGTCTTAGCCATAAAACCAACAAATTCTTCAAAGGTCTCTTCACTGCCGATTACAATTTTAATTCCAACCGGTTTTCCAGATACTTCTCTTATCTTTTCAATAAAGTCCATCATGGTCTTCATGTCATGGAACTCTTCAAAACGGTTTGATGAATCAATTGTTTTATATGGTTCTACACCGCGAATTTCTGCAATTTCTGGTGTAACCTTAGCAGCTTCAACGTGACCACCGCGAATTTTAGCACCTTGGCCAAGCTTTAATTCAAAGGCTTTAACCTGTGGAATTGCAGCCTTTTTACGAAGTTCCTCATATGAAAATGAACCGTCTTCATTTCTGAATCCAAATTTGGCCGGGCCAATCTGAGCAATGATATCTGCTCCACCTTTTAAATGGTAGGGCGAAATTCCACCTTCCCCAGTGTTCATATAAGCACCTGCGTCTTTTAAACCATATGATAAAGCAGTAATTGCATGATCACCTAAAGCACCATAACTCATACCACTCATAGCTACTGGACTTTTGATTTTATAAGGAATGCGACAAGTGTCTTTTCCCATGACAACAGCGTCACGATCTGTATAATGCCAAGGTTTGATCTGTGCCTCCATACTATGTTCATGACGTGCAAATAATGTATCTTTATCAGTTACATATTTTTGTGTATCAATTAATTTCTTGTTATCTGCTTCTAAATCTGTTATTTGTTTTGCAAAAAAAGCATTTCGAATATAAAAACCTGGCTTCTCAAAATCCCGCTTACTACCAAAAGCAATAATCGTTTTAGCATATTTACCAGCTTTGACAATAAATTGGAAATCCAATCGAGAAAATGGCTTTGCTTCATGATCCCCCTCAAATAGGTACTGTCTAAGTTCTGGTCCGATATGTTCTGAAATATAACGGATATGAGAAAGAACTGGGAAATTCCTTCTTATAGAATGCTGCGTTTGCTGTGTATCCCGTTTTCTCAATACCATGTATAAAATGAACCCAGATACAAGCAATGCAAAAACAATAAATAGAATTAGTGCTGCTCCTACCATAACAAATAAATTAATATTTTCCATTACTATATTCCCTCCCGGCTACCTATCTATGAAATTATTAAACGCTTCCATTTTTCCCTCGATAGCCTTAACACATTATAATCCCATCCTACAAAATCCGAGTCAATCCAATAATTTTAAAATTTTTTATGTGTTTAATGTTTGGAAAAACTTAATATTTACTACTTGATAAATTAAGAGTATATATTAAAGAAGAAATAATTATTTTTATAAAGTATATAGACAAGAATTCGGAGGCATCATAAATGGATGAATTTAACTTAGGGATGTTAGCTTTCTTAATTATTTGTGGCTTTGCTGCTGCTTTTATCGATTCGGCGGTTGGAGGCGGCGGGCTCATTTCCATCCCTGCCTTATTATTTACTGGTCTACCCCCATCCATTGCGTTAGGTACTAATAAGTTGGCAGCAACAATGGGCTCTCTAACTAGTACCATCTCCTTTCTTAGTTCAGGAAAGGTTAATAAAAAGATTGTTTTAAAGCTTTTGCCACTGTCTATCATTGGATCGGCGATCGGTGTTTATGTTGTCCATTTAATACCGGCTGATTTTTTGAATAAGCTTGTTTTGATTATGCTAATTCTAGTTACGGTATACACAATCTTTAAAAAAGATTGGGGAGTTAAATCAAAGTTTAAGAAACTATCAACAAAAATGATGATTTTCATTACTTCTACTGCCTTCATTTTAGGATTCTATGATGGGGTTTTGGGTGCAGGGGTTGGATCGTTTCTTATTTTTTCTTTCTTATTTTTAGGCTTTGATTTTGTAGAAGCAGCCGGGAATGCTAAAGCTTTAAATTTTTCTAGCAACATCACGTCTCTTATAATCTTTATCATTTTCGGCTCCGTTAACTTCCAATACGGCATACCAATGGGGATTGCGATGGTCCTTGGTGCATTTGTGGGGTCGAAAATGGCGATAAAAACCGGGGTTGCTTACGTAAAAGTGTTATTTATCGCAATTACAGTTGTGCTAATCGGGAAAAATATTTGGACTTACATGCATAAGATTCATATTTTCTAAATAGATCACGGGGGCTCGTACCGCGGGGTCGGGTTCTCTGTCCCACTATTCAAAAAGCCTTGCTGATATTTGATATCATCAAGGCTTTTAGTATTTTAGTATGTTTATTAATGATTCACTAGTGTCCTAGATAAGCTTCTTTAATGCTTGAATCCTCCAGCAATTGTGCTGCAGGTCCTTCCGCAACAACCTTTCCAGTTTCAAGTACATAGCCGTAGTCAGCTATTTTTAATGCTTGGCGCGCATTTTGCTCTACGATTAAAACCGTTGTTCCTGTAGTATTAATTTCTTTTACAATTCTAAAAATATCTTGAACGATTAGCGGTGCTAATCCCATGGATGGTTCATCTAATAACAGAAGCTTCGGCTTAGACATAAGCGCTCTTGCGATAGCAAGCATCTGCTGCTGTCCACCAGATAACGTACCGCCTAATTGGGATTTTCGTTCACGAAGGATTGGGAATCGGTCCATTACCATTTCCAAATCCTGTTTTACTTCTTTATCATTTCGGTGATAAGCTCCCATTTCAAGATTTTCTAATACCGTCATGCCTGTTAAAATTGCACGACCTTCTGGTACTAGAGCAATCCCTTTTCGAACGAGTTGAAATGGCTCCAATTTTGTAATGTCCTCGTTTTGGAAAGAAATCTTCCCTTCCTTCGGATGGAGCAGACCACTTATTGTATTCATAGTCGTAGTTTTACCGGCACCATTTGCTCCTAGAATGGTGACAATGGTACCTTCTTTTACTTCTAATGAGATGCCTTTCAGCGCTTGTATTTTCCCATAATAAGTACTAATCCCTTGAACTTTAAGCAAGTTCCTCGTCCTCCTCTCTGCCAAGGTAGGCTTCGATTACGACAGGATCATCTTGAATTTCCTTTGGGGTACCTTCGGCTATTTTTTGTCCGAAATTGAGTACAGCAATACGATCACATGCCTTCATTACTAAAGGCATATCATGTTCAATTAATAAAATCGTTAAGCCTTTGCTTTTGATTAAGAAGATTAAATCTAATAAATCTTGTGTTTCTTTTTCATTCATCCCAGCCGCTGGTTCATCCAATAATAATAGTTTGGGTGAACTAGCAAGAGCCCGGGCAATCTCCAAACGCCTTTGCTGACCATATGAAAGATTTTCGGCAATCGTATCCTTATATTCTAGCAACCCTACTAATTCTAGAAGGCTTTCCGCTTTTTCTATTACCTCTTTTTCTTCCAGCTTTTGCGACTTTGGTCTGAAAACACTTTTCCAAACACCAGATTTTGTTCGGCAATGTGTACCAACCATTACATTTTCAAGTACAGTCATTTGTTGGAATAAACGGATATTTTGAAATGTCCGGCAAATTCCTTTATCCGTTATTTGGTAAGGCTTCAAACCCGTGATATTCTCTTTTAAAAATTTAATCTCACCGACAGTTGGTGGAAACATAGATGTAATAATATTAAACATCGTTGTTTTCCCGGCACCATTCGGACCTATCAACCCGAAAACTTGACCCTCTTCAATTGAAAACGTTACATCAGTTAATGCCTGGAGACCACCAAAGCTTTTACTAACTTGTTTAATTTCAAGCACCATGGTCAGCACCCCTTTTCACTGAAGTTTTACGTTTTTTAGATAGTTTTATATTTCTAAACCAAATTGGATCAAGAATACCTTGTGGACGGAACGCCATCATTGCTACAAGGATAGCTCCATAAATCATAAAGCGATATTCTGCGATACCTCTTAAAAACTCTGGTAACGATGTTAGTAATGCTGCACCGAATACAGGACCCCAAATGACTTCACTACCACCAAACACAGCGAATATTAAAATTTCTACTGCCTTATGATAAGAGAAATCGGCCGGGCTAATATAAGCAACAACATGAGCAAATAACGTCCCTGCAAATCCCGAAATCATAGCACCTTGTACAAAGGCTAAAATTTTATAGTAAGTTATGTTAACACCCATAGCTTCCGTCGCTTTTTCATCCATTCTGATTGCGGCAAAGGCGCGGCCAACTCGTGAATTATTTTGACGGATGAAAAACCATAACAATATGATCACAATTAACAATAAAAGAACGAAAACTGCTAAACTAATAAATTGATTGTTTCGAAGACCCCAATCAGCAGGATTAATTCCCCACTCTTTTGCTGTTGCAAGAATTTCACGTCCAATATGCGGGATTCCGGAAATTCCCACAGCTCCATTAGTTACAGATTCCCAGTTAATAAAGAAAACCCGGACTACTTCACCAAAACCTAGCGTACAAATAGCTAAAAACACGCCTTGAAGTCTTAATGTTGGTAAACCTACTAAAAGACCAACAAATCCAGCCACAATTGTTCCCAATACTATTCCTATAATAATAGGTAGATCAAAGTGGATTGTAACAAGCGCTGAAGTATAAGCTCCAATCCCCATAAAACCGGCATTACCTAACGAAATCTGACCAGTAGCGAGTGTTATATAAATACTGATACCCAGAATGATATTGATTAATACGAATGAAGCTACTTGTAAATAATATGGATTAATCATATTTTCTAACATCTCATCACGGCCTTTCCGCTGTCGCAGATCCAAATAGTCCTTGAGGACGAACTAATAGAATGATGATGATCATAACAAAGGCAATCGCGTCACGATAACCTGAATCACCAAAAGCGACAACAAATGTTTCAGATAAACCTAAAATTAAACCGCCAGCCATAGCGCCTCGGACGCTACCCATGCCGCCTAAAATAATAATGGCAAGTCCTTTTAGGCCCATCGAAAGACCCATTTGCGGTGTAACTGAGTTAAATGCCATTCCAACTAAGATACCCGCAATACCTCCCATAGCAGACGCAAGGATCACGGTTAAAGTAATGATTCTTTTTGTGTTTACGCCAAGTAAGCTTGCTGCATTTAGGTTTTCTGCACTAGCCCGTAATGCTTTTCCGGCTTTTGTCTTTGATAACCAATAGGATAGCCCGATCATTAATATGACGGAAATAACAAAAATAACAATTTGCACAACGTAAATTGTTATGGATCCAACCTTTATACTAATCTCTGAAAAAGAAGTTCTAAATGGGTGATTCCCCGCACCAAATAAATGATGGGCAAGATTTTCAAGAAATATAGATACCCCTATGGTACTTATAAGAGGAGCAAGGTGTGATACACCTTGCTTCCCTCGTAGTGGCCTTAATGCGAAACGTTCCAAGAAATAACCCATAATGCCTGTAACAGCAATAGCAACTAGGAACCCTACCCATAAAGGCAATTGATAAGTCTGAGTTACAAGCACTCCCATAAAGGCACCGAACATAAATATTTCACCGTGTGACATATTGATAATATTTAAAACACCGAATACTAACGTAAACCCCAGTGCTACTATTGCATAAATACTACCAAGCGTTATGCCGTTGATTAACTGCTCTATAAACAATTGGTGCCTCTCCTTTCACAAACCATTATTCAAATAATTTGAATTGACCCCCGTCAATTACCAATACAGTTGGATCCATTACGATATCCCCAACTTCGTCAAATGACATAACACCTAAAATACCTTCAAAGTCTTTAATTTCTGCTAACGCATCACGAACTGCATCACGGTCTGCTTCACCTGCATTTTTAATAGCTTCTGCAAATAAGTAAAGGCCATCATATGCTTGTGCCGCGAATTGATCAGGTTCTTTACCGAATTTTTCAGTATATTTCTTAACAAATTCTTGTACCTTTGCATCTTCTTTAGCACCAAACCAAGGTGTTGCAACGATTAAACCATTTGCTGCATCACCAGCAATTTTGATAACTTCTGGCGAGTTAAATCCATTACCGCCAACGAATGGTACTGTAAGTCCCATCTTACGAGCTTGGTCCATAATTACAGCCCCTTCATTATATAAAGCAGAACAAAGAATTAACTCAGGATTTAAATTCTTAATTTTTGTTAATTGTGCATTATAGTCTGATTGACCTTTTTGGAATGTTTCAATTGTTAAAATTTCTAAGCCCATTTCTTCTGCAGTAGCTTTCATTGTGTCAAAACCTGACTTTGTGAATACATCGTCGTTTCCATACATGATTGCTACTTTTTTAACACCATATTTATCGATTGCTTTTTGCATCGCTGCTGGAATTGCTAAAGACTCAGGAATGGAATCCCTAAAAATATAGTCCCCAATTTCTGGAATACCCTGTGCAGTTGTTGACGTTCCCATTGTAGGCACACCGGCTAAATCTGCTTCAGGTCCAACTACGTTCATTTCAGTACTTAATGTAGGTCCAATTAAACCAGTAACATTATCAGAGTTAATTAACTTTTGTGCTGCTGATAATGCTTGCTCCTGCTTACCAGCAGAATCTTCGACTACTAGATCAATTTTCACTTCACCTTTAGCGTTGATTTCTTCAAGCGCTAAGTTAATTCCATTTGTAATTGCTTCCCCATAACCAGCGCCAGAACCAGTCATCCAAGCAATAACTCCGATTTTTGCTTCAACTGCGCCAGCAGACTTTTCTGCATCTCCTCCAACTTGTTCTTTTGATTCATTGCTGTTTGTAGCTTCATTACCCCCACCACAAGCAGCTAGGAACATTGCCATCATCATAGTCAATGCCAACAATAAAATTTTGACATTTTTCATCATAATCCCCCTAAAAAATTATTTTTATATTATTCTATTAAATTATATTTTCTGAATTTTGTAAATAGAAATAGTATATTTATTTTTTTGAAAACGGTTTCTTGTTAAATGGGGTACAGGAATAATCGACGGTAAAATAGGTTTATCGTATTTTATATTAATATGTGGACTTTATTTAACTAGTAGAACATGCTATATGAGGAATTATTTTAGGGGAATATTAATACACCAAAATACAATAAATTAATTTAGGTTACTCTGGAAATTTCACAAGGAAAGCCCGTTTATCATAATATAACGAATAGCCATTGGAAGAATGATAGAAACGGAAAATGTATTGCAACAGATTAATCAAAGGTTGGATGGACTAGAAGTCCAAGTTAAAAATATTAAGGCAGGTTTGGAAGATCCAGTTAAAGATTTAAAGACTGATTTAGAAAGTCAGATGGTTGATTTAAAATCAGACCTCGAGGGTCAAATGAATGAATTAAAGATCGGCCAACTGGACTTAAAAGATGGACAACAACAGATATTGAAAGTAATCAGTTAAATCCCAGAACAATATGAATATGAGGAATTAAAAGCTTTTGTTCGAAACCAAGAATGAATCATTGAAACGCTTTCCTGTCGTTCTATCAAGTAAGGGGTTGAAATTAAGGATTTAAATAAATTAGTCAGAAATCAATGAGAAAGATTTATCTCTCTATACCATAATTTACCAACCCCATTTACGTCTATCTCCACTAGTTTCATTAATCTACTAAATCTGCCAACTTGCCCTACAAACAAATTAGAATTGCTACAATAATAATTAATATTAGACCATTGATTAAATTCGCAGTCATCTTAGCTTCACCAAATCCACGCATCCGCGTGGGATGCGATTAAGAAAAACCGGGCATAGCCCGATCCTTTTTTGACTAGAGAATATCCGATATCTTGTACTCTATGCCATGTATTCCTTTATAATACTCTGGATACATTTCTCCTCCACATTTTTCGCATGAAAACATTGGGGGAGTGTCAGGGTCTCCATCATCCATTAAATCAAAATCCCTCACTACAGTTAGTGGAATTTCTTCTTTTTCATGACACGCTAAACAAACATAGCTGACGCTCTGTTTCATGGTTTGATTGTGGGAGGTATTTTTCTTCTTTTTCTTCCCTTTTTGGCGGTGTTTGGATACTGGTGAGATGTTCAATCACCCTTTCTAAATAAGCTCTAGTAGTGGCACACAACGCTACCTTAATTTCTAGTTTACCATTTTCTTGACAGACTTCCCCCTTGTATTCATAATAACATTCACATTTTGGACATACGAGAGGGTCCCTTTTTCCGTTAGCCACAATTCTTTCCCGCCATGTCTGACGACATAGAGTTTTCTTCACTTTGACAACCCAACGTTTTATATTTTGTTGCCAAATACTTAAAATTTTTTTACATATAGTTTTTGATCGTCTAGAGTACATTCCATAATGACGTATTGTTTTAAATTGTTCATCTGGAATATGACGAATTAAACGTGAAATAAACTCATCCACGCTTACTGTTTCCCTCTTTTCTTTTCCATCAGTTTTATCTTTATATTTAAACGTTACGTACTGACCATCATATTCCTCAATCCGATTGATACCAATCGCTGGTCGACGAATATAACGACCAATATAACGTAGCTGTTCTTTCATTTTTCCTCTCTGTTTTGGGGCATACACATAGAAGCCTTCCCCATTATTGGTGAACGCCTTTTGAAGTCTTGGTTGAATTCTTTTCTTTTCTCTCTCCGAAACTCCGTTTCTAATTAATTTTAAGACCACTGTCTGCCATTGTTTACGTAACATTGCAAATGGCAAGAAATCATACTGCTTCCATTCTCCTTTTTCAGTTAAACCACCCATTGTAACTAACATATGGACGTGAGGATTGAAGTTAACCCTCGAACCAAAGGTATGAAGTCCAGCAATAATACCCGGTATTACCTTAGCTTTCTTTTTGAAGAAATCAGTTAACAGCCTTGATGCAGCATCCATTAAATCCTTTAGTAAATGACGATGAAGAAGGAACACTTCCCGCAACCCTTCATCAATGGTAAAAATAACATGACGATGATTAACTTGTAGGACATCTTCAGTGAGTAATCGGCTCCATTCCTCACTTTCCCCTACAGAACAAGTAGTACAAAAACGCCCTTTACATCGATAAGGAACTTTTTTTACACTATGGCAGCCTTCACATACAAAAAGCTTAAATCCTTTTTTGATATCCCCACAGTCACGAAACTTTTCAACCTCCTTTATTACGATAGGGCGGATTTTAGCTCCATGTTTCTTCTTGAACGCTTCCCAATGTTGATGTTTATCGAAAAAAATTTGTCGCAAAATGTTGGTCTCCATAAAATGAAAATACCACAGCTTCAATGACTGTGGTAGACCCAAATTTTATACTTTTGTATGAAAACACTTTGGCTAGAAGGCAATACGAAAGCTAGCCCTTCTTTTTAAAATTTTTTCGAAGGACTTAATTAATATTTTCGTTTTAAAAACAGTTTTGTTAAGCAGTTTGTTGATCAGATTGTTCGATTGTATAGCCTTTCTTTTTTAGATATTCAATCATCTTGAGTTCTTTGTTCTGTAATGCTTGGTGGACGTATTCGGTGCCTAGTTCCTGGTACGGTTCACCTGTTTTTAAAATGTTATAAGCGATAGTTATAATTAAGTGGGCAGAAGCCATCTGTGCTTTTTTCTTTCCTTGTCGTTTTGCAATTCTTTTTCTGTGCGCAGAAATTCGATTGTTTTGCCTTGAAGTCGCCAATACACATTCTACTGCCATTGTTTTTAACGCTTTGCTACCTTTTGTTGTTTTGCTCGTTTTTTTTACCAGCACTTTCATTATTTCCAGGACTAACACCAGCCCATGAGGCAAGGTGTTTGGCAGATTTAAACACACTCATATCAACACCCATTTCTGCAATAAATGTGGCTGCACCAGCTTTATTCACGCCGGGGATCGTATCCAATAGCTCTACTTCCTTACGGTAAGGAGTTAGACAATGATCGATTTGTTCTTCTAACTCTTCTATCGCTTTCTCTAAATAAGCCATGTGGTCCCAATGATAACGTAACATATCACGATGGTGACGACGAATACGACCATTTATAGTTTCTGCTATGTCCTCCAGACTTGCCTTAGTTCGCCAATGTACCATATCTCGAAGATTTTCCATTTCAATCTTTTCACCATTAATTATAGCCTCCAAGATTTTCCGACCCGATTGACCGAAAATATTTGATAGTACAGAAGTAAGCTTAATATTAGCGTCTTGAAGAATTTTATGGATACGATTTTGCTCAGCCGTACGATTATTAATTAGTTTTTTTCGATAACGTGTAAGATCTCGTAGGTCCCTAATATCTTCAGGTGGAACGAAATTCCCTTCAATAAGTCCACTTCGTAATAGTTTGGCAAGCCACTCTGAGTCTTTTACGTCTGTTTTACGTCCAGGTACATTTTTTACATGTTTGGCATTGGCAAGTACAAGTTGAAAATTATCTTCAAGTATGTTCCAAACTGGTTTCCAGTACACCCCGGTGCTTTCCATTACAACATTTGTTACTTCTAAGGATGCTAACCAATCATGTAATTTTAACAATCCGGATGTTGTAGTAGAGAAGGATTCAATCGACTTTTTTGGCTTTTTTTCTAATGGTCCAAATAATACACAAGCCACCACTGTTTCTTGGTGTACATCTAGGCCCACACACCGTTCAATCATTGCTTCCATGGAAGAATCACCTCACAAATAATTAACAATACATATGACAGTAGTTATCATTCAAAACTTTTGTATACGTGCTCTATGCACAGTAAATGGTACTTCAATACTGTCATAACCAGTTTCTTATTCAGGGTATCTTCTTTTAAGACCCACCATTGTATTTTCAGCCTGGTTGTATTGTTATTCTCTGTATTGCCACATATCAATGAGGTAATTCTAGTCTTTGATAGAAATTCATTTTCATTGTAGATGGTGGCTACGGATTGCGTAGCCATGGTTGTTTCTTATCTTTTTAAAAGACCCGCATCAAGTTTCTGCTGATTTCAATCCACGCATCCGCGTGGGATGCGACTTTGCCAGCCGAGGATTTTCCAAATTTACAAGCCCATTTCAATCCACGCATCCGCGTGGGATGCGACCTTATCTGCTTCTGAAAGATTCTGTAACCACTTTATTTCAATCCACGCATCCGCGTGGGATGCGACACATTAATATTTACAGAGTGATTTATGATTTTTGATTTCAATCCACGCATCCGCGTGGGATGCGACTCCACCAGTTAGTTCATCACCCCCTGAACCTGATATTTCAATCCACGCATCCGCGTGGGATGCGAAAAAGGCTACTAGATGGTGGCAAACGTTCAAAAGATTTCAATCCACGCATCCGCGTGGGATGCGACATCGAAATGGGAATCTTGGAACTGAAACAGAAGTCATTTCAATCCACGCATCCGCGTGGGATGCGACATTATCATCACTGTTTAGTTCCTTTGGAATATAACATTTCAATCCACGCATCCGCGTGGGATGCGACTAGTCAATTATAAAAATAAAAAGGAGTTTGATAATTTCAATCCACGCATCCGCGTGGGATGCGACGAATTTAGGTAATGTCGTTGGTTTTGAATCAGTATTTCAATCCACGCATCCGCGTGGGATGCGACTCGTTCAATCACAATTCGTCTGGCATCTTCGATATTTCAATCCACGCATCCGCGTGGGATGCGACTGACAGGTGGCGAGCCGATCATGGCCCGTTTTTTACATTTCAATCCACGCATCCGCGTGGGATGCGACTCGTTAGCAATTTATCTTCACCACCTGTTATATTAATTTCAATCCACGCATCCGCGTGGGATGCGACAGCAAACAGGACAACAAACATCTTCTTGTTGTTTATTTCAATCCACGCATCCGCGTGGGATGCGACATAAAAATATTTAGGCTCTTCGGATTATATAGTGATTTCAATCCACGCATCCGCGTGGGATGCGACAAAATATGGTGCCGTCGTAGTCCTACATCTTGGATATTTCAATCCACGCATCCGCGTGGGATGCGACAAAATTCTCTTTGGTGTTTCTATCGTCTAAGCTCGATTTCAATCCACGCATCCGCGTGGGATGCGACACATTCGTGCATGTGTGCAAACCGCTATCGAGGAAGATTTCAATCCACGCATCCGCGTGGGATGCGACATGATTTGAACGCAGAAGAAAAGGTCAAAGCACAATTTCAATCCACGCATCCGCGTGGGATGCGACCCATAACTTCCTGATAGTTTGTAGCGTCAGCGTTATTTCAATCCACGCATCCGCGTGGGATGCGACCTCAGAATACAAAGAATATAGGGAACAAATTATTATTTCAATCCACGCATCCGCGTGGGATGCGACACGGGTAACAGGTGCTTTAAAAACAGCCCAAGAATTTCAATCCACGCATCC
>NZ_AJLR01000054.1 GCF_000307855.1 Schinkia azotoformans LMG 9581 | reverse complement strand
TCAACTAGCAATTCGGGTCTTTATTAAATACTAATGATTGCATTAAAAATTGCTTTTTGAGATAATTGCTAAAAAAGAGAGGATTCTCAAATGGATAACAAAGATATAGAGCTGATTCAACAAATGGAAAACAAATATGACACTTTTATGCCAGTCTTAACTAATTTAATTGATAGTGTTGAAAAATTTAACTCAATTTACAATAACTATATTGAATTAAGAAATTTTTATGGTAGTGAAAAATGGTTTGAATATATGGAAATTGAAAAAATCCCAGTAAAATGTGGTGTTTTAACAGAAGACCAATTATTTGATATGATTAGTGATCATAATGAACTTCTTGGAGTATTACTTGACCTAACTTCAAAAATGTACAAAAATTTTTAAAAATATCAAAGATTCAAATATCTTAAAAATGGTGCAGGATACACTACTTGATAGTTTTCGTGCTGGTCGTCGCAACTATACAATTTTCCAAGTTGGGAAAGCGACCTTGTTAAGAGTAAGTGATGTCATGAAATTAAAGAAAACAGATGTCTTTAATCTTGATGGAACAGTCAAACAAACTGCATTTATTCATGATCAAAAAACAGGTAAGGGAAATACGTTATATTTAAAACCTGTCCAACAAGATTTAATGCTTTATCATGCATGGCTAACCCAACAAAACATGAATTCAGAGTGGTTATTTCCTTCAACTTCTCGTCCTGATCGTCCTATTACCGAGAAACAGTTTTATAAGATTATGGCACGAGTTGGTGATCTTTTAGGAATTAACTATCTAGGAACGCATACCATGCGTAAAACAGGCGCTTATCGGGTCTATACCCAGTCAAACTATTATTGGCTTAGTTATGCATTTATTAAACCATTCAAGTGAATCCATGACCTTAACGTATCTTGGATTAGATCAAGCTAGTCGAGAAACGATGTTAGACCAAATTGATTTTGGGTAATGAATGTTTAGAACTTAGTAGTCGTCCAAAAACGACTACTTTTTTTGTTGAATCGTCCTTGGACGATTCGATGCTTTTGACTTGTAAGAACAGGATTGAATGAAGCCATACTGTTCGCATATTTTTAGTGGATGAACAAACAAAATACGAGAGATT
>NZ_AJLR01000053.1 GCF_000307855.1 Schinkia azotoformans LMG 9581 | reverse complement strand
CTTTAATCGTCACATGCTGGTTCTTCAATACCTGACTGATAACGCGTTGCATGATGCTTGAATCGCGAGACCATTTAGCGTAAACGCTGGCAGTTAGCGCCTTTTTACTGCTAGTAAAGGTGCCTTTGGCGGGATGGTTAATCATTTTAATAACTTCATACCCGTCTGTCACTTTGACTGGGGTCTGCGTGTAGTCACCATTTTTTAATTTGTAGGCAGCATCCTTAAATGTGGCATCGAGCGTTTTATTGTTTAATTCAAAACTAATCTTCCCGCCGTTATCTTTAGTCGCAGTATCAATGGAATCAGTTTTCGCAAGCGTGGCAAAATCCTTGCCAGCTGCTAAATCACTGATAACTTGCATAGCAGTGTCCTCGTCGCTAGTTAGAATATGTTGGACAGTCACTTTGGGCTGATAGGTCTTCCAAGCGGCCTTGAGCTGGCTTTCAGAAACCTTTTTTAACTTTTTCAGTGCAACTTCACTTAAAAAGTTGGTTCGTAGGCTTTCCTTGAAGCTACTGCGACTGAAACCGTTTTGACTTAAGAAAGCATCGAAATTTTCGCCGTATTGTTGTTTGTAGCTATCATAGGCATCATTAACTGTTTTAGTGCTAACCGATTTTCCATAGGCATGATTCAATGCACGATAAATGAGCATGTTAGCAAGCATGGTCTTTGTCGTTGGTGACTGTTTGAGTTCCTTGTAGAAGCTACTTTCAGTCACCTTGCCACCTGAATAGGTCGCAACTGTTTGGTCGGTCTGATTTGACTGACAACCGCTTAGCAGCAGTAAAGCAGTTGCGGTACTTGCCAATAATACTTTAAGGCGCATTTTTTTCTTCATCGATTCGGTCTCCTCTGAAATGCTTACAGTAAACGTTGTGTATTTATTCTAGCGATGGCAATTGAGAATTTCAATTCAAATACTCATTTTCTAATAATGCTAAAAATTTCAAAACATCTATAGTCTGTAAACGGCTAAATAATAACGCTAAAAGTTAATTTACAGATAAAAAAATTAATAGAAGATTAAAATTTTCGTTGAATTTGTTCTTCAATAGTATATAATATAATAGTATATAATATTATATAATATAATCTAATCTTAACTACATCAAGCGTAGGGTTTGATTTGGTTATGAAACTTTTGGAAAGTGGAGGATATTGGATGCAAAGGAAAAAGAAAGGGCTATCGATCTTGTTAGCCGGTACAGTCGCTTTAGGGGCGCTGGCTGTCTTGCCAGTCGGCGAAATCCAAGCAAAGGCGGCTATCTCGCAGCAAACTAAGGGATCATCACTCGCAAATACGGTGACGGCTGCGACTGCTAAGCAAGCGGCCACTGACACAACCGCAGCGACAACGAATCAAGCGATTGCTACACAGTTGGCGGCTAAAGGTATTGATTACAATAAGCTGAATAAAGTTCAGCAGCAAGATATTTATGTTGACGTCATTGTTCAAATGAGCGCAGCGCCTGCCTCTGAAAACGGCACTTTAAGAACTGATTACTCCAGCACGGCGGAGATTCAGCAGGAGACCAATAAAGTGATCGCGGCTCAGGCAAGCGTTAAAGCAGCTGTTGAACAAGTCACCCAACAAACTGCCGGTGAAAGTTATGGCTATGTCGTTAACGGCTTTTCAACTAAAGTTAGGGTTGTTGATATCCCTAAACTGAAACAAATTGCCGGAGTTAAAACAGTCACATTGGCGAAAGTTTATTATCCGACTGATGCTAAGGCAAACTCGATGGCGAATGTGCAAGCCGTATGGTCCAATTACAAATATAAAGGTGAAGGCACAGTTGTCTCGGTTATTGACAGTGGCATTGATCCAACACATAAAGACATGCGGCTAAGCGATGATAAAGACGTCAAACTAACCAAATCTGATGTTGAAAAATTCACTGATACCGCCAAGCATGGCCGCTATTTTACTTCAAAAGTGCCATATGGGTTTAATTACGCTGATAATAACGACACCATTACAGATGATACGGTTGACGAACAACACGGCATGCATGTTGCTGGGATCATCGGTGCTAACGGGACAGGTGACGATCCAGCCAAGTCTGTTGTCGGAGTTGC
>NZ_AJLR01000052.1 GCF_000307855.1 Schinkia azotoformans LMG 9581 | reverse complement strand
ATAATTTAATGCGCTTTAAAGTAGTTTTTTATGATTTTCTTTTTATTAATTTGCTGGCTTTAATGAAATCTCGTTGTATCCAGAATGAGATTAGCAGTGCCAATAGATCAATCAAAATAAAGGCAGCTAATGTCAAAGTATAATTGTGGAACAGTTGATGTGTTAATGATAATAGTAATGGTCCAACAACTCCGGCAGCAGCCCATGCTGTCAGTACATATCCATGAACAGCTCCTAATTCTTTAGTACCAAAGACATCACCTAAGTAGGCTGGGATGACAGAAAAGCCTGCTCCATAACAAGACATCAACAAGCATAATGCAATGACAAATAGGAGCGGTAATTTGAAGATGAGTATGGCTGAAAGCATTACAATATCGAGAATAAAAATGGCACTGAAAGTAGCAGGGCGCCCGATATAATCAGACAAAGTTGCCCATATCAAACGTCCAAAGCCATTGAAAAGGCCTATGATTCCAACCATAATTGCGGCTGTTTGGACAGACATGCCAGTCATACTTTGAGCCATGGGGGATGCAGCTGAGACAAGGCCGATCCCGCATGTAATATTGATAAAGAACATTATCCAAAGAAAAGTGAAGGATTTAGTTTTGAGGGCTTGGTTAGCTGTTAGCTCCGGTCCTCGGGTTAGACGTGTTCCCTTTTTTTGAGAAATGCTATTTTCAGTAGTGCTTGATAGTGCCAGATTTGGACGAACAATAAACTGTGCAGCGAGCAGCATAATAACAAAATAAAATGTTCCTAAGAAATAGAATGTTTGTTCAAGACCAACACTAGCCATTAGCTGTTGAGCAACAGGACCAGTCAGCATTGCTGCAAAACCAAATCCCATAATAGCTAACCCCGTTGCTAAACCGCGTTTGTCTGGAAACCATTTAATAATTGTTGATACAGGGGTAACGTATCCTGCTCCCAGTCCTAATCCGCCTATGACACCATATGAGAGATATAATAGCCAAATTGAATTTTGATGGATAGCCCAACCAGTCATAATGGTTCCAGTTCCGTAAAGAAAGCTAGCAATAGTTCCCGTTAGTCTAGGGCCTATTTTTTCAACGACTTTGCCCATAAAGGCGGCTGACATTCCCAAGAAGAAAATAGCGATACTAAATGCAAGAGCGACTGAGGATTCTGCCCAACCATTTTGTTTTGCAATTGGATTAGTAAAAACACTCCAAGCATAAACTGAACCAATCATTAAATGAAACATGACACCTGCAAACGCAACAACATAGCGATTTGTTTTCAAGACAAATTCCTCCATTTTTGATAGTATACGAATAAGTATACGAATAATTTAAACGTTGTTAACAACCATTGTTGGCATATAATAATAATATCACATTGATTATCACATTTAAACAATTAAATTTTAGTATAAGACGAATTTTAACGTTGGCTAATGAAAAGTACATTTAAGTTAGCTATAGTACTGGGAAAAAACAAATTACGGTTGCTGTTTTTGAACAAATAAAAAAGCACAGGGAACCTAAAGTGCTCCATA
>NZ_AJLR01000051.1 GCF_000307855.1 Schinkia azotoformans LMG 9581 | reverse complement strand
TTTTCATTTTTGCGGACAGGATAGGTGAGCACCGCCCTTAACATGGCCGCATTTTTTAAAGAGAGTAGAATAATTGCTCCCCATTTGCGTTCTGTGATTCCCGTTTTCTCTATTCTACCAAGACTCTAGGAATCATATACATGCTTTGATTCCTGTTTTCCCGATCTTCCTTAGATTCTGGGAATCATACGCCCTCTTTGATTCCCATTTTCCCAATCATAAACATTCCAATTGAAATCTAATGCACATTAGCCTCCCATCGTGATATAGGGAAACAAGAAAGCTTCATATAAAACATCGTTGTTCAAGTGAAGAGAATAATCAACGCAAGTGCATGCTGTCACTTGTCGATAGTCAGGAATTACAACAGAAAATTCCCTAAAAAGCACATAACTTTCACATTTAAGTATGGAGTTAATTGGTATAATAAGGTTAAGTATTTAATTGTGCAATCATCCGTGGCTATGCTAGAAGAAGCAGAGCCTTTTTTAATTGATTTGGCAAAAAAATTGCAAAGGGAGGACGATCCATGATGAAACACAAAATTAAGAAAACAGTGCTTTTTTTATTCGTATCCTTTTTAACTTTTGCTTCTTACGCATTTTCGGAGAGCAATACCGCTTATGCAAATGAAGGGAATTTTACAAAAAGGACAATCAGTGTAAGCGGTGCATATACCGTAAAAGTAGCTCCTGATATAGCTTATATTGATATAGCTGTTAACACACTTGATGTTGATGCAAAAAAAGCACAAGAGATTAATACAGAAAATATGAACAAAGTGATGGATCAATTGAAAAAAATGGGTATTCAAGATAAGGATATTCGTACAGTCGATTACCGTATTCAGCCAAGATATGAATGGATAAATGTAGAAACAAAAAGAGAACAAAAACTTTTAGGGTATGAGGTTACAAATAACATCAAAGTGACAATTAATGATTTTCAAAAAATAGGAAATATCATTGATATGACTGTAAAAGAGGGGGTTAATGAGGTCAATAATATCGCTTTTGGATTAAGTGAAGCCAAAAAAACGGAGAAGTACTTGGAGGCACTAAAAGGTGCTGTGAACGATGGAAAAATCAAAGCAGAAAATATTGCAAGTATGTATGGAATAAAATTATCTATTCCTTCAATGATTACTGAAGCCGGATCCTATATTCCGTCTCCGATTAATTATGCAGGCCTTCAAAAGGCATCGTTAGGTGGAACTTCTTTTGATACTATTGAATCCACTCCAATTTCGGGTGGAGAAATGGAAATACGTGCAAATATAAATATTGTTTATGAATATTAGTGAATAGTTGGGCTCTTTCACAACTTTTTTTGGAGAATGAAAAAGTGCATTAATAAGTGCTGCCTCCCATTGTATTAAAGTGAAACAGTGTGGGAGGCAGGGCCAAAAAATTGATAATTAGATAGACTCAGGACGGTTAATAAATAACTCTTTACAATCATTAGACTGCTTCATTCCTGAAATAACTTCGACTAAAGGCTCACTAAAAACATGTGGATAATCGATTTCATCCATTTCAGTTCTGATCGGATAAGCAAGCTTTTCGGGAGTGATGCTGAATTCGGAAGATACTCCAGGCTTGTTTCCGCGCGGGTCTACACGGAACCACTTATCCATTTCTTCAAAATAAACTGCATTTAAGCCGTGCAAGGCATAGCCGGATTCCGGGGTTCCTTTTCTAGTGACCCGTTGATAGCAAAAACCAGTAGGAATGTTCATTCCTCTTAAAAACGCAGCAAGCAAATGTGCCTTTGCAAAACAAATCCCTTCCAGTTTATTTAAAGCGTCTGAAGAGGTAATTGTAATAACTTTACTATCTTCAAGATCAAAAGAGTGTTTTATTTCATCTCGTACAAAATTGAAAGCTAACTGTGCTGACTCAAATTTAGTTTTTCCTGATTTTTGGAATTCCTGTATCTTCTCCTGTATGGCAGGATGGCTGAAATTGATAACGTCTGTTTCTTCTAAATACGCTTGTAAATTTTCATTCCTAATTTTCAACTGCAAAAAAATCCCCCCTAATTTTAACTTTAAGCTAATTTTAATTGGAGGATTACTATATATCTGTGATAAAGGTTAAAGATCGGCATGTTTAAATCTATAAAATGAAATAAAAAACACCCTAACTTCCGCCAACGTGGTGAAGTAAGGGTGTTTTTTTATGTTAGACAACGCTGTTTTTAATAGCATTACTATCACTTGCATCTGGATCAAAAACAGCAGAGTTAGGGAAGGTAATAGGGGATAAATCTCCATTTACTTCTCCAAACGCTTGATTTCTTTTATAGGTTACTAATTGGTCAATCAATTGAAAGGGCCCCATATTAGCGACCGCTCCATTGTCAATTGTATTAATTTTAAACCCGAGGACATTAATGGCCATTGGCGAGAAAAATACCATGTCACCACTCCTAACTTAATTATGAAAGTTAAAAGAAACCGGATTTGGAGGATGGATTGTCAATCCAATCCATATCCGATACCCAAGACTGGGAAAAAGCGTAATTGCATAAATCTCCGTTCATTTCTCCAATGCCCTGGTTCCGCTTATACGAAACAAATTGATCCAAATGTTGACTAGGTCCAATATTGATTACAGCTCCATTATCAATGGCATTGACCTTAATTCCAAGAAGATTGAGTGCAACCGGTGCAAACACTTTGCTTCACTCCTTAAAGGGTAGGCGGCAAATTTGCCGCTTCAAAACTGGAATTAGAATCAAGCTGGTCGCGATCATCAACAAAGCTTCTAGTTCCAAAGAAATTGCTGCCGTCTCCCATATTTTGTCCCAAGCCCATATTCTTTTTGTCAGAATTATGCCATTCTGCTAACAGGTTTTGCCCAACATTAATAGCTGATGCATTTTCAAAGGAATTCACTTTAATAATATTAATATTTATATTGATATAAGGTACAGGACCAACGACCATTGTCACCCTCCTAACGGTACATTATTTTCTTTTAATTGAAATCGAATCGATCGGCTCATCATCGATTACATAAGTTACGGAAGACACCCTTTTTACACCATCTGCTAATTGTTGGCCAAATCCTTGGCTTTTCTTGGCATTTACATTTCTATTCTGTTTTATTGTGGAACTAAAAGATACTGAGGCTAAGTGGTCAACATTATTGAGTTTAAGAGTTTGGATATTAATGTTGGTTGGTAAAAAGAACATGGCTTTTTCTCCTTCCTTCCCGTTTTTTCGCATCCCGGTGTATTTAAAGATATGCCTATATTTGAATTTTAATGCTTTTTCCAACAATTTATGAATAAACATAAATATGATGACAAAGGAAGGGAGGACTAAAGTCCAATGGATATGGATAAGTTTTTACAATGGATGGAGTTAGCGAAAAAATATCAATCAAGTAATTTCTGGAGCGAGATATTTGATCAGTCCTCTTTTGATGAATTCATGAAAAATAATGATTTTGCGCGGACAGAAACGACTCAGGCAGGGGATATAACGCAACAAAGTAATTTTCCACCAACAGATATCTATGTTACTGATGGGGAAGTTATCTTGATCTTAGATATCGCCGGCTATATGAAAGAAGAGATTCAATTGTCTGTATCCGGTACAAGGCTATTGATTAAAGGATTCAACAACCGGGTGATCCCAGGGGAGTTAGTTCAGCAGGAACGATTCCATGGTGAATTTGAGAGAGTCATCCAACTACCTGAACCTGCTTATCCCAATCAAATAAAAGCAAAATTTAATAATGGACTTCTGATAGTGTCGTATAAACGGCAATTTATACACGAGGAACATGTTCCAATTGAATAAAAATGAATGGAAATAAGGGGATTTAATATGCCTTTTAACGATAATAAAACTGAGTTAGGAAAACAGATTATGAGAATCAATGCTCTCGAGTTTCATATCAAAAAATTGTTGGATTTCGAAAAGAAGGCTCAGCTTTCGTTATTTAGAAATGAAGATTTACGATTGATTGTGGATGAGATTATCACTGAGAAATTAGCTTTCCATGTTGAAAGAGAAAAAAGGCTTCAAGAACAAATAGTAGCCCTGAATACGCGGCTTAATGCTATGGAAGATGACTATGTAAAGGCTCAGGAAGTACAAGCTAACCTTATAAAACAAGTAGACGAGCTTACGGAAAAGTATGGGGCCTTAATCCATGAAAAGGAAGAAGCGAATGCAGAAATGGTGGAGAAGGAACCTAATTTTGGCTGCTTATATATAGATAAGCTATACTTAGACAAGTATGAACAAAATAACAATTTTGCTAATCTCGGTATTAAAGAGTTGAGCGGGGTCTTGAATATCGGGGCAACGTACGGGAGTGTCGGTATTCCAAAGGGTATTGGCAAAGAGGCAAAAGAACAAATGGAAAAGTTGAAGGCTGAAAAAGATGTAACGAAGGTGGAAGACGATTTTTCCCAAACGAGCCCTGAACCATCGGATGAAGGTAAAGATGACGATATACCATTCACAGACATCCTTATTGAAGAGGACTAGGAGAGTTCGAAATTTCATTAAAAGAATAATCTAGGTTATTCTTTTAGTAGTAAAAGAAAATTTTAACGTCAGGGGAGAATGATAAGTATGAAATATAATTTTGATGAAATTGTCAATCGGCGAAATACATATTCGATGAAATGGGATGGCGGCGAGTTTATTAAAAAAATGGGTCTTACAAGCAGATATGATGAAGAGACATTGCCGTTATTTACGGCTGATATGGATTTGCCGGTACCTCAGCCTCTAATTGAGGCATTGCATAAAACGGTTGATCATCGAATATTTGGCTATTCTGTTTTTCCAAATGAATATTACGAAGCGATTCAGCATTGGTTTAAAAAAAGACATAATTGGGATATCAAAACGGAGGAAATTATTTATAGTCCAGGAACCGTTCATGCAGTAAATATCGCTGTCAGAGCCTTTACTGAACCGGGTGATGGAATTATTATTCAACGGCCAGTATATCCACCATTTACCCGTGCGATTGAAAGCAATGGTAGAAACGTTAGAAATAACGCTTTAATCTGTGACGAGAATGGCCATTATTCCATTGATTTTGCAGATTTTGAAGCGAAAGCAAAAGAAGAAAATACAAAATTATTCATTTTATGTAACCCTCATAATCCAACTGGCAGAGTTTTCGGTGCGGAGGAGCTTCAAAAATTATCCGATATTTGTTCGGAAAATGGGGTTATCATCATTGCGGATGAAATCCATGGGGATTTAGTAAGAATAAATCAAACTTTTTTGCCTATCGCGAAGGTAGCCGAGAGCACTGATCATATTATTACTTTTACAGCGATCAACAAAACATTTAATGTAGCAGGATTGCATTGTACAAATGTTATCATTTCAAACTCAAATCTTCGTACAAAATTTATAAAGGAATTGGGAATGCATTTAGCTTCGCCATTCACAATCTCAGCTTTAATTGCCGTTTATAACGAGGGTGAAGAGTGGTTGGAGCAACTGAAAGAATATATAGATGGGACAATGGAATGGGTTGTGAATTTCTTGGCGGAAAGAATGCCGAAAGTGAAGACCCGAATCCCTGAAGGGACCTATCTCATGTGGTTGGATTTTAGCGGATATGGCATTTCACCTGAAGAGGTTCATGACCGTATTTATAACAAAGCCAATGTAATCCTTGAAGATGGGAGTATGTTTGGAGAGGAAGGACTAGTGTATCAACGCATTTGTCTCCCATCACCAAGACCAATCATCAAAGAAGCATTTGAAAGAATCGCAAAAGAATTTGAGGATCTAAAGTAATTTGTGAGCCATGGGGTCGGGTGCTGCGGTCCAAACGAGCCACAGAACCCGACCCTGCGTCCCGGTTCCAAAAGAAAGTGGTAGACAACAGTCGAACCAAGTGTTAAAATATTCTTAATATTATTAAACCTGTGAACAAGAGTAGTAGGAATAATGACGTGTACTTAGAGAGCCGCCGGTTGGTGAAAAGGTGGTTGCAAGGAATATTCTGAATGGACTTGTGAGGGAAGCCTGAAATCACCTGAAAGTAGGCGTTTACGGAACCCGACCGTTACAATGGGATGTATATGATTGTATACAGTAGGAGTGGACGTTTATCGTCAAATTGGGTGGTACCGCAGAAGTTAAGAGCTTTTGTCCCTTTATTTATTAAGGGATGAAGGCTTTTTTTATTTTTTTTTAAGGAGAGCGAGTTAAAAATGACAAAAGGAAGATTTGGAATTCACGGAGGACAGTATATTCCGGAAACATTGATGAATGCTGTGATTGAACTTGAAAAAGCATACAATCACTATAAAAATGATCCTGAATTTACCGAGGAACTTACTAACTTGCTAAATAAATACGCAGGGCGTCCGTCGCTATTATATTTTGCTGAAAAAATGACAAATGATCTTGGTGGGGCCAAAATTTATCTAAAAAGAGAGGACTTAAATCATACCGGTTCTCATAAAATCAACAATGTACTTGGTCAGGTTCTGCTTGCAAAACGAATGGGGAAAACACGTGTGATCGCTGAAACTGGTGCAGGTCAGCACGGTGTTGCCACGGCAACTGCAGCCGCCCTTATGGGACTAGAATGTGAGATTTTCATGGGGAAGGAGGACACGGACCGCCAGGCTCTTAACGTTTATCGGATGGAGCTTCTTGGTGCTAAAGTTCACGCTGTTACAAGCGGGACACAAACACTAAAGGATGCTGTCAATGAAACGATGCGGGAATGGACAAACCGTGTTCATGATACTCACTATGTACTTGGTTCTGTGATGGGGCCGCACCCATTCCCAACAATCGTCCGTGATTTCCAAGCTGTGATCAGCCGTGAAATTAAACAGCAAATACAGGAAACAGAAGGACGACTGCCTGACGCGGTACTTGCTTGTGTTGGCGGAGGTAGCAATGCGATCGGAACATTCTATGAATTTATTGATGATTCAAGTGTCCGTCTAATCGGTTGTGAAGCTGCAGGCCATGGTGTTCATACGGCAAAAACAGCAGCAACCATTGCAACTGGTACTCTAGGAATTTTTCACGGTATGAAGTCTTACTTCTGTCAAGATGAATACGGTCAAATTGCTCCGGTTCATTCTATTTCAGCGGGGCTTGATTATCCAGGAATTGGCCCTGAGCATGCTAACTTGCATGATATGGGAAGAGCAGAATACGTACCGGTTACAGATGATGAGGCTGTTGAGGCGTTTGAATATCTTTCACGTACCGAAGGTATTATTCCGGCAATTGAAAGTGCCCATGCTGTTGCTTACGCGAAAAAATTAGCTCCGACAATGAGCCCAGATCAGATTATGGTGATCTGTTTATCAGGAAGAGGAGATAAAGACGTTGCTGCTATAGCACGTTATAAAGGAGTGCAGATTTATGAATAAGCTACAAGAGGTTTTTTTTAACGGTAAAGCATTTATTCCGTTTATTACAGCAGGTGATCCAACAATGGAGATCACAGAGCAATTGGTGCTTGAAATGGCGAAGGCTGGTGCTGATTTAATTGAGCTTGGCATCCCTTTTTCAGATCCAATAGCTGAAGGTCCTGTTATCCAGGAAGCAGATATCCGTGCACTTTCAGCAGGGGCTACAACGGATAAAATCTTCGCAATGATGAAACGTATTCGTGAAGTAAGTGCAGTACCAGTCGCATTTATGACATATGTAAACCCAATATTCACATATGGTGTCGAAAGGTTTATGAAAAATTGCCAAGAGGCTGGGGTCTGTGCTGTAATTGTGCCAGATTTACCATTCGAAGAAAAAGGAGAGCTTCTTCCTTATTGTTCACAGTATGGGGTTACATTAATTTCAATGATTGCTCCAACCTCCAACGACCGAATCAGGATGATCGCTTCCGAGGCAGAGGGCTTCATTTATTGCGTCTCATCAATGGGAGTTACCGGTGTACGTAAGGAAATTGGCAATGAAGTTGAGAATATGATCAAGATTGTTAAAGAGGTTAAGGACATTCCTTGTGCGATCGGTTTTGGAATTTCTACTCCTGAACAAGCTGAAAAAATGGCGAAGTTTTCTGATGGAGTTATTGTCGGAAGTGCGATTGTGAGAATCGTAGCACAACACGGCACGGATTGCGTACCACATGTTGTTGATTATGTCCGTGAAATGAAAAAAGCAATTAGTTAATGTGGAAAAAGAAAATGGGCGGGCGGGACGCGGAAATTTTGTGCCACAGTTCCCGACCCCGTGTCCCGGTTCATGGGCGGGACGTAGAACCCGACCCTGTGACCCATTAAGTAGAGCAGAGGGTTTAAAAAACCAAATATGAGATGAGGAGAGACCTGAGATGATAAAAAACGTGTTGCAAAAATTAACGGAAAGAAAAGATCTGACGGCGGAGGAGGCTTATAGTTTAATAGTAGCGATCAAAAATGATGAGTTAAGTGATGTTCAAATTGCCGGATTCCAAGTTGCATTGCTAATGAAAGGACCTACTTTAACAGAAATTTCAGCTATTGCTCAAGCAATGCGGGACAATTGTATTCCAATAAGACCTAATGTTAATGAAGAGTTCATGGATACATGCGGCACCGGTGGTGGACTAAGCACATTTAATATTTCTACTTCCGTTGCCTTTGTAGCGGCAGCAGCGGGCATCCAAGTAGCGAAGCACGGCAGCCGTTCAATTTCAAGTCTATCGGGTAGTGCAGATGTATTGGAAGCCTTGAATGTCGAGATTAATTTAAGTACGAAAGCAGTTGAAAAGCTTATTGAGGATGTAGGTATATCCTTCCTATATGCACCACTTTATCACCCGGTAATGGGTAAAGTTTTGCCCCCGGAAAAGGATCTTGGCATAAAGACGATCTTCTATACAATCATTGGTCCGCTAATTAATCCTGCCAAGGCTACGAAGCATGTTCTTGGAGTGTACCGTCCGGAGTTATTGGATACAGTGTCCCAAGTGGCTCTCTCACTAGGGTATAAACGTGCCTTATTTGTTCACGGACTAGATGGTCTAGATGAGATTTCGCTTTTAGGGAAAACAAGAATTCAAGAATTAAATAATGGCAAAATAACAACCTATGAAATCACTCCAGAGGATTTTGGAATGTCACGTTGTACTCTTGAAGAAATTGCAACAGGTACACCGGAAGAAAATGCAAACATGATCAGAAATGTATTCTCTGGAAAAGATAAAGGACCACGTCGACAGGCTGTTGTCTTGAATGCGGCAGGAGCATTAATGATCGGTGATAAAGCAGATTCTTTTGTAGAAGGAATTAAACTTGCAAATGAACTGATTGATAGTGGAGCAGCTCAGCAAAAACTAAATGACCTTATTACTGCCTCTAATGATTATAAAGTGAGGATGTAAAATGACTAAATGTACTACGCCTCTTTGGCAAAAATATAATTCTGGGATCATCCCTGTTATCCCTGATATAAAATGTAAATCACCTGGAGAAGGAGATTTATTGGCTGGAAGAAATCCGGTTGCATATGCCAAAAGCTTAGCAGAAGCCGGGGCTCCGGTAATCTCTGTTGTCACGGAATCAGAGCATTATGGCGGTTCTGTAGAGCTACTGCGACAAATTGCTGAAGCCGTACCTGTACCTATTTTGCGTAAGGATTTTATTAAAACACGCGAGCAGCTCAAGGAAACTGCCCAATCTGGTGCAAGCGGGGTATTATTGATTTCATCCATTTTAGAAAAAGATCAGCTTCGTAAACTTATAGATGGAGCCATTTCCCTCGGTTTAGAGCCTTTAGTAGAGACCCATAATGAAGAGGAGATTAATGATGTTAAAGAATTTCAACTGTCATTTTTGGGGATCAATAATCGTAATATACTAGAGTGGGAAATGGATAACGGTACTGTAAATACAACTGAGAAATTAGCGCAATCTGTATCTCAAAATGCCTTAGTATTGAGTGAAAGTTCCATCATGTCTAGAGAAGATGTAGTACGTGCTATTGCGGCCGGTGCTCATGCTGTACTGGTTGGGACAGCGATCCTCAAGGCAAAGGACCCAGTAGCTATGTATAAGGCGCTAAGCGTGCCTAGGGGGTAAAGCGCTATGAATACGAGGGTTAAATTTTGCGGTTTAATGAATCAAGAGGATGTAAACTTATGTGTAAAAGCGGGAGTCCACATGATTGGCTTTGTTGTAGAATATCCAATTCCTGTTCCTTGGAACTTGACAACAGATGAGGCAAGAGAGCTTATTAAACAAGTTCCACCTTTTGTTAGCACATGTGTAGTGACAGGTGGTTCAGTCGAAAAGGTTTTAGATATCGTTAATAAAACTGTTCCTAATGTAGTTCAACTTCATTATAAAGAAAAGCTCGAAGACATAACGGAAATAGTCGGCCAGTTACAATCAAAAGGGATTAAGACGATCAAAGCTTTGCGAATCGATGGGAATGGCAACTGTGACTTTGAAATAAAGGACCCAGTCGAGGCGACAAGAGAGCTTTGTAAAACGAGCATCTCCGCCATTTTAGTAGATTCCTATACAGAATCAATGCCCGGTGGAACCGGTGTGATGGTCAACTTGTCCGCGTTTCAAACCATACAAAAAGAAAGTTCGTTGCCGGTCATTTTAGCTGGCGGTCTTAATCCAACGAATATTGTATCACTTATTCGTGGAGTGCATCCTTTTGCGGTTGATGTCTTAACTGGTGTCGAAGAAAGGCCCGGTCGGAAGGATCCGCAGAAAATCTCACTATTTATGGGAAGCTGCCAATTGGTATAATGAGGGACACAGAACCCGACCCTGTGTCCCAAAGAAAGTGAGGGGATTTTTATCGTAGCTGGAAGAAAAAAAGTATTCGACACTGTCAACTTCGTTAGCATCACTATTCTTTTAATTGGAATTATTTTATTAATTAGCGGGTATATTGCAAGCGGTTACAGTGAGTTAGCTGCTATGGGGATTGGAACTATTATTGGAGCTATTTTTATTTTTATTATTGGAATGTTTTTTATTGCAACAGAAGAAATGCTCGAAAAAAGATATAAGGGTGACAGGGTTACGGATAATAAACCATTGAGGCGAATTAAATAAAAACCACGCTTAAAAAAAACTAAATGGAATAAAATAAGCAAAGACCCACTAAAAGAAGGAGCTGCTAAAATGGATAAGCATGATTCTGAAAAACTAGGTAACGTAATAAACAATAGTTGTGAAGAAATCAAAAATGATACCGTGCTCGAAAATCAAACAAGACGAATTGAGTATATCAATATTTACTGGGACGAGTGGAATATGTAGAAAAAAACGGAGCGTCAACAAAAAGCGCTCCGTTTTTCTTTTTTAAATGATACCCCAAATCATACAAAGCAATGTTCCGAATACTGTAACAAGGCCAATGACAGCGGAGTAGAAAATATTCGTATAAATGGCCCCTTTGTCCTTTGATTCACCGGCATGCATGAACACGACTAGCTGCAGTCCAGCCTGTACGAATGCTGTAAGAAGCAATACTGTCATACCAGCCGTAAAGGACATATCAAGGAAATATACTAATAAGGCAACGGCTGTCAGCACTATTGAAAAGGCAAAGCCCATCACTTGCTTAGCTGGGAATAGTTCTCTTACGTTATTCATTATTACATCATTCCTTTCAAGTAGACGAAGCTGAAAATAAAGATCCAGACTACATCTAAGAAATGCCAGTATAGCGAGAAAATAAATGATTTATTGGCTGTTTCAGGTGTTAATCCGCGCTTTTTCACCTGTAGCAAAATGAATAGTCCCCAGAATAAGCCAAAGGTAACGTGTGCACCGTGCGTTCCTAAAGTTGTTAAAAGGATCGCTGTAAAGGCACTTGTTTGGATCCCTGCCCCGATATGGACATAGTGAATGAATTCATAGATTTCAACACCGAGAAAGACAAGTCCAAGAAGCAACGTAATTCCGAAGAATGCCATTACAGCCTTTTTGTAACCAAGTCTGATCGCGTGGACACCGAGCCCGATTGTAAAACTACTAGTTAATAGAACAATCGTTTCAATTAAGACAGGTGTAATTTCGAAAATTTCCGCTCCACTTGGGCCGCTGCCTACACGATCTACTAATGTAAAATAGGAAGCAAACAGCGTTGCAAAAAGCATAATTTCCGCACCAAGGAAAATCCAAAATCCCAAAATATTTAACTGATTTTGATGTGTACTATACTCAAGAGGCAGTGCATGATCGACTTTCATTAACTAACACCTCGCAATTCTTTTTCGGTTTCTTTAACCTCTTCAGCTGAAATGTAATAGCCATGATCTTCCTTAAATGAATTGTAGGCCATACATACAAAGATTCCGATCGTTGAAACAATAACTGGGATCCACAGGCTGAATATCATTGAAAAGCCCCAAACAAAGAAGATGCAGCCCATAATGAATGGAATACCAGTATTATTCGGCATATGAATCTTTTCGTATTTTTCTTCTTTAAATAATACATGACCATTTTTCTTTGCATCCCAAACAGCTTGGTAAGAGTTAACCTGTGGAATGATCGCAAAGTTATAGGCTGGTACTGGGTTATGGGTAGCCCATTCAAGGGTACGTGCATCCCATGGGTCTATACCGACATCTCTTGAAGCATAACGGTAGCTGTAATATAGGTTATAGCAAATTAACGCAAAACCGATTGCCATAATACCGGCACCAACGAATGAAACCATGTTTAATGGACCAAATCCAGTTGCTTCAGAGTAGGTATAGGCACGGCGTACTTGACCATCTAAACCAGTAATATACATTGGCATAAAGGCTAATAAAAATCCGATTGATAGAAGCCATACTGTCCATTTCCCGATTTTTTCATTTAACATATAACCAAACATTTTTGGCCAATAGTAAGTTAGACCAGCAAGCATCGCAAACACAACACCAGGAATAATAACGTTATGGAAGTGTGCAACTAGGAACATTGTATTATGGTATTGATAGTCTGCTGCTGACATTGCCAACATTACTCCTGTCACCCCACCGATTGTAAATAGCGGAATGAACATAAGGGCATAAAGCATCGGAGTTGTAAACTCAATTTTTCCTTTGTAAAGGGTAAACAACCAGTTAAAGATCTTAACCCCGGTTGGAACGGCAATCGCCATTGTTGTGATTGAGAAAATACTGTTTGCCAATGGCCCCATACCCATTGTGAAAAAGTGGTGGGCCCAAACAAAGAATGAAATCAATGAGATGATTACCATAGAAGCAACCATTGATTTATAACCATATAGATTTTTCCTTGAAAAAGTTGAAATCACTTCACTAAAAATACCGAATGCCGGCAAAATTAAAATATAAACCTCAGGATGACCCCATACCCAGAATAGGTTGGCCCAAAGCATGTCCATACCACCATTTGTCGTCGAGAAGAAATGTGTGCCGAATAGGCGATCCATCGCCCCCATTGCAAGTGCAACAGTAAATGGCGGGAATGCAAAAACGATAATAATGTTTGCTGTTAAAGCAGACCAAGTGAACATTGGGATTTTACTTAATGTCATCCCTGGTGCTCTCATTTTTAAAATGGTCGTAATGAAGTTAATACCTGTCATTAACGTTCCCAGACCTGCAATCTGAATGGCAACCATATAATAGTTGTTACCCACATTTGGAGCTAATTCAGGACCTACAAGCGGGAAATAGGCTGTCCAACCGGCGTCAGGTGAACCACCGACTACGAAGGAAATATTAAATAACATAGCGCCCATGAAAAATAACCAGAAGCTTAAGGCATTTAAGCGCGGGAATGCAACGTCCCGGGCACCAATTTGTAATGGTACAACGAAGTTCATTAGCGCCATAATAAATGGCATCGCCATAAAGATAATCATAACAACACCGTGAGTTGTAAAAATCTCATTATAATGCTGTGCGTCTAACAGTGTATTATCTGGAACGGCAAGCTGCGCACGCATCATAACTGCGTCCACGCCACCGCGGAAAAGCATAAGTATCGCTGAAAGTAAGTACATAATCCCGATCTTTTTATGGTCAACGGTTGTTAACCATTCACGCCATAAGTAACCCCATTTTTTAAAGTAGGTTAAGCCAGCAATGATGGCGACAACTGTTAGACCGATTGCTACCATGGAAGCATAAATAGGAAGACTGGGATGTGGTACGGCAAATTGTTTAAAGAATTCCATCCTTAATTCTCCTTTCCGGTATGATGATGCTCCGTTTCATGAAGTTCACTATCTGAATCATCCATAGACTTATGACTACCATGATCATGCCCTCCATTTTCAGGAGTTGGAGGTGGTAAAAATTCAAGGTGAGTACCTGTGAATGTTAATTGTCCTAGATGACCCGGTTTTAGTAATTCATTAAATTTATCTTCTGTCAGCGGGTCTGCTGTTTCTTTGACTTCTTTTACCCATTCGTCAAATTTAGCTTGACTCATAGCTGTAACATTGAATGTATTTTCGGCAAAGCCTTCACCACTGAAGTTTGCATTTCGTCCCATAAATTCTCCCGGTGTATCGGCTGCTAGGTGTAACGTCGTAATCATGTCAGACATCGCATATTTTTGACCGCCTAGCTGTGGAATCCAAAAACTAGTGATCGGCCCATGGGAATATAGTTTAAATTCAAGGGCGCGATTCGTTGGAATATAAAGATAGTTTACAGTTTCTATTCCTTCTTCAGGGTAACTAAAATGCCACTTCCAGTTGGAAGAAGATGCATAGACTACTAATGGTTTTGTATCCTCATATCCTTTTGGTGTTGCTTCGACAATATAGTTGCTTCGAACAGAAACGATGGATAGAAAGATAATGATAAGGACCGGTATTCCAACACAAAGTGTTTCGACCAGATGGCTGCCTTCAATGTGTGGCGGCACATAATCTTTATCTAGCTTTGAAGCTCGGTATTTTATTAACATGAAAACTAATATCGCAAAAACAGCAATAACGATAAATAACATAATCCAAATGGATAACATAATATCATCGGCTTGTCGCTCGGCCTGTGGACCTCTAGGATCCAAAACCTTTAATGGTTCACATCCTGTAAGCACTGTGACAATAGTAAAAACGAAAAATAAAAAAAGCCTTTTCATCTTATTTACATGCTCCTTTCGCATATCTTTTGAAGCCTTCCTAATTTTTCAAAATAAAAATGTGATATAAATCACTGTTTTTATACATATTAATTTGTTAAGTTTATAAATTCTATTTGAAATCTTCATTTTTCAAAAAGTGTTCAAAAATTGATGATAAATATGTGAAATATAAAATTTAGCCTAGTAATTTCTTTATATAAATAATAAAATAAGAATTTATATAAAATAATAACTGTTAAAATAACTCTGTTATGGAAATAAAATGGTGAATCCATGTAATCTCTTAGGGTTAAATATTTTACATCATGTATAAATTTTGGATATAATTTTTATTAGTAATAAAAAAATTGTTTTGGGGAGGAAATGGATATGAGTGAGTTAATTAAAAGACAATTTGAATTTACGAGGAGAGCTATTCTTAAAGATATTGAGAATGCTTCTGAGAAAAATTTTGATGTTCAACCAGAAGCTTTTAATAACAATGTACATTGGCAGCTTGGACATGTATTGGTAGCTGCAGAGAATTTTCTTTTTGGGCCATCAGGACAGCTTCCTGAAGAATATGGCAAGCTTTTCGGCTATGGCTCAAAGCCTTCTGCATGGGAAGGGGATGTTCCATCTGTCGCAACCCTTGTTGAACAATTGAAAGAACAATTAAATCGAATTAAAGAGCTACCTGATAATCATTTTGACGAGAAATTGCCTGAACCGGTTATTGGAAACACAACATATGGAGAATTAGCAAGCTTTACAGCCTTTCATGAGGCTAACCATAGCGGACAAATTCATGCGATGGTGCGCTTATTAGGATAACTGCCAAAATGTCGACAATCTTAGTTGATGCCGACGCTTGCCCGGTTATCGACATAACGATCATGGTAGCAAAGCAATTCGATCTTCCAGTAATTCTTATTTGCGATACATCTCACTTTATGGAGCGAGCAGGAGCGGAGACAATAACGGTCTCAAAAGGCTCAGATGCAGTTGACTTTGTTTTAGTCAATCGCGTCCAACAAGGAGATATTGTAGTAACGCAGGATTATGGTTTAGCGGCCATGGTTTTAGCTAAAAGGGGCTATCCGATTGATCAAAATGGGCGGATTTATTCTTCGGAAAATATTGATCAACTCCTATTTTCGCGCCATCTAGCCAAGAAAATCCGACAAGCCGGTGGAAGAACGAAAGGACCGAAAAAGCGTCAAAAAGAAGCAGATGTTAAATTTAAAGAAAGCCTAAAAAAATTAATAGTCCAATCCAAAATAAATATCAGTGAGTAAAATAGGGCATAATTCCTTTTAGGGGAATTATGCCATTTTTTTTGATTGTAAATAAATTGGATTGTAAAGATTTTGTAAAGTTTGATGTTAATCTATTTTCACATTCGACAAATTTCGTATACAATATTTACGTTCGAGGGAAAAAAGAAACCAAAGTTGGAGGGTAAAAAATGGTTTTCAAAAAAAATGATAAATTCATGGATTTATTAATGAAAATCTCAACTAATATAAAGGAAAGTGCAAATTATTTTGCTGACTATAAGCTTAATAATACAAGTGACCTAAAGATTTTCTTTGATACAATGAAAAATTTTGAGAATAAAGGCGATGATTTTGTTCATGAAGTCATAGTTGAACTTAACAAAGCTTTTATTACTCCAATTGAACGTGAAGACATCCTAGCATTAGCAATTAGCTTAGATGATGTTCTCGACGGTTTTGAGCATTGCGCTGCATTATTTGAAATGTATTCGATGACAAATGCCGATGAATATATGCTTAAATTCGTTGATGCCCTCAGAAATGCCGCTATCGAAATTGAAAAAGCTGTCGCACTTCTTTCGAGTAAAAAGCTGCTCGATATTAGACAACATGCTATCAAGATTAAAGATTATGAATCTAAATGTGATGGGGTTTTACGCCAATCAATCAAAAATTTATTCGCAGTTGAAAAAGATCCAATCCGCATCATTCAATATAAGGAAATCTACGAATCACTTGAAACTATTGCTGATGACTGCCAAGAAGTCGCCAACACGCTTGAGACCATAATCATGAAAAATGCGTAAGGAGCCATAAAATATGGATGGAGTTTTAATTTTAACAATTTTAATTGTCATTGGTGCCTTAACGTTTGATTTTATTAATGGGTTTCATGATACGGCTAACGCAATTGCTACAGCTGTTTCAACTAAAGCATTAAAACCAAGGCATGCGATCATTTTAGCTGCAACAATGAATTTTGTTGGGGCGCTGACATTTACTGGTGTTGCCAAAACAATCACGAAGGATATCGTAGACCCATTTACATTGCATAATGGGACTGTCGTGATTTTAGCTGCACTTATTGCTGCTATTTCATGGAACTTAATTACATGGTATTATGGAATCCCTTCAAGTTCATCACATGCAATTATTGGTTCAATTGCGGGTGCGGCGATTGCCGCTGCTGGATTCAGTTCTTTGAATTATGCTGGATTTCTTAAAATTGTACAGGCGCTAATCTTTTCACCAATCATCGCATTTGTTGTCGGATATATAATCTATAGCATTTTTAAGATTTTATTCAAAAATAATAGTTTGACGAAAACAAATCGTAATTTCCGCTTTATTCAAATCCTAACAGCGGCATTGCAATCATATACCCATGGTACAAACGATGCACAAAAGGCGATGGGGATCATTACTATGGCTCTCATTGCAAATAATTATGTTACAACGAATGATATTCCTTTTTGGGTTCAAGTATCTTGTGCTACTGCGATGGGACTTGGTACTTCGGTAGGCGGATGGAGAATTATTAAAACAGTCGGCGGCAAAATTATGAAGATACGCCCCGTTAACGGAGTAGCGGCTGACTTAACTGGTGCTGCCATTATTTTCGGAGCTACATTTATTCACTTACCAGTAAGTACGACACATGTTATTTCTTCCTCTATCCTAGGTGTAGGTTCAGCTCATCGAGTTAAAGGGGTAAAATGGGGCACTGCGCAAAGAATGATTATGACTTGGGTTATTACCCTTCCAATATCAGCTTTATTAGCTGGAATTTCCTATTATATTTTGGATTTATTTTTTTAAAATAGTGTTAAAAAGCCTCTTCTTTAGGGTTAAAGGAGAGGCTTTTATTCTATTATAGAAAAGTAGTATGGGTGGGGGCCTATCCATCCGCCTAATAATAAATAATCCCCAAAGTTACCAACAGAAAAATAACCGAAATACAGTTAATCAACAGACTTATCCACGTAATCCACAAAAAACCTCTAAGTTATCCACGGTAAGTTAGTAACATGTACTGAGCAGTCATACCAAATGATAAAAATACTTATTCACAATATTCACAGCCTGAGTCAAAGAAGTGACATACAATTCTATCCCAGATTTTACATTTGACTGAAAATTCATATTTGTTAAAATTATATTTTTTTTATATTATTATGTTATAGGGATTTTTCCATTACGTTTCTCAACTCAAATGTATTTAAATTTTACAAAGGAGCATTAGAATGGGGATAAAAAAATTTGTAACGCCCGAAATAATATTTGGTATTGGTTCTATTGACCAGGTCGGTGAGAGTTGCTTGAGACTAGGAGCAAAAAAAGCACTTATTGTAAGCGACGAAGGTGTTGTAGAAGCTGGCTGGATGGAAAAAGTAATCAACAATTGTCGTGCTGTAGGATTAGAATACGCAACATTTTTTAATATTACAATGAATCCAAAGGATTTTGAGATTGAATGTGGTCGGGAATTTTATTTACATAATGAATGTGATTCTGTCATTGGGATAGGTGGGGGAAGTGCATTAGATGTTGCCAAAGCAATTGCTATTCTGGCGACAAATGGCGGCCGTATTTCTGATTATGAAGGAGTAGACCAAATCAAGATTCCTTTACCACCTATGGTAATGGTTTCAACAACAGCCGGTTCAGGATCCGAAGTTTCACAATTTTCCGTCATTGTTGATACAACAAGGCAGAAAAAAATGACAATCATTTCAAAATCATTAGTACCAGATATAGCCATAATTGACCCTAATACACTTATTACAAAAAATCAGAGCTTAACTGCCTCAACAGGGCTAGATGTCCTAACCCATGGTATAGAAGCATATGTAAGTGTTGCAGCAACTCCGCTAACAGATGTTCAGGCTAAAAACGCCATTTCTTTAGTTTCGAAGTATTTGCGGCCATCTGTTGCTTCAAAAACAAATATAGAGGCAAAAAAAGCGATGGCGATGGCTAGTCTACAAGCTGGTTTGGCATTCTCTAATGCTATTCTAGGTGCCGCTCATGCGATGTCACATGCCATTGGGGGTCGCTTCCCTTTTTCACATGGAGATGTTAATGCTATTTTGTTACCCTATGTAATGGAGTTTAATTTTATTGCCACACCAAAGCGTTTTGCAGATATTGCTGAACTTATGGGAATTGATGTACGTGGTATGGAGTTGTCGAAGGCTGGAAGAAAAGCTGTTGAACAAGTAAGGTTGTTATCATTGGAAATAGGTGCACCTCAGCGATTATCCGATATGGGATTGAAAGAGGAATCTATCCAGGAAATGGGCAAAATTGCACTTGAGGATGCTTGCATGATCACGAATCCCCGTGATGTAACGCTAAAGGATGTTGAGCAATTATTCAGACAAGCCCTATAAGTTCTAAGAAAATGCAGAAGGAGGCTGGTTATGTCTGTGCTAAAAAGCAAACAGGAGATGATTGACCTGCTTACTGGTGTTAAGGCATCAAAGCGGAATTATTATACCGAATTAATAAAAACCAATGCCCAGCTAAAAAAGAAAAATATGAAGCTTGAAATTATTAATGATGTGATGAAAAGTTTTAACGTCGATATGTGCATGGATGATATGTTGAAAAATATTTTGAATAAGTTAAAAGAGCTTTACACATTTAACCGTTTAAGTTTGTCAATTTATGAGGATGGTCATTTAATTTTAACCAATGTTTTTCCTTCGGATTCATTTTTTGTTAAGGTTGGAGAAGCTCTGCCAAGACAATATTCAACTTACTGGAACGTAATAGAACAAAGAAATGCCACCCAGATCCAATTTCCCAATCCTACAGCTTCTTCTCTAGAACAGGAAACTTTCGGTAAATTACATATAAAAAGTGTTTTTTTATTTCCGCTTATTAGTAAAAAGAAAATTATAGGGGTACTTAGCTTTGGAAGTAGACAAATGTTTGAATGTGAAGAAAATGATATTTTGTTTTTACAGCAATTAGCTGATCAGCTTGCTGTGTGTATTGAAAACTCAAGACTTTATAATGAGGTGTTGAGGGGGAATAAAGAATGGGAAGAAACATTTCGTTCAGTTCTGGATATGATTATCTTAGTGGATATGAATGGTACAATATTAAGGTTTAACAACTCTGTAAATAAGTTTTTTGGTCTATCAGATCAGCAATTATTTCAGAAAAAATGCAATGAGCTTTTAAGGGAACATTTAACATTGGAAGAGGAATGTCTGCTAGAAGAAAGCTTACGGACAAACACAATGACCAATGCGCAAATCAAATTTAATAACAATCGAATTTGTGATGTTTATACATATCCAGTCTACAATGATAGAAACGAAAAGCATGGGGTCATTTTATATATGAAGGATGTTACAGAAAAGCTTCATGCTGAAGTCCAATTAATTCAATCCGGTAAGCTGGCTGCATTAGGTGAAATGGCAGCAGGTGTTGCCCACGAGTTAAACAGTCCATTAACTGCGATATTGGGTAATTCCCAATTGTTGCTACGGGGAGCGAACAAAGCAGAAGCTTCCTATAAACTTTTAGAGGATATAAAAAATTGCGGTGATCGTTGCAAGAATATTATTCGGAATTTATTAACATTTTCTAGACAGGATGAGTATGTGCCGAAAGAATGCTATATTAACGAGGCGGTAATACAGGTCCTAAGCCTAATACGGTATCAAATTGAAAGGCAGAATATCAAGATTACGATTGAACTTAGCAATGAAATACCAGCAATTGCAGGGAATTTACAGCAAATAGAACAAATTGTGATCAACCTGCTATTAAATGCAAAGGATGCAGTGGAGGCAAGTACTTTTCATGAAAAATGGATTCTAATCGAAACCGATTTGGCAGAGGTAAATGGCGAATCATTTGTTTCATTATCTGTTATGGATAATGGAATCGGAATTGCAGAAAGCGACATATCTGAAATTTTTCGGCCTTTTTATACGACAAAACAGCAAAGTAAGGGGACAGGGTTAGGTTTACCAGTTAGTCTTGGGATCGCCAAAATGCACGGGGGTACGATAGAGGTGGAAAGTCAAGTAGGAGTTGGCAGCACTTTTACATTATTTCTGCCTGTGTGTTCTGGAAGATAATAGGGGATGAGGGATGATTCAATGACGCACGTGGCAATAATTGATGATGAGAGAGAAGTATGTACATTTTTAGAACATTTTTTAACTAGCAAGGGCTTTACGGTTAAAGTAGCCTATAGCGGGGAACAAAGTGATTTATTAATGGATGGACCTCCATTCCAATTGGCGATGATTGATGTAAAATTACCCGACACCAACGGTTTTGCTATTCTGAAAAAATTGAAAGAAAAACAACCGAATTGCAAGGTCATTATTATGACTGGGTTTAGTACAGTGAAGACAGCTATTGAAGCAATTAAGCTTGGTGCAAATGATTACATTGAAAAACCTTTTGATGACCTTGATCAGTTGGAAGCATTAATTGATGAGATGATCACTCATGATGCAAGTATAGTTCAGAGTGAAGCGAATCGGTTGGCGGGTGAAGTGGGCTTTATTACCGGTCAAAATGAAGAGATGAATCATTTACTAACAATTGCCTATAAGATAGCAAAGAAAAATATAAATGTACTCATCCAGGGAGAAACGGGAACGGGGAAGGAAGTTCTGGCTAAATTTATTCACCAAGCAAGTTGTCGAGCCGATCAAACATTTATCGGTGTAAACTGCGGCGCCTTATCAGAATCATTGTTGGAAAGTGAGCTGTTTGGTCATGAAAAAGGAGCGTTCACCGGTGCAACCCAACTTCGAAAAGGGTTATTTGAACTAGCGAACTCAGGGACGCTATTCCTTGATGAAATTGCTGAAGCTTCACCTGCTATTCAAGTAAAATTACTTCGTGTCTTAGAAACACGTGAGTTTATGAGAGTCGGTAGTGAAAAGGTATTTCGGACAAATGCACGAATAGTTGCTGCATCCCATGTCAATCTTGACGAAGCGGTTAGAGAGAAGAAATTCCGTCAAGATTTATTATACCGACTAAATGTTGTGAAGCTAGAAATTTTACCATTAAGAAAACGTATAGATGATATTTCCACACTTTTATCCCATTTCCTTGAGAAGTACGATGCACAGCACATAACATTTACAACGGAGGCCATGAGACTTTTGGAGACATACGATTGGCCGGGAAATATCAGGGAACTTGTAAATGTAGTTACGCGGGCCATTACTCTATCAGAAGGGGAAACGACACAAATTACGAAGGATTACTTACCATGTTATATACAAAACACTAATAAAAAAGAGTATGAAGAAAAAGAAGTAAAACGATCTTTTTCCGAGTCTATTATAAATCATGAAAAAAGTCGAACCAACCCTTATTTTAGTGATCTTAAAAAATATTTAGATAATTGGAATGCTGAACTACTTTTTTATTGGCAAAGTGACCAAGCTGTCCCTTTAGAAGTAATTACAGAGAAAATAAAAGAATTGGAGGATGTAACGGGAAAAGCTTTTATTAAAAAAGCCCTGAATAGCACGCTTGGAAATCGAAAAGAAGCAGCAGATCTGTTAAAAATTACACCACGTCAATTACGTTATTTATTTAAGGAAAAGAAACACTCCCCACTATAAAATTATTGGGAGAGTGTTTCTTCAGTTATAAAACTATAGAAGTTTTCTTAATTCTTTATATTCCTCAGCTGTGAAAACACGGGATTGTGTTATGAAATGCCTATCTTCGACACTATCAAGGGAGAATGTTGTGCCACGTCCGGGAATGGCATCGATGATTAATTGGGTATGTTTCCAATACTCATATTGGCTTCTATGCATATAGAATGGGATGTTGCCGAGAGAGCCAAGGTAGATGTCTGAACCTCCCAAAAAGAAGTCATCCTTACCATAGCACATCGGAGCAGATCCATCGCAACAACCACCGGATTGATATAATAGGATTTGACCATGTTTCTTTCTAATAGATTCTATTAATTTTAGCGCCTCGTCTGTTGCAATAACACGTTCCACCATGTGCAACATCCTTTCGAATTAAAAGAAGCCTAGGGCATTTTTATTGTAATTTACTAATAGACATTTCGTTTGTTGATAGTGTTCCAGCATGATGGCATGGGTTTCACGACCAATACCTGACATTTTATAGCCGCCGAATGCCGCACCTGCCGGATATTGGTGATAAGTATTGGTCCAAACGCGACCGGCCTGAATTGCTCGAGCGGCACGGTAAGCAACATCGCCATTTCGTGACCATACACCTGCCCCTAAGCCATACATAGTATCATTGGCAATTTCCATTGCGTCCTCAAAGTCTTTGAATGTAGTAACACTCACGACTGGACCAAAAATTTCTTCCTGGAAAATCCGCATTTTATTATTACCTTTGAATACCGTTGGTTTAATGTAATATCCATTTTCAAGATGACCGCCAAGATGATTTTCTTCACCGCCAACTAATAGTTGTGCACCTTCTTCTTTGCCTAAGCCGATGTATGAAAGGATTTTTTCTTTTTGTTCCATAGAGGCCTGGGCCCCCATCATGACGTCGGTATCGAGTGGATTGCCAACTTTAATGGCTTCTACACGCTCCAAGGCACGCTCAATAAATTTATCGTAAATCGATTCTTGGATTAAGGCACGCGAAGGACAAGTACAAACTTCGCCTTGATTTAGCGCAAACATTACGAAACCTTCGATCGCCTTATCTAAGTATGCATCATTTTGATTCATAACATCTTCAAAGAATATATTAGGTGATTTTCCGCCTAATTCAAGTGTTACAGGGATGATATTTTCTGATGCGTATTGCATAATTTGACGTCCAACAGCTGTTGAGCCGGTAAATGCTACCTTCGCAATCCGCGGGTTTGTTGCTAGTGGTTTCCCAACTTCAATACCATAACCGTTTACAATATTAAGGACACCGGCAGGAAGTAAGTCCTCGATCAGCTCAACTAAGACCATAATCGATACGGGAGTTTGTTCTGCTGGTTTTAAAACGATACAGTTACCGGCAGCTAACGCTGGAGCTAGTTTCCAAGCGGCCATTAGTATCGGAAAATTCCATGGGATGATTTGTCCAACAACACCAAGTGGTTCGTGAAAATGGTAGGCCACAGTATCATGATCTAACTGACTTATCCGGTCTTCTTGTGCACGAATAACGCTTGCAAAATAACGGAAATGATCGATTGCTAAGGGAATATCAGCGTTTAATGTTTCACGCACCGCTTTCCCGTTTTCCCAAGTTTCAGCTACAGCCAACAGTTCTAAGTTTTCTTCAAGACGGTCTGCTATTCTATTTAAAATTAGAGCACGTTCAGCTGGTGAGGTTTTGCTCCAAGTTTCTTTTGCCGCATGGGCTGTATCTAAAGCTAATTCAATATCTTCAGCTGAAGAACGGGCAGCCAAAGTAAATATTTCTCCGGTTACAGGAGTCTTATTTTCAAAATATTGGCCTTTTACCGGGGGAACCCATTTGCCACCGATAAAGTTATCATATTTTTCTTTGAAATGGATAATAGCTCCTTTTGTATTTGGATTAGCATAAATCATAGATCGCTTTCCCCTTTTCTATTTTATACTATAAGAAAGTATAAAATTTTATGGATTATAGTATAAGAAAAGACATCGTAATTTGCCATTATGGGCAAATTACGTGTTTTTCTAAATAGAATCTTACCCACCGTCTGTTTCACTGGTGAGTAAGATGGATTTAAAAAGATGACTTAATTAGGTTATGTTACAGTGCTGCACGAATCATGCCTTGTACATCATCTAAAGTTGCTTTACGAGGATTTGTGAACGAGCATGCATCCCTCATCGCGTTTTCTGCTAAAAGTGGGATATCTTCTTCTTTTACCCCAAGTTCTGTTAAGCTTCCTGGAATCCCAACATCCTTAGCAAGTGTTTCGATTGCTGTTAGTGCTATTTCTGCAGCTGCTCTTGTTGGTAAACCGCTTACATTTTCTCCTAAAGCGATGGCGATATCAACAAATCGCTCCGGTTTCGCAATTAAATTGAATCGTTCAACGTGTGGTAGAAGAACAGCATTACATACACCATGTGGTAAATTATAAAATCCACCTAACTGATGGGCGATTGCATGAACATAACCTAAGGAAGCATTATTAAATGCCATTCCGCCTAAAAACTGAGCATAGCACATATTGTTTCTGGCATCGATATCTTCACCATTCGCAACTGCAGCTCGAAGGTTTTGGCTTACTAGACGGATCGTTTGCAGGGCGCAGGCATCTGTAATCGGTGTTGCATCTGTAGAAACATAAGCTTCAATTGCATGAGTTAACGCATCCATTCCTGTTGCAGCTGTTAATCCTGCTGGCATCTTAACGGTGAGGATTGGATCATTAATTGAAATCAATGGTGTTGTATGTTTATCAACGATGGCCATTTTGATTTTTCTAGAGGTATCCGTAATAATACAGAAACGAGTCATTTCACTAGCTGTACCTGCTGTTGTATTAATCGCAACAAGTGGAATCATTGGTTCTTTTGACATGTCAACTCCCTCATAGTCATGAATTGTTCCACCATTTGATGCAACAAGTCCAATCCCCTTAGCGCAATCATGAGAACTTCCTCCTCCTAGAGAAATAATAGAATCGCAACCTAGTTCGCGGTATTGTTTTAACCCAGCTTCCACATTTAAATCGGTTGGGTTGGGCTCTGCGCCATCAAATATAGAAACTTCAACCCCTGCTTGACCAATAATGTTTGCAATTTCTTCTGCTACACCCATTTTGCTTAAGCCTTTGTCAGTAACAAGTAAAGATTTGTTACAACCTAGTGCTTTGATTCTTGGACCAGCTTCATTTACTGCACCAACTCCCATTAAATTGACTGTTGGCATAAAGAAACCATAAACCTTTTGATTTGCCATTGAAAATCTCCCCCTAGAAATTTGAATTTTAGAATCACTTTTGTAAATTGCAAGTACCGTGCCAAATATCTTTTTTGATAACAAAAAGAAAAAATAATAGGGAGATGTATGGATTAGCAGGCACTTAAGACCGGACAAAATATTGAAAATCAAGGAAAGGGCAATCGTAAAGAAACAAATTGTGCCAAATAATTGGCCAATTTAAACAATGAAATGGCTGTAAAAACAAAACCTTGTCTATATTGTGGAGCGCAGGTTAAACTATCAAATTATGAGAGAACTGTGAAGAATAGTTCTCAATTTGTGAAAACGGTGTGAAGAAGATGTGAATGCGTAATGAACAAATGATGTCAGCATTGTGAAGTTGATTGTTTAGTAGTTGGCTACGATGTATAGTTAAGACATAGAAAAGATATTAAAAAAAACACAAATAAAATACTTAATAAAACACTAAAGAAAGAGGTTAGTCCAATGGAGCAGTTAGTTGAATTATTGATAGAGGTTTAACAAATAGAATATTAATCAATTACACTCAAAAAAATTTTGCAGATATTGTGAAATATTGAGCAATCATATTCTATATTGATAACACGATTATTAAATTCGAAAAGGGGTTGAAAATCATGAAATGGATAAAAGGACCGCAAATGGCAGTTGTTTGGACAGTCGTTAGAATTTGGTTAGGTATACAATGGATTGAAGCCGGCTGGCATAAAGTAGCAGATGGATTTGATGCAAGTGGATTTATGAAGGGTGCAATTGCAAACGCGACTGGTGATCACCCAGCAGTTCAAGCTTGGTACGCAGCATTTCTAGAAAACTTTGCATTACCAAACGCAGGACTGTTTAGTACCTTAGTTGCATGGGGTGAAGTACTTGTAGGCATCGGACTTATTGTTGGAGCAGCAACTATTCCTGCATTATTAGCCGGAGCATTTATGAACTTAAACTTCTTATTAGCGGGTACAACTAGCACTAACCCAATTCTTTATACAGTAGCAATCATCCTATTATTCGCTGGCACTGCAAGCTATTATTACGGAGCAGATCGTTTCTTAGTACCTTATATTAAAGAAAAGTTCGGCAAAAAAGGTGCAAAAAATGTAGAAGAAGGACATGCAACCGTTTAGTAATAAAAAACTTATGTTAAAGGAGTTGGAAAATCATGAGTTGGGCTAAAGGACCGAAGATGGCAATTGTTTGGACAATCGTAAGGGTTTGGTTAGGTATCCAATGGATTACAGGCGGATGGCATAAAGTAGCAGACGGATTTGATGCAAGTGGATTTATGCAAGGTGCAATCGCAAAAGCAGGCGGCGATCATCCAGCAGTACAAGCTTGGTACGCGGCATTTCTTGAAAATGTAGCATTACCAAACGCAAAACTATTTAGTTTCTTGGTAGCATATGGTGAAGTATTAGTAGGTATTGGACTTGTTGTCGGTGTTGCAACCATTCCTGCACTATTAGCTGGAGCATTCATGAACTTAAACTTCTTATTAGCAGGAACAACTAGCACAAACCCAATCCTCTTTACAGTCGCAGTAATCTTATTAGGAACAGGTGCTGCAAGCTACTATTACGGTGGTGACCGCTTCCTAGTACCGTACATCAAAGAAAAGTTTGGCAAAAAAGGTGCGAAGAATGCAGCGGAAGGTGGAGCAACAGTTTAACTAAACAATGTGAGGGAGATGCCTGATTAACGGCATCCCCCTTTTTACTGAGCCGCAGTTCCCGACCCCATGGCTCCATTAAGATTTAGCTCTTCTGTCCGCTGCCTCTGACCGAGCTTGTGCTTCTAAATCTGCAGCATCTGCAAGCTCCTCGGAAAATTCAATGTCACGACCATCTGCTGATGTTTTTGCGTATTTTGGTGTTTGTGGCATGCTTGATGCGTTGTTATCTCCTTGATGACTTTGTCCTCTAGTCATGTAAATTCCCCTTTCGGATTTCAAATTTGGTATATGCATCGTTGTCTAGCTTCAGCTCTCAGCGACTAGTAAACTTCGCCCACCTCCCTACGATAAGTCAACATCGACTCTCTACGCTCGTCGCCGGATATCCTTT
>NZ_AJLR01000050.1 GCF_000307855.1 Schinkia azotoformans LMG 9581 | reverse complement strand
ATTGGTGCGAAAGTTGAGTTTATAATATCCTCTTGTTCTACAATTAGTTCATCGGATGACAAAACAATTCACCCCTTTAAAGGATTAGGTAATGGTTGGTTATTCTATATATGAGTTCCCCATCTTAAATAAAATAAGAATAAAGGCTCTAAGATATAAATTTGATTATCTTTCCACTCAAACACTTGATAGAACGCATCACTTGCTTTAATAATGGAAAATGCTTGTTCTATTGTGTTTTTTACTTTATTTCTGTCAGGTTTATCATTACTTCCTATTAGTAAATCTGTTCTCCTTTTAATTTCATCCAGGGATATACTTGTAATCGGTGGATCTTCCGCAATTGCTTTAATTAAAAGACTATATATGTCAATATTTTCACCAGTAGTTAATGCATATGTTTTTCTTTTTTGCCCCCTTGGGTTTGGCCCAGCTTCTAATTTCTTTACGACTTCACTATATGGTAGATTTACAGTGATTAAATTATATGCATCCTTGAGCACTGATTTATCAGTTATTGAATCAATTTCCTCATTTTCATCAATGTTTAAATAAAATGATAAATTAAAACAAATGGACTGCATTAATTGTGGAGATGTTAAACTTTCTTGAGCTAAATTTGTAACGATGTCGTCACTTATTTTTATTCCCAATTTATCAAACCCAGTAGTAGCAATTTCCCTTAATTCTTCAATCTTCCAAGGTTCTATCGATATTAAATTTAATCTTCCACTTAAATCAGGATTTTTTCGTATTGCATCATCTGTCCTATGGGGAAGGGATATAACAATTGCTTTCAATTCTAATCTAATCGCATCTTTTAGTTGGTAGGCAATGTCATATTGTATTTCTTCAGGTGCATAATGAAAATCATCTAAGACTAGTACTTTATTATTTTGTTTAAAATACTCTATAACTTTATCTTTGCCAGTAAAAAATTTCTGTTTAGTCGTAGTTGACCTCGTTTCAATATTGTCTGCAACTCCTGTACCTTGAGTTGTGTTAGTATTGATAAGGTCTCCTTCAATTGAAAGTCCTACTTTTTTTGCTACTACTTCCCAAAAATCATTTGCATTCTTAAAGTCTGAACCCGAGAATAAGACTCTTTTATCTATACCAACTACCTTTTCAACCAATACTGTTTTTCCTGTCTTTGAAGGACCTATGATTGAGGTCAGAAAACCAACTGTATGAAGTGCTTGCTCTAATCGATATTCATAAGTAAAACGTGTATCAAGTGATTTACGTATAACATAGGTATGTTTTGGAAAGGCTCCTGGATTAAAAACTTCATTTGACCGAACCGCTCTCATAATCTGCTTCCCCTCCCTAAAAATAGCTTAATATTAATAACATAGCCTGAATTTACACTAATTATAACATTATTACCCCTTTTTAATACCTTTTTTTACCTAAACGGTTAATTATATACCTTTTAATACCTTTTTCTTTAAAAAATGAGAAGCTCATAAACAAAAAAAGACTACTCCTACACAAAGTAGGAAGTAGTCTTTTTATTTGGGATTACATCATCCCCATACCGCCCATGCCGCCCATGTCAGGCATTTCTGGAGCTTCTTTCTCAGGGATGTCAGCAAACAACTACTTCATTTTTAAGAGGCTCTACGATAACAGAGCCTTCTAAACCAGCGTTAGCGAACATAGTACCTATACTCCTTATAATTTCCTCCACTTCGCATTTCTACCCAACCCTATAGGTTCAATGACCTGTTGTACTTTTAGTTCATTTAACACACGATTAATGGTTGCTTCGCTAACATCTGGACAAGCGTTACGAATATCTGCTTTTGTGAAATAGCCCAGTTTCTTTTCGATATAGTCATGGATTCGTTGGCTTTTTCCGCCTATTTGCGTTTCAATAATGCCGACTCGGCTTTCTAAATCTTTATACGCTGCAATAAATGTACCTAATAAATAATTCAACCATGGGAAAATATTGTTTTTATTTTCATGCCAACCGATAGAAGATGTTCTTAATGATTCATAATAATCTTCTTTCGACTCTTCAATGATTTTTTCCAAACTAATATAACGACCTACTTCGTAGCCGAATTTATACAACAATAATAAGGTCAATAATCGCGCCATTCTCCCATTCCCATCATTAAAGGGATGGACGGATAAGAAATCTAATATAAAAATACTAATTAAAATAAGAGGCTCTACATCTGTTTTCACCATTCGCTCCCTCAACTCTTCACACAATCTCTGCATCGCAGTTGGTGTTTCGAATGCAGAAAGAGGTTGAAAGCGAATACGCTTCGTGCCATCTACAAATGTTTCACTGATAACATTATCAACGTTTTTCCATCGTCCGCCTTCGATTGGATTATAACGATACAATTCTTTATGTAATTGTAAAATTACACTTTCTCTTATAGGAATAGCATCATATGAGGAATGAACAAGTTGTAATACATCTCGATAGCCAGCAATTTCACCCTCTGAACGATCTTTCAAATCAATATCATTTTGCATGATACTTTTTAATCTACTATCTGTAATAATAATCCCTTCGATGGCATTAGACGCCTTGGTGGATTGAATGACTGCTACATCTTTTAGTGTTTCTAAAATTTGCGGCGCTTGTTGTTTATATAGCTCTTGCTTACCTTTATATTCATTGATTTTAGCTATTAAATTCACTGTTTCCATCGGCATCATTAATTGCTTTAATTGTTCATATTGAAATGTTCTCATTACTTCACCTCTTGAAAAGTTAATAGTCTAATTATAATCATTTTATATACTTTATGTATATTTTCCTATAATGAATTAGTTTATGAATATGTTTATTGTAATATAGACATATTCATTCTACAAGAGATTGAGTATGTTAAAAAGTGAGATAATAATATAATATTTTTAAAAATAAATAAACGACAAGTATGTCCTGTCCTTGTCGTTTTTAATGGCTACCTCGTGTATTTAACTTTTCTCGTCAAATTATGGTTCCTCAAATACTGGAATTTGCTTCCTATACTCTTTCAATACCATTTAAATCAAAAAAGACATTCCTTGTTCTAAACGGAGCAGGACTTGTATATTGCAATCGTAATCTTTCAAAATCACTAATTCTTTTAGAATGATAATAAGGTTTATCGAACATTAATTTCTCGTCTCTAAACCAACTCGGGACCTCGATATCGTAAATTTGTAAGTAGTAATCCATTAAAGCCGTTACTTTTGTCAAATATTCCAATTCCTTATCATCGCATTGGTCTAAATCTACCGGCTCCCTTAAGCTGCCAATAAATTCCGTATCTTTTGATTTAAGCAATTCCAGAAGCTGATTTAAACTGGTATCTTCATCAGGGTACTCAAATAAAGATTTTAAATACTTATTCCCAATCATAGTCTAAATCCTCTCCCAAATATTTAATTAAATTCAGTTGTCTTTCCCCAAGAAGGCTTAATGGTACATAGTCTTTGACGATATTTATAAGTTCTGTTTTAGATGTAACTTCTAATTCCCTACATAATAAATAAGCATCAATAAAATCTTTGGCAGGTTCCGGTCTAGCCGCCAAAACCTTCATAGCCAACAATTGTTCCGCCTTAGGTTTTAATATTTTGAGGTTCGAGTATACTTTATAAGTTTCCTTGTCTTCCTTTAAAATCGACTTTAGCGGCTCCTTTATCTCTTCATTTATCCAGCCATCAGAAAGTTGAAAAACAAAGCGAACTTGGTCCAATATGTTTGCTAATAATTTTCAATTAATCTCACTAAATACACAGTCAATATCCTTCGTTGCAGGTCTATTATCATAGACCATTGTCATGATAGAGCCCCCGTAAATCGTGATCTCCAGTTGTAATTGATTCTCTTTTAATCTTTCATTTAGATAATCAAAAACCTCTAACAACTTTTTTTCTTATCCATTAATCCAATATTATTAGAATTAGTCATATTACCCCGCCTCTATCCTGAGTTTCCTTTATTCCCATTATATCATTAATACTAAGGGGAACAAAGGCACAAAAGCTTCTTCGATTACATCCAATCTAGAGCTCTCTGCAATGGGTAGCCACCTATCACTTATTAATTGTTGTTCAAATTCATCCTGGATTTTGGGCTATTTATCCCGAATCTATTGCATTGAATGCCGAATATTATAAAATTATTATTACATATTATTTTTAGTGGAATACGAAAAATTCCCCAATCAATATTTATAACAGTAACGCGGAGGCAGTTTATGAAAATTATTCGGTTTTGGTAATATTGGGAAATGTGGTTTATAAAGGTGCTGGAAAGTTTGTTTATAATGAAATGTATTGAAAATCAGGAGGAGGATCTATGCGTAACCTAGTGCTCAATTTAATTTTATTCGTAGGCATATTCATTGTATTGGTATTTTTTGATTACTATAGAGATAGTACATTTCAGTGGATTGAAAACTTAATACATACTTTATTTTTTGTTTTTATATTCGGGCTATTATCGTGGTTAACAAATAGTAAAAAAACAGAAAAATAAAACTTCATCCTTTACCGAATGGATGATTACTTTTTCCTCTTTTAGGGCTTCAAGGATTTCTCTTCTACCAAAATCCTTTTCATCAAAACTTGATGTTAATTCTTTGAGGACTGATTCTGGAACATACACTTTATCAAATAACTCTTAATTTCATTTTACCATATACCAAACCCGTTCAACCGAAAAACAATAAACGACAAGTACGCTTTTCACCTATTGTTTATAGTTGATTGACATGTGGCAGTTGTCGATTAAAATAGAAAATAAGATAAAACTATCAATATAGCCCATAATATACTAGCAATATAATTACCGTTTTTCAAAAAGTACGGTAAAAATGCTAGACCAATCGTTCCTAACATAAAAGACAAAAATAATGACCATGCCATAATCATCAACTTCCTTCGGTCTGTTCCATAAACTTATCATCAATCTATATAAAAAGATTGTATCATGAACTAACCGCAATCATAAATTAAATTTAAACAAAAAGACAACCCAAGCTTTTCGCAGGGAGTAGTCCCAGTGGACCTATTGATCGTTTATTTCTGCATTTATTATTTTCTGTTCTGATAAAATATTTCGTTACCAAATTGTGATTTTGTTATATATTGTGATGTTAGATTTAATGGCGCTATACCACTGCCCGCATAATAAGACTTTATTTCCAAAACAATGATACCTGACTTTAATGCATAATTTTGTTGATTTATATTTTTTCTAGAATCAATATCAGTGTTGAATTCATCAAGGAAATTATAGGGTTCTATTTCAGCCTTTTATAAACTACATCATTTTGTTCATTTGGATTTTGCGGCTGTTGATAATCGTTTTAAATCTGGATTTTTTCGAATTGCATCATCTGCCCTTTGGGGAAGGGATATAACAAATGCCTTCAATTCTAATCTAATCGCATCTTTCAGTTGGTAAGCAATGTCATATTGTATTTC
>NZ_AJLR01000049.1 GCF_000307855.1 Schinkia azotoformans LMG 9581 | reverse complement strand
GACTGCCCGTCGCACAAAAAACCACTCTGAGTGGTTTTTTTTAATCAGTATTCTCATTCCAAAAGCCCGAGTTTCATATACAACCGTTCATTTCCATTTCCAGTTACAATTAAGTTATGGTCTTCTTGATATTTCTCGATAGCTTTTTGAGTTTTATTATCGAATACTCCATCTACTTTTCCCTTGTAATAGCCAGCTAATCTTAGCCTTTGTTGCACAAGGTAAACGAGGGTTCCTTTCGAGCCAACAACTAATACATCTATGTGATTATCCAGGCCGTGAATAGGTCCTTCTATAATAACAGGCGTCCCGACAGGAATCTGCTCATACAAATCTTCAGCATCTTTATTTTTCATACGTACACAACCACTGCTTACATTTCTACCAATTAAGTTTGGTTTATTAGTGCCATGAATACCATATATACCCCAAGGGACGTTCAAGCCTAACCATCTTGAACCAAAGCCGCCCCCCCAATCTTTAGATTTTTCAATAACTGTAAAATAACCGACAGGAGTTGGGGTATCATCCTTTCCAGTTGCAATTGAAAAACTTTTTATAGTTTTTTCCCCTTCTTTTACGGTTAATTTGTTTTCCCATAAATCAACCTTAATCATTAAACCTACTTCAGCAAAGATCATTTTTGGAGGTATAATGGTGGCAACTACGAGAACAAGAATAAATAATAATTTATAAAGTTTCATAATAACCAAAACCTTTACTTATCCATTTTTATATTCAAAAAATATCTTCTTAAATATATTGCCCTTTTATATAAGTTGTAATTCCTCAAAATTGGGTCACGGGGTCGGGAACTGTGGTCTACGATTACCCCACCCTGTTTGATCGTCGTTTCCTGTATTCTTTATGAAACTTCTTCAAACTGACTATTGTATAACTCTGCATAGAAGCCATTTTTTAATAAAAGTTCTTCATGATTTCCAGTTTCAATGATGTCGCCATCCTTCATCACAAGTATTACATCAGCATTTTTGATTGTAGATAATCGATGGGCAATCACAAACGATGTTTTACCTTCCGTTAGTTTATCCATTGCCTGCTGAATTAACATCTCTGTTCGGGTGTCTACCGAACTTGTAGCCTCATCCAAAATTAGCAAAGGGGCAGTCTTTACCATTGCCCTTGCGATCGTAATTAACTGCTTTTGACCTGCAGACAGGTTAGCCTTATCATCTAAAATGGTATCGTATCCCTTCGGCAAGGTTTTGATATAGTGATAAAGGCCGACTGCTTTACAAGCGGACTCTAGCTGCTCATCAGTAATATCCTTGCTGGAATAAACGATATTATCGCGGATAGTCCCTTCGAAAAGCCAAGTATCCTGAAGCACCATACAGAATAATTCATGCAGATTCTCTCTAGTAAGCTGACTGGTTGGTACTCCATCAATCAGGATTTCCCCATCATTTACTTCATAGAAGCGCATTAACAGGTTGACCAATGTCGTTTTGCCGGCACCGGTAGGACCGACGATGGCAACCTTTTGTCCTGCCTTCACTTTTACTGAGAAGTTTTTGATTACAGGCTGATTCTCATTATACCCAAAACGGACATTTCGGAACTCTACATCCCCGCTGACTGTTTCGAGTCTTTTTGTCTTCTCCCTTTCATCTGCAAGTTCTTTTTCCTCCAAAAATTCAAAAACACGAGCACTCGCTGCAGCTGTTGACTGGAGCTGTGTAGCTCCTTGGGCAATTTGAGAGAGCGGCTGGGTGAAAAGGCGAATATACAACATAAACGATACGATTACACCGAATGAAATATAATCATTGACAGCAAGAGCAGCACCGACGATGCAGACAACGACATAGCCTAGATTGCCGACAAACATCATAAATGGCATCATTAAGCCGGATAGGAATTGCGATTTCCAGGCACTGTCATACAATCCTGTGTTGATTTCGTGGAATGTTTCCTTTGCCATCTTTTCGCCATTATAAGCCTTCACCACACTTTGCCCTGAATAAATCTCTTCGATATAGCCGTTCAGCTTGCCAAGTTGTTGCTGTTGCCGTCCAAAATAAACCTGTGATTTGGAAATCACCAATGACATCAACGCAAATCCGATAAAAGTAGATAAAACGGCGGAGATCGCCATAATCCAGTTTGTGTAAAACATCATGACCAATGATCCTAGAAACAAGGTAACGGCTGAAGTTAACCCACTCAGGCTTTGATTCAGTGTCTGGCCGACAAGATCCACATCATTGGTGACACGGCTTAAAACATCGCCGGTACTTGTTGAGTCAAAGTATTTCAACGGCAAACGATTCATCTTTTTAGAGAGGTCTTTTCTTAAGTTTTTGGAGATCCGCTGTGTGACCGTAGCCATAATAAAGCCCTGGACATATTGAAAAACAAACATAAGACCATAAAGGATTAAAAGAATAGTGGCAATATCAACAATCGCTTCCATATCGATGCTCGCCATCATTCCTTCGGTTATTTTATCAGTCATACGCCCGAGCAAATCAGGTCCGATAATATTAAAAATTGCCCCAGCCATTGCAAGCACCATAGCAATCATAATGGCGGGAACAAACGACCGTGAAAAGACAAATAATTTCTTAAAGCTTTTCAAACCTTGCCCTTTCTCGGAGCCTTTCGGGCGCTTGCGGGAACGGGCTTCCTTCTTAGATTTAAGCTCAACTTTTTCATTATTAACCAATGTCAAGCTCCTCCTTTGACAATTGCGAGTGGGCAATTTCTTGATAAACTTCGCATGTCTTCAATAGCTCTTGATGCGTACCAATCCCTACTACCTCGCCTTCATCGAGAACGATGATGCGATCTGCATCAATAATCGTCCCGATCCGCTGTGCGACAATGATTGAGGTGGCATTCTCTATCTCTTTTTTTAACCTTGACCGCAATACTCGGTCGGTTTTGTAATCAAGTGCCGAGAAAGAATCATCAAATAAATAGATTTCAGGATTTTTAAAAATTGCACGAGCAATGGACAGTCTTTGTTTCTGCCCACCCGAAATATTCGTACCACTCTGGGCGATTTCCGCTTCGTACGTGCCTTCCATTTTTTCGACAAAGTCTTTACCCTGCGCAATTTCAACAGCTCGTTCAATTTGAGTGTCTTCCTTCTTTGTAGTATCTTCTCCAAAACCAAAGGCTACGTTTGACGCAACACTACCACTGAACATAATTGCCTTTTGGGATACATAGCCAATCTTATTCCTTAAAGCTTCTAGGGAATACTTCCTTACATCCATTCCATCAACAAGCACCTCACCTTCCGTCGCATCGATAAAGCGAGGGATCAGGTTAAGGAGAGTACTTTTCCCACTTCCAGTAGAACCGATAATGGCTACGGTTTCGCCCTGGTGAGCGCTAAAGCTTATATTTTTCAAAACATAATCCTCTGCTTCAGGATATTTAAAGCTTACATTACGGAATTCAATTTCCCCTGATGAACCGGGATTTTCCGCTTTTGTGACAATTCCATCTTTAATTTTGACATTCGTATCTAATACCTCATTAATACGTTTAGCTGAAACAGCTGCCCGCGGCATCATGATAAATACCATCGACAGCATCATAAAGGCCATGATGATTTGCATGGCATAAGAGGAAAAGACAATCATATCAGCAAATATAGATAAACGATTTGGCACCGAAGCATCGTTAATTAAGACGGCGCCAATCCAATAAATGGCGAGATTCATACCGGATATCATGAGACCAATTGAAGGAAATAAAATGGCCATCGTTCTGCTGGTGAAAAGATTTGTTCTTGTCAGATCATCATTCGCTGATTCAAATTTTTCCTCCTCGTATTCCTCCGCATTATAAGCACGAACAACTCTCATGCCTGACAAATTCTCTCTTGTCACACGGTTTAATTGATCAGTCAGAGTTTGAATCACCCTGAATTTAGGTAATGCGACAAAGACAACGATGGCAATTAAAACGCATAAAAATGCAACCGCTATTCCAGTAGCAACCGTCCACTCCCAGGACTTACCCATTATTTTTAAAATGGCCCACACCGCCATAATCGGAGCCCGGATCACAACTTGAAGCCCCATAATAATCAGCATCTGAATCTGCATAATATCGTTAGTAGATCGTGTAATTAGACTAGCTGTAGAAAAACGGCTAACTTCCTCCATCGAAAAAGATAAGTTTTTCTCAAACACCATGTCGCGCAGACGGACTGAGAACCCCGCCGCCACTCTGGCCGCCAGAAAAACGGTAACCATTGACGCCAGCATACTTCCAACAGCGCATAACAACATGTACACACCTTGTATAAGCACATCACTAATTTTGCTTCCTTCTGTCTGCACAAGCCTAGTGATTTCAGCCATAAAATCTGGAATTTTTAAGTCAAGCCCTACTTGAGTTACTATAAAAACCAGGCTGCAAAAGACTAACAACCAATCTTTCTTCTGAAAATATTTGAAAATTTTCAACATGTAACGATGCCTCCCAAGGCAAAATGTTTAATATAAAGAATGAACTAGCTGCTCAACTGAGATTCACAAACATTCAATCTCACCATCCTCCCGTTTAATATCCCCAAAAAGAAATAAAATAAGCCACGGGGTCGGGAACTGTGGACCAGAGAACTAACCCGAGAAAAATAAAAGGAATTTGCCACATTAGCAAATTCCGATGTCTTTAAAAAGATTAATATTCTAATAGTATCAAAAGATTCTTACGACCCTTACCCTAGAGTTGTGCTTTGTTTGGCCATGTCCTGCTTCATTTGCATAAATTGGAAATGTAAATCTTTCAATGCTGCAATAATTGCATTTGTTGCTTTACCATGATAATACATTTGTACAGCTTTTATCGGTTCGTCAATTCCATCTTTAATACTGTAACCTCTTAATAGCTTTCCGATAAAGTCCCTACCATGGTTTGTTGCTAAGGTACATGACGCTTCTAGAATAACCCCATACTTGCAATCAATCTCTGCTGTAACTGTTAAATTATCATATATATTCTTGGCAGCCATTCCTTGCGGCAACCGAGAGTGCCCCGCAATGAAAATTGTTAAACATTTATTCATTTGATAACCCCCATACCAAAATCTGTAGCTATATCTATAGCTTATGATTCCTTAAATTTCTTAAAAATCCTGCTATACATTCAGATAATTTTGGAAAAAATTATAAAAATTGGGGGTTACTAATTCTTAATGAATGATTTCTTGTTTGGATGCCTCGTAAGGCCAAGCTGGCAGCATTTTAGACAGTGGTTTATCCTCACGATAACCTAGCACATATTCACCTTGCATAATCGTATGAATTTCTCTTGTTCCTTCATAAATAACGGGTGCTTTAGCATTCCGTAAAAATCTCTCAACTGGATACTCATTTGAATAGCCATATGCACCATGGATTTGAACCGCATCATTGGCAGCTTGTAAAGCAAAGTCACATGCTTGCCATTTAGCAAGGGAAGTTTCACGCGTATTTCTAGCTCCTTTGTTTTTCAACCATCCTGCTTTAAAAACTAATAACCTAGACATTTGTAGGCCAGCTTCCATCTTAGCAATCATCTGTTGAACTAATTGATGTTTGCCAATTTCTTTCCCAAATGTCTTTCTTTCGCGGCAATATTTCACGCTTTCTTCCAAGCATGCCATAATCGTCCCGCAAGCACCTGCGGCAACTGTAAATCGGCCATTATCTAAAGCAGCCATCGCAATTTTAAAGCCTTCTCCTTCTTGACCAACTAAATTTTCCTTAGGGACGCGAACATTATCGAAGAATAATTCACCAGTATTCCCTGCCCGAATTCCTAATTTTCCTTTAATTGCTTTTGATGAAAATCCCGGCATTGTTCGTTCAACAATGAAACAAGAAATTCCATGATGTTTTTTACTCTTATCTGTATAGGCAAAAACCAAAAAGTTATCGGCCACATCGCAAAGTGAAATCCATGTTTTTGAACCGTTTAGAATATAATCATCGCCATCTTTTACAGCCGTCGTTTGTAAAGCAGCAACATCAGATCCAGCATTTGGTTCCGTTAATCCAAAGGCACCAACCTTCTCCCCTTTTGCTTGTGGAACCAAATATTTTTGCTTTTGCTCCTCATTTCCCCACTGTAATAAAGTCATACTATTTAAGCCCGTATGAACAGATACGGCTGTTCGATAAGCGGTGTCACCGCGTTCAAGTTCTTCGCAGACAATCGCAAGTGAATTATAGTCCATTCCACTTCCACCATATTCCTCAGGAATACAAACCCCCATTAAATCCAAATCAGCCATACGTTTCATAATATTTCTTTCAAAATGTTGATTGGCATCCCATTCTCCGATATTTGGGATAATCTCCTTGTCTACAAAACTTCTAACCATTTTTCTTAACATTTCTTGTTCTTCTGAAAAACTAAAATTCATCATGATCAATTCCCCCTAAATTATATTTAATTCTTTCATTTCTTCGATCATTTCATTGGTATAACCTATTTCTAATAAAACCTCTTTGCTATGCTCCCCAGCTACTGGCGGATGAGAGCGGACTTGGACAGGAGTTCTTGATAATTTTAATGGACTTCCAACTAACTTTATCTCCCCGATTGTTGGATGATTCATCTCATAAACCATGTTTCTGGCTGCAACCTGCGGATCTTCGAATACTTCTTTCATATTTTGGATTGGTCCGGCTGGTATACCGCTTTCGTTCAAATGAATTAACCATTCTTTTGAAGTCTTTACTTTAAATTGTAAAGACAAAATTTCCGTTAATTCATCGCGATTTTCTAATCGCTTTGAATTCGTTGCGTACCGTTCGTCCACTCCTATATCCTCGATCCCTAAAACGGAACACAGTTTTCTAAACTGACCATCATTCCCTACAGCTACCACCATCTTGCCATCTTTCGTATCAAATGGTTGGTAAGGAACGATATTAGGATGATTGTTTCCTAATAAACCTGGTATTTTCCCTGAAATTAGATAATTACTAGCGATATTAGCAAGTGCACTAAGCTGGGAATCAAATAAGGATATATCAATGCTTTGCCCTTCCCCTGATTGATTCCGCTCATTCAAGGCCGCTAGAATACCAATATTGGCATAAAGACCGGTAAATAAATCTGAAATCGCCACTCCCACTTTGACTGGTCCTGATTGTTCACTTCCGGTAATACTCATCAAACCACTCATCGCTTGGATAATGAAATCATAGCCTGGTAATTGCCGATAGGGACCATTATGGCCAAATCCAGTAATCGAACAATGAATAATTCTTGGGTTCAATTCCTTTAACTCGGAATAACCAAGCCCCCATTTTTCCATCGTGCCGCTTTTAAAATTTTCAATGACAATATCACTTTCAATTAGCAGCTTTTTCAAAACTTCCCGACCTTGTTCAGTTTTTAGATTTAAGGTGATCGCTCGCTTGTTACGATTAGCGCATAAATAATAAGCGCTCTCCGTTCCTTTGTACGGTGGTCCCCAATATCTGGTGTCATCACTTCCACCCGGTCCTTCAACTTTTATGATCTCCGCACCTAAATCACCCAAAATCATCGTACAATACGGCCCTGCCAACACTCTCGTTAAATCTAATACTCTAACTCCTTCTAATGCTCCAGGCACCTGACCACCACCTTTAATGATTGAATAAAAAAAGCCAGAAAAACTAGCTACAACCCAATAAAAATAGATTGCAATAAATAGTTTTTAACTGGCTTATGATTTAGGTATCAATTCTGGCATTGAATTGATGTAAATCTAAACAGTTGCTTAGTTTGGATTTATTGAAATTGTTTTAAACGCGGTAAAGAATTCAATCGCAGCTTGACCTTGTTCTCTTGTACCGGAACTAGACTCTTTCATGCCGCCAAATGGCGCTTGTGGCTCTGCTCCACCGGTCTCACCATTGATTTGAACCATTCCTACTTCACTGTTTTTAGCAAAGTCTAAGGCTTTCTTTAAATCTTTCGTAAATAAGGATGCACTCAATCCGTAGATCGTATCATTGGCTTGTTCTAAGGCTTCTTCGTAAGATTCAACCTTGATCATACAAAGGACAGGACCGAAAATTTCTTCTCTTGCAATTGTCATGTCATTCGTTACGTTTTCGAATATACAAGGCTCGATAAAATATCCATCTGAGAGCACCCCTTCGGTTAGCTGCTTCCCACCATATAGTAGAGTAGCGCCTTCCTCAAGACCTGTTTTTATATAACTAACAACGGTATCAAATTGATGTTTTGAGGCCAATGGCCCCATTGTAATTTCGGTCTTTAATCCATCACCAACCGTTATAGCCCTTACTTTTTCTAACACTTTTTCTTTAAAAGATTCATAGATTGTACTTTGAACAAAGACTCGACTTGTAGCGGTACAACGTTGTCCAGTTTGCTTCATAGCTCCATCAACTACTAATTGTGCCGCTTGTTCTACGTCCGCATCATCTAATACAATCGCTGGATTTTTTCCACCTAATTCAAGCTGATACTTTTTCCCTGATTCAACGGCTAATTTGGCGATATTTTTACCAACAAAATTAGATCCTGTAAAAGTAATGGCATCAACATGCTGATTTTCAACAAGACTATTACCAATCACAGAGCCTCTTCCTGTTACAAAATTCACGACACCAGGCGGAACCCCAGCTTCCTCAAACACTTCCACCAGTTTTGCTCCTGTAATCCCTGTTTCTGTCGCAGGTTTAAATACAACTGTATTTCCATAAATCAGGGCAGGTGCGATCTTCCAAATCGGAATGGCAATCGGAAAATTCCAAGGTGATATAACCCCCACTACTCCTACAGGTACTCGCATCGTATAGAAGAGATTATTCTGAAAGGCTGACGGTAAGACCTCTCCTAATTTTCGATATCCTTCTTGGGCAAAGTATCTTAAAATAGCTGCACCCCGTAAGACCTCTCCTTTTGTTTCAATCAACCTTTTCCCCATTTCCCTCGTCGCTATTTCGGCAATTTCGGCTGCTCTTTTTTCAAGGATGACAGCTGCTCTTTGTAAATATTCACATCTAGCCACAGGTGATATTTTCGCCCAGTCTTCAGCTGCTTTTTTTGCTGCTTCACAGGCAAGATTTACATCTTCGATTGTCGATGCTTGAACCGTTCCAACCACTTCCTGATTATTGGCTGGATTGGTTATCGAGATTATTTCGCCACTGGCAGATGCCACCCATTCACCGTTCATATAATTTAGTTTGTGATTAGACATTTGCAGCCCTCCCTATTTTGTAACACTTTCGAAGGCGCTTTCTAATATTGAAATTCCTTCATTTAGTTCATCATCACTAATAATCAGTGGAGGGAGGAATCTTAACACATTGGAGTACATTCCTGCACTTAATGCAAATAAACCATGTTGCCAACAATATTTAACGATTTCTGCTGTTTTAGCGGCGGCTGGTTCTTTTGTGTTGCGATCCTCTACTAACTCCATCGCACACATCGCACCAAGACCACGGACATCCCCTATCAATTCATATTTATTTTGCAAATGATGAAAAGCAGCCATCAGTTGCTTACCAACATTTTGTGCCTTTTTCACAATTTCTTCTTCCTCAATGACATCTAAAACTGCTAAACTGGCTGCGCAGGCCATAGGGCTTCCTGCAAAAGTTCCACCTAATTGCCCGGCATCAGGCGTATCCATAATAGCTGCTCTGCCTGTCACTGCACTTAAAGGCATTCCGGCTGCCAGTGACTTTGACATTGTTAGCAAGTCTGGGGCCACATCAAAATGATTCATACCAAATAAAAGACCGGTTCGACCGAAGCCTGTTTGAATTTCATCCGCAATAAACAAAATATCATGTTGCTCACAAATCCTTTTTACACCTTGAACAAATTTCTTGGACGGAACAATAAAGCCCCCTTCTCCTTGAACTGGTTCCATGATGACAGCACCAATTTCATCGGGTGATGCATCGGCAACGAAGAAATCCTCAAATCTGCTCAGTAAGAAGTCATCATAGCTATCCGGATCCATGTTTTCTGGTGCCCGATAATAATATGGATATGGCATTTTATAAGTCGAATTTGCAAATGGTCCGAACCCATGTTTATAAGGTTTCACCTTGCTAGTTAATGACATTGTTAACAGCGTTCGACCGTGATAGCCCCGATCAAAGGAAATGACACCCGGCTTTCCTGTATACTTTCTGGCGATTTTCACCGCATTTTCAACTGCTTCTGCCCCACTGTTCAAAAACATCGTTTTCTTCTCGAACGAGCCTGGCGTTATCTCATTCAATCGTTCCGCTAATTCTATATAACTCTCATACGGAGCAACATGAAAACAAGTGTGGATTGATTTCGCAGCTTGCTCTTGGACTGCCCGAACAACTTTAGGGTGGCAGTGGCCCACATTTTGAATACCAATACCTCCAGCAAAATCAATATAGCGATTCCCATCAATATCATAAACTGTAGCACCTTGGGCAGATTCAACATAAACCTGTGTAATATTATAAGGCGCTTTAGGAACTGCTTTCATCCGTCTTTCATGTAATGTTAATGATTGTGGGCTTTTTACAGCATTTGTAACTTCTGCCATTTATACAACCTCCCGATTATGTCTTTATAACTCAGCTTGCTTTTTCTCACCCATGCGGCGAGTAACGACTGCTTGGGCAATCATCACGATAAATGTACAAACAATTAATAGTGTAGAAACGGCTGCAATCGTGGGGTCAACTTGTGTCCTCATGTTTTCCCACATGACTACAGGCAATGTTTTTGTAGTCGCACCTGATACAAAAATACTAACAACTACTTCATCCAAAGAGGTTATAAAAGCAAACAATGCACCAGCAACAACCGAAGAGCGAATTAAAGGTAAGGTAATCTTAAAAAACACACCGATTGGATTGGACCCTAATGACAGCGCCGCCAATTCTAGATTTCTATCTAACCCTTTTAGCTTAGCAGAAACGGTTATGACAACGATTGGAATAGCGATAATAGAATGCGCAAGGACTAATGCAGTTAGAGTGTTTGTCATTTTGTAAAAAGAAAATGAGTGATACATAGCAATCCCTACAATGACAAGAGGGATCACCATTGGTGCGATCATTAAATTCATAAATATTTTTTTGCCTGGAAATTCTAGTCTATCCATCGCTAAAGAAGCCATTGTGCCAATAGCCATCGCAATAATTGATGTGAAAAAGGCGACAATAATACTACGAATAAATCCATCGGTCCACTGGTCATTCTCTAAAAAGTTCTCATACCATTTTAGTGAATAACTAGGTGGTGGAAATTCAAATGCCATAGATGAACTAAGGGAGAGTGGGATGATGATAAGAACCGGCAAAATCATTAGCGTTAAAATGATCATTACAAATGTTCGTAATAGCATCACTTCACTCCCTTTAACATCGGTGACAATTTCGTAACCCCATATGCAAGTCCAAGTAATAATAGAGTTGTAACTAATAATAATAACGATAGAGCTGAAGCTAGATGCCAATTTAAGCTCATCTGAATGTTTTCTTGGATAAGCTTGGCAATCACAATATTACTTTGCCCACCTAGAATAGCTGGCGTGATAAAATAGCCTAAACCTAACACAAATACGATTAGTGACCCCGCCGTAATTCCCGGCAAAGACAAGGGCAAGAAAATTTGAAAAAACGCTTTTAAAGGTTTTGCACCTAGACCTTGGGCTGCTTGAAGCAGCCGCCTATCAATACTCTCCATCACGGAATATAAGCTGAGGATCATATATGGCAATAAAATGTGAGTCATGCCAATGACAACTCCTACTGTATTATAAAGTAATTGGAGCGGCTCATCGATCATTCCCAATCCGATTAGCAGCTTATTCAAAGCGCCATATTCCTGTAATATGATTTGCCAACTGAATGTTCTAGCAAGTAGACTAATCCAAAGTGTCGTTAGCACTGTTCCTAAAATAACTTGCTTCCATACCTTTGACTGGGTAACTGTGATTAAATAGGCAACAGGGTAGCCAATCAGTAGTGAAAAAATCGTAACAAGGAAAGAAATCTTAACTGTGATCCAAAGCACCCGTAAATAAAGTGTTCCTGTCAGTACTTCCTTCATATATTCCAATGTAAACCCTGTTTCATCTACTATGCTTAGCTTTAAAACATTAAAGATCGAAATATATAGTAGAAACACTACGTAAAGGAGTGGAATAGCTAACAATAACCACTTTAAACCTGGTAATTTTATTAAAGAAGGCTGAACAGGATTCACTCTAGCGATTACATGTGTATCGATATTGACCTTCCCCATTATCTTCCCCCTTCCCTATCTTGAACTTCATCGGTTTGATGTATCAAATACACCTTGGCATATTTATTTTAATAGCCATTCATTGAATTTTTTATTAATTTCTTCAAAATTATCAGCCCAGTACTTTACATCAATCACAACTTGATTGCTCAATTTCTCTTCCGTTTGCCCTAGACGTTCCTTCACTTCTTCCGACAGTAAATCAAGCGCTTTCATATTTGTCGGAGCATAATCAATTAGATTGGAGTAAGCGGCTTGTTGCTCGGGCTCCATTGCAAATGCGATAAACTCCTGTGCTAAATCTTTATTTGGTGCATCCTTCGGAATAATCCATGAAGTAGACATCATTAATGCTTCACCAAATTCATTTTCTACTTTTGAACCTTCTGCCTTCGCAGTTGAGACCCGTCCATTCCATGCTGCTGCAACTGCTGCTTCTTTAGTCGCTAGTAATTGTGGAGGTTGTGCTCCTGCATCCCACCATGTTTTAATATTACCTTTTATTTTATCTAGGCTGTTTAAAGCACGATCAACATCTAACGGATATAGTTCCTCTTTTTTCACACCATCGGCTAGTAAAGCAGATTCTAATGTTCCCATTGGGTTTTTGTATAGCGAACGTGAACCAGGATATTTTTCCGTATCCCAAAATTCAGCCCATGTTTTCGGATGATCACCCGGAAATAACTCCGTATTATAGGCGATATTTGTAAAATACAATTGAAGGCCAATCGTATAATCTGTCACTAAATGCGGATAGACATCATCCTTCTTAATAATTGAATAATCCAAAGGCTCTAATAGTCCTTGCGACTCTAAACGTAAAGCAACATCCGTATCATGATTAACAACGTCCCACTCAACATTTCCACTTTCAACCATTGCTAATAATTTCCCTGTATCTGTCGGGGATACTACGACCACATTAACGCCATATTTTTTTTCGAACGGTTCATATACTGCTTTTTGAGCGGCCTTAGAAGACGTTCCCCCCCAATCAACGACGACTAATTGCTTGGATTCTTTTTTTGCTGTTCCATCTTCCTTACTGCCCTCACTTGTAGTTGGGCTCCCGCCACTACAAGCAACAAGTGAAAAAAGAAATCCTGCCATTGTCAAAAGCAGAGACAATCGTTTTATCATTACATTTCCCCCTCGATAATTTAATTAAATGAACAATCATGCTAGTATTCTATGAAAAAAAATCTACCAATTTTCAGATGGCTTCATCGAATGGTATAAGAGTAGAGTTAATGCCATTCCAACCTAAAATAATTTCTTTTCCTTCACCCATTTCAGCACCATAATAGGCAGGGACCTTTACAGTCAAAGACTGTTCAGAGCCCGTTTTTACTTTTAATTTAACAGCATCACCTATATAGATTTTTTCGTATACCGCTACTTTTAAATAGTTTTCGAATTGGTTTACATCACTTGCGATGTGCATATTCTCAGGTCGAACCGCGATAAATACATCTTTAGATTCTATTGCTGGGGTTCCCTCTACTTTTAGACTGATAGAATCATCATTAAGTAATTTGATAACAGAAGCCTCTTTATCTTTGGCCACGACTTTTCCACCTAATAGATTAATTTCTCCAATAAACTCTGCCACAAATCGATTGACAGGCTTTTCATATAATTCCCTAGGGGAAGCTATCTGTTCGATTCTTCCTTTATTCATTACACAAATTCTATCAGACATCGTTAATGCTTCTTCTTGATCATGTGTTACACTAACCGTTGTAATACCAACTCTTTCTTGAATATGTTTAATTTCTAATTGCATTGCTTCTCTTAGATTTTTATCCAATGCACCAAGTGGTTCATCCAATAGTAACAATGGAGGGTTGAAGACAATCGCCCTTGCTAAAGCGACCCGTTGTTGCTGCCCACCACTAAGTTGATGCGGATATCTTTTCGCATAATCACTCAAATGTACGAGATCTAAAATATTTTTTACTAATTCTTTTATTTGACTTTTACTAAACTTTCGAAGCTTTAAGGGATAAGCAATATTCTCTCCTACAGTCATATGAGGAAAAAGAGCATAATTTTGAAATAGCATTCCAATATTTCTCTCATAAGGCTTCTTGGTTGTAATATCTTCATGATTTAAATAAACATGTCCACTCGATAACGGCTCAAATCCTGCAATTAACTTAAGCAGTGATGTTTTCCCCGAACCTGATGGCCCTAAGATTGTTACAAATTCACCATTTCTAATGTCTAGATTAATGTCGTCTACTGCTTTGAATTTTTTATAATACTTTGTAGCATTTTTTAATGAAAGGTGAGTATTTATGGACATTCAGACTATCCCCTCCTTGTTTTTTTTATAAAATAAAAAGCCAGTCATACCAACAAATAGCGTTGATATAACTGGCTTAAATCTACGGATTATTCTGGTTTTCACCAAGATTAGGTAGATTTCTCAGTTTCATTCATTTAACAAGTTTCTAATTTATCGGTTCGCTGACCACGAAAGAGGCATTCTTTCTAGAAGCGAAATTAAATTATAACTTTTTTATAATTTCATGCTCTATTGAACTAATTATATAGAGTGACTGTCCCCTTTGTCAACAAATAATTTAAATTTTCATAATATTCTTTTACCATAGCGGGCCACAGGGACGGGAACTGTGGATCACTCCAATAATTAACCTAAGAATAAACTTAAAACAACTTGCAAAAGCTTTATTAATGATATAGCTTTGGAAATAACGACAAAATGTAAGGAGATGGATATATATGAATAAAGAAACGCCTCATATTAAACCAAATGGTGTAGAAATTGCGGAAACGATCCTTTTACCAGGGGACCCTTTACGGGCAAAATTTATCGCTGAAACCTATCTAGATGATGTAGTGCAGTTTAATTCTGTACGTAATATGCTGGGCTTTACCGGTACATACAATGGCAATAAAGTATCCGTTATGGGAACAGGCATGGGTATACCTAGTATAGGGATCTATTCATGGGAGCTCATACATGTATTTGGTGTAAAAAATTTAATAAGAGTTGGTACTTGTGGTGCTATTCAGGACAATATGAAACTATACGATGTCGTTTTGGCCATGGGTGCATCCACGAATTCAAACTATGTCGATCAGTTTAACCTTCCTGGGCAATTTTCTTGTATAGCTTCCTATTCATTACTGGAAAAGGCAAAGAAAGCCGCAGACCAAAAAGGTCTACCGGTACATGTTGGAAATGTGCTTTCAAGCGATATTTTTTATAATGATGATGCTACTGCTATGGATAGGTGGAAGAAAATGGGGATACTTGCTGTAGAAATGGAGACTTCCGGCCTTTACTTGAACGCTGCACGTGCGGGTGTGAATGCACTTACCATTATGACCGTTAGTGACCATATCTATACAAAAGAGGAAACCACTCCGGAAGAAAGACAAACCGCCTTTACTAATATGATGGAAATTGCCTTGCAGCTTGCTTGAGCTGCGGGGTTTGGGTTCTCCGACCCCTTTTTTGTGAGCCACGGGGTCGGGAACTCCGGCCCTTTCAAGTATAAAAAATCAAATCCCCTCCAATACTTATAAAATACATAAATAAAAAACAATGTTAAAATCAGTTATTATTTATCTTAAAAGAAATATATTTAATAGTAATAGAATTAACATGGACGGAGGAAAGAATGATGTATAGTCAGTTGGATTTGATTTCTCGTGAACTAGAAAAGAATGAAAGTCTTAGAGAATTCAATAGAAGTAAAAAATTTTTCTATAATGCTGCCTATTCCCTTTTGAATCGTCGCCATATTTTTACTTTTTATGTACCTCAAAAGCTTTATTCCAGAGCGGAGTTAATATGCCGTAAAATTGAGGATGAAATTAATAAACCTTTTACCCTTGAGAAATTATCTGAAATTCTCTATACTGATTTTCTCAAATACGCAGATAGTAATGATATGCATACTATTTATCATTTATTAAATTCAAGAGATTTGGCCCCCAAAAATGTTTACCAATCTGAAGAAGTCTATGACGGTGTGATAGCAGAAGAAATCCGTGGCTACGAGGCCGTTCATGTATCGATCAAACATAATGATGCATTGGAAGGTGAATATCTACTGGAAGATTTGGCAGAAACGTATGAACATAACTTGAAGCTGGAAAATATACTAGAAGTAGTTTTTTGTAAGTTTGTCGATGACTACCGAAAAAAGTTAATAAAAAATCCATTAGAAAAAGTGTTGCACTATCTGGAGTAATTTTGTGGGGCACAGGGTCGGGAACGGTGGATCACAAAAAAATGAAGCTCCTCCATTTTTAAATGGCCCGCTTCATTTTCCCCCCATCGATCACCTGGAATTTCTGTTTTTTTCTTTCTTTTCTCTTCTTCTTAACTCCTTTAACAATCGTATATGGCAACCATACCGCAGCCGCTAAAAAGATGGCTCCATGGAATAAAAGGGTACCATAATCAATTATCTCTAACCATTGCCCAATCATTAAACATTGCCCCCTTTTTTAGTGCTGAATTGCGGATTCTATGATTTACTGATTATTTATATATGTCTAAATTCGTTAATTTAAGGATTAAATCCCATTTTAATAAATTGAATTATTTAAATTATATAAATATTCCCACCAAAAAGCTATACTAAAATAAACAAAAATTCTAAATATTTTCACTGTAAAAAGAATATTTTTAGTTTAAAAAAGACAAAACCCGATATCTGGATTTTGCCCACTTTTAATTCTCTGATTTAATTTACATGACCTTCCTTACCTCTGAAGATACATTGAAACTCAGCATTCCATTCGCTATTTTATCTAAATGCCACCACCACTGTTCATATGGAATGTTACTTGAGTAATCAAAATTATATATTTGGCTGATATGTTTAACCATTTTTTCAGCATTCTCAATAAGTTTTAAATCGTAAGTGCCAAGTAAGACCTTTTCATCAAAATCCAATTCATCTTGGATTTTATATAGATCAGTTCTGTCAAATAACATCCGCAAACTTTCAAAAGGACTAGATTCCAAATCACAAACATCGTCTCCATAATTTAAAATATATTGTTTGTATTGGCTCATTTTAACACATCCTTTACCTTTCTCTTTATCATTCATTATATTCACGATAAAATAATTATAGTCCCTTAAAACGCAATTGTATGGTACCTCTCCCCCTGCTTTCGTTTCTCCAAATGCGATTGACCATAATATTTGTAAATTTCTGGGTTACACCTGTTTGATTTTTTAAACAAGGTATAATGCAATTACATGTAGTTTTAGCTTAACAAAATTTATATCCGAACTGTTTACCTGGAGGCACTCATGAAAAAAAGCATCAAACTCAATCTTTTCATTTCCCAAGTCCTATTCCTAGCTCTATTACCGATTTGGATGAAACTAACTCAATATTTGCACCCACTCGTTATCGGGGTTGTATGGTTTTGCTTGACTTCTTCAATATTATTGGTAGGTCTTTGGGCGACGAAAGAAAAAATAGCAATTTCCAAGAGAATTCTTGATTTTGTGATATTCTGCTATTCTATTGGACTGCTAATCTTATTATTTTTCAGACCGGAAAATCAGTATTATGGGTCGATTAATCTCATGCCATTCAAAACGGTAATGTTTTATTTGGAAGGTCGTGTGGATTTGCTAATCGCCATTTATAACCTGGGGGCAAACATTGGATTATTTATACCATTCGGGGTTTACTATTGTTATATAAAAGTCAGCCCTAGGGTCGGGCAGTTACTAACAATTAGTTTTTTCACCATTGCGATGATTGAAGGAATCCAATTTATCACGAAAAGAGGAAGCTTGGATATTGATGATTTAATTTTGAACATATTAGGGGTGTTCATTGGCTATTTAGTCTATCCAGTTTTGAAGAAAGTATTAGTTTTGAAGAGAAAAAATTTTGGTTTTAATTTAAAAAATAAATAGGGACAACTGTCCCTATTTTATCAGGTGCTTCCCTACCACTTAGCATTTAATAATTCAGCCTTCTTTTTTCATATTCCTCTTCGGTAATAATGTGATCCTTCTCATACCTACACTATTTTAATAAACTCTATATATTTAATTACACATTTGTTTTGTTAAAAGTTTCAAAAAGTTTGGATTTTGTCCAAAATACCTCATTTAATTACCTTTAAAATCTCAGCCGGTGTATACACTTTATAATCCGGCTTCAAAGGGTCTACCACCTCTTCCGCATCATAACCCCATCCAACCCAGATCATCTGCACTCCGGTTTTTTTGCAGGCAACTACATCCCGGTGCTCATCCCCTACGTATACAACTTCAGATGACTTCAATTGTTTTTCCCTTAAAAATCTAATAATGAGCCTATCTTTGCCATGAATTTTACTGGAGCAAAGTACTTCTTTTATGTTTTTAATTTGATAATGTTTCAAGAAATACGAAATGTTCTCCCGTGAATTTGAGGAAATAATAGCAATCTTGCAACCTTTCTTCTCCACATCATTCAACATTTCTTTGATTCCATCATAAGGTTTAATATTCTTAATTCCTTGCCTATACAGCTGAAAAAACTGGGGTAATATGATGGGCACCTTATATAACGGTATCCGCAACAACCTACTACGTTCTTTGATAGATAGCTTTTTCAAAGCATCTAACTCTTCTAATTTCAATTTTTTAAAATTATGTTTTTTAGCTAACGAATTCCATGCTGCAACTAGTACAACTCTTGAATCAGCAAGTGTCCCGTCAAAATCAAATATCACATATTTCAACATAAACTTTTCTCCTTAGTCATAATAACTAGCTGTTCTTCGTTCTTCCTTTCTATGATACAACTTTTGATTAAGTATAGACGGATTCATTAATTTTTCTAAAACAGGCTATCGTCCACTCTTATCCTCTATTTAACCATATGATGCAAGTAGACTTATTTCCCTATTTTTATGAAAAGGAGGAGAAAAAATGTATTCAAATTATTATGGAAACATGGTGCCGAACTATAGGCAGGGCTACGAAGATCAAAGATGGTTCCTTGCCGCCCCGATCGCTACAGGTCTTCTAGGATTGGGGGTCGGTTATCTTGGTGGGTTAGCTACGCCTCGTCCCTGCTGTTACCCAGGATTTGGTCCAGGATTTGGAGGGTACGGGGGGTTCGGAGGATATGGAGGCTTCGGGGGATTTGGTAATCCTTTCTTCGGTGGCCCCGGCTTTTTCTAAAACGGGACTGTAGCATCTGGGTCGGAGGGGCGGGAACTGTGTCCCACAAACCGTCCCACAGGGTCGGGATCTCTGGCCCGAATCATGCCGCAGTGCCAAGCCCTCTTTCTCACTATTCTGACAAAATTCACAATACCCTTTTGGTAGTTTACAAGGGAATTTTGAGAAGGTATGATGATGAAGGTGGATAAATATATTTAAAGTTATTGATAAGGAGTTGATATTTTTTGGGTAACATACCATGTAATGAACCCGAACCCAGTTCGATCAATGAGGAAATCATTCATTACCAGACATCAAGAAGCTTGATACCTTATAAAAATATCAACTTCCATTAATTAGATAGGTTTTAATGGCTTCCTCTTTAAGACGAGGAGGAATTTTCAATGTTAAAAACTTTTGCTACGAATGAATTTGGAGACATTCAAGAAACAACGGAAATCGTCAAAGGTTGCTGGGTCAATTTAATATCTCCAACAGAGGAAGAAATTAATTATACTGCCAATCAACTACAGATTCCTTTGGATTTTTTAAAAGACCCCTTAGACGAAGAAGAACGCTCCAGGATTGAAAAAGAAGACGATAATATTTTAATTATCATTAATGTACCTTTAGTTACACGGGATGAATTTGACAGACCGATTTATGATACGATCCCGTTAGGAATGATCATTACGAAAGACTGTTTTGTTACTGTTTGTTTGAAGGATAATCCGATCTTTCACCTTTTTTCCCAAAACAAAGTAAAGCAATTTTTCACTTACAAAAAAACAAGATTTGCCTTACAAATATTATATTTAACCGCAACTTCGTATCTTAGATACCTTAAACAAATCAATAAAAAAACAGATGAAATCGAAAGTGAACTACACCAATCGATGAAAAATAAAGAGCTTTTCTCGCTGTTAAATTTAGAAAAAAGCTTAGTGTACTTCATGACTTCATTGAAATCTAATAATATTGTCATGCAAAAAATGTTAAGAAGCAGCTACTTGAAGATGTATGAGGATGATAAAGAGTTATTAGAGGATGTAATCATTGAAAATCAACAGGCCATTGAAATGGCGGAAACTCATTCCTCGATTCTGAGCGGAATGATGGACGCTTTTGCATCAGTCATATCAAACAACTTAAACATAGTTATGAAGTTTTTAACATCCTTTACAATTATTTTGGCCCTGCCAACAATGGTAGCGAGCTTTTATGGGATGAACGTTTCGATCCCATTTCAGGATTATCCGCATGCGTTTTTCATTGCAATGTTCATATCTATAATATTTGCGAGCATTACCGCCTTTATTTTTTGGAAAAAGAGATTTTTCTAACGATAAGGAAATACGGATTAGAACCAGCATTCCTTCCTGAATGTTGGTTTTTTTATTATTTTTGTAACTTTTTTAGCGAAGGTACGTCTTAACAATGGGAAGGAGATGATTGTATGGTAAATAAAAAAATATGGACTGTTTCAACGCTGGCTTCAATGTTACTATTTTCCGCAGGTTGTTCTTTTGGAAATCAATCTACAGATAAAAATAATAGCAATGAACCAGTGGAGGTTGTTCAACCAGAAGAGAATCCACACGCAAGTGAAGAACAAGTGATGAGTAACTTTAACAATTTAATAGCAAACAATCCAGAGATCAGTGAAGTGATCCAATTCATGGAGGAAAACGTATCTGATGTGTCACCACAAAACGTTTCTGGTATGATTTTGGCATTAGAAGATTTACAAGTAAATCATTTACCAACATTCGAAGAGAATTTTACAAGCAGTGAAGATCTGCAAGTAAAATTCAGGGATTTATTTAAAGGGGATACAAGTAAAATAGAAAACATGGCCGATGCTGAGATTAAAACTTTGCTTGAAGAAACAAAAAACAGCGGTTATAAAATCGAAACTGCAGAGGGATATTATTTTCCAATCATAGATTATCAGTTCTATAAAACATTCAGTGCTAACGCAACTAAGGAAATACAGGATTATATTGAAATCATGGCTGTTGAATCTAATCAGGTGCCCGCTAAAGATGCCGCCCTAATGATTAGCTGGGATGAAATTGTCGAGAGAGCTCTTGAACAAGAGGCTTTTTTGAAGCAATATCCAAGTTCTGAAAGACTGGATGAAGTGACTGAGTTATATAAGAGGTATGAGATGTTTACTTTCTTCGGGCTTAATAATACGCCGCTGTTTAGTTATGATACAAAAAAAATTGACCCTGAAGCAAAGGCTGTATATCTAGATGCTGTTAGTAGAGAAATCAAAAGTGACTACACAGGAATGCTGAACAGCTTTCTTGAAGTTTTGGCAAAGAATAATGATACATTAACCGACGAAGTAGATGAGTATAGAAAAGAGCTAACGGATTTCCCAAGTTAAAATTCCTAAATGATTAAAAATAAGCTTACTCTTTGAGTAAGCTTATCATCCCCGATAAACACTATCACATGTTCCAGCCTTTGGTTCATAATAACAATGATTTTTAAATTGACCAGAAAAGGGTTGATCGTACCATGTTGACGGGCATGGTGCATATGGATTAAAATACCAAAGAGCGAATTTCGCTGGGTGTTGTCTCCAATAATCCAAATTCAGTTTTGCTAATCTTTTCTCACCTGTTCTCGCTCTTTGATAAAACATATTGCCCTTTTGAACAGCTTCAAACGAATAATTACCTCCTTGAACTTGAAATATGGCTTGATGAACTGATCTAACATCCTTAAAGTCTGAACAATCTGCTATAACACGATTAACAATTACATTTCCAACATATAACATTCCTTGGTTTCCTTCACCTTCAGCTTCTGCTCTCATCATCCTTGCCATTAAGGCAATGTCCGAACTTCGGTAATTTATTCTTGGCATTATTTCACCCCCAAAATATAGTATGAATAAGGGCTTATATTAATATCTTGTACATAAAATTAGAAGCACCAAAAAGGCTGCCGAAAAAGTTGGTTTTTTTCGACAGCCTTTTTGTTTTATAGCTATACATTTAGTAATTTTCTTTCTTTTTCGATCTCATCAATCGCAACTTCCCACCACTCATAGCCTACAGGACGTCGATCTTCCCTTACCTCTAACCTATCCTTCTTTACTCTGTCAATTCTTTCTTTTTCATCTAATGCCATAAACTCACAACAAATTTCAAAAACGTCTTCAAATTGTGCGAGTGACATGTGAGGCACCTTCTTTCGTTATTTAGAAGGGCTTTTTGTTTCCTCCCTTCTTTACTACATCATATTCAGCCAGATTAGTTATAGGATAGAAAATTCTGTCAAAATTTTGAATTTCGAAGGATTTGTAAATGAGTAGAGCAATTGGTGGAAGCTGTGGAACAGATCGGGAAACTAGAATGATTTCAATAATCGTTGATAAAACATACTTTGTAGACTTTTTACTTGAAAAATATAGTAAAATATTCCCTTGATTGGTATAATTTTAGTTGTGACTTTTGAACTAAACTATATACTGAGTCGGAGGTTTTTATGAGCATTAGATCAAGAAACTTTTTGTCGTTCGGAATTATTTTCCTTTTATTTCTTATTTTTGGAACAATTCAAATTGTGAATTTGACTTCACAAGTAAAACAGCTTGAAGAAATTAAAGAAAAAACATTACAGTCCGCTTTGTTAGCTGATCAATTAAAATTATCGGTTGTCCAAGTTCAACAATATTTATCAGATATTAGTGCTACAAGAGCGCAAGATGGTTTTGATGATGGTTTCAAACTAGCAGAAGCCCATAGCAAATTATTTTATAGGGATCTTGAAAAGCTAAAAGAACTTCATCCGACCGAAGCTAAGGAATTAGATGCTATAAAATTATCATTTGATTCCTACTATGAAATGGGTCAAAAGATGGCTAATCAATATATTCAAGCCGGCACAGAAAAAGGCAATGAAATAATGCCGCTGTTTGACAAAAATTCATTAGATATTAATAGAAAAGTTGACGATTACCAAAAAAAATATTTATCTAGCATTAATCAATCATTACAGGATATTCATGATTTAATGAACAAAAATAAAATGGTAATTGGCATTCTTGGCGGAATTATTTTTGTACTTGCCATCATGATATCCGTTTTCTTAAGCCGCTCAATTATAGTTCCATTGAGAAAACTAATGGATGCTACAGAGACTATCGCACAAGGTGACCTTCGTCAACCGATAACCATTCGGTCAAAAGATGAAATCGGTACATTGGCTGGATCATTTGAGGAAATGAGAACAAAGTTAGTTGACCTTATACATCAAATAAAGCTAACATCTGAACACTTAACTGCTTCTTCGGAGGAACTTACCGCAGGTGCGGAATCAACCGCTCAGACAACAGACCAAATTGCAAATTCCATACAAGAAGTGGCTCAGGGAACGGATCAGCAATTATTGGCTAGTCAAACCTCCTCCCAAACCGTAGCTGAAATTTCGTCAGGTATTAACCAAGTGGCTGCTTCAGTTCAGTTTGTTGCTGAATTAGGATCCAATGCCCAAAGCCACGCAAGTATTGGAAATGAAATTGTTCATAAAACATTAGAACATATGAATTTAATCAGTAATAAGGTAAACAATGTCTCAGATGTAATTGGTAAACTTGGAGAAAAATCAAAAGAAATAGAGCAAATTATTTCTTTAATCACGCAAATTTCAGATCAAACTAATTTATTAGCATTAAACGCTGCTATAGAAGCGGCAAGAGCAGGTGAGCATGGGAAAGGTTTTTCAGTAGTTGCTGAAGAAGTAAGAAAATTAGCTGAACAATCAAGTAATGCTGCCGGTCAAGTACAACAACTTATAGAACAAGTTCAAAAAGAAACAGACAATGCAATAAAATCGGTGAGCGAAGGTACCACTGCTGTAAATGGTGGAATTAGTTTAGGGAAGCAAACAGGAGATGCTTTTGAAGGGATCACAAAAATTATCCAAGATTTATCTGCGCATTCAAAAGAAACAATAATTGCGGTTGAACGTGTAAATAAAAGCGGTGTTGAAATAGTTGAGATGATGAATTCCATAGTAAATACCACCTCAGTATCAGCACTGAATGCACAAAACGTTTCAGCAGCTGCTGAAGAGCAAACCGCAGCAATGCAGGAAATAACCGCTACCGCTCGATCATTAAGCTTTACTGCTATAAAACTACAAGAAATGGTTAGCCAATTTAAATTCTAAAATAACAAATTGAGGGCTTGGAAAATCTTCCAGGCTCTTTTGTTTTGATAGATATAGATCCCTGGGACAGAGGGTCGGGAACTCTGGCTCATTGGGACTCAGAACCCAGGGCCAGAGTTCCCGACCCTCTGTCCCCATTCAAATATTCATAACTAAAAGTAATGAATTATATGCAAACTATCAATTAGAAGTTATGCAATAGTAGGAGTATGATAAACTATAAGTAAATTCTAACTATATATGAGGTCAAAAACATGGAATGGCATCAGATCACTTATTTTCAGACCGTAGCCAAGATGCAGCATATTACACAGGCTGCTGAACAATTAGCTATTTCACAGCCCGCTTTAAGCCGTTCGATTGCCAAGCTTGAAGACGAATTAGGCGTTAAGCTTTTTAATCGTAAAGGCAGAAATATTTATTTAAATCGTTATGGTGAAATGTTTTTAAAACGCGTTGAACAAGCGATCAAGCAAATCGAAATAGGAACACAAGAAATTCTTCAAGATATTCATCCCGAATCTGGTACGATTAATTTGGCCTTTTTACCTTCACTCGGTATGAGTTTTGTTCCAGATATATTAAGTACTTATCGATCCGAATTTCCAAATGTTAAATTTCTTCTGCATCAAACTTCTAACCAAGAAATTTTTAGCCAGGTAAAATCGGGAAAAGTCGATCTGGCGCTTTTTTCTCTTTTAGAGGATGACGAAGACTTGATATGGGAGCCGCTAATGACCGAGGAATTATTTTTGATAGTCTCTAAAAACCACTGGCTAGCGGAATATGATGAAGTTGATTTGAAAATGATTGAAAATGAGCCTTTTATCTCCTTTAGAGAGGGCTATGGATTACGTACGATTCTTCATAATTTTTGTTTAGAAGCGGGCCTCGCACCTGATATTGTTTTTGAGGGGGAAGATATCGGGACGGTTTCTGGTTTAGTTAGCGCAAATTTAGGTGTTTCCATCGTACCAAATATAGAAGTGCTAAAGAAAACGAAGGTGAAGATGATCCATGTAAAAAAACCAATTTGCAATCGAAAAATTGGAATTGCTCATTTAAAAGACGGTTACCTATCACCTGTCACAAAAAATTTTATCCAATATGTTCAAGGTTTCGTTCATAACAAATAAAGGGGAATGTTTTAAAAATGGGGTATATACAGCGTGGGACACACAAATTTAGAATGGTAAACATTGCTTTATTCGCAGGAGGATTTAATACATTTGCAATACTGTGGGGGACGCAGCCCTTACTTCCTGAAATCAGTAAGGAATTTCATATTTCACCAGCAGCGTCAAGTTTGAGTCTATCTTCTACTACGATAGCTCTGGCCATAAGCATGTTGATTGCCGGTTCTTTATCAGAGGTATTCGGCCGTAAACCAATGATGACATTTGCATTGGTGGCTTCTTCCATACTTTCGATTTTAACGGCATTTAGTCCAAGTTTTCATCTACTACTTGTATGCAGAATACTACAAGGAATTACACTGGCTGGATTGCCTGCTGTCGCAATGGCTTATTTAGGTGAAGAAATTGATCCGAAAAGTTTAGGTATGGCGATGGGCTTATACATTAGTGGAAATTCCGTAGGCGGTATGGCTGGAAGAATCATTAGCGGTATATTAACAGATCATTTCGGGTGGCGGTTTGCTCTGGAAGGTATTGGCGTTATTAGCTTAATTGCAAGTATTATTTTCTGGCTTATTTTACCAAAATCAACTCATTTCCAAGCTCAAACATTTGCCGTCAAATCGTTGGTGACTGGCCTATTCTCACAGTTTAAACAACCAGGTCTTATTTATATCTTTATAACTGGATTTTTATTAATGGGTGGCTTTATATCATTATATAACTACATTGGTTTTGAGTTGATTGCACCTCCCTACTCTTTAAGCCAAACCTTAGTTGGATTTATTTTTATCGTTTATACGGTTGGAACGTTCAGTTCGACTTGGATGGGAATGTTGGCCGATCAATATGGTAAAAAGAAATTAATTCAGGTTTCATTAGTAATTTTATTATTGGGAGCATGTATTACGCTAGATACATCCTTATGGGTAAAAATTATCGGAATTGCTGTTTTCACGTTCGGTTTTTTTGCCGGACATTCGATTGCCAGTAGTTGGGTCGGTCAATTAGCTAAACAAAATAAAGCACAAGCATCAGGCTTATATTTATTTTTCTATTATTTCGGCTCAAGTGTTGGTGGTACGGTAAGTGGAATTTTCTACAGTAGCTTCGGGTGGTTTGGTGTTATTTCGATGATTGTTGTTCTTACGATAATTTCTATCATTCTCTCAACTAGATTAGGAGTCACTAGAGTAAGAAGAGTACAGTATTCACCAAAGGAAGTATAGAAGCAGGGCAGAACAATCCACTTCAATCAGGACCGAGGACAAATAAGCTCCCGGTCCTTTTAATTTTCAACCTTTCCCCCTACTTTTCCTAGTTGCAACAACCGCTAAAATAACCGCGCTTAGCCCGCCAACTAGTTTTCCCACAATCATTGCAAACACCACTTCTTTATTAATACCGGCCACAAATCCTAAATGGCCTCCAAATACAAAAGCACCGCTAACCGCAAAAGCTACATTGATTACCTTTCCTCTTGAATCCATATCCTTCAAAATGGACAGCATCGGAATAGCATGGGCTAAGGATGCCACCAACCCCGTAGTTGACGTTTCACTTATTCCCAACAATGCGCCAATTTTCCCAAGCGGTTTATGAAGCGTTTTAGAAATAACAGCAACCAATGGAAAAGCACCCGCAAGGAAAAGAACAATCATCGCAACCGTTTTAATACCATCCATAAGCGGCGCCATATTAGGAATAATCATAAAACCAGTAAGCGTTTGAACACTTATCGCAGTTAGTCCGACAATCGCTAACACTTCAATACACTTTGCAAAAATGGAAAATCCAGCAATCATCCTATTTGTATACTTCCATAACCCAATTGAAATTAAAACAGAAAAGATGATCGTTGGGATAAGGTTTTTAATGATCGTTAGGATATTGATATCAGCCACAACGCCCCCAACTAAACAGCCTATGGGAACAGTGATTAACCCTAAAAGAATCCCTTTGGCAAAATAAGGTTGATCTTCTTTTTGAATGATGCCTAAGGCAACCGGAATTGTAAAAACTAGAGTGGGACCCATCATCGTTCCAAGAAAAACCCATGAAAACAGCTCTGCATCTGCCCTTTGAGACATTTCCGTTGCTAATGCATAGCCACCCATATCAATTGCTAAAAGCGTATTTGCAAAAGCAGCAGGATCTGCGCCAACTAGTCCATAAACAGGGGCAATAATGGGTGTTAAGATCGAAGCCAACACTGGAGCTAATGAGATGATACCAACCATCGCCAGTGTGAGCGAACCCATAGCCATAAACCCATCAGTAAAGCGTTGACCTAGGCCCCATCTATTTCCGATACATTTATCAATTGCTCCTAAACAAAAACAACCGATTACTATATAAACGATAATGTTGTTAATTCCCATGGTCTTCCCCGATTCTTTCTAGGATGGGACAAAGGGGCGGGATCTGTGTCCCATCAGGCCCACCCACCTTTCTTATATTTCCGAGAACTCCTTAATAAGTTCGCTAAACCGTTTCAATGCATTTTCGATTGGCGTTGGTGTCGTTAAATCGACGCCGGTTTTCTTCAACAGTTCAAGTGGATAGTCTGAACTGCCGCTCTTTAAGAATTCTACATAGGAGCCCAGCGTTTCTTGATCCCCTTCTAATATTTTCGTCGCAATATGGATTGCTGAAGCAAACCCTGTTGCGTACTTGTAAACATAAAACGGGCGATAAAAATGCGGTATTCTTGACCAGCCATATTTTACCTCTTCATCAAAAACAATATCAGGGCCGTAATATTCTCTAAATAAAGCTTCATACGTCTGATTGAATACTTCCACATTTAAAGGTATACCCTTCTCTGCCATTTCATGCGTTTTCATCTCAAACTCAGCAAACATAACTTGGGTAAAAAATGTACCCTTGAATTGATTGATAAAATGATTCAATAAATAGTTCCGGACTTTTTGATCTTTTTCATTATTTAATAAGTAGTTTATTAATAAAACCTCGTTCACAGTTGAAGCCACTTCTGCAACAAAAATGCTATACCCCGCTGTAATTTGCGGCTGGTACTGGGAACTCAGTTTACTGTGAACTCCGTGACCGCACTCATGGGCAAGTGTAAATAAACTGTCCAAATTATCCTGATGATTTAAAAGAATGTATGGGTGCACACCGTAAATCCCAAGATTGTAGGCGCCGGAACGCTTTCCTGGTGTTTCCCGAACATCAATATACCTTGACGACTTGAACTCTTTTAAAATTTTAAGATAATCCTCCCCTAGTGATGCCAACCCTTTTAACATAGTTTCAAAAGCTTCTTCATATGGAATCACCTGCTTTACACCTTGAACAAGCGGCACACTCAAATCATATTGACGAAGTTCATCAACACCCAATTTTTCTTTTCTGATCTTAGAGTACTCGTGCATCGTTGCGATATTTTCTTTGGTCGAGGTAATCAGATTTTCATATACCTCTTTCGGAACGTTATCGCCAAAAAGCGCTTTTTCTAACGCAGAAGGGTAATTGCGAATTCGCGCCAATGTAACATTATTTTTGATAGCTCCTGAAAGCGTCGAAGCGATTGTATTTTTATTCGCCACATATGGTTGATAATATGCCTTATAAGCTTCACGACGTTTCTCACGATCTTCATCTTCAATCAACTTAGAATACATGCCTCTAGTTAGTTGAACCTTTTCCCCATCCTCACCGGTGACTTCACCAAACTTTATATCAGCATTATTAATCATCCCAAATGTATTGCTTGGGACAGACAGGGCTTCACCTAGCTGGGATAAGATTTCTTCTTGTTCCTTACTCAATACATGCGGCTTATAACGAAAAGCATCAAATAAATCTTCCTCAAAATATTTAAGCCCTTCTTCCTCAGCAATATAGGCTTTTAATGTTTCTTCCTGCAAACTTAATAAATAAGGCATAAAAAACGAGGTAGCTGCACTGATCTTTACACCCAGCACTTTTGCCCGGTCGAGCATTGCTTGTGAACTCGTGTCCCTAGTATCCTCATCCACTTTCAACATGCAGTAAGAATAAACATGTTTGAACTTATAGGACAGCTCTTCTCGTCGTTTTAGATAGGCACATAAATCCTTGCCATTTTGAATAGAACCATTATATTTCTTAAGTTCCTCCACCATTTGTTCAATTTGGTCAAAGTCCTCTTCCCACCTACTATCATCAATATATATATCATCTAAGTTCCATTTTTCATGTACTGGTATTTCTGATCTCGAAGTATATGTTTTCATTGAATTCTCCTTTCAAACTCTTTTTGATAAATTTTAACATATTTAATGGTTGTACTAAAAGAAACACCTATACGGGTTTTGGATAAGCTTAATAAGCTATATTAAAGGAAGGTGATTTTTATGATTACTATAAAATTTCTTAATATCCACATTAATACTGCATCGGATAGATCGGGGGTTCTTATTGGGAATAACTTTGCCGCAAACTGGGACATGTTCACCAAAAGTAATACAAATAGTTCGGGAGATCATGCTACGAATTGTGTAAATATTATCGTCGATAATGATGGTTATGATTTTATAGCCGATGATCACGATAGTGCTCAACAAGTATTTGGTAATGAGGAGAATAAGTCTAAACAAAAAAAAGATGAAGAATAAATTGTATCCGAGGTACAATAATGAAGCGAAATAAAGGAAGCACAAAGCTGATTCTTTTAAAAGGAATAGCAGTTGTGCTATTATTTAGAAAAATACAATTTAAATTAAAGTGTATAATTAACATAAATACGGTACACTTAGGAGTAAAGCTGACAATGGAAAACTTAATCTATGAAAAGAGCAGGACAAGCGATTTAGTTCATGATGACATTTACTATACGACCCGTATTCAGGAGCTTGAATATACGTTAAAAAATCTACGTGAATTAAAATATACGTTGGACCAGGCTGCTATTGTATCAATAACTGATGCTAAAGGAGCAATTATTTATGTGAATGATTTATTTTGTGAGATCAGTCAATATAAGCGGGAGGAACTACTCGGTAGAAATCATAGACTCCTCAATTCCGGGTATCATCCTAAAGAGTATTTTAAAGAAATGTGGAAGCAAATCGTCTCAGGTCATACCTGGGAGGGTGAGGTCCGTAATCGAAAAAAGGATGGTTCCATTTATTGGGTTCAGGCAACGATCGTTCCGTTTATGGATGAAAAAGGGAAGCCATATAAATATATTTCAATCCGAAAAGAAATAACAAAACAAAAGCAATTAGAAGAAGAAATCTTTCATTTAGCTTACCATGATTCGTTAACCAATTTACCAAATCGGCGCATGTTTATGAATCAACTTCGCAGTGAAATTATTGAAAGAAATAATTTGAAATCTAAATTGTCTATTCTTTTTATTGATTTAGATAATTTTAAATTTATTAATGATAAATGGGGCCATGATACCGGAGATATTGTGATTAAAGAAGCAGCCCATAGGATTAAAGAAGCCATTCGCCCAACGGATATGATTGCACGTCTCGGTGGTGATGAATTTATTGTTATGTTAAAAGATGTCCAAGATGAAGCGGACATCATAATCGATGTAAAACAAATTTTAAAAATGTTTCAAAAACCAATATCCACCTATGGGCAGGAGTATTCCCTGACATGCAGTATAGGAATCGCAACTTATCCTGAAAATGGCGACTCTGCAGAACAATTAATAGTTAATGCGGATAATGCCCTTTATCATGTAAAGGGAAGCGGCAAAAATGATTTTACCTTTTATAATAATAAAATGAAGATACAATCATTGGAGAGCAGTTTACTGGAAAATGCATTAAGAAGTGCGATAAAAAACGAGCAATTTTATTTGGAGTATCAGCCGAAACAAAATATTGCAACGAAAGAGCTATTTGGGATGGAAGCTCTTGTAAGATGGAACCATCCGGAACTCGGGATCATCCCTCCTGGAAAATTTATTTCTTTGGCTGAAGAAACTGGTTTAATCATACCTATGGGAGAATGGATTTTACGTGAAAGCTGTAGGCAAACAAAATTATGGCAAAAACAAGGTTTTCCGAATTTAATCATTTCAGTTAATGTTTCGGTCCGTCAATTAGAGGATTCAAACTTCATTGATTCAGTCATAAATATTTTAAAAGAAACAAAATTAGACCCAACATGTCTTGAACTCGAAGTGACGGAGAGTATATTCGCTGACGTTAAAAATGCCGCTTCGATCTTACAGAAGTTGCGCAGTATGGGCATTAAAATCTCTGTCGATGATTTTGGGACAGGCTACAGTTCTCTTAGCTATATTAAGCATCTGCCGATTGATATCTTAAAGGTTGATCGTTCATTTATTCAGGATATACATTTAAATGAGGAAAGTAAAGCCATCGTTAGAGCGATCATAACAATAGCAAATGCGATTGGTTTGAAAGTTATTGCTGAAGGCATTGAGTTGGAGGAGCATATTGAGGAGCTTAAAAACGGCGGCTGCCTCTTAGGCCAAGGCTTTTACCTTAGCAAACCAATGACAAGTGATGCGTTTGAATATTATTTAAAGAAAACGATGATTGCATAAATCCCAAAAAGTCTGATGAAATAGAAAACATCAGACTTTTTTATTATTGGTGATTTTTATCAAACTAAACTGGCTTTGGTTAAGAAAACGGATTGGCAGCCTACTTGTTCCAAGCCCACTATCTATATAGAGATGACGATTACCACCTAAATTAAATACTCCTTTAGCATATTTTGGGAATAAACCCTGATCTGGCACGATCAGGGCTCCAATTAAAGGAATTCTCACCTGCCCACCATGTGTGTGCCCGCTTAAAATTAAATCAACAGAGTGGCTTCCATTTTTTTTAATAACACATGGATTATGAGATAAAAGCAATGTAAAGTGGTCTTTATTAAGACCTTGCAGTGCTTTTTTCAAGTTGTCTTGTTTCGTTGTCACGTCTGCTACACCAGCTAAATTAATAACTGCCCTTCCCTCAACAATCTTCGTATTTTTGTTGTCAAGGATGATAACATTTCTTTTCTCAAGGCCATCTAGTAACTGCTTACAATGCTGATTCCCCCACTCGTGATTCCCAGATACATAAAAGACATTTTTATGGGCTGTCATAATTTTTTGAACAAAATAAAGAACGTCCTTCAAATTCTTTGTCCGCCTATCGATTAAATCACCAGTAATTACAACGATATTTGCGTTTGTTTTATTAATAGTTCGAATTAACTCTTCATTATTGTTATGAAAAATTTTATTATGAAGGTCACTAATTTGTAAAATTGTAAATTCGGTTCCATCCGGTATTTTATTACTTTGAAACTCAATCTTGTTCATCCTAAAAAAGTTTGTGTCGTAATAAATTTTAGCCGCAATCCCCAAAGTCACTCCAGCCGTCATAAAGAGAAACACTCTATAGCCACCACCTTAGAATAACACTTCATACTATTTTAGCATTTTCCAATAACAGTATGACGAAAAAAGAACACCAAAAATCTTTACGATTTTATAGTGCTCTCTTTGGTGTTTAATCTATTCCTCTTCGAGCGGCTGCTTCCAAGCAAGACCTTTTTTCAATGCAGCTTCAGGCTTTACCGCTTTTACTACATTCCAGTAAAAGAATACGCCACTAAATAAGAGTCCCATTCCCAACATAAAGGTTTTTATATCGGCCGTTCCAGCAATGATTACCCATACAGAATACATCGTTGACAATGCAGCAATGATCCCGTCGCCCCATCTTGCTTTCGTTTCCAGGTTGTATGTTTCTCCGGTCACAACCAGTTTTAATTGAAAGATAGAAGAGATGAAATAAGGAATTAAATAGGACAAGGTAGCAATATAAATAATAAAATCAAAAGCAGCTGAAATGGAATTAAATATGGTTGAAAAGATAAATAGCTGTGCTAATGAATTTGTTACAACTAGCGCAAAGGTAGGTATACCTTCTTTATTCACTTTTAGAAACGATGGTAAAAACAACCCTTGTTTGGCTGCCTGATAAGGGACCTCGGCACAAAGCATTACCCAGCCGATTGTCGAACCAAGCAAACTAACCAATCCCAGACCGGCAAGCAGCTTTGCACCAAGTGGACCTAAGATTACCCCCATCGCATCAATTAAAGGCTTCTCAGAATTTATTAGTGCCTGTTGATCCAAGATCCCCATGACCAGCAAACTTATGCCAATATAGATGGTGAGTGCGAGTAATAGTCCAAGTATCGTTGCTCGTTTTACATCCATTGTTTTTTTAGCCCTCGAAGCAAAAACCATCGCAGATTCAACTCCGATAAAAGCCCATAATGTACTTACTGACGCCCTGTTGACTTGACTTAATAGCCCCACTGATTGCCCGGCTTCATCCAATCTCGGTGTAGCAAAAGGGAGAATATTACTTTTTTGAAAGGCAAACAAACCAACTACAATAAATAGCGCAAAGCCAAGAACCTTTGTTGCAGTGGCTGCAAAATTGATTTTTCCGGCACCACTAATCCCTCGAAGAACGAGAAAATGAGTGCCCCATAAAAGCAATGTACAGACAAGAAAAGTAAGGGCATTGCCAACTTTTAAGGTAAACTCTCCGATTGTAATTAGCTCATGTTGATTGGTTAAAACAGGGAAAAATGTAGATAAATATCCGGCAAATGTTGTTACAATGGCAACGTTGCCAGCAAGATTTCCAATCCAATACCCCCAGGTGGAGATGAATCCAGAAAATATAGAGGCATGTGTTCCAGGTTTAAATATTTCTTTCGCATAAATTTGTGGTCCCCCCGAAAGTGCGGGCTTTCGCACAACTAAATTTCCAAAAACTAAAGCCGTTGTTAAAACTCCAGTACCTGTTAGGACCCAGGCAAGCAATACTCCCGCGGGGCTCGCCACCTCGGATAATGTTCGAGGTAACATGAATATTCCTGAGCCTACCATATTTCCTACCACCAAAGCGGTTAATATCCAAAGCCCTAATCCTTTTGAACGATCCATGATGACTTCCCTTCTATTTCAAAAAAATTATACTAATATACCTTAAAATTTAATCACCGTACTCAATGGTAATTTATTTTCGACAAATTTTCAATCTTTTATTTACTAGGTATTTGTGGATAGATTATTGCGGAATTTTTAAAAACGGGTACAGACCTAAGGCAGACGGAATTCAGGGTACATATACTTACAATACAACATCACTAGCGTGATAAATGGAAGGGAGGGACAAACGCAGAAACTAGAGATTTATATTTGCAACGAAAGAAAGGAGTGAAATATAAAACTAATGGTTTGGATAACGATTTTAACATTCTTTGCAACTCTTATATTCATCCTTTGGAGACCAAGGGGCCTTAATGAAGCAGTACCAGCTACTATTGGTGCGCTCATCGTCATTCTATGTGGAAGCGTACCACTAAGAGATCTTGAGATTATTACTGAAACAATCAGCGGAGCAGCCATTACCATTATGGCAACGATTGTAATGGCAATCGTTCTAGAAAGTTTTGGATTTTTTAATTGGGTGGCTGAGAAACTGGCGGAAAAAGCAAAAGGATCAGGTATTCGGTTATTCTGGTATGTAAACCTATTATGTTTTCTGATGACTCTTTTTTTCAACAACGATGGCAGTATTTTAATTACAACCCCAATCTTGATTATGTTATTAAATAATATGGGATTAAAAAACCATGAAAAAATCCCTTATTTACTTTCCGGTGCAGTTATCGCAACTGCTTCAAGTGCGCCGATTGGCGTCAGTAATATTGTCAACCTCATCGCCCTTAAAATCGTCGACATGAGTTTATATATGCACACAGCAATGATGTTTGTACCGGCAACGCTAGGATTACTTTTATTGGTTGGTCTATTGTTTCTTCGCTTTAAAAAAGCTTTACCAAAAACTATTCCTGCAAATATAACTGGACTATCTCTTCCTTCCTACCATCCATTAAAACATAATCCAACCACCTTTTCAGATAAAGACCGTACCAGATTTATGATAAACATCCTGCTTTTTGTTTTTGCTGTCCGTGTCAGTCTATTTGTAGCTTCATTTTTATCTATCCCGGTCTCCCTCATGGCTGTTATTGGATCACTTGTTCTATTAGGTTGGAGATGGGCTTATTTAAAAATACCACCAGGTGATATGCTAAAGAAAACACCATGGTATATCATCGTATTCGCTTTTAGCATGTACGTCATCATATACGGCTTAAATAATATCGGCTTGACTGACTGGTTAATAGGGTTCATGCGCCCTCTTGTCTCGGGAAGTCTACTCCATGCAAGCGTATTGATGGGGGTACTGCTTTCGGTACTTTCCAATCTATTTAACAATCACCCCGCGTTAATGATTGGCACAATCACATTAACAAATCTCAATCTTGATTTACTTTCTTTGAAAATTTCTTACCTTGCAAGTGTCATAGGCAGTGATGTTGGATCTTTAATTCTCCCAATGGGGACATTAGCTACATTAATGTGGATGCATATAGTCAGACGTGGAAAGGTAGTTATTACATGGTGGGAATATATTAAGATCACGATAGTGGTTATACCACCAGTTGTGATTTTTACGTTAGTAATTTTATATTACTGGGTCTCATGGCTTTTTGTGTAGGTTCTGCCCCACAGGGTCGGGTTCTCTGGCCCAAGAGCCGTGGGGTCGGGAACTCTGGCCCAAATCTAGCCCAACAAATTACTCAAAAAAAGGGACAGTGGTAACAACCAAGGTTGGTAACCACTGTCCCTTCCTACTTTTTATGCTAGAACTAGCTCAGGCTTTTTTGCTTCCGCTTCAGCTAATAAACGATTTTTAATATCTTCTACATTCATAGGGTTTTGAGCAACTCCAGTTTCGATAGCAGCATTCGCAACAGCTGCCGCAACATGAGCTGGAACTCTACGATCGAATGCATCCGGAATTACATAATCCGCATGAATCTCTTCGTCTGAAACTAATCCCGCGATTGCATTTACAGCCGCAAGTTTCATTTCCTCATTAATTTCCGTTGCACGAACATCTAAAGCTCCACGGAAAATTCCTGGGAAGGCAAGAACATTGTTCACTTGATTTGGAAAATCTGAACGGCCTGTACCTATTACCAACGCGCCTGCTTTTTTCGCTACTTCAGGCATAATTTCTGGTATTGGATTAGCCATCGCAAAAATAATTGGATCACGATTCATAGATCGAACCATTTCCTCTGTAACAGCCCCTGCAGCTGATACCCCAACAAACACGTCAGCACCAACTAGTGCATCAGTTAACGTACCTTGTTTTTGCTCTTTGTTCGTGATTTTAGCCATTTCGTCCTTAAATTTATTCATACCAACAGGTCTGTTTTCATAGATAATTCCTTTTGTATCACATAAAATAACATCTTTAACGCCCATTTGTAGCAATAGTTTAATAATCGCCACACCAGCAGCCCCTGCACCATTTGCAACAACACGAATATCTTCGATTTTCTTGCTTGCAAGTTTGAGAGCATTCAATAAACCAGCAGCAGTAACAATTGCTGTTCCGTGTTGATCGTCATGGAAAACAGGAATGCTACAATCTTTACGTAGACGTTCTTCTATTTCAAAGCAGCGTGGTGCTGCGATATCTTCAAGGTTTACTCCACCAAAAGTTGGTTCTAACAGCTTGACTGTTTCAACAATTTTGTCAGCATCAGTCGTATTTAAACAAATCGGAAATGCATCTACATCGGCAAAAGACTTAAATAACAATGCTTTTCCCTCCATTACAGGCATTGCTGCTTTCGGACCGATGTTCCCTAAACCAAGTACAGCCGTTCCGTCAGAAACAACTGCAACAAGATTTCCCTTCATTGTATAGTCATAAACTTTATTTTCATCCTTATGAATGTCGATGCAAGGCTCAGCGACACCTGGAGAATACGCTAAACTTAAATCTTTTGCATTGCGAACCGGCACCTTTGAATAGACACCAAGCTTTCCGCGATTTTCTATATGCATTTTTAAAGCTTCACCCCGTAAGGTTGACATACAAATCTCTCCCCTTGTAAACGAGTAAATATTTCCATTTCACAGGTTATATTTAGTTCATAAATATTATCGTTAGTACCTCTTTATAGTAGTAGGTTTTAAAGGTGATTTATAGCTTTTGTAACTTATTTCAGTATTTTTGTAATTAAAAAAAGTAGACAAAGGAGTTTAAAATTGTAAATAGAGGGTAATTTAGGTTTTTTAAAAAAATATACCAAACCCTCAGCGGATTTGGTATACCATTTTACATCATTACATCTTTTTAACAAACTCCGATTTTAGTTTCATGGCTCCTATCCCATCGATTTTGCAATCAATATCATGATCTCCATCCACTAAACGAATATTTTTCACCTTTGTACCGATTTTTACTACCAATGACGAACCTTTAACTTTTAGGTCTTTAATAACGGTTACTGTGTCGCCGTCCTGTAGTACATTCCCATTTGCATCTTTAATGACCTTTTCGTCTTCGCTTTGATCAGCCTCCGCATCTAAAGACCACTCATGAGCACACTCTGGGCAAATTAATAGACTTCCATCCTCGTATGTATATTCTGAATTACATTTCGGGCAATTAGGCAATGCCATTTTATCAAATCCTCCATTTCTTCTGTTCCTCTATATACTGTCACATATCCCCATTTTTGGCAACCGCTCCTTTCGCCTACACTTTGTAACCCCACCTATTAGACTATTAAGCAAACAGTAATAGCAATTTACCCACATCAAAATATAATAATGTAATGATGTATAAAGGAGCATGGATATGAATAGAAATGAACTTTTTTTTGCTAATTTAAGTGGTCCCGAGGAGGTTCCCCCGGTCGAAACGAATGCTACGGGGCTTATTAAATTTAAAGTAAGTAGTGATCGCCAAAGAATTGGATACAAACTAACGGTTAATAAGCTTGCAAACTTTACTGAGGCCCATATTCACCTTGGTCACAGAAGGATAAATGGTCCTGTTGTGGTCTTCCTATTTGGTCCGATTGACCCTAATATAAGTGTTAATAAGGGGGTTATTGAGGGCGTGATTACCGCTGATGATCTTGTTGGGCCACTTCAGGGTGCTTCCATTCCTGAATTACTTCGCCTAATAAGAGCTGGAAGGGCTTATGTAAATGTTAATACTGCCCAACATCCTAACGGAGAAATCCGCGGACAAATTAGGCGTTGCTAATTAGAAAAGCGCAGGCACCCGTTTAGCGAAATTTACGAGTTGCTGGGCGCTGGAGCTGGACAAAAAGGGCAAACTTTTCTTTCACATATAAAAAGGCCTGTCCAAATGCCACTGATTAGGGCAAATGGATCAGGCCTTTTATTTGGAGAATTCTTCTATTGACGTCCGATAACATTCGTATATCCAGGTGATCCTGGAGGTGCGTTTTGGATCATATCAATAAATGGAATGGTGTATGCGAATAATACTAAGGCAAATGTAATGGCGACCCATAATTTGAAGTTCTCGAAAACAGCCGGTACTTTTTCAGCCTGATCGTGCACTTCGCCAACAGGGAATTCTGTTTCGCCTTTAGGTGCATAAAATGCAAGATAAACAAAGATATACACCATTAATAATGCTCCAAGGAATAGGAATGTTCCACCAACCGCTTGGGCAATTTGGTAAGGAATCCAAGCAAGTGTATCTTCATTTCCGGCATAGGTTGAAAAAGCTGAACGGCGCGGGGCGCCGTATAGGCCAGCTGTATGCATCGCACCTGACATAAATAACATGCCGATCGTCCATAACCAAGTTTGGATAAGACCTAGTTTATTCACCTTTGGTGTTAATGTTCGACCGGTAATCGAAGGAACAATCCAGAATGCAACACCGAAGAAGGTCATTGCAACAGCTGAACCAACAGTTAAATGGAAGTGACCTGTAACCCAAATTGTATTATGAACGACTTGGTTTAGTTGGTGGGAAGCGTTAACTAATCCACCGGCACCACCGGCTGCGAAGAATAACATACCCATGAATGGAGCAAAGAACCGAGCATCCTTCCAAGGCATCTTTTTCCACCAGCCTAACAACCCTGTTGCTCCTAATTCACGGCCCCGCATTTCAAATGTTGCAAATAAAGCGAAGGCAGTCATTAATGATGGAATAACAACCAGGAATGTTAATACTACCTGTAAGTATTTCCAGAATGGATCAATACCTGGCTCGAGTAATTGATGGTGGAATCCTACTGGAATTGAGAACAAAATAAATAGTACAAATGATAATCGAGCTAAGGCATCACTAAAGATCTTACCGCCGATTACTTTCGGTACAACTACATACCATGCCATGTAAGCAGGTAATAACCAGAAGTATACTAGTGGATGACCGAAGTACCAGAATAATGTACGGCTAATTAATACATCAATCGTTGGAACAAGCCCTAAAGACCATGGAATGATTTGAACCAATACAGTAGTAGCTAAACCTAAGCATGCTACTAGCCACATGATCATTGTCATAACACCCATATAACTTAAAAGTGGTGTTACTTGTCCTCGGTTTTCTTTTCTCCAACGTGCATGACGGTGGAATACTACGAAACCGCAAACCCAGCTGCCAACTACAACTAGCGTAAGACCGATATAATGCATCGGATGTGCCATCATTGGTGCATACATTGTATATAGAACTGAAGCCTCACCAAGTAAAATAAATGTTGCAGCAATCGCTACACCAACTGTCATCATCCAATACCCAATCCAACCCCAGCGGCGCTCACCATCAGTATACGAACCGCAAGTCTTACTTTGTGTCGCGAAAATAAAACCAATAATAAAGAAAGTAGTAAAAACAAGAGCCAATAAAACACCGTGAACGGTTAAAACTTGATAATATTGAATCCCAGCCGGTAGCGTTACCTTTCCTGAACGCACTAAAACTTGAAGCAAACCAGCCGTAGCCCCTAAGAATAGGGAGATAAATGCAACATAAAAATGAGCCATTGTAAGCTTCGCATCTTTTGGATTAATACTAGCGATCGGGTTCATTATTCAACCACCTCCAAAGTTGCAAACATTAAGTGGTGACCAAGACCACAATATTCATTACAAACAATCGTATATTTACCCGGCTTATTAAATGTAGCTTCAACAGTATTGATATAACCAGGCTCCAACATCATGTTTGCATTTGAACCGGCAACCTCAAAACCATGAATAACATCCTTCGTTGTTCCAATAAAGTTTATCGTAGAACCAACTGGAACTTGAATAACCTTTTCAGGACCAACATCATAGTTAAATGCAGACGCAACTACTATTAGTTCATACTGATTGTCTCCGACTTGCTTCAGACCAGGCTGGTCAAATGGAGCAGTTGTATCAACATTGGCCGGGTCAACAGTTACCAGACAGCTTGGCGGCTGATTTCCCATGTAAAATGCACTTACTCCAATCGTAATCGTGAATACAAGCAAAGTCGTGATACCAAATAACAGCCAAAGTTTTTCATACTTATGCATGTGCATGGTAACCAATGCTCCTTCCTACATTGAATTAACGACCTAAATATAAATTCCATACGCCAAACCATGTTCCAAGCAAAATCAATCCAAGGATTGATGTCATTAGGAGTGTCCCCCGTAATGAACTACGATCCTCGATTTGAGTCTTTTGATGCAACTCTGGCTTTGCCATATAAATCACACCCCTTCATTTTTATAAAATAATAATAAAAGCGTCTTACAAAGCCATTATGACAAATATCACAGTTTGTCCATATCGAATCCGCCACATTTTGGTAAGTTTCATAAAAATTTCATAATTTGTTCATAAAAAGTTAAAATTAGCCAACTCTTTAGATGAAGGAACATCTTGAGAATTGGCTTAACTTTTGTATTATTCAATGTCAACTAGATTTTTGGATAGTACTGTACATATTGCGGATTCGTATAGAATGGTGGGCGCGGTCCAATCAACGGCATTTTGAAAGGAATTTGATTAGAATCATATAAAACTTTAACCTTTTCATTTGAATGATTCACTAACAATAATTTTACTTCAGGATGATAATAGTTGTTTGGCAATTTAGATACCTCCCCAAGAGTATTAAACCTTTTATACTGTATTCGCGATTTCTATCCCCTGTTACCTTCAAAATATACTAGTCACCTTTTCCACTCTCGAGACATAAAGTAACCCAAATTGTTATTGTAAAAAGGAGGAATTTTCGTGCCTGAAAATAATCCAAAGTCCAATCAAGAATACCCGCTATATCCAAATTACGGAAAAATCACACAATACAAAAATGTAGCTTTAACCGTTCCGGAACAGCGTCAATACCGTCAACCCGGTGTAGAAAGCCTAATGGTTCCAAGACCCATTATTGAAAATCCAAATTACAAAGGCAGCGGAAAACTCTTAGGAAAAACGGTTCTGATTACGGGTGGTGACAGTGGCATGGGAGCCGCCGCAGCCATCGCTTTTGCAAAAGAAGGGGCAGATATTGCCATTAGCTATTTGGATGAACACGAGGATGCTAATCGAACAAAAAGCAGAATTGAAGAGTTGGGACAACGATGTTTGCTGTTGCCAGGAGATTTAAGGGAAAAACAGCAATGCATTCATATAGTTGAAGAAACGATCAAAACATTTGGTAAACTCGATGTTTTATGTAACCACGTAGGCATCCAGTTTCAGCAATTGAGCCTGCTTGATATTTCCGATGAACAGTTCGATGACACATTTAAAGTAAATATCTATTCACATTTTTATGTAACTAGGGCCGCGCTTCCACACCTAAAGGCTGGAAGTTCGATTATTAATACTGCTTCTGTCGTTGCTTATTATGGAAACGACCAGTTAATTGATTATACTGCAACAAAAGCTGCTAATGTCGGATTTACCCGTGCCTTGGCCAATAATTTAGTTCGTCAAGGAATCCGAGTAAACGCCATTGCTCCCGGCAGGATTTGGACTCCTTTGATCCCTGCCAGTTTTTCTGCGGATCAGGTTTCACTTGTTAGTAATCCTATGGAACGTCAAGGCCAGCCCTTTGAAGTTGCCCCCGCCTTTGTTTTCCTTGCCTCCGATGATTCGCGATTTGTGACAGGGCAAACGATACATGTCAACGGCGGACAAGTGATGTCTTCATGAAAAATAGCCAATTCACAGCGCTAGTGAATTGGCTACTTTTTGAAATTTAAAATTTATATTTCTCATTTGTTTTTGGATCAAATTCGTATAACATCGATTTATTTTCATCCATGACCTGCATTATTAATTTTTGATTTTGCCAAAATAATGAATGTGATCCGGTAAATTGGTCAACTTTCTCCCCTTTTACTACATCAAAAAGATAAGTTGTTGGAACAAAGCCAGGTTCAGAAAATACATCGGCAACTACATATTGGCCTGTGGAGTTAAGAGACATTTGCTCAATCACAAGGCTCTCGCTGTTATTTTTCGGCTCTAATCTAGAAATTTCAGTAAATGTTTTTTGATCACGATCGTATTTAAGAATAGTAACCCCAGCAGGCTCTCCCACTTTTTCAGCCATTTCCTGCAGACTGAAAATGACGTCCTTTTCATTAGGACTAATAACTAATGAACTGATTCTTACGGAATCTGTTAGTAAAAATTCTTTTGGAATATCTGTTAATGAAAACAGGCGCTCCCTATCTCCCCCATCTTTTACTAAGAAAAGTTCATTTGAAAAATCAGCACTTGTGACTTCAACACTTTCTGTTTCTGCTATATTTTGAATAATATACTGACTCTTTTCCTGCTTCAATTCAAATTGATACGTTCCCACCTTATAATAAGGATTTGCCGTATACGTCCAGTACACATTGGCTGTAACAGTCGTGATGCCATTTTTCTCTTTCGAACTGATGACGTCATAACCAATTTGATGCGGGTTTGAAACTGTTAAAAACTCCGGCGGCTGCTCCATCATGCTTTTCGCATAATCATCATCCCTAACAATTAAAGCCTGCAAATATCTTTCCACTGTTTGTTCAGCTGAAATCGCCTTCTCGTTTAGAGAGATTTTCATAATTTGAATAGATGCATTTGGATCAAACTGACTTAATTTCAAAACATATAATGAACGCTCATTTGAACTCCAGATTGGTAAAGTATATTGATATAAACCTTGGTTTTTATTTTCGAATCGAGGTGGAACGTTTGTTGTTACTTTTTTCTTTGTTTCAAGGTCGAGGTCTTTAATCCAGACATCATCAAATCCATTGTTATTCTTAACATAGGATATATACGCTCCATCCGCAGATACCGCTGGGTCAATGCCTTTATCCACAAAAGACTCTTCGCCGTTTTTAATATCTTTCATGAAAATTTGACTATCCCGCTCAAAAATCAACTTTTTTTCTTTTTCAACAAAAATAAGACTTGAACCCTTTGTCACAGATGTTTCTTTCATTGTTTTGAGATTGATTTCAACAATCTCGGATTTGCTTCCTTCGTTCTTTGTAACATAAATCGTGTTTTTATCCTTCCATGTCGGCTGACTATAGCTGATATCAGACGTACCTTTCATTATTTCTTTACTTTCTTTAGTTTGTAATGCCAAAATATAAATTGTTCCATTTTGTGAGAAAAGAAGCTGATCTTCTATTATTGATTGGCTCATGCTATCAGCAACTTCTTTCGTTAAATTCGTTAATCCTTCATTCGTGTACTTAAAGATCCCCTGGTCCCGTAACGAAACATATAATGATCCCTTTTGATGTGAATAGGCAACGACTTCCCCACTGCCGATATCCATAAATGAGATTGAGTTTGTAATATTTAATGAACTTGCCTTCACAAAATGATCAGGTTGCGAATTTGAAAAATAAAACGCCATAAATACTGCAGCTGCCAGTAATCCACTGATCCATGGATTCCGCCACAAGCTTTTTCTGCGTTTTGATTTTGGAACGAATGTTTTACGCAGATCCTGTTTTAGTTCATTATTTACATAAATTTGTTCCTTCAACTCATGTAAGTTTTTTTCAATTTTGTCGTCCATATTATTCTTCCCCCAGACATTTTTTCACCAAGAGACCTAGTTTTTTAGTAATTCGACTCGATTTCACACGTAGGGATTGTTCGGTTTTGTCCAAGATTTCCGCTATTTCTTTAAACCTTAAATCTGCAAAATAGCGGAGATTCGTAATCTCTAGATCTTCCTTCGATAAATAATTCAGGCTCTTTTTTAAACATTCCATCTCATCAGACTGATTAAATGGGTCCTCAAAAGGAAGCGGATTAAGGTAGAATTCCAGATCATCACCGATTAAAAGGCTTTTCTTTTTGCGGTAAAAGTCAATGACGGAATTTCTTGCAATCATGAACAACCATGCTTTCGGGTTTTCTATTTTCTTTAAGGTTGATTGTTTTTCACATGCTTTTCTAAATATGTCACTAACGATATCATCCGCATCCCATTTGTTTCCTATTTTAAAACAGACGTAACGATATACATCATCGAAGCATTCATCATAAATTCGGATAAATGTATCACCCAACTTCTCTCCCTCCATATCTTAAACCGGCTCTATCTTTAAAAACGAATGAATTTCAAAAATGTAACATCAGTTTGGAAAAAATATTTTTGTTAATGGTATACTGAATTTACCATAAATGTAAGCGTGGGGTTAACTATGAAGAAAACTAAGGGAAAAGCGATCATTTTATTTGATGGTGTATGTAATTTTTGCGATCAAACTGTTAATTTCTTAATAAATCATGATACCGATGAAAATTTTTTATTTGCTTCCTTGCAATCGAATGCGGGTCAGGACCTTTTGAAAAAGTTCAATTTGCCAACAGAGCATTTTGACAGTTTCATCTATGTTAAGGGTGAGAAATATTTTACAAAATCAACGGCTGCACTCCATATTGCCAAAGACTTAAGAAAATGGTGGCAGCTTCTTTATATACTCATTTTAATCCCGGGACCAATCCGGGACCGTTGTTACGATTGGATAGCGAAAAATCGATATAAATGGTTTGGGAAAAAACAGGAATGCGCTATTCCAACGCCTGAAATAAGGAAAAGATTTTTAAATTAAATACAAAGGAGATGTGTGAGGTGAATGTAAAATTTGACCATTTAGTCCACTTTACAAGTAATCCTAAAGAGACACAGGCGGCATTTCAAAAGCTTGGATTTAATACAATAAAAGGCGGAAATCACACGAATTGGGGAACACGTAATTGTCTCTGTTATTTTCACAATTTAGGCTATATTGAGTGGATTGGTTTTACTGACTTTGAAATAGCAAAAACATCTGACAATATCTTAATCCAACAAATTGTTAATGATTCCGCTTTTGGTGAAGGCTTTTCAACCATGGCTTTTAGAACAAACGACATTTCAGCATTACAAAAAGAACTTAGACAAAAAGACTACGAAACTATAGGGCCATTTGATGGTAATCGGATAAGAGAAGATGGCTCAATATTAAGCTGGTCTATGCTGTTTTTGAAAGAAAAATCGGATGATCAAGTGCGTTACCCTTTCTTTATCCAATGGGGACATGCCGATGATATACGAAAAACTGAAATGAAAGCATTGTGGCAACACAAAAATGGCGAACCATCTATTTCGTACATTAGTTTTGCAGTTCAAAATGTGCAAAAAACAATCCTGCAATATTGTCGACTATTTGATATTGATCAGAACGCATCTAGAAATGGACATGATGAATTTGGAGATTTTACCGAAATTCCTATAAGCAATATATCAATACGCCTCTATCGAAAGGCGCTTGAATCATCAGCCCTAATTGGAAGCAATCGTCCTTTATGCTGTGGGATTGCGGGAGTTACTGACGAAAAAGAATCAACTATCAATGTTCAAGGGGCCATTTACAAAATCCAAAAACGTCATCCCTAGAAATGACGTTTTTTTTCGTGTTATTCTGCTGAACTACGAATCTGAGCCAAGCAAGGCGCGGTTGGTTTCAGTGATTAGGCGCATCAATCCCCAATCAGATTCCATGATTTCTTTCAATAATCTAAATTGTTCGTCCCCGATTTTCCCAATAATTTTTTTCTCAAGGTTTTCTTTTAACTCGATATATTCCTGGTAGCATTTTTCACCTAGTTCCGTTAATTGCACGCATTTATCTTTTTTATTGTTTTCGAGATTCTTTATTTTAAGAAGTCCCTTTGCCTCAAGATTTTTGATAAATTTATGGGTTGCTTGACGAGATATATTGACTTGCTTTGACACATACGAAATCGTTGGCTGCTTTTGATAAAGTTTAGATAGAATAAACCATTCCGAATTCGAAATATAAATATCACTATTATCATTCCAACTTTTTTCAATGATACTGCGAATTTGATGATGGCGTTCACTTAATAAGTCAAAAAAATCTAAGTTTTCCAGAACAGAACTCAAACATTTCACTCCAATCAATCCTTTATTTCGGAAAATAATATATTAAATTCCCAACCAATTGTCAACTAAATTGACAAAATTTCATTCTTGGATTAAAATAGAAATAGTCAAACAAGTTGACAATTTTAAGAATGGGAGCAATGATCATGTTCAAAGAAGGAGATTTGGTTACCTATTCAACACATGGTATATGCAAAATAGTCGACATATGTACGAAAACGTATTCTGGAATTACAAGAAATTATTATGTCTTGCATCCTATCGGGGACAGCAACCTAACGATCCAATGCCCAACAGATAATAAACAGAACGTCATGCAGGAAATGATGGATGAAGGTGAAGCGGAAGAAATTCTAGAATCCTTTAAAGAGCCCGGTATGAACTGGATTGAAAAGCCAAATGACCGCAAAAGATACTATTCTGACATGCTTAAAACAGGTAATCGCGAAACGATCGCAAAAATAGTTAACACCCTAATGAGGAAGAAAAGGAAAGTAGAAAACGACGGTAAGAAGTTGGCTGAAGCAGATCGAAAAATGTTATGTTCCATTCAAAACATATTATTTAAAGAATTAGCCTTTTCACTGAATACAAGCTTCGAAACCATTGATAAACAGGTAAACAAATTAATAAAACTAAATTGATATTCCTATCTATGCCTATAAATTAGAAATGGAGAATGCTTCATGTTTGAAAAACTATATTTAATCTATAACCCGTTAACTGGCACTAAAGATTGGGTTTCAGAAAGAGAATTTAAAATTGGGTCTTTAAGATTAAAGAAGGTGTTTGGAGTTTTATATTTATACGATCTTAAATTTATGCTACAGTTTAACCCCCAGTTCAAAAATTCGATTGTAAAGGAAAATAGCCTACTCAATGAAGAACAGATCTGTCTTAAACATGTATGCAGATTAATTACGAAAGATGAACTAGCGGAACTTTTAAATAATGAAGCTACAGACAGTATCCAAAGCGAACAATCCTATTATGAAACACATCCATCTAGAATTGAAATCAAAGATGGTTTTTTTATGTGGAACGAAGAAAAAGGATGCTATGAAGAGGCTGTTGTGAATGCCTAATGAAGGTTAAGATTTAGCAATACCGCACTGAAACCAAATTTCAATGCGGTTTTTTTATATTACAGGCCACTATCACGATTGCCATTGGCACGGTCGTGTCCCCGCCACCAATCCAAGTCCTAGTAAAACCACTTTGTCGGCAATAGGAACGTCCATGGTGTCGTGATAATCGCAATCGTAAGCGCTACTTTGAACCGTAACCGGGCTTCTGCAATAACAGGTACCAGCGTAATTTTATAGTTAAAAAGAAAAATGAAGTAAGATGCTACAAGCATTGAGATTAAAATGATAACTACAGCCAGAGGATGACTAAATGGGTCATAGCTTATTGCTGAAGTTATTTCATAGGACAAACCTATTTTTTCCTCCAACATAATACATAGGAATAAAATTAAGGCACCAAGAATATCTGCTAAAAACCCATACAACCAAACTTTTAAAATACTTTTCTTGTAAAATGTTTTTAGATTTATTTTCGAATTCGAAATTTTAAAAAGATAAAAGCAAACAATCAAGACAATTGAATCAATTACATAATTTCCAAAAAGCGTAATGAAAATGACCGGTGGAAAAAATAATAAAAACCAAATTGGAAAAATAACATTATAAGTTTTCATACTCCCTGCTCCTCCTTCAAAAGAAAAATTTTTACCGCTTTGTAATATATTTGAACCACCAAAATACTAAATAGGCATAGCTCACAACGATAAAAATCGCCCACAGCTTGAAATGGCTAAGTTCTACCAACAACCATTGAAATTCATCATATTCATAAGGCCTTCCTATTCCAGTAGCCAAAGACACAACAAACATAATGAAAGGAAGTAATATTGACACTATATTTAGTGGAGCCGTAACTTTTTTTTGAAAAATAGCAGCAATAGCCATAGATATTGTTAGAATAAAAAATAAGTAATACAAAACAACGGCCCAACCCGGTAATGAAGCTGAAAGAATGACTTGTGATTGTGTAAGGAAATATAATAATTTCATGCTACTCCCCACTCTTACTCTTCTTTTAGTTCTTTTAAACGATTTATAGCCTCATCCAGATTAAATGTACTGAAACGACGATAATTTTCTTCATCCAATATGCGATAATGTTGGCTAATAATATTTTGCTGTAAGCGAAAGTCTCCTTCTTTTGAAACCTCCTTCCACCAAACCTTTCCACCCATTGTTTTCTCTTTTTTACTCTCAGTGTTTTTTAATCCAATTAATTTAATAAATTCGACTGGATCATCACCTAACACAGAGTTGAGGATTTCACTTTGATTGAATAATGCACAGACAGCTACAATGGTTGTCCAATTTGCGGTAATTCTCCCTTTTTCTATTTGGACCAATGTTTTTTTGGATAGCCCAAGTATCTCAGCCATTTTGTCCTGGGTGTAGCCCTGCTCAGTGCGAATTAGTTTTATTTTTTCAGATATTATAATGATTGCAGTTTCACGTTCCATAACACACCTCTTTTACACCTTTAGTGTAATTATACACTTTTGGTATGATTTTACAACTATAAAACCAAATTAAGGGACAAAAAAAGGCAGAGGATAACCTCTGCGAATTTTGTTTGGTATCGTAGATACAAAATTAAGGTAAATTTAGGAAACTGGATAACTGCTCAGGAATGAAAAGGAGTGTGCCATTTTTTTCGCAAAATTTAACGGAGGCTCAACAGATTGTATGTGAATATACAAGATCGAAGGTTCAGTATATAACCAATGATTATGCAAGGCACTAACAATCAGCCCCTGTTGGAGAACCGAATACATATTTCTTTTAATTCTTTAATTTGCTCAATATGACGTTTTTCATGGAGAGCCATAAATTCAAGTATTTGTTTTATATTCATAGGTCCAAAGAGTGGATGTACCATGGATTTATCCTCAAATACAGTTTCTTCCGTAAGTTGGCCTAAATATTCAATGAGCGGCGTTCTTACATGATTCAACTTTTTTAAGAGTTCATCTTTGCTCATAAATACAGTTGACGGATCAGGGAAGGGTGATCTTAGCTTGTTTTTACGGTCTAAAATAAAAGCAATGTTCTTATCCACTACCCTCATGCTCTTCTCTTGCTGCACAGCTTTTTTTAATGCAGGTAAAACAATTTCATCTATAAAAATAAGATGACGTATAACTTGAGAAACACTCCACTTATCTTCACTAAGCTTTTGGTTTAATTGTTTATCTGATAAAGCATCTACCTCATCCAATAATTGTTTACGCACCGATTTCAACAACTCTGACAAATAATCGAATTTCCCCTGCATTTAATTCCTCCTTTTGATATTAGGATTATTCAAATAAATTATAGAAAATTCCTAATTCAAGTAACCCTTTACTTCAACTAGAATAGGCATTTCTCCTTCTTGAAGAAATGCCTCCTTTTGTTTAAGTACAATTAATCACAATATTGCTTTCACGATAAAAGTGCCCTTAATAGCTCTTTGCCCCTGTTTCAAAAATAAATAAATTAATTAATTAATGAAATTCATTCAAATATCAATGTTTAATTATTTTTTTGTATTTTAATACCGAAATAGATCCAACAAACCAAATACATAATCGGTATAACGAACATAAATATTTCACAAAAAAATTGTTCTAAATCAGTATCTGCAAACACAGTTCCGATCCCTAAAAAAAACACAATAAAATAAATGGGGATTATACCCGCAATAAAGAAAAAATGAAAAATTACCTTCCTCCACATGAAAACAACCCCATTTTTAGTGAGATATACATTTTTTCAATTAACCCTTTCGCTACTTTTGGCAATAATTCCACTAAAATTAAATAAAAGGAATCTCGGTCTGTTAAATACAAATTTTCCATGTCAATATTAATACCGTCATATTTAAACTGATTCATTTCATTGCGTAAGTTCTGAATGAAAACATCGCGGTTTTTATCGTTATCGAGCACATTACTCGCTACCTGCTTCCCCTTCTCCACAGTTTCATAAAAGAGATTATGTACAACCATATATACCTTTAGGTCTTTTTCATGAGCACTTTGAATAACCTTTCTTTTATGATCTGCTGTAACGGATTCTATAAGACTGCCTGGACGTTTATCATCAAGCTTATACCAAAAAGGTGCAATGATGCTTAAACTAGAGAATTGGGAGTCAACTGTAGGTTGAGACCCTGGATACGTTCCTTCCTGTTCTGTGTAGAAACCTAAAACCTCACGAGGAGTTTTATTCGTACTGTGATTTTCGTCTTTACTTTGTAACTTACCGTAGGAAGACATTAGTATAAAGACCATGCTTAAAGAAATGATGGTGAATGACCGATAACAATTTTTTGCCAGGAAAAAGATCACCACAAATTTAAGTAGCTTAGTTTTAAAGTACAAAAACGCATTTGGAGGGAAAATCCAAACAGAATCAGCAACCAAATTAACATTGTAAATAACATTAAAATTGGCATAAAAAACGCTCAAGATGAGCGTTTTTTTTACATAGTTTTTTTCTTTTGTAAGCTTACAACCACAACACCTGCCATAATTAAGAAACCACCAATAAAAAAGTTCACGTCTAACTTTTCATTTAACAAAAGCCAGCCTAAAAAAGAACCGACAAGTGGCTGGAAAAAGAAAAACAATGAGCCTATTCCCGCATCCATTAGTTCCATACCTTTATTCCAAAGAAAAAATGCTCCAGCAGTTGAAACTACCCCAAGATAAATAACTCCTAAAACGATTAAAGTGTTTTGATAATATACATCGTTAGATTGAAGTTCCCAAACAAAAGCAGGCGTAGTAAAAACAAGTGCAAAAAATACAGCATAAGTCGTTATTGTTAATGATGAAAGACGTTTAGAAGCAACCTTGACATAGACTGATAATAACGCCCAAGTAATGGCGGCTCCCACCAAAATGATAGTTCCTAAGAAGTAAGTTCCAACCTTTGTATCCCAACCAATTACAATAAGAACTCCCAATGTTGCTAATAAAACTGAAGTAATCTTTCTAACGGTCAATTTTTCCTTTAGTATAAACCTTGCAAACACCACAATAAAAGCTGGTGTAGCTGATGTAATCAAAGCTCCCGTGTGAGCATCCGACAATTTTGTACCAATGAATTGGAAAGCAATGGATACGAAGTAACCTATGAAACCAATCCAAGCTATTAGTAACCAATCACTTTTCTTAATCTCTATACGATTGTCATTTTTTAAATGAATTATTTTTAACACAACAAACAAAACAACAAACGCTATAACATACCGCAACCATACTAACGTTAAGGGTGGAATATAATCTAACACATATTTACTTACTACATACATACCGCCCCACATACTTGCGGCTAATGATAAACATATTGCTCCAATTAAATTTTGCTTCATCAATAATACCTCCGTCTTTTTATAAGGGAATTGTGATAATACTTCCCCTAAGACGAGGCATGACTTTTATATTACCTATTCATCCCTCGACTTAGGAATGAATAGCTGGTTGGTCATTTTCAAAAATATCAAAATATAATCTCATTACTTAATCCCTCCATTTTACATTTTCTTAATTTTAACATAATTCCATTTATTAGGACTAACGTTTTGTCAAAAAAAGAACCACATAATGATGATCCAAAAAGCAAAGAGTCCATCAGCAATGACATTTAGTAAAACAAATAATCATACTGGGAAATAATACATCCAATTTTCTGTATTACTTTTCTTATAATCATGATATAATAGTGATATCACTTTAGTATCATTTCAATTTCAAAGGAGGCATTTTTATGGTTGAGAAAAGAGCAACTGGCACAAACGGTTTTATTGGTTTATTAGTGATTTTAGCAGCATTAGTCCTAGGAGTTTTCCTTATCATCCGTGAAATACAAAACGAAACTTTTAGCATCGGCATGTTTGTATTGGCTGGTTTATTAGTACTCGTTGCTGTTATCATGAGCACAGGTATTGTCCTAGTAAAGCCAAACGATGCAAAGGTTATCTTATTTTTCGGTAAGTATTTAGGAACTTTAAGAGAAAGCGGCTTATGGTGGACTACCCCATTGATCACGACCCAAGTGATTAGTGTGAAGGTATTTAATTTTAATAGCCCGAAAATTAAGGTTAACGATGTAGACGGAAATCCAATTGAAATTGCTGCTGTTATTGTTTACAGAATATTAGATACAGCAAAAGCAGCGTTTGAAGTAAATAGCTATAAAGAATTTGTGGAAACACAAAGTGAGTCAGCGCTTCGGCATATTGCAAGCCGTTATCCATATGATACTGCCCGCGACGATGTAGATTCTTTGCGAGGCAATTCAGAAAAAGTAGCGAAAGAACTTTTAGAAGAACTTCAGGATCGTTTAAAGGCTGCTGGAGTGGAAGTCATTGAGGCGCGATTTACCCATCTTGCCTATGCACCTGAAATTGCTTCAGCAATGCTGCAACGCCAGCAAGCCGCTGCTATTATTGATGCTCGCGAAAAGATAGTCGAAGGTGCCATTGGTATGGTTCAGTCCGCCATTGAGAAATTAGAAAAAGACATTGAGTTAGACGAGGAACGCAAGGCCGTCATGGCTAACAATTTAATGGTCGCAATCGTCTCCGACCGAGGTGCCCAACCGATTATTAACACCGGATCACTATATAATTAAGCGGACTGATCATTATGTCTAAAAAGAAACAATTCCCACTTCGCATCGACCCCAAATTATATGAGGTTCTTGAAAAGTGGGCACAAGATGAGCTCCGAAGTGTCAATACGCATATCGAATACCTTTTAAGAGAATCAGCGAAAAAAGCAAAAAGGCTAAAAGACTAGTACAAATAAATTTGATTCAGCTTACGAGACCTGCAGGAATGTTGAAAAACACCCTGCAGGTTTTTTATTGACACAAAACAAACAGTCTATTATTACGTTTATTATAAAGTAAATAATTATATATTTTGTTCATATAATGACAAACTTTTATAGGGTGTGTTTATAAAATGGAAATAGCAGACTATGAAAATAGGTTTTACGAAGCGGAAAGATTTATGCGAATTCATATAGAGAGCGCACATGGATCAGTCTTACCGACCATCAGAAAAGCCTGCTCCGTCTTTTTTATCAAGGAAAAAATGATTCGGATATCCAGCAGGAACTTGGTATTGGCAGTGCCTCTACGATTCGTCACCATCGATTCGCGTTGAAGGAAAAAGAACGACAAGCAAAAACCTTTTTAGCCATGATGGAATTATTAAAAGAAAAAGATGAGTACGCCCCGGCATTCCTTCCTGTTCACAAGACAGCGAGAATGGTTGATGATAGATACAATATTACAAAAGAAGAACAAGAAAAAATAATCAAAAAGTACTTTCCAGAAGGAACCAACCACTCTTTAGTTAAATTTCCGCCAAGGGAAAAACAACGGCTTGTTGTACTTCGTGAGATTGTAAAACGATTAGAGGTTGAATGTATTTATACGGAGAAAGAATTAAATGAAATTTTAAAGAGCGCAGCTGCTTGTGTTGATTTTAAACAAGCAGCTTTTGTTTTACCTATTCTTTACTCCTTCACTAACCCACCTCGAAGTTTATTAATGCCAAATTCCAAGTAAGCCTTCAAGGAGGTCAGCATAAAGACCCAGCCTTCTTTATTATCAATTAACTGATTTACATGATCTTCATCATTTTCATTAAATCCTTCTTCCAGTACTTCAATAATTGTACTGTTAGGATCTATCTCTTTCAGTGTAATAGTGATGGTATGCCCTTCCCCATTTGCTCCCCACTGGAACACGATTTTTTTATTTTTCTCGATTTCTTTAATATCAATTTCTAATTCTGCGTTATATTCCTCATATTTCAGTATAATGGTCTTCCTCTCTTCCCATCTTTCAGAACTGGAAGAAAACCAAAAATTACCGATTTTTGCGGGGTCAACGAATGCTTCAAACACTTCTGGTGCCGATTTTAAAATTTTAAATTTAGTTAGATTGTTCATTGCTATTCATTCCTCTTCTTTTAGATATAAATTATCTTAACCTTATGTGGTCTACAACAAACCAACCATTTGAAGACCATGAACGATCCCGTCATCTTCTACTGATTTTGTAATGAATTTTGCAACTTCTTTTACACTATCTTCTGCATTCCCCATGGCAACGCTGTTTTTTACGGTTGACAGCATTTCCAAATCATTCAACCCATCTCCAAAGGCATAATGTCGTTCAGCGGGGATTCCAAGTTTTTCGGCAAGTTTTTCAATTCCTTTCGCCTTCGAACCTCCTTTAGGAAGGAGATCAAGGGAAACTGGATGCCATCTCACGAAATCAAAGTCTTGAAACTCCCTTTCATATTGCTTCTCCTCTCCTTCTGAACAAAAAAGAAGAGACTGGTACAGCTCGCGTCCTTTGTAATAATGGGGATCATACGTTGGAAATCGATCAAGTTTTAATGTATCAATACTTTCCTTTATATAGGCATGTTCTGAAACATTCATTTTCATATCCTCATGGTCCATAAAAACAACAGGATGATGATTACGAAGAGCCGCTTCCGTTAACTTTTCTAAGGATTGAATTTTTAATGGATTTGTATAGATCACTTCCCCATTTAAAACTACGAATGAACCATTATAGCTGATATATGTATTAATATCTAATTCTTTACGAAGTTTTTCAAACATAAACGGGGCTCGTCCTGTTGCAATTGCAACCACATGTCCACGTTCTTTCAGCTGGAAAATGGCTTGTTTTGCAGAAGACGGCAATTGTTTTTCATGATTTAGCAACGTCCCATCAATATCGAAAAATATAATGCTTTCTTTTGTCATTATCGGTCCTACTTTCAAATATTAATTCCTTATTAATCTTACCTCATTTACAAATGAATGAAAAATAAGATGGTTAGACAACCCAATCTTAGATAAAGGAACAATTTTCCATGAACCTTATGTTAATATGGAATTAGATCAAAAAAGAAACGGGGGAGTTTCTTGAAGGAGAAAATATTTTGGGTTGGTATAGTAATTATTGTTATTAGTTGGGTTGGTAATTATTTGTATTTCCAATCAAAACAGCTTGAACAGCCGATTTTTTTAGATCATTACTATGAAACTTATTTACAAGACGATAACTATTTAACTTTTTATTATTTGACCAATAAACAAGACCCCTCTCAGGTTAGCTACGCTTTGATTGATGGATTGGAAGCCTATCCACTTTCTAATGAAGGGGTGTGGCATTGGCAACCAAATACACCTACGTTTGAGCAGGAATTTTCCCATCAATATTTAAAATCAGTGAGATTGCAGCTACCTAAATATGATTTACCGATTGAAGAAGGCTCTGACGATGTTTGGACGTTTGAAGAAGTCACTTTTACTTTTTCAAATGGTGAGATGGTAACTACAGACATTGGTAATGTGAATGTATACGGTAGATTACCAAATTCAGATGTTTTTGAAAATCGGGTGAGCTCAAGCAGTAACCAACACCGTAGCGATGATTCAATGGTTACAGTAAAGCCCGTTATAGTCGAAGCTATTACAATCCCTTTTTCAGAAGAAATATCACAGGATGTACTTGTAAAGGTAAATACTGATCAAGAAAAATTAAAGGAATTAGAAGCCATAAATCAAGGTGGAAACCCTCCAGATTGGTTTGAAGAGGAGCGGGATTTAGATTGGGAGAAAGTGAGTGGTGTATCCATTGATGAGGACATTTTCCCTTTTGAATTGAAGAAAGATGATTGGTTGACACTTTCAATGAAATTTAACCCGAACAGAAAAAGCTATTTTGAATTTGGAGTTGAAATTAACGGGAAAACAGCTGAAGGTGAACCGTTCATGCAGAAGGCCTTCATCATTGATCATCCCTACTTCACCCAACAGGCTGTGAATGAAATCATCGCTGAAAAAGCTGGAGGTGCTGGCAATGAGTGAGGCTTTTAACAAAATCTTTTGGGGTTATTTATTGATTCTGATTGAAATTCATTTCTTGGTCATTGATATTTTTCCTGATCCACTTGGATACTATCTCATTTTCTCTGGAATTAGCATGTTATTAAACGATTTTCCTATTGGCAATAAGGCCAAAAATATAGCCTTGACTCTTATTTTTATCTCTATTCCAACTGTTTTTATCGAGCAAAATACAGGTGCAGATCAATTGGGGCAATTACCGTTTTTATCAGGTTGGTCAATATATATGACTGTATTAGGGGTATTAAAATTAATACTTGTCTTTCATATTTTCCAACTTATTATGGCAATTGTTAATAAACATGGCGATTTTTCCCTCATTAATCGCACAACGAAGACATTTTACACCTATATTCTCATAATGGTCCTAACCATGATTGCACACTCCTTTTCGATCAATTTTTCAACGGATCAGTTCATTGTTGTTTCGATCATTTCCTTAGTTCTAGGGTTTATAATGGAGATTGTGCTTCTTGTACTTCTGAGGAAGATGAGGAAAATAGATTGTGAAGGGTAAAAAATTATTGATAAATGAGTAGAAAAATCGGTTCCATCACAACGATGGAAACCGATTTTTTATTGCTCTATTATTAAATTAAGATTAGGATAATTTTGCTAGAATTTCACGAGTAAATGCGGGTTCATCAGCTGGTGTACGTGATGTAACTAGGTTTTCGCTAATAAAAGAGTAATACATAGTATCAGAATAACTGATAATAATATTCATCCTCCTTTTCTACCCAAAATACTTCATTATATATGTTACATTAAAATCGACGCAATTCTTCAATAAACTTGCTTCGTTACTTCAATAAGCAGGGGATTAATCTGCTGGACATCAGGTTCGAAATGCGTAACAGCAAAAATGAATCTTTAGTCTAAAATATTTTCCATATTTGTCCGAATCTGATAGGACGTGAATTTCATAACATGTACTATCTTATAAAAAGGTGGTGATACTGATGCAGTGTGGAACTTATGGCGGCGGTGGAATGGGTAACAGCTTTGTTTTAATTGTTGTGCTTTTCATTTTATTGATTATTGTTGGAACAGCCTTTGTTGGCGGAGGTTATTAGTACTTTTAAAGTACTAATCCAACCTCTATAACCATAATAGGAAGCACTTTTCTAAACGTGCTTCCTATTATTAAAGTTCAATACTGGAGGTGAAAAGTTATGTATACTCGACCAGTTTATTGCCCCCCAAGATACTTAGTTCGAGATTGTTTTGTTCCATGTGTTCACCCTATTATCCATCCAGTAGTTCATGTAAATCGTTTAAATGTAGTAAATGTACCTAGACACATTTATAAACCTATTAGAAAAAATGTTATTGTTGAGCACAGACGTCCCTTTTATTGCTAAATTTCCTGAATGCCATGCTTAAAAAGTAGTATGGCATCTTTGATTATTTCAAGATATATGCTAAGGAATAATATTTATCATTTGTGATATAAAGAGATCTTCACAATCCGTTTAGTAATTCAAGCAACACCCTTGAAAATACAAGTGCGGCCTATTTACGCTACCCTTGACCCACATAATAATTAACATGATTAATAATAATGAGAATACGATAGATATGAATGCAGATGAAAAACGATATAGGAATGGGGGATTGTATGATCCTAATATCAGGGGTCCCGTTTCAACAGAATGAAAAGTGGCATCTTGGGAGTATTGAGAAAACAATTATTAAACAGATGCAGAATGCCGCCGCTATTTATTCTTATTATTTCGTGGAGGAATTAGTGTTTGAACTTAAAGTGCGAAAGAACATTATCCAAAGTGCGAACGAAATGAACAAAAGTCAAGCAGTGTTTACAACCTTTGTATATGCCCGCTGCAATCCTAGGTACTGGCAATTAACAAGGGCAGGTGGGTTCCTTTTAAGACCCGATGTGCTGCCGGCCGATGCGATTCTGGATATTTATCGGAACAGTTCACTCTATGCATTTGATTGTGCAACAGCTATTCCAATTATCTATTACCATGCAATATTGAATAGTGTTGGTAGCTATTTATTTAATTCACTATTTCGAAATCTGTATATTTACAGCTGGCATACAGATACTGACTTAGGTATCATCACCTTCTATTCCAATCATTTTTTACCTGGAGATGTATTGTACTTTAATAATCCTGACTTTGATCGAAAAACACCACAGTTCAGAGGTGTTAATGCTGTTCTCCTTGTTGATGGAAGATTGTTTGGACATGGATTTAACATAAGAACACCAGCAGAAATGATTCAAATTCTTAATAAAAAAAGAAAACCGATCAGTTCCCAATCAGCTTATTTAACAAAATTGGTGACAAGACCTTCTTTTAAGTATTTATTCAGAGTGACAAGTTGGTATAGAAATGGTAAAGAATACAAAATACAGCGTCCGATCATGGGTTATGCACCATAACAAAAGTTCAATTTCATATGTTCAGTATCTTTATTCATCGATGTAATTTCTTGGCATTTCACAACCCTGACATTTACCTATTTAATTTCTGACAGGCTCTAAACCCACCTTCGAGAGTATTATATAGTGAAACTCATTACTCGAAGGGAAGTGTGATAAGATAATGTATTCAAACCTTAATGCACCGCCGACTCTTGGTGCTAATATTGCTCCAAATGTTGCTCCAATGCCTACCTATACTGCTCCTGCTTATGGTTATGGATGTCCCGCTCCTGTTTATAGTTATGGCTGCCCTATTTATCGGAACGATTTTATCTTAGTTGTAGTATTGTTTATCCTACTCATCATTGTAGGTGCAAGTTGCTACAGCTATATAAAGTGCTAACTTCATTGCTTTTTTATTATTCCGCAAGTGTCAAAATAACCCCCACCTAATTATATGAATATATCAATCAACATGAGATAATCTCTTCAAATCTGTTTTGAGGAGATTTTTCATGTCCAAACAGTCAAATCTAGAATTACGTAAAGAATGGAACGACGGATTTACATTTATAACAATTAGTACAAATCCAATAAAACTAATAGCGACCATTATCTTTGCAATATTTATCTTTAAGTTCGTTATAAACAAAAGAGAAGTCAATCAAATCGTTGATTTTACGCAGTAGATTATCCTTGGGAACAACTAAATCATAAATATCAATATATGGACTGAAAACCATGGATTGTTGATTTTGCAGCATAGCACCCACCCGTTTAAAATTGATACTAAAATTGTATAGCAAAAAAGGTATAATTTAGAAGGACTTTTTCAGTACCCTCTTTCTTCATTTCAATACTCTGTTTGATAGTTTAGACTCTATCTCATCGACCTAGCAATCTCCAGCATTTCTTCCTTTTTTAAAATGGAACTATCCATTTTAATTAAAGTTCCCTCTTGCCTCCAAGAAAGGATGCCACCAGTAATTATTTTTCCCTTCCCCACTTTTTCACCGCTATTGACCCATGGTTGAAAATAACCCACGTTACCGTTTATATCTAGCTTCTCAGCACTTGGTTTTAACTTTTCCATCTTTATTGTAGCTGCTCTTCTTTCTTCAATTCCGATAATCATATAGGTATCATTGGAGTCCATATAATGCAGCCTAATCTTTGATATAAAGTCTTCTTCACCGAACGGATAGGTTTTAATTTCAAGTGTCCAATCCTCCGGGACGTTCCGGGGCGTGAACACCTTGAAATGAACTCTGTCTTTAATTTCTGAAATAGTAAGACTGTCGAGGTTATACATAATTTCAGCTTGAGTTGGCAAAGGAAGCGATAAAATGAATAAAGTCAATAAGATGTACCAAATGTATTTTATCAAGCATATATCTCCAGTCTGTGAGTTTTTATTTAGTATGCCCATTAAGAATTACCTCATGTTCTGTTTTGGTCCTTCTTAATTTGTTGAACACTTAGCACCTTACAAAAAGCTACATCGTTTTCCATCGTTTTCCATCATTTTATGTTAAACTAGCCTCAATCAATCTATTTAAAAACGAGGGGTAGTTGTGGACTTACTTTCTATCCTATCCTTATCAAGAAAAATCAACATTATTCAAGGCTCCCTGTTTACACTAATCAGCTTGAAAATTGCTTTTACTGAAAAATAACCTTGAACTATATTTTACCAAATTTTAGTGCAATATTCTGATTTTTTGAATTTTAACAAAGCCGTTGAAAAAGTTTCTGTTTCAACGTATATTTGATAAAGTATTTCTTTCAACGAACAAAGAAATAAAATTTAAATGGCCTTGAAATGGAGGATTCGATCATCGTGACGCTAGGGCCACGAGTCATTAAAACTGGAATTGCTGTTACACTTGCTTTGTTTATTTGTTCTTATTTTAATCTGCAATCTGCTGTGTTCGCCGGTGTGGCTGCTATTTTTACCATTCAACCGTCGATTTACCGAACGTGGAAACAAGTATGGGATCAAGTTCAAACGAATACACTTGGAGCAATTATCGCTCTCTTAGCCCTATATTTTCTTGGCAACGATCCAATTGCCATAGGGCTTGTTATGATCATCGTCATTTTAATTAGCCTCAAATTAAAAATGGAGGAAACTATATCCCTTACATTAGTAACCGTCCTTGCTATTATGAGTGCCCCAGGGATTGAGGAAAACTGGGTATTCGCTTTGCACCGTTTTGGAATTATTTTAATCGGAATGATTTCAGCTTTATTAGTAAATATTTTCATCTATCCACCAAAGTACAAGAAAAATTATCTAAACAAAGTCCATAATATTTTCCAAAATATGGCCCTTCTAATGAGAACTGCGATTTCTAACGAAATGATTGAAAAATCATATCAGGAACAAATGAAAGATTTGGAGAATGATATTCTAAAATTAGAGGAGCAATATAGGCTTTTTGATGAAGAACGCGAAAAAATGGCGAAAATAAATAATATTAATTTACGTGAAATTGTCGTGTTTAAGCAAATGCTTAAATCACTTCAACAGGGATTTCTTGTATTGGAAAATATCGATGAGTTTTACTTCCAAAGCAAACCGAATCCTGATGAGAATATGCTTTTTGATCACCAAATCGAGCATTTAGTTAAGTACCATGAACTTTATTTATTAAAGTATGAAGGAAAAATAAAAACAGATGAACCGGAGCTTGAGGAGGACCTAGTTTCACAATCTAAAGTCTTCTTAGAAAAGGTATTTGATTCCTATAATCTAAATCATGAACAAAAAATTCATCTTGCTGTTATCGGTTCTTCCGTCTATAAATATGCCTTTCAAATTGAGCGTTTAAATCGTGTGATTGAGCAATATCTTAGAAAAACACAAAAGGATGAAGCCTAAGCGTTTCATCCTTTTGATTTTAATTTTTATTATAGGTTAAAAGTTCTGCAAAAACGTCTTAATGACGTCCATTCCACCTATAAAGGTTCCCAGTGAACCCCCTATATTTACAATCATAACAATGAGCAATATTCTAGTTACCTTGTTCCGCCAAAATCCTTTGACGCTAAAAACATCCTCTGACAGCCTTTCAAAGTCTTTTACGCTTGGTCTCCTTATGTAAGCCTGGGTTAAGCCTGCAAACCATCCTGCTGCAAGGAGCGGATGTAGAGTTGTAATAGGTGCTACTACAAACGCTGTTAAGATTGTCAACGGATGCCCTAACGCGACAATGGCTCCAAGTGCAGCGAACGAACCTGTCCATAAAATCCAGCTGATCGTTTGACCAAGTCCTGCTGATGGATTAGTAAAAAATGTATAAGCAATAATGGCTAAAATCAGAATCGGAAGGCTCCAGCCAATAATTTTAGGCCACTTGGATTTAGGAGGAAGTACAGTCAATTGCTTCAAATCATGTTCTTTATGGATTTCCTTTGTAATGCCCGGTACATGGGCAGCTCCTAAAACAGCAACGATTTTTTCACCGGGTGCATCTTTGATTTTCTGGGCAAGATACTGATCTCTTTCATCAACTAATGGTTTTTTTAACTGTGGGAAGGTTTCGGTAAATTCATTCAGGATTGCATTAATCGTATCCTGATTTTTCATCTTTTCCAGTTCTTCCTCGGAAATTGTTTCTGTGCTAAAAATGCTGGCTATAATCTGGCTAAGAAGAATGGACTTCCCTTTTAGACCAAGATTTCCCCAAATCCTTGAGAATGTAACTTGGATATTTCGGTCCGCTAGCACAAGCTCAGCACCCATTTCTTTCGCTGATTCGATCCCTTGAATCATTTCTTGTCCAGCTTTTATGCCAAATTGTTTAGCCATACGGTTTTGAAAGGAAGAAACGGCTAGATTTATTAAAAGCAAAGTTGCCTTCTTTTCTTTAATAACCTGAATGATATCCATTTCTTTCCACTTGGTACCTTCGATAATGGATTGATATCTTTGCTGATCCAATTCTACACAAACAGAATCCGGTTTTTCTACTTCAATCACTTCTTTTACCTGCTCGGCACTATTTTTCGAAATATGTGCTGTACCAATAAGTATGTATTCTTTTCCATCTAAATTGATTCTCGTAATATTTTCCTCGTGCATTGTGACCTACCTTGTTATTTTCTATTTTTTTCATTATAACACGAAACACACTCACAATGCTTTTTAGAACCCATCAATTGAAAAATGGGACCACAAAGTTTTATTTGTGAATCCCACTTTTAACTTGAAATTATTTAAAAGGATTTTTCCATTCCATTAATGCACCATAGTTTAGCGATTCCGCGTCTTCTAAGTAGTTTTCAACTACAGCTAGCGGTGTTCTGCCACATCGCAAAAGGAAAGAAATGACTGGATCCTTCGTATTTCCTTCGGTAACCTTGCGAATATACTCTTCTGGTGTCCACTGATTAGCCATTTTATGATACCCGGGCATCCTTCCGCCACCAAGAAGACGATCCAATCCCAGCTTGATTACAGTATGATACATCGCCTGCATCATCAGTTTTCCTAGGCCAAATTTTCGGAAACTAGGCCTTACAGCGATGTCGACAATGTAAAGTGTATTTCCATTTGGATCATGGTTGCGGATATAACCATTATCAGTGATTTCTTCCCATGTGTGGTTTGGATGCTTCGGATCAAAATCAACGATTAATCCCGTCATCGAACCTGCTAGTTCACCACCAACCTCGATACACATTGCGCCTTCAGGAAATAATGTCACATGATTGGTCAACTGTTCCTCCTCCCACCATAAATCGGAAGGAAACGGGGGAGGGAAACATTCTGACTGTATCTGGATGAGTTCACGAAAATCTGCCTGTATATAGTTCCGAACAACAATAGGATAAGACTTCCCATCATGAAAAATAAAAAACTCGCTCCGGTACACTCACCTCTCACCCTTCTACATGTTTTTCCCAATCGACATATAAATCAACGCGGCGGTCTCTCCACGTCGTAACAGAGCCCTTTTCGCGCACCTCGTAAAGAAGATTTAAATCAAGATCTGCAGTTACAATCATATCTTGGTTGATTTCCCCTTCTACCAATAAACCTTTTGGAGGAAACGGTATATCGTTTGGTGTAATAACAACTGCCTGCCCGAAGTTTGCTCGCATAAAATCAACGGTTGGAAGTGACCCTACGGTTCCCGTTAGAACAACATACACTTGGTTTTCGATCGCCCGTGCATGACTTGTGTAGCGTACACGATGAAAACCGTGGCGATCATCGGTACAAGACGGACAGAAAATCACATCTGCCCCTTTTGCTTTGGCCATTCTGACAATCTCTGGAAACTCAATATCGTAACATGTTAGGAGCGCAATTTTTCCTTTATCCGTTTCGAAAATCTTAAAAGAGTCACCAGCTGACATATTCCATTCATCTACCTCCGTAGGAGTAATATGAAGCTTAGCTTGTTCTTCTACTCTTCCATCCGGATAAAAAAGATGGGCAACATTATAAAGACGGTTGTTTCTAGTTAAAACATGCGTCCCACCGATAATATGCATCCCAGTTTCTTCAGCCAACTTTTTAAATAAATTAAGATATTGCTCTGTAAAACTTGGCAAGTTATTAATCGTTAAAGAACTGCCCTGTCCGTTTCCGATAGATAATAACTGTGTTGTAAAAAATTCAGGGAACAGTACAAACTCTGATCCATACTCTTGTGCTGTTTTTATATAATGTTCACATTGATTGGAGAACTCCTCAAATGATTTTATTGTGTGTAAATGATATTGAACTGCAGATACTCTTATTTTCAATAGAAACTCCTCCTATCCTTTTCGAGTCCAATCTACTCTATTCATTTCGATAGGACAAATATATACTAAAATAGACCGGTTTCCAAGAATTACGATTTGTTATTGATAGATGCCTCCTCCAGCTTGCTTGAACTCGGTAGCTTTTTCCTTCATTCCTTTTTCAATCGCTTCGGTCGTCTCAAGATTATGGTCCTTAGCATAATTTCGGATATCTTGAGAAATTCTCATACTGCAAAACTTTGGACCACACATGGAACAGAAATGGGCTGTTTTGGCACCCTCTGCTGGTAAAGTTTCATCATGATATTCTACAGCCCTTTCTGGATCTAGTGATAAATTAAATTGATCTTGCCATCGGAACTCAAAACGGGCCTTTGATAAGGCGTTATCACGAATTTGTGCACCAGGATGTCCTTTTGCTAAATCAGCAGCATGGGCGGCAATTTTATATGTAATAACTCCTGTTCGTACATCTTCTTTATTTGGCAGGCCTAAATGTTCCTTCGGAGTAACATAACAAAGCATAGCAGTCCCATACCATCCGATCATCGCAGCACCAATGGCTGATGTAATATGGTCATAACCAGGTGCAATATCTGTTGTTAGTGGACCAAGTGTATAGAATGGGGCCTCTTGGCACACTTCTAATTGCTTATCCATATTTTCTTTAATCAAATGCATTGGCACATGACCTGGACCTTCAACCATCACTTGAACATCATGCTTCCATGCTATTTTTGTGAGTTCCCCTAATGTCTCTAACTCAGCAAATTGGGCCTCATCATTTGCATCGGCAATTGATCCAGGACGTAGACCATCACCTAATGAAAAGGCAACATCATATGTTTTCATAATTTCACAGATTTCTTCAAAATGGGTATATAAGAAGTTTTCTTGGTGATGGTATAAGCACCACTGGGCCATAATGGAACCACCGCGGGAAACAATACCTGTTACACGGTTCGCAGTTAGCGGGATGTAACGTAAAAGCACGCCTGCATGAATAGTAAAATAATCGACACCCTGTTCTGCTTGCTCAATTAATGTATCGCGATAAATTTCCCAAGTAAGATCTTCTGCAATTCCATTCACTTTTTCTAAAGCCTGATAAATCGGTACAGTACCAACAGGTACAGCAGAATTGCGAATAATCCATTCTCTTGTCGTATGAATATTTTTACCTGTTGAAAGGTCCATAATAGTGTCTGCTCCCCATCGTGTTGCCCATGTCATTTTTTCAACCTCTTCTTCAATGGAGGACGTTACAGCTGAGTTTCCCATATTCGCATTAATTTTCACATGAAAATTTCGCCCGATGATCATCGGCTCTATTTCCGGATGGTTTATATTAGACGGTATAATGGCCCGACCTTTTGCCACCTCATCACGAATAAATTCTGGTTTCATATTTTCTCTGATTGCGATAAATTCCATTTCTGGTGTGATTATTCCTTTTCTGGCATAATGAAGCTGTGTAACACTTTTTCCTTTTTTCGCACGCAGCGGTTTACGTTTTAATCCTGGGAATACGGCCTGATTAGCCCTCGGATCATTTTTAACTTGAAAACCGTTATCTTCAGGCTTTATTTTTCGTCCTTCGTATTCCTCCACATCGCCCCGTTCTTGAATCCATGGACTCCTTAGCACTGGAAGGCCTTTAGATAAATCAACAGTATAATCAGGGTCAGTATAAGGACCACTTGTATCATACACTCTTACCGGTGAATTTTCTTGTTTACCAAATGTGCCGGTTGTCGAGCTTAATTCGATTTCACGCATAGGCACTTTAAGATCCGGCCTTGATCCAGTCACATAAACCTTTTTACTTCCTGAAAAACTTGACATAATGGAAATACTTTTTTCATTTAATGAGGATGTTGACATAGTTTAAATCTCTCCCTTTTTATCAAATGCGCCTTGGCGTATTTGTGCCCGGATTTTTTCGAGCTTGCTCGAAAAACTACCTCTGAAAATCCGTGGCATCTGCCGGAGGCTTTAACTTTATTCAGATAGAATTTGAACCCCCACTGAATTTAGTACTAGTTTGCATTCATCTCAGCATCTGTGTTAGTGAGGGATTCTACTGAATAAAGTTAATAAATGGCGGACGAGATCTAGAGCAAAACAGGTAGATGGTTAACACCAAAGGAGAAAACACAGAAAAAGCCGGATCCAATCAATGAAAGGATGGACCCGGCTTTATATGTATTAAAGGCATATAAAAAGAAGAAGTTAACTTCCCTACGCTGGTATGATCCAGATCAGGTCCAAAGGGTCAAGAAACTTCAACGCGGTTTCTTTCTCAGCCCAAGCTCATTGGACTCCCCTAGTTATTGCTATTAAATTTGAATTTAGTATACATGAATTTTCAAAAAAGTGAAAGGGATTTTTCAGAATTTTTTTATTTTGAAAAAATGAACACTGTTTTATTCTGTCCATCCCACTCAACTTCAGCTCCAAGTGATTCACTTACAAAACGAAGCGGTACCATTGTGTTGCCGTGAATTAACCTAGGTGCTACTGGAAGTGTTATAGATTTTCCGTTAATCGTTGCTTTATTGTTGTTTAAAACAAGCGACATAGACGTGCTTCCTTTACTAGCAGTTATGGTTTGATTTTCCGGATGCCACTTAACCTCAGCACCAAGCTTTTCAAAAATTACTCTCATCGGAACGAGTGTTGCCCCGTTCATAACAGTTGGTGGTTGTTTAAAAGCTTGCCATTCCCCATCAATCAGGACATTTATTTTTCCTAAATCAGGGATTAATGAATCGAACTCGATTTCTTCCCCAAAATATTCTTTGCGCAATTTCGCTATTGTTTCTAATGATTGCTCGCGCTGCTTTAAAATCCCGTTCACTGTTTCATATTTTTGATTGAGGATGGCATCTTTTGAATCCCCTGCGATTTGTTGAATACTTTGTGTAGATTGACTTTTAACAGTTTGAATGGTTTGTCCTTCTTTTTGAAGCAATTCTTTCCATTGTTTGCCGGCTACATCCTGGCTAATTTTTCCTCTATTATATTGATTCATAATACTTAGTGAATAGTTTACATTACTGCCATTCTTAAGTTTCGACATTGGGCTATTAAGATAATTTTCATTTACCGCATTTTTATAATGCATCATTGGGCTATTTAAATAATTTTCATTAACTGCGTTTTTATATTTCATCATCGGGCTGTTTAAATAGTTCTCATTTGTTGCATTTTTAAATTTCATCATTAAACTATTTAAATAGTTGGGATTGATACTGTTTGCATATTTCTGCATTGGACTATTCAGGTAATTGGGGGTTATTTTATTCTGATAATCTCTTAGCTTACTTGAATAGGAGGAATTCCCATCATATTGTGCTTGAATGCTTTCAAAATCCTTTTTTAATAATCCATCAAGATATTGAAGATCGGAATCGGTTTGGTTTGAAAACTTATCAAAAGAATTAAATTCATCCTTTTGATAATCCTCATATTCTTTTAAGCTTGATTGTTGGAAAACCCTATATTCATTAGATATTTTCCCTTCATAAGAACTATACTCGTCGCTGATCTGTTTAATAAAATTTTGGTTTGCAGCAAACACTCCGCTTGTTGTACATAATAAAATGACAGATGCGATAAGCCCACAAGTAAAAATCTTTGAAACTCTTATCATATCTACATCTCCTTATATTTTTTTATCCAGTCCATTTCCATTTTATCCTTTTTGCCAATATTTTGTAATAAGTAAAAAGAAATATTAAAAAAGCCCTAAAAAGTTGAAATCTCCACTTTTTAAGAGGCTAAACAAAAAGAATTTATTCAAATTTGAAACTTTCAATAATTTTAGGGATATCTTTCACCATTTCTTCATATCGTTTCAATTCATTATCTTCAAGTACTTGATCGAGTGGGGTATAGTATAGGTAAACGTCCCCGTTCTTTCGAGTAATTTCCTTCGCAGATCCTGTTGGACCCTCTGCTTGTGCCTTCTCCCACTCCTCTTCAGAAATAGTATTAATCCAGAAAAGAGATTGCTTGTAATCAGGATTTTGAGATGGAAAAATAAATTCTGTCATTCTTCCCGACTCAACGATATGAACATCGTTCCATGTAGATGGTAATTCTAACATCCAAGCATCTGTTTGATTAACATAGGTTCTAATTTCTTGGCTTGTTCCATTTTGTTCTTTATTCTCATCAGCGGATATTTGTTCGTTTTGATTTATTTCAGGAGCTTTTGCCTCAGTAGTAGCATTCTCTTGTGCTGTACTACACCCAAATAAACCAAGACTCACAATCCCAAATATTGCAATACTTTTCCAATTGAACATAATTAATTTCTCCTTCATCATGAAATATTTTCCATTAATAAGACGAAGGAAAATCAGTTACGTTACAATATAAAACAAAAAAATTATAAAAAAAGAACAGCATTTCTGCTGTTCTTTCGTTTGCTTGGCAACGTCCTACTCTCACAGGGGGACAGCCCCCAACTACCATCGGCGCTGAAGAGCTTAACTTCCGTGTTCGGAATGGGAACGGGTGTG
>NZ_AJLR01000048.1 GCF_000307855.1 Schinkia azotoformans LMG 9581 | reverse complement strand
GATTCCACTCTCATTTAATGGCAGATAACTAGGTTTTATCCTCACCAAACCAGATTCCACGCTCATTTAATGACATATAACTAGGTTTTAACCTCACCAAACTAGACTCTACACTCATTTGATGGTAAATAACCTGCACATATTCTCACCAAATTGGTTTCATGCTTCTTTTAATGAGGATAATCAGTGTTGATCCCAACCATACCATGCTTGAACTAAAACCCAAAACTGAGCTTAAAAGTAACAAAAACGTGCTTCACATTTGTCCCTAGCAAGAGCAATCACGTTTCAACTCACTACACAATCGCCCACTATTGTTCGTCATACCAAAGTAATTGACTAATTATACAACTGGAACAGCTGTCAATTATTATTATGTCCACAATGGTCATGGAGATATCGTCGGGTTGAAGGATAAAACTGGAACCACGGTGATAGCCTATGAATACGATGCATTCGGTAATATCATCACATCAACTAAAAAAGTATATAATTCTGTAGCAAACACGATTAAATCAATAACAACGAAAACTAGCAGCTCTTATGAATCTTCACAAAACAAAAATCAGATACCAATGAGGGCTATAAAAATGCAGTGGTAGGTATAACTGGAGGATTCATAGATAAATGGGGGCAAGCGGGTATTTTTGGAATTGGTCTTGGAATTGCACTTGACAGCTGAAGACTTTGACCCAACTTCAAGTTTAATAAATAATGCTGTATTAGCAGGTGCAGCCTCCTATTTATCAACGGTTATCATTGGTGGATTGGCTATCACAGGTATGCCCGCTATAATAGGTGGAATAGCAATTGGAACAGTAGTGGCACTTGCTTTTTCCGAAATAAGTAGCAAAACGGGTATAACTCCGGCATCTATTTTAAGAGGTAGGTGGTAAATATAACTTTTTTAGCTGAAAACATTCCCGACTATATTAAGGGAATAATATTATTTTTATGTGGGTTATATTTTTTATTTCTCTTTTTTTATTATAAGGAGAAGTATAGGAAAAACATTTCTTTGAGTTTGATTTTTTGGTCTTTTGGAAATTCCATAGTATTCCTTCTCTTTCATTTTTTCCAATCGAATTATATAACGGTGCTTTTAATTTTAACGAATATTATTTCTGCTATTTGGATAGGATTTTCGATTGTATATGCGAGGAAAAATAAAAGCCAAACCTGAGTTAGTTTCAAAAGGATGCTTTTTCAAATCATGCACAACTAAATGAAGTGACCCCTAAAAGTCAGACACAGTTATTTCATTAGGAAGCTTGGGTAAAATGAGTTCGGTATTGTACCGGACTCGTTTTTAATTTTTGATCAATTTATGCTAAAAATAACTCCAAATATCCAATCCGATATCAGCAAAGTTAAGCACATTCAAGTAACTTTTTTCGGATAGATCAAAACAGTTCAATATGATCTAACAAGTTGCCTAAGAAACGAACAAAAAATTTCAAGTGCTGGGGCGGTGTAACCACCATCTCCTACCAGTATGACCGGAATGGGAACCAAATTAGAGATGATCGCCATAAATATTACTACGATTCATCTAATCGGTTATCGTACGTAGAACAAGTAAATGCAGCAGTAGCAATCGCATCCTATTATTATGATTATAAGGGAAAACGGACAAAGAAAGTAGTGTATGGTAAGAAAACCGAACATTACTATTATGATGCCGGGCATTTAGCCTATATTGCCGATGAAAACAACCAAATCTTTTACAGTTTTATCCGGACTTACACAGGCGATTTAGTAACAATGACTGATTATATAAGTGGAGCAGCTGTCAATTATTATTATGTCCACAACGGTCATGGGGACATTATCGGGTTGAAGGATAAAACCGGAACCACGGTGGTAACCTACGAATATAATGCATTCGGCAATATCTTCACATCAACAGGGACAGCTAAAACTGGAAATGGAAAGACAGTTACGAGAAGAAAATCCATTTAGATATGCAAGCTATTTTTATGATGAGGAAACAAAGCTTTATTATTTGAGTATGCGGTGGTATGAACCACTAATAGGCCGATATCTTTCAAGAGATATTGTTCCTTCTACAAATTTATACTTGTATAGCGAAAATAATCATATAAACAGATATTTAAGATTGGTTCCGGTGACATTTAATTTAGTATCGGATAAAATAAAAAAAAGCTACCAATCGGAGCTAATTGCGAAAAATCGTAAAAAGTTTTTATGAAAACAATTTTTCTGCATTTACTTCAAATCCTGAGATGACTTCGGATGAAATCCTTCCTTTTTCTCTTACAATGTCTTTTTGCTGATACTGTCCTTGTTCATTTAGCAAGTATACTTGAATGGTATTTAGTAAAGGATTGACGATCCAGTATTCTTTTACACCATATTGCATGTAAATGTTCAACTTTGTGACCAAATCATGTGATTGATTGGAAGGGCTAATAATTTCAATAATCATAGCAGGAACACCTATATACTTTTGTTGCGTTAATCCACTTTTGTCACAAATAACACTTAAATCAGGTATAACAATCTTATTTCCTTCCACCCCTTCTTTCTTCAACTCAATATCAAAAGGAGCATGAAAGACTTCACATTCTTTTTCTTCTAACAAATTAAATAATTGAGCATGTAAACGACTCGAGATTCGCTGATGAATCGTTGATGGAGAGGGAGATGTGAATACAACACCGTCTATATACTCCAATAAAACATCGCTTTGCTCTCTCAACTCATAATATTCTCGGATCGTAACGAAATTTTCTTTAGGCAAGCTCATATAGAAAATCTCCTTCCTCTCAAAATTCCTGTTATTATTTCAATTCGATACACAACACTTTATTTCCTTTAATCATTTTGCCCGTTTAAGACGGTTTTCTATATTTTCGACAAAATTTTGTGCTACCGCTTGAGAATTGGGAATGATACAAGTAAGATGGAATCTGAGGTGAAAATACTATGGAACGTTTGCAGAAAGTGATTGCGCATGCTGGGATTGCATCCAGAAGAAAAGCAGAACAATTAATTACCGAAGGGAAGGTAAAAGTTAACGGTAAGATTGTGAAAGAACTGGGTGTTAAGGTATCCGCAAATGATAAAATCGAAGTCGAAGAAATTCCTATTCAAAGAGAGGTACCTGTCTATTATTTATTATATAAACCTAGAGAAGTGATCTCAGCAGTTACAGATGATAAAAATAGAAAAGTGGTCACTGAGTTCTTCCCTTTCGAAAAGAGAAGAATTTTTCCAATTGGAAGATTGGATTATCATACGTCAGGTTTGCTCCTTCTTACGAATGATGGCGAATTTGCTAATGTGTTAATGCACCCGAAATATAACATCGAAAAGGAATATGTTGCAAAAGTAAATGGCATCCCAACCCGTGAGGACTTAAGAAAATTAGAAAAGGGTGTGCAATTAGAAGAAGGGAAAACCGCACCTGCGAAAGCAAAGATGCTATCACTTGACAAAAAAAAGGGAACATCGATTGTTCAACTTATTATCCATGAAGGTAAAAACCGCCAAGTTCGAAGAATGTTCGAAGCAATAGGCTATAAAGTTCAGAAGCTGAAAAGGGAAAGGTATGGTTTTCTTGATTTACGAGGATTAAATCCTGGAGATTATCGTGAACTTACCCCACATGAGGTTAAACAGCTCCGCAACTTGGCTGTCACACAACATTCATAATATTAACACTATGGATAGATTGTTTAATGCTATAATAGGAAAAAATAAAATGGGGGATGTTTGGTTTGAAAAAGCAGCGGTTGGTAGTACGAACTATTATCCTGATTGTTTTAGTTGGGGCACTAGCGTATACGCTTTATACAAACTTTTTTACTGATAAACAATTGGTAGGAATAGGTGATCAGGCACCGAATTTTGTGCTAACAGATCTAAATGGAAACCAAGTTGAATTTGATAATTATCGTGGAAAAGGTGTTTTTCTAAATTTCTGGGGTACATGGTGTAAGCCATGCGAGAAAGAAATGCCTTACATAGAAAACCAATACCAAGTATATAAAGATCTTGGTGTTGGGGTATTAGCTATTGATGTTGGAGAACCCGAACTTTCAGTTAAAAACTTTGTTGAACGAAAAGGAATGACCTTCCCAGTAGCCATTGATGAAAAATTAGAGGTACTTGAAGCATATGGAGTCAATCCGCTGCCAACTACTTTTCTAGTAGACAAAGATGGTAAAATCGTCGATATCATTACTGGACAATTAACTGAAGAGTTAATTAAAAGTCATATGGAAAGAATCAAGCCATAAGTTGTTGGGGGAGTAAGATGAATAAAGTAAAATGTGAATGTGGACATGTCAACCCGCATGGAACCATTTTCTGTGAGGCTTGTGGTAAGTCGTTTGAAGAGGCGGATACCCAGGGCCTTTTAGATATGCGTTATGAGGGAAGTGCAAGACGCTCACAAACATATAAAAAAACTTTTATAGATAGTATTTGGAATTTTTTCTCTTCTGTTAAGGTTGGAGTTTGGTTAATTGTTATCACATTGCTTGCTTCTGCGCTAGGGACATTATTTCCGCAGGAGATGTACATACCCCAGAATATGTCTCCAAGTGATTTTTATAAGCAGGAATATGGGGTTTTAGGACAAATATATTTCGAGCTCGGCTTCAATAATTTATATGGTTCATGGTGGTATATGATCCTTGTTGCATCGATTGCAATTTCACTTGTGATCTGTTCTTTGGACCGCGTTGTGCCTTTATATAAAGCCCTTAAAAAACAAGGGGTTAAAAGAAATGAAAACTTTCTTAGAAGACAACGTTTGTTTGGAGAAGGAAATGTGGATGCACCTGAGTCAATTGATACTTGGGTAGAAGCGCTAAAAAAGAAGCGTTATAATGTCCGTGTAGAAAATGGAAATATCCTTGCTGAAAAAGGTCGGTTCTCACGCTGGGGCCCCTATGTGAATCATATTGGTTTGATTATCTTTCTAATCGGAGCCATGCTTCGCTTTTTCCCGGGCATGTATATTGATGATGCACTATGGCTCCGTGACGGGGAAACAAAAGTTATTCCGGGTACGGAAGGGAAGTATTATTTAGAAAATAAGCAATTCATAAAGGAAGTCTATGATGAGGAAGATAACTTTACCGTTGGCATGGGAATGCCTAAAAACTTCCAAGCAGATGTTGTCCTTTATGAACGTGTAGATAAAGTTGTTCCAGGAACCAAGCCTGAACTTAAAATGATTAAAGAACAGGAAGTTCGTGTAAATGAGCCATTAAAATTCGAAGGGTTTGCACTCTATCAAACAGACTATAAACTTGGTGAATTTTATGAAATGACCTTTAAACTTGTAGAAAAAAATACTAAGAAAGGCTTCGGCAACGTCGTTATTAATTTGGAAAATCCAGAAAAATCATATGACCTAGGGAATGGCTATAAAGTTGAAATTATGAGTTATTTTCCTAATTTTTATTTCGATGATGAAGGCAATCCGAATACTAAAAATAGACTACCAGATAATCCTGCCTTTATTTTCAAAATGTTCTCACCTGCCGTTCCAGACGGTGAAGTAAGTTTTGTTGGAATTCAATCCAATGCAGAACCATTTGGTGAGAATAAATATAGAATGGCGTTTCAGGATTTGAAAACAAGAAATGCAACCGGATTAACAGTTCGTCTTGACCGGACAATAGGTATTATTATTGCTGGCGGTATTCTTTTCATGCTTGGTGTCATCCAGGGGATGTATTGGAACCATCGACGCATTTGGATTCAAAAGAATGAAAAAGGCATAATGGTAGCGGCGCATACGAATAAAAATTGGTATGGACTAAAAAGAGAGATCGAAACGATGTTTAAAGGGACCGTTTTACCGATCCCAAACGATCAGCAGGAAAACGTGAAATAAGGGGGCGAGTTATTTGGTGGAAATAAGCAGTAATTTATTATATGTTGCATTTATTTTATATTTGCTTGCAACGATATTTTTTGCAGCATCGATCCGTGATAAACATTCAAAAGCAAATACGAATAAGTGGGCGAAGTTGGGAATCATTGTTACAATTATCGGATTTATAGCGCAAATGGGCTATTTTATTACAAGGTGGATTGCTTCAGGACATGCGCCGGTTAGTAATTTATTCGAATACACAACATTCTTCGGAATGATGCTCGTATTCGCTTTTATAATCATTTATTTTATGTATAAAAATACGTTAATTGGGGCTTTTACAATGCCGGTCGCATTATTAGTAATAGCCTATGCAGCGATGTTTTCAAGAGAGGTTTCACCGTTAATTCCGGCCTTACAAAGTCATTGGCTATACATCCACGTTACAACGGCAGCTTTAGGTGAGGCGATACTCGCGATAAGCTTTGCGGCGGGATTAATTTATTTGATTCATGTTGTTGACCAAACAAAGTCAAGTAAGAGAACATTTTGGCTGGAGTTTATTTTATATGGGATTATCAGTGTTATTGGTTTTGTTATCGTATCCTCTACTTTTAAAGCAATGGATTATGAAACAACTTTCAAATGGGTTAATGAAACACAGAAAGAGGCAGAAATTGTTTATAATATGCCAGCAATTGCGGGTCCGATGGATGGAGAAAAGCTGACAGAGGGGTTTGGCCCAGTATTTGAGACTCCATCTTGGATGAATGGTGCCAATGCGCCAAAGAAGTTTAATACGTTAATTTGGTCATTATTTTCAGGTTTAATTTTATATGGGTTGATTCGCTTACTATTGCGAAAGCGGATTGCAGCAGCCATTCAACCAGTATTAAAAAATGTAAATCTTGATTTAGTAGATGAGATCAGTTATCGCTCCGTTACAATCGGTTTCCCTGTTTTCTCGTTGGGGGCGCTGATATTTGCCATGATTTGGGCTCAGGTTGCCTGGACAAGATTCTGGGGCTGGGATCCAAAGGAAGTATGGGCTCTCATAACATGGTTGTTTTATGCAGCATTTTTACATTTGCGTCTATCAAAAGGTTGGCATGGTGAAAAATCGGCTTGGTTAGCTGTAGTTGGCTTTGCGATCATCATGTTTAACCTAGTTGCGGTGAATCTAGTTATTGCTGGTTTACATTCTTATGCAGGTTAGACAAAAAGTGGTAGAAAAATCCTGAATTATGTCATAATAAAATAATTAGGGGGAAGATTCGAATGGAAAACAGTCAAGCAAAGATATTAGTAGTGGATGACGAAGAAAGAATTCGCCGATTACTCAGGATGTATTTAGAGAGAGAAGATTACATGATTGAGGAAGCTGAAAATGGAGAAGAAGCCCTTAAAAAAGCTACTTCAGAAGACTTTGATCTGATTTTGCTTGATCTTATGATGCCTGGGATTGATGGTATTGAGGTCTGTAAACAATTACGTGAAAAAAAGGCTACCCCGATTATTATGTTAACAGCAAAAGGAGAAGAAGCCAATCGTGTCCAAGGATTTGAGGTTGGCACAGATGATTATATTGTTAAGCCGTTTAGCCCGCGCGAAGTGGTATTGCGTGTTAAAGCATTGTTAAGAAGATCGTCAACGACAGTATTTTTACAAACTGAACCGACAACAAAGGATGTTATTGTGTATCCATTCTTAACGATTGATAATGATGCACACCGAGTCACGGCAGAAGGCAAGGATGTAAGTTTAACTCCTAAGGAGTATGAGTTATTGTATTTCCTGGCAAAAGCCCCAGATAAAGTTTTTGACCGTGAGCAATTGTTAAAAGAAGTATGGCATTATGAATTTTTTGGTGATTTACGAACAGTTGACACCCATGTGAAGCGGTTAAGAGAAAAGCTTAATAAGGTTTCTAGTAACGCTGCTAGAATGATTGTCACAGTTTGGGGTGTAGGTTATAAATTCGAGGTTGTGTCTGAGTAATGCTATGGTTCTGGAGAAGTGTAGTTGGTAAACTTTGGTTTACGATCCTTTTACTTGTATCAGCGGTATTATTACTTTTAACAATTCTATTATTACAATTCTTTGAAACTTTCCATGTAACTGAAGCTGAGAAGGAGCTTACTCAATTAGCTGCAAAGGTATCGAAAATAATGGAAACCTATGGTGATGATGAGTTAGCCTTTTCCATCGCCTGGGAAGTCATTGATCCGGCATCAAAAGTGATGATTATTGACTGGAAAGGGGATCATTGGTATTCCCCAAATGATGATAAGCTGGCTGATTTACCAATCGAATTTATTTATAATGATAAAGAGTTGTCAGAGGTGCTGACAAAGAGAAAGACAGTAAGTAAATTAGCCTATCCGCCTAAAATCATTAATAAAGAAGATGAAATTTATAACGAAATTTTAATAGTAGGTGTTCCAATGAGCCGTGTGGAAGGTAAACACGGCGGTGTTTTTATCTATCAATCCTTGGACGTTGTCAGTCAAACATCTAAAGAGACAACTAAGATTATTATTGTCAGTGCCGGCATCGCGATTATTTTAACGACCATTTTTGCCTTCTTTCTTTCATCAAGGGTTACAGCTCCACTAAGAATTATGAGAGAAGCTGCTTTTGAAATGGCCAAAGGAAAATTTAATGCGAAAGTCCCAATCTTGACCCATGATGAGATTGGAGAGCTGGCGCTAGCCTTTAATCGAATGGGCAGACAACTAGAGTACCATATTGAGGCGCTTAATCAAGAAAAGGAACAATTAACTAGTATTATAAGCAGTATGGCTGATGGTGTGATAACGATGAACCGGAAAGGTAATATTATCATATCAAATCCACCGGCCAAAAAATTACTGCAGGCCTTCTACTTTGAAAATAATATGCAAAATGAGGCTGAGCAGCCTTTGCCTAGTCAAATGAAAGGTATTTTGGAAAAAGTTATTTTAACTGAAAAACAACAAATTGCTGAAATTTCGATACAAGGCAGAAGTTGGGTTGTGCTCATGACACCTTTATATGACCAAGAGGCTATTCGTGGGACAGTGGCCGTTCTCCGTGATATGACAGAAGAGCGAAAGCTTGATAAATCGCGAAAAGATTTCATTGCCAATGTATCACATGAACTGCGTACCCCGATTTCAATGCTTCAAGGGTACAGTGAGGCTATCATTGATGATATTGCAGGAACGGAAGAAGAAAAAAGAGAAATGGCACAGATTATTTATGATGAATCATTAAGGATGGGTCGATTAGTTAATGAACTTCTTGACCTTGCCCGAATGGAATCTGGGCATCTTGACCTCAACCTAGAGCATATTCCGGTTTCGGCTTATTTTAATAGAATTATTAGGAAATTTTCTGGTGTTTCAATTGAGCATGGGGTAAAACTGGATTTACAGTTAAGTGACACGGATGACACGATGTTAATTGATGCTGACCGCATGGAACAAGTTTTAACAAACTTAATCGATAATGCGATCCGCCATACGGTTGAAGGTGGTTCAGTGACAATTAGTGTTGAGTCCCTACAGGAGGGCTTCCAAATTTCTGTAAAAGATACCGGCTCCGGAATTCCAGAAGAAGACTTACCATTTGTCTTTGAAAGATTTTATAAGGCCGATAAAGCAAGGACAAGAGGCCGTGCTGGAACCGGCCTAGGGCTAGGAATTGCCAAAAACATTGTTGAAGCCCACCGCGGATATATTTCAGTTCAAAGTAAGCTTGGCGAAGGGACGACATTTTCATTTTTTATCCCTCGTGCATAAACTGTAAATAATATATATCGTCAAGCCCATCCTAATGAATGGATGGGCTTTATTTTTAGAATAAAGAGGAAAAAGAAGAGGTGCTAGTATGAGAAAGTTGAATAGATCTCTGATTGCGATGTCTTTCGTTCTATTGTTTTTAGTTAGTTTAATTGGTTGTTCAGGAGCGAACACAAAAGAGCAAGCAGCCCCCGAATCTAAAGCTGGAATCGAGCAGGGGAATGGATTCCCAGTAACATTAACGGATGCAACAGGAACTAAGATCACAATTGAAAACAAGCCAACAAGAATTGTTTCGTTGATGCCAAGTAATACTGAAATTGCTTTCGCCTTAGGAGCAGGGGATGAGGTAGTTGGAGTAACGGATTGGGATAACTATCCTAAAGAAGTTTTAGAAATTGAGAAAGTTGGTGGTTTAGACTTTAATGTTGAAAAGGTTTTGGCTTTAGAGCCTGACCTAGTGTTGGCAAATGCTTCAGGAATGTCAAATGAGGAGGGGTATAAGCAACTGCAAAGTGTAGGAGTTCCTGTAGTGGTTGTACCTGATGCAACTTCTTTTGACGGAGTATATGATTCCATTGCTTTAATTGGAAAGGCTGTTGGAGCTGATCAAAAAGCAACTGAAATCATTTCAACAATGAAAGAAAAATTAGAGAAAATCAAAGAAAAAGCCAGCACTATCTCTGACGAGGAAAAGAAAACGGTTTGGGTTGAGGTACAGCCGCAACCAGACCTTTATACTACGGGTAAAGATACATTTATGGATGATATGCTAACACTTATCAATGCTAAAAATGCAGCAGGCGATTATGAAGGCTGGGTTCAGTTTACAGAAGAAGATGCTATTTCTTTAAACCCCGATGTCATTGTTGTGACCTATGGTTTTTATGTTGAAAATCCAGCTGAGATGGTGTACAGTCGACCGGCTTGGAAAGATGTACCCGCTGTGAAAAAAAACCGTGTTTTTGAAGTAGACGCTGATAAAACGAATCGTTCGGGTCCACGATTGATAGAAGGAGTAGAAGAGCTTGCGTCTGTCATCTATCCAGAAGTATTTAATAAATAGTAAGGTTATTCCTTATGCTTTATCGATATTATTTTTAGTGATAACCATTTTCTTGGGGATTTCAGTTGGTTCTCTTTCAATCCCCTTTTCCACAATTTTACATATTATGACTAATGGTTGGATTTCATCGCCAATAGCGGATGAAATAAGTCCAATGGTGTATAACATTGTCGTTTCGATCAGAATGCCTAGAGTACTATTAGCAATGCTTGTTGGATTTTCATTAGCCATTGCTGGTGCCTCCTTCCAAGGACTATTAAAAAATCCACTCGCTGATCCATATACACTTGGTGTTTCATCTGGAGCATCAGTTGGGGCGGTCATTGTTCTTTTTTTAGGGTTGACTCTCCCTGTTATCGGTTCGTTTACTTTGCCAATTATGAGTATCATTTTTGCTTTATTAACTTTATTCCTTGTCTTGACATTTTCGCGAATTGTCGATCGAAAAATATCAGTTGAAACGATCATTCTAACAGGAATCATCTTCAGCTCCTTTTTAGGGGCAGTTATTTCTTTAATGATTGCTTTATCGGGAGAGGAGCTCAGGCAAATTGTTGTTTGGCTAATGGGTAGCGTTTCAATGCGGGGTTGGGCTTATGTTTATATGATACTACCCTTTACATTCATAGGTGCTTTGATTCTAATCCTCAATAGCAAGGAGTTAAATGCACTCTCTTTTGGAGAGGAAACCGCCTATCAGCTTGGCGTGGATGTTGCAAAAAGAAAGCTATTTATTTTAATCGGTGCGTCGCTCCTAACGGGTTCAGCAGTTGCCATTTCGGGAATAATTGGGTTCGTGGGTCTTGTCATTCCACATATAACTAGGATGCTTTGGGGACCTAATCATTTTAGATTATTGCCTTTAGCGATGTTAAATGGGGGCTCGTTTTTAATCTTAGCAGACCTTGTAAGCCGGACTATTATTGCTCCACAGGAACTTCCTATAGGTGTTATTACATCGATTATTGGAGCACCAGTATTTGCATTCATTTTCTTTAATAGAAATCGTAAAAGGTAGTGGATTATAGTGATAAAAGTTGAGAATGTTTCCGGTGGTTATCACCAGAAAAAGGTTATTGATAATGTTAGCTTTGAAGTGAAGAAAGGAGAGATTTTTGGGATTTTGGGTCCAAATGGCAGCGGAAAAACGACAGTTTTAAAAATGCTCTCTGGTCAATTTCCTGTCTCAAAAGGAAGTATTTGTATAAATGGCAGATCTATTCAAGATTATAAGATTAAAGACCTGGCCAAAAAAGTAGCAGTTCTCCCTCAAATAAATGAAATTTCGTTCTCTTACACTGTCAAAGAAACAGTAAAGTTAGGCCGCTACGCCTATCAAAAAGGGATTTTCCCGTCTTGGAAAATTGAAGATGAAAATGCGGTACAAAACGCGATCCAACTAACGAATATTTCACATCTTGCCGATTGTCCTCTTGATTTATTGAGCGGTGGTGAAAAGCAGAGGGTCTTTTTGGCAAGAGCCCTTGCTCAAGAGCCGGAAATATTGCTCTTGGATGAGCCGACAAATCATCTTGATATACAACACCAAATAAGTTTATTTGACTCGCTTAATCACTGGGTGAAGGAAAAACAATTAACGGTTGTAGCTATTTTTCACGATTTGAATATGGCAAGCCTGTATTGCAGTCGGTTATTATTATTGAATGAAGGTAAGGTAATCAGCCTCGACGAACCACAAAATGTGCTGCAAGAAGAGCAGCTCTATAATGTGTACCATACAAAATTAATTAAAAGGCAGCATCCAAATGTGCCAACACCTTTAATTACCCTTTCACCAAGTAAAGGTGTAGAGCGGGATGATATTTTTTCAATGCTAAAGACGAAGCAATCACGTGAAACGATTATTGTCGAATCATCGAAGCCCTTAAAGACGCTATCATCTGCTGTAATTAATTCGGGTTTTAGCTGGAGCAAGTTTTTTACTAATAGACATGTGGATATGAATTACAATATCGATGATCCGGAAAGTGAATTGAAAGATTACCTTACAACGATTGGAATTGATCCTACTTACACCGTTGCGATGATGACAGCAGCTAGATTGGAAGATGCCGTATTTAAAATAATAGAGTTGGCCCAATTTTCACTATATGTTGTTGTTACGGCTGGAGTAAGTAATGCCGTGGATGTATCAAAGGCCTATTTGCGAACAGATTTTGTCTATACACCAGGGACTATTAATACGTGGATATTTATCGATGGGAATCTACCCGATTCCGCTTTCGTTCAGGCGATGATGACGGCTACAGAAGCAAAGGTCAGGGCTATTCATGAAAATAATATACTTGACCCTGAAACGAAAACGATGGCTACAGGAACTTCAACTGATAGTTTACTTATTGCTTCCACTCAAACTGGCTATTTCCTTGAATATGCGGGTACGATCACACCTCTAGGAAGGGCTATCGGACAAGCGGTATTTAGTGCAACGAATGAAGCGATTCAAAAATATCTGCGGAGAATGGGCTCCCTTTCTTAATTTCAAAAATATACATATTACATTGAATGAAACTTTTGGCCCAAAGTTAACGACTATATGAGAGAACGGGAGGTTTTTGCAGCATGAAGGACATATTTCAAAGGTTCTATGACCTTTATCATTATGACCTTTTTCAGTTTTTGTTTTACATGGTAAAAAATAGAGAACAGGCAGAGGATCTCGTTCAAGAGGTATATATAAAAGTACTTCAATCGTACGATCGGTTCGAAGGAAGAAGTAGTGAGAAAACATGGCTGTTTTCTATTGCTAGGCACGTTGCCATTGATTGGTTTCGCAAACAAAAGAGAACGGCAGATGGAAATGCAATTGATGATGATACAGTAAAGTTCCTATTGAAAGATCTTGCACCGCTTCCAGAAGAAGTGGCGATCCAAAATGAGCAAATTCAGCTTATGTATCAATGTATGGAAAACTGTACTGTTGACCAAAAATTAGTACTAGTTTTAAGATATATTCAGTCTTTTTCAATTGTAGAAACAGCTGACATCTTAGGATGGACAGAAAGCAAAGTAAAGACAACGCAGCATCGCGGCTTAAAGGTTTTAAAATCCTTGATGGAGGAAGTCTATAATAAGGAGGGGATGACAAATGCATAAATCAACATTTAATGACGACCAGCTAGAGAAATTGCTACGAAATATGCCAAAAGTGAAGGACACTCAAGATCCTGAACAGCTTTTTGCAAATATATCCTCTCGATTAGAAGAAAAGAAGATTGATGTGAACGGAAACGATCTTATAAAGACACCCAAGAGGAAGAGGACCTGGATTTTGCCGACACTGGCATCCATTGCTGCTATTATTATTGTTTCGTTAGTCATACCGTCATTCCTCTACGAACAAGACAGTGCAACTGAAGAAGTTAATAAAAAAGCGAATGTTCAAAAGTCAATCATAGGTGAAAAACAAGAAGAACCAGAAAATTTTACAATGATGGCAGAAGAAGGAATGATGACTCGAATGGCATTTGATGGCGGGTCACATCTTATTACAGAGTTACCAGAAGATCAAGAAATTATTACTGTGGCCGTTCCTGATGTGTTTGCCCAATTTATTGTACCTATTAGTTTTATTGTGCCAAAGGACGGGGAAATGACGAATCTGGAACGAATTGAGACGATTCAGGAGCATCTTCACGAAGAAGATTGGGGTTTATCAAGCTACATTCTAGAGAATGTCAAATTTAGTGAAGAACAAATGGACAATGGAGTTAAAAAGCTAATCATCGACGTTCCGGAAAACCATCCATATGGCAATGGCTCAGCAATGGAAATCATGTTTTTATCAACTGTAAAAGAGATGGCAAAGCAACTCGGGGTTTCTACCGTTGAATTTCGTACAGATAGTAAGCCGGGAATTATGCTTGGTAATTATGGTGAACTTAAAGTACTTGATCTAGAAAAGGAGAAAGCAAAGCGCTTATATTATATTTTTCAGCCTAATGGACAAATTCAGAAATTCCTAGTACCCTTTCCCAAAGAAGTCGAGTTTACCAAGGCTTTAGAAGAGATGAAATTGCCAATGGAAATCGATCTTCAGCAAATTAAGCCGGCAATACCTGAATCTATTCAATTTAAAAGTGTCGGCATTGATCCAAGTACGCATCATGCTGTTATTGAATTTGCTGAAGGTACGACATTAACTAATGATGAAACGAATTTATTAATGGTGGAAGCCATTTTGATGACGGCGAAAGAACATGGTGCACAAACAGTTGAATTTAAGAATGCCACAGTAGACTTTATTGGGCCATTTAATATGCTGGAGTCTATTCAAGTACCATTAGCAGTCAATCCAATGCCTTACTAGGAAAGCGTAAGCGCCTGTTTAGCGACGTATAAACTGGAGCTAGATATAAAAAAACCTCTCAACTTTAACAGTTGAGAGGTTTATGTATTAATTATTCAAATTTAGTTGGGTTACCATCAAATGCTTCGTCAGCAACTTTGATTGAGTCAGTCGGACAACCTTCAAATGCATCCATCATGTCATCGATTAACACATCAGGAATTTCAACAATACCTTGGTTATCGTCTAATGTTACGTATGCAATACCTTCATCATCGTAATCATAGATATCAGGCGCAGATGCTCCACATGCACCACATGCAATACAAGTTTCTTTGTCTACAATCGTATATTTTGCCATGAAAAAAACCTCCCACAAAATTGTAAAATAATATATAACTCCGAAGAGTCATATTTAAGACTCATAAACATTGTAAACGCCTTTGTGCAACTTTTCAATAGAAAAGTACAATGAGAATGCTTATCACCACAAGCTTTGCCCATTTTCCAGCAATACGATAAGTTTATTCATCCTTTTTTCGTCATAATTTGCTAAAATATTATTAACTTTATTCAGCAGAAGTCCCCCACTTCCATAAGTGGTGAACTGAATTCAAATTAATATTCTAATTTAGAGGAGTACAAACCCCCTGCTGAACAAAGTTAAAGCCTCCGGCGGATGCCTCAGATTTTCAAAGGTAATTTTTCGAGCAAGGCGCATTTGATAAATTAAATGGCAGAAAGGATTCGAAGCTGTGGAACGATTTCGTTTTTTTGTCGTATTGCATTGCCTTTCAAAATATAATGGTGAAAGGTCGATTTATGCGATCTATCATTTACTGCAAGGGAAAAAATCCTCCCAAACGATTCAAGATGCAAAATTATTTAAGCTAGAGTCCTTTTTTCAATTGATGCAACAGCTATCCAAAAAAGATATTAATGATATTATTTTTGAACTTCAGACTAGTGATGTTATTTCTTTGACGAGAAAGGATACATATATTTTAACTGAAAAGGGCTTATTTTATTTAGAAAATTATAAGAAAAAGTATCCAATACCACCATATTTGAATGGGTGGAAAAATCATAAAAAAGCTCTCTTGCTATGGCAGCGCTTTTCGCTTGCGGTTCAAACCTTGTCTTTTTTATTGTACGAAAATTCATCGTTCACACCTGTTATTAATGACGATGAAACACAACGCTTTGTAAAAAGCTATCTTAAGAAAATAAGGAATCGCTACGATACAGCGGGTGAAATTTTTAATGAAGTTTTTAGTTTGCTTCAACCTTTACCACAGATGCAGGCTGAAATATTTGTATTGCACCTGAGCGGATACCACCGGGTTGGATACACGATTGAACAGATAGGTAGTATCCTACAACTTGATACGGAATATACTTTCCTACTCTTTCAAGCGGTTCTACATTACATGATAGATACAATCGAAACGAATCCAATTCGGTATCGCCATCTTATGTCATTGGTTGAACAAGATGATCAGTCAATAGTACCGTTAACCCAGTCAGCGCAAAAAACTTATGAATTATTATGTTTAAATAAATCTATTACTGAAATTGCCATTATCCGAAATTTAAAAGAAAGTACGATTGAAGATCATATTGTTGAGATCGCTTCGGAATTGAAAAGTTTTAATATTGAGCCATTTGTTTCCAATGATCTGCAAGGAAAAATTATCGAATCCTTTCAAACGCTTAGAACAAAACGGCTTAAACCAATCAGAAGTTCACTAAACGATACGGTAAGTTATTTTCAGATCCGCCTCGTACTTGGAAGGATGGAATGTTGAGTGAGATTAGAAAAAATATTAAAAGAGAAATTTCATTTCTCTTCCTTTCGGAAGGGGCAGAAGGAAATTATCGAAGATTTAGTTAAAGGTAAAAATGTAATGGTCATGCTTCCAACCGGTGCAGGCAAGTCTATCTGTTATCAACTTCCCGGCTATATTTTGGACGGCACTGTCCTAATTGTTTCACCATTATTATCGTTAATGGAAGATCAGGTGCAACAATTGAAGTCTAGAGGAGAAAAAAATGTTATTGGTTTAAATAGCTTTTTATCTTATCAAAAAAGGAAATCTGCCTTACAATCAATCCATCGATACCGATTTATATATGTTTCTCCTGAAATTTTACAATCGGCTGAGGTTATTCATGCCCTCGAAAAGATCAAGATTAGTTTATTTGTTATTGATGAAGCCCATTGTATTTCTCAGTGGGGACATGAATTTAGAACGGATTATTTGAAACTTGATGATGTGAAAAAGAAGTTGGGCAATCCACCTTGTTTGGCCTTAACGGCTACTGCAACCAGCATGGTGATTGAAGACATTATTCACCAATTGGACCTACCGGATGTTGCCAAACACATTTATTCTATCGATCGCCCGAATATTGCAATTAATGTTAAAAAAATAGATTCACTTGATGATAAAATAAAGACAACGATCGAATTTGTAAAAAGTCTTGAAGGGCCCGGTATTGTTTATTTTTCAAGTAGAATATGGACCGAAAAAATGGCTATGATTTTACGAGAAAACGGCATTAATCGGGTTGCCTACTATCATGGTGGATTGGAAAATGATGATCGTTTATTAATCCAGCAGCAATTTATCCAAGATCAATTGGATGTCATATGCTGCACAAATGCCTTTGGGATGGGCGTGGATAAAGCGAATGTAAGATTTATCGTTCACTTCCACTATCCATCCCAAATTGAATCCTATTTGCAGGAAATCGGGCGTGCCGGGAGGGATGGGAATCCAAGCCTTGCAATTCTCCTGTATTGCAATGATGACCATGATTTGGCAAAGAGTATTGTCCTTCATGATTTACCTAATGATGAGGAATGGAGTTTGGTTTTTACACTAGTATCAAACTCAAAACAAAAGCCATCACTCCATGAACTTGAGTTATTGATGTATGAAAGATACGGTATTTCCGAAATAAAATGGCGGTTTATGAAATATCAGCTTGAAATGGAAAAAGTATATGTGAATGGGAGCGTCAACCCCAATCTATATGTAGATGATGCAAAAATAAATATTTTGAATACTGTCCATGAAAGAGCCCGTTTAAAACAAAGAGATTTAGCTGATTTTAAGAGATGGATCGAAGACGAAGATTGTTGTAGACGGGAATCATTATTATGGAAGTTTGACCAATCGCTGGAAGTCCATCCAGAAAGCTGTTGTGATTATTGTAAATTTGATATTCAAAAATTTAAAAAGACAAAAAACACTTCAAAAACCTATGAATTTACCGATTGGAAGGAAGAATTAAAATTGATTTTTAAACAAAGTGGAGAAGGACAGAATGGCTAAACGTCAGGCTGAACTCATAAACCAAATGGAAGATAAAGAAGTACTTTTTCACCTTTACTTAACACAAATCATGATCATAATCCTGACTGGTATTATTGGATTCTTTTTATTTGAGGATTTAGAATCATTTTTTGAACTATGGGAGTGGAATCCGAAAGAAATACTCCTTTTTGGCGGAGGAAGTGCTATTATTGTTATAATTATTGACACTATTCTTATGAAGGTTTTGCCGAAGCATATGTATGATGATGGTGGTATAAACGAAAAGGTTTTTAAAAACCGACCAGTTTGGCATATGTTTATCATTTGCTTAGTAGTAGCATTGTCTGAGGAACTTTTCTTTCGTGGTGTTCTTCAAACACATTTCGGATACTTTATTGCGAGTATTGTATTTGCAATTCTCCATTTCAGATATCTTTTTAAATGGGCGTTATTACTAGTCGTAATTTCATTAAGCTTTTATATTGGCTGGATTTATATCATTACCGAAAATCTTTTTGTAACAATATTTATGCATTTTCTAATCGACTTTGTGTTTGCATTAATGATCCGCATCAATTATTTAGGTACAGTTCTAAACGAGAGGTGAGCTTATGAGGGCGAATCAAGATTCTATTGACCAAGCAGAAATTCTCAGAAAAAGAATGGAAGAAAATCAATTAGAGAGCTCCGGGCTGCCGCCAAGGAGTGAGGTTCATCGTAATAAAGATAAAAAAGTTAAATTTCGATTTCGTTTTCCGCTCATTCGCTTGCTTGCCTTGTCATTTATTATAATCGTTTGTATTGTTGCCAGTTATAACTTATGGAAAGACCATGTCCAATTAACAAATGCCAGTGAAACTGAAAACGAAGCAATAAACGATTCTAATATAGATGTGATTGAAATGAAGGGCGTAGGAGAAGAAGGCGCAGAATCAGTTGAAAAAGTTGATAAAGACGTGGGAAAAGTAGACGAAAAGGTAGACGAAAAAGTAGAAGAAGTGCAGGATCAAATTGAAGTTGCACAGCCTACGGAAACGCAAGTAAAAGAAGCAGCTCCAGTCCAGGATACAGCGACAGAACAAGCTAATACTAACCAAACGGGGAAAGTGTTACATCATAAAGTAAAGGCTGGAGAAACTTTATACCGAATCTCGATGAAATACTATAAAAGTAGAGCCGGAGAAGAGATCATTAAGAGAACAAACGGTTTAGATGCGAATGGAACCGTCATGACAGGTCAAATTCTAAAAATCCCATTGAAATAAATAGAAAGATTTTACCGTTCTAGATTATTGTCCATGCGAATACATGTAAAGTAGATGGGTAGAATGCACGGGCAATGGGGTGTAAAAGTGGAATATCATCACTTTTTATTAGATGAAGTTGGACAGGTTATTATTAACGATTTGAAAAAGTTAAAGAAAAAGCATCAAAAAAAAGAGGCAGAGGTTAAATTTTATAAAGGTGCATTGGTATTAATTGCAGCACTTTTTTTAGCCTATGTCTTATTCTTCACAGTTTTACCGTATCGATTTTACTATGGTTCCATGATTTCTGTGCTGATCAATAATGTATACCATTATGTTTTTGTAGGAGTGTTGGCAACGATTCATTACCGTTTGAAGTTTCTTGATAAAAAGGCGGAAAAAGCAGAAAAAGAATATAACGCACTACGCTCTGAGGTTATTCAAAGAACAGAAGAACTTTGGCCTGAGGGGGAAAAACGGGATAACCGTCACCGTTTTTTTAGGGAAATGAAGGAAAAATACGATATTAATCTTTATTATGAAAATGATTAAAAGGGAGCTGGTTTTGATTCAGCTCCTTCACCGGATATTGTTAAAAATAGACTTTTTTGTCTCTTTCCTCTTTTAATATTTCAACAGCCTCTTGAAAGCGAAGTGAATGAATAATTTCCCGCTCTCTAAGGAAACGAAGGGCATCATTAATATCTGGGTCATCAGATAAATTGATTAACCATTGGTAAGTGGCTCTTGCTTTTTCTTCAGCAGCAATATCTTCATATAGATCTGTGATCGGATCACCTTTAGCTGTAACATAGGTAATGGTAAATGGTGCCCCAGCTGCATTATGATAATATAAGGCCTTATCATGATCGGCATAATGTGCCCCTAAGCCGCATGCTTTCATTTGGTCAGGTGTCGCATCCTTGGTCAGCTTATATATTGAAACCAAAATGCAACCATGTTAAAATGTTGGTATATCAATACTTTAACATGATTTTTTTTGGTGGTGACTAACAATGACTTTGACAGCAAATAAGATCAAAAAAGTGGCTATATATTCGAGGAAGTCAAGACCTGACGAAACTGAGGAAGTATTACAAAGACAGTTAGCTTTTCTTATTGATAAGTGTGTTGAAAATAATTGGGAATTTGAAGTATTTCAAGAAGTAGGTTCTTCACAGAGTATAGACGAAAAGGTAAGACCTGAACTTAATAAAATGCTGGAAAAAGTTCAATCTTATCACTATGACGCTATTGTTGTAACTGATCAAGACCGACTTTCAAGGAATACAGCAGGGTTTTCACAGATCAAAGAAATACTTACTAATTATGGGGTTCAGGTTGTAACGTCCTCTAAAATTTATGATTACAATACACAAGAGGACGACTTAATGTCTGATATGCAATCTATTGTAGCTAAACAGGAATACTTAAACATTAAGAAAAGGTTAGTCAGGGGTAAAAGGCAATCAGCTAAAGAGGGTAATTGGGTAGGTGGTAAAACCCCTGTTGGTTACAGCTATGACCATAAAACAAAAAAGCTAGTACCTGATGAAAATGCCCCTGTGATCAAAAGAATTTATGACTTGTATTTGTCAGGGAAGTCCTCAACAGACATAGAAAGAATTTTAGACTTAGAAGGTACATTAACCCCAACAGGTTCAAAGTGGAATAAGGCTAGAATTTCCGTTGTATTGTCTAACCCTGTTTACAAAGGTACTGTTGTCTATGGTAAAACAAAGGTTTCTAAAGTGGAGAAAAAGCCCTCAGGTTCACCAAAACAGTTTAAGACTGATGAAAGTAATCAAATTATAATTGAAAATGCACATGAACCAATTATAGCCCCTGAGGATTGGGAAAACGCAAAAGCCATAAGGGAAGGCAGACTAACAAAGCCCCCTAGTGCTAGAATAGGCAAGGTGATTTTTACAGGCTTAATTAAGTGTGCTATATGCGGAAGAACACACAGCTTTCAAAGAAGAAAAGGAAAAGAACTAAGAATTACTTCTTGCCAAACTAGATACTATGACGAGGACGGAATTAACTATACTGTATGTAAAAATAAAGGTGTTAGGCTAGATCATTTTGAACAGGTTTTCTTTGCTAAATTTAGTCAATTCGTCAATCAATTAGAACTGTATTTAGAGGATATAAAGAAAAACATTAAAAAAGATGAAACAAACCCCGCTGATGAAAAAGCTATCCTAACAGCTAATATTAAAAAGATTGACGCAAGTATTAAGAGAGTACAGAAAGGCTTTATTGCTGAGATATACACAGAGGAAGAGGCACAGAAAGAAATTAAGCAATTAAAGGCACAGAAAGAGTATTTAGAGGAACAAATTAAGCGACTAGACACAAAGACTAAGGACGAGAAATTAGACGAGTTACAGGCGGTTCTTGACAAGCTGAAACAGCTATTAGAAGGAACGTCAGACTTAGAAACAAAGGAAATAAATCACCTGTTAACGTCTCTTATTGATCATATTGAATATAAAAGGGTAGGAGATCACAAAGCAGAAATTGAAATGAAAATACACTATAAAGGACAATCAGGGGAACAGGCAAGCTAGTTCCTCTTTTTTTATTGCTAAAAATGGGCATAAAAATAAACCCCTCACCAGCACTAAGACCAGCAAGGGGAAGGGAAAGGACAATCAGTAACCGCACTAAAGGCATTTGATTATCCTTTATATAAACTTAATTAAACTATAACCACTATTATAACTATAATTATCAATATCATAGCTATCATTAGATTATTTATATTAGTGTCATTTTTTATATAGTGATTTATCACCCCGAAGGGTATTCTTTTAATGGTTCTTTAAGAACAGACTTATCCTTAAACCCTAACCTAACGGGCTAACGCTATATCTTTAACAGTTATCTTATATTTTATAGAATCTTTATTATCAGTTATTTACATATATATAGGTGCGAAATAGTGACGTTTTACAGGTACCAAAAGCAAGTATTTTTTACCAAACGCTAGAACCCTTGATACGACTGGGTTTGTTGTTAATCACAAATCCGCTGATTAACCTTAGTGAACCTGTATTTAATTTTAGCTTATTTTTGTTAATCACAATTCCGCTGACTTTGCTGTGATTATTAAAATTGCTGAACCCTTGATATATAAGGCTTTTTAAAGTTTGTTAATCACAAGGCTAAAAATGTGATTAACCCCCTTATTAAATCAAGGTTTATCAGGGTTATTAGTCACAATAAAGGGCTATTACAATTAGAATTAAAAGCGGTGGTTTAGCTGTTATGATAGTTGTGTAAATTTGTGCATTATAACCGCTTGCTTGCACTGGATAGAAAAGGGGCTGAGAATATTTTTTTATGCACAATCCTAGATATTCCAACGCTTTAATGCGATAAAGTATTAAGTGTAACACTAGGCACTAATAGCACCATGCACAATGGCGGTTTTCTAAGCTGATCTATTACCATTTCTAAAATATAGGACAATAAAAAAGACCAGCTATTAAAAGCCAGTCCTTTATAGTACGAAATTATTTAAGCTGTTTTCAATTTCCTCGTCAGTTATTCCGATATATCGTAAAGTGATTTCAGGGTGTGAGTGGTTAAGAATAGCCTGTAATGTAGCTATGTCCTTAGTTTGTTTATAATACCAATAGCCAAATGTTTTTCTCATTGTATGAGTGCCAATACCGTCAGGAATATCCACCATTTCAGAGGCTTTATTTAGCTGTCTGTATGCTTGAATTCTGCTTATAGGCTTATCCCCTTTACGACTAGGAAAAAGCCATTCTGTACCGCTTAATGACTTTATATAGCTATTTAATTCCTCATAGATATTAGCTAACAATATGGTACGAGGTTTTTCTGTTTTCCCCTCTTTAACAGTGATTTTCTTTTTCCCTTTAATGTCACTGATTTTTAAATTTAATAAATCACTTACCCTTAATCCTGTATTGATACCTAAAAGGAATAGTATGTAATCACGTTCACCGCACCATTTTTTTAGTGACCATTTCATATCCTCAATTTTTTCTAGTGATCTAATAGGCTGAACGTCTTTTATCTCGTCTTTTTTATTTACCATTGTTATAACCCCTTTATTTAAGCTGTTTTGAATGTAACATATTTTTTTAGATAATCCTAGTATAGCACGATTTTTCTATAAGTCTAGTTTTATAGGGAAAATGAATGTAACTTTTTATGTATTAAGTTACATTTGAGGAAATAAAAAAAGACCAACGTCTATTGACGTCAGTCACTTTTCTTCAATCAAAGAAATCCTTTTTCAAAGGTATTTGTAATTTTGAATTTAAGACTTTACCTTGAAATTGCGGAAAACGTTTAAAAAAGTCTTCTCCTGTTGTTAAAAAGAAATGTGTTATTCTTACCATGCCTTCAATTATTTCTGCAAAAAATATGGCGTATCTAACATCACAATGTCGAATTTGTCTTCCGTTGATAGCTGGAATATCCAAAATATCTTTGCTATCAGGACTAAATAAACCAAGATCAATTGTAGGTGATGTTTGGAGTTTTACCTCTAATAATTGATGTTTTACATCAGGAAATCTTCCATCATCTTTATAATTTGAATAGCCTAGATGTTGACAAACAAGTCGATGAAGTTCAGCACCTCTATTTCTTTCTTGATCCGATCCTAAGTCTGGGAACGATTTACCGACAATAGCTTTTAACTTTTCAAAAATTGTTTCAATTGATAATAAAGTTCCAGCAGTTGGATAATCAGTTGGATTTGTCGTATAATATGGAGTTTTTGCCTCTGCCACCATTACTGAATCTAAATTTTGAGTATTATTTTCAGAAACAAGTTCAGACACTTCATTTCCAAGAATAAGCCTTGCCTGATATTTTTGTGTTAATGTTCCTGTGTTGTCAAGAGAAGCTAACATGTCCCCTGTGACAACCTTGACTTTTGTTATAATGTTTTCACTAGAAACCCTAATTAAAACATAACGACGAGAAGATGAAATTTCCTCATTCCAAATTTGAAGATTGTTTGATTTTTGAGTATAAGTGTCAAAATTTTGACCAAGAAATCTGGGTTTTGTTTTCTTAAAAGAAGATGGAACTGGATAACCTAAAACTTCACAAATTTTTGTTTTCACCACTTTTGAACGAGTTCTTATTGGAAGTGATCCTAATTCTAATCCGCTAAGTTCTTCATTAAGTAGTAATTCCAACTCTTGAGAAGGAATCCATAAATCAGGGTCTCCAATTGGTATTTCATCATAAATACTTAGACCACTTTTAGAAATATTTTTCGTTAATCTTTGGGCATTTTCTAAAATTGCATTATGTTGGTTTTCAATCCGCATTATTGTTTTTTCCTTTCTGCTTTGTTTCTTGTTGGGGAAATAAATCAGTAATCTGAACACCCAATGCCTCTGCGATTTTTTTTAAGTTCAAAATGGAGATGTTTCTTTCACCTCGTTCCACAGCACCGATATATGTACGGTGAAGTTGTGAATTAAAAGATAAAGTTTCCTGTGACCATCCTTTTTGTTCTCGTGAAAATCTAATTTTTTGCCCTATTTGTAAAAGGAAATCTTTATTTGAATTTTTTATAGCTTTCATACTAAAATCTTCCTTTAGTGATGACTATGTGTCGACAGACTATAAGTAGCATTTTCTGTTGTAGGAAATTTATGTATTGATTTCAAAAGCCCTTAAAACTGTGGTACAATTCCTTTAGTGTACAAGCACTTAGGAGGTTAATAATGGAATTAACAATAGAAGAAATGTTAATTAAACAAAAGGAAACAGGGGCACATTACACACCCACAGATTTAGGAGATATAATTGCAAAAAGACTAATAAATGAACTTAAAAAAAGTGGAATATCAGGAACTAAGAAAATTAGAGGTTTAGATCCCTCATGTGGGGATGGAGAATTATTGCTTTCTTTAAATCGAATTGCAAAATTTAATAACATTGATAACATTGAACTTATTGGGATAGATGAAGATAAGGAAGCAATTAAAGAGGCTGATTTTAGACTTAATGAAATGGGGATAAATGACGCTAAATTAACTGCCGGTGATTTTTTAGAAATGGTAGATTTAGAAGATAATCTTTCCTTATTTGAAGACGAACTTTCTAAAATTGAACCTGTTGATTTAATTATTGCCAATCCCCCTTATGTAAGAACACAAGTTTTAGGTGCAGATAGGGCACAAAAATTAGCAAAATTATTTAATTTAAAGGGTAGAGTAGATTTATACCATGCCTTTTTAGTAGCTATGACTTTACAATTAAAGCCTGGCGGTCTCATAGGAGTAATTACCTCGAATAAATATTTAGCAAATAGTAGTGGGGAATCAATAAGACAATTCTTAGCTGAAAATTACGATATTATTGAAATAATGGATTTAGGAGATACAAAATTATTTAGTGCAGCTGTTCTTCCAGCAATCTTTTTCGGGAGAAAAAAAGAAAATAAGGGTATTCGTCAAACAACCCCAGCAAATTTTTATAAAATTTATGAAGAAACTGATCCTAGTAAGACTAAAGGTACAATAAAATTTGAAACATTATTTGAGTTATTAGAATCATCAAATACAGGTGTTTTCAATGTAGATGAAAAGTTTTATTCTGTTTCCTGTGGGAAATTGATAGTACCTGAAAGTTTTAAAGAACCGTGGGTAATGGCAACAGATGAAGAATATAACTGGATTACTAATATCAATAATAATTCTTTTTGTACTATTCAAGATTTATGTGATGTTAAAGTTGGAATTAAGACAACAGCAGATAAGGTTTTTATTAAATCGACGTGGGAAGAACTTCCTGATGAAATAAAACCAGAGAATGAAGTTTTAAAACCTTTATTATCAACAGACCATGCTTCAAAATGGCGTCCATTAGAAAGAATGCCGAACCAAAAAGTTTTATACACACATGAAAATGTAAATGGCAAGAAAAAAGCTATTGATTTTTCCAAATATCCTCGTGCACTTGCTTATCTTGAAACACATAGAGAAACATTAGAGGGAAGAAAATATGTAATAAAAGCAAAAAGAAATTGGTATGAAATTTGGGTTCCTCAAAACCCTGATCATTGGGCATTACCAAAGATAGTTTTTCCAGATATAAGTCCTGAACCTAAATTCTTTTATGAAGATGAAGGTTGTTGTATTGATGGTAATTGTTACTGGATAATTCCAAAGGAAGAAAATAATAATGATATACTCTTTTTAATTTTAGGAATATCAAACACCAAGTATATGACTAATTACCACGATATTGCATTTAATAATAAGCTATACGCTGGTAGAAGACGTTATTTAACTCAGTATGTTAATAAGTATCCATTACCAAATCCTGAATCGAATTATTCACAAGAAATAATTGAACTTGTTAGGGAAATAGTACTCCAAAATCCAAATGATGATAGAAAAATTGAGATAGAAAACCAAATTGAAAATCTCACTGCTTTAGCGTTCGGAGTTGAAAGTTTATAAAGTTCTTTTGTGACCGCCCTTAAAAAAGGCGGTTTATTTTATTTGGATAATCTAATAACAAATTGTATTTAAAGTTCATCATATTAAAAGTTAAATAAGTTAAGATTTAATATCATCAATCAAAAGCCATCACTATTGATTGACCACTAACAGCACCGCAAGAATAGGGAATAGGCTTCAATCAAAAGTGACTATCATAAGTACACCCTAAAATAAGTGGGCTATATAGGGCTATACCATAAAGCACTAACATAATAATAGGGATAATACTAACACCCTACCACAGCCCACAGGACAGCCATACAGCACTGATACAGGCAAGGGAATAGGCAAGGAAGGGCAAGGCGTAGACATAGACACAGGGCAACCACACAGCACGAGGCAAGGGAAGGACATAGGCAAGGCAAGGACAACAGCACGAGGCAACAGGTAAGACAACAGCGAACGAATGAACAAAGAAAAGAAACAAAGAAAAGAACATAACAGCACGACCGCACCGCCACCAGCACACCCCTAAGATCAGAACCAAACCACAGCCCAACCCATATACCCCATACCCTATGGGGGAGACCCCCCTAAAACCCCCTCGTCTGGTACTTAAACTAAATACACACCATTTTTAAAACATTGTATGGTAACAAATGGTAGTGAGAAAGGACTAAATACCACATTTATAGTTATTTGTCAAATAGTTGTGTTGCTGAGGGCTATTCTAAGCGAATTAACTTTTACTTGACGTATAGTAACCCTATTAAATTCGCTGTACAGCCCTTTTAAATATAGGGGGTGGTTCAAGTTTTTGCTATAATGAAATATAGAAATTGACAAAAAAATTTTTGCGGGATTTTTTCAAAACTTTTTGGGGGAAGCTGCTATGACTAAAAAGAGTTGTGATGAAATGATTCAATACATGAAAGATATGGACAACGGTGAAAGAATTAAATTTTTGAATTGGCTATCATATGAACACTTTGGAAGAAAGCCAATATCAAAAGAGGAAATAGCTAGGTTAAATTATGAGGCTATGTATGGAGACGAGGAAAGGTACAGGGCTTTATATCCTGAGGATTTTGAGGACTAAAAAAGAAGGGCTTTAGGAATTAAATTATCCTTTAGCCCTCATTCTATAACGTTTATTCAGTTCGTTCCTACATTCAAGACAACCTGAGTTTTTACCCTGAAAACCTTTTTTATCCCTAGTAAAGTTATAGTGGTTTTTTATTGATTGACAGCTTGTACATTCTAAATAAAGAGTGCCAGCTTCATCCTTATAGGCTTTACGCCCTCTAAGACTAACAGCAAATAGCTTTAATTCCATTAGATCAGCCCCTCGTCCTTAAAGTAATCCTTTATTATGTTTGGGTTTACTTGAAGTTCTTGGGCTATTTGTTGATAGCTGTAATCTTCCCAAATCAAACGATTAAATTCCTCAGGCTTTATTACTGCACTCTTATTTTTCTTTCTGTTATGTGTGACACTTACCTTAGTTAACCTTTCACCATAATGATCACCGTAAGGCATACCACATTCATGACGCTGGTGTTCCTTGCCTACAATATGACTAGGCTTACCAAAGAACTTTAAACCGCACTGTTCACACTTAAAACAAAGGGTAGCACGTTCATTTATATAGCTGTTTAAGGGCTTTACTGTACCGCCATAAACCTCATTTAATTTAGCTTCAAATTCTGATCTATTCATAGTGTTTATTCTCCTTTTTAAGACTTTGTTACCCTTAAAAATAGGGGTTCAGGTGTAATACTATTAGGCACTTCATTTTGATAGGAAAGAATCCAGTAATATCAAGGGTTTCAGCGTTTAACTTTGTCTTAAATAATAGGCATTATTGGTCTTTTTCCTTAGTGCTTTTCTACATTCATCACTACACGTTAAAGTGTTCTTAGAATCCGTTTTAAAGTGGTTAGAACAGGCTTTACAAATTCGGCTATACTTGCCTATTTCCGTTTCTGTGTAGCTAATTCCATGCTGTTCTTCATAAGCCTTTTTTAGATCACTGTCATTGGGTAGTACGCACTGTTCAAACCAATCACAAGAAATACTGCCACCAGCTTTAGTGAAGTAGTCACAAGGGGAATCTGTTAATATACAGCCACCGTCTATATAATTACAGCAAGTTGTTTTACATAGTGTTTTAACCTTGTTTAACGTTTGTTTGTCTAGTAAAGCCATTGTATTGATCTCCTTTAGATAAAGAAAAAAGATCACTGTTATTCAGTGACCTTTTCGCCTTCTTCAATTTGTTTTGTTAATCTTTCTTTTACTCCACTATCTTTAAGACGGTCTAACATAGCCTTGTTTAATTCCTCGTCATTGATAGGGGATTTTTCTTTATAGTCGCTTGATAAGGCTAAACCATATTGCATAGCTAAAACAGGGGGAAGTCCTTTTAAAACCTCCGTATTCCCTTTTTTAAGTTCCTCTAAGATTTCAGGTTTTACAATGCTAGTTAAATTCATATTATTTCACGTCCTTTGGTGTTTTTAGGTGTTCAGGAAGGTTGCCACGAGTAGCGGATAAAACTTCATTCTTTGAAACAACAGACTGTTCAAACCAACTGAAAAACGGTCTGTATTGATCTTGATGAAAAGAGTGTTCTAGTCGTGGAAATTCTTCTCTTACTTTTTGATCTTCAAATACTTCATAAATGTCAGGGGAAATTTCTCTATATTGGCTTTGCATTTGTTTCCCTAGATCAGCAATTTCAGTAAGCATTAAATAACGGTATTTTTCAGCTATTGAAGTGACTTCATATTCATTAAGGGCTTTTCTATCTTCCCTTAGTGCTTGCTGGAATAGGGGAACGAACTGTAATTTTAATTCCTCTTTGGTTTCCGCTAATTCCTCCAACATAGTTTCAATAATTTCCGCTTTTGAAGTAATTTCTTTCACTTTCATTTTTAGATAAATCTTGTCACTAAGATCAGCGTTTTCCATGTCAAGAAAAATAGCGTTCATATCAGAATGTAGCACAGTTAGTTCCATCTTTAATTCCTGTTCCTGTGCCTCTAATGCCTCAGCTTGTTTTTTATATTCCTTTACAACCTTCTTAGTCTCAACAAATAAATCTTTTACCTTTGCCATTGTCTGTTAATCTCCTTTTACATTGATTTAAATTCTTGATTTCTTTCACGATTGATCACTAAGTCAAATACCTTTAGTGCGGTTACTGCTAATAAAAGTCCTATCACCTGTACCCTTTCCTTTCTTTGCTTTCAATAATGTTACGGATTGACACCAGTTCAATATTGCTAATTTGAAGCCTTTTAATAGCCTCTTTTAGCTTAGTTTCATAGTAAGGCGTAAAATCCAGTTGCCCCTTTTCAAGTTTTGCTATGGTGCTTTTGTCTACACCCATATAAGGGCTAAACCTATCTAAAGTTAAGTTCCTAGAATGACGCACATATTTAATAAAGCGGTGGTCAAATTCTTGATTGTAAGGTAAGCGACTATTCACTGTGTACATTGTTTTCACCTCTATTTTTTAGAATTAGAAAGATAAATAAAAAGGCGAGGCAATTAAAGCCCCACTTAACCCCAAACCTAATCAAACAAGAAAGGTGTGTAGAGAAGTCCAGCAGAAACCTCTCCACTACTTGTCTACTATATAGTTTAGGAAACCCCTACGGAATATCGGCTGGTTTTTAAATTTTTTTATTTTTAATGTCCTTTTTCTGTCCTTAATTGCAAGTACCTAAGTGTAGATCAACTCTAACCTTTCCTAATTTTTTGGGTTGGTTATCTGACAATCTATGAAACTCATAAACTGCATTAAGGACGGTGTTACAACATGACTAAACAGAATGAGGGTAAAGTTATTGTTGTTGATGATAAAACAGTTATTGTTGAGGGAATAGGAAAAGCTACTGACGTTGGGGAACTTGACATAAAGAAATTTATAGAGGTTGCTATGGGCTTACCTTCATTTTGGAGGTAGGCTTTTTTTATGCCTTTTTTTTGTGCTAGTAGGGGATATATAATAGGGAAGGTTTGCATATAAATAAAAGGTAGCATTTTAGAAGTGATCTATTTATACACCATTGTAGCGATCATTTCAAGATGTGCAAGCTCCTCAGTACCAATATCGGTTAATAATCCGGCAACTTTATCAGGAATTGTGTACCTTTGATTTAAATAACGAAGTGCGGCTGCTAATTCTCCGTCAGCCCCGCCATATTGCTCAATTAAAAATTTTGCAAGCATTGGATTGCATTTACTTACTTTAACAGGATACTGCAGCTTTTTTTCATAAATCCACATGGACTTATTCTCCTCCCCTGTTTTGAATTTTCTCCAGTCCTAGTCGTGCGTTAACCAGATGGCTTCCGCATTCTATCAGTCCAGCTTCAGCCACCCAGCGACTAGTGGACTTCACTCACCTCCCTACGATAAGTCAACATCGATTCGCTTTCGCTCATCGTGTTTCCTATATCTCAGTCGGTGCGTTCCAGTCCATACGTCGCTAACCGGGTGGCTTCCGCATTCTATACTTGCCATGGCCATGGAGCTTCTTTCCAATCCCATGGATATCTTGAGTAGCTATGTCCAAATTGGAGGAGTGGACCAAATTGGACTTCGAATCGTTTCGCACATTGTTTTCTTAATTTTGCATATTGGTTAAATTGTTCTATAGCCTGAAGGTCTTGGGGGTGGGTATCCAAATATAATGTAAGCTCGACTAAAACAAAATCAATGGCTTGCAGTTCTTCTAGCAATGTGTAATATTCCTGAGGCAATTGTTTATTCATCTGTTTTTGCCTCCCTCATTTGCATTTCGTGCGCATTGTAATATGGGTCATATAAGGTACACCATAGTGTCCCAGCGTATAACGCTTCCTTTGGGGAAAATTGTTGCATGCCTGGGGGTTGAAATTTTATATAAAGGTTTGGAGCGGTTACATACTGTTTCGTAGTCATTGGTGGACAAGGATCAAATGGACTGACGTATGGGTGCCAATATTTCCTAGTTGTAAACATTGCATTTCCTCCTTTTTATTTTGACATACAAGTTCAATTCATTTTATGGGATCGAAGGAATGTCCTATACCATTTGATACATCATTTTCCTTTCCGTTACATATTTGATAATGGAGGGATTTTTATGTTCATTAAACTTTTCATTTTCTTATTCGCGTTTATTAGCGGTTTTTTTACCATTTCAATATTTCCAAGTTTGACTTTTGATGATGTGTCGTTCTTCATTTCAGCACTAATTTTAAACCCGATCCGCTTCTTTATAGGGATGATTGCCTTTATAATGACTGGCCTTGCTTTCTCATATATTGTTCGATCACTTATTAAATCACGTAAGACACTTGTCATTGATTTATTTTTGTTTTTTGCATTTTTTTTGTTAATGAGATTTTCAGTCTTGCTTACACTTTTAATGGTTGTTTTTTCAATTGTTTTCGGCATTCTTACGGTTGATGGAAGAACTTCCCGTTCAGATGAAGGGAATTCCTAAATCATTTACTTGGCAACGTTAATAAATTATACTTGAGAGTAAAAGGCGGTGCCGGAGGAAGTTTTTATGACTCGTGAGCAAGGGAAATATAATATGAAGGCTGTTTCGAAGTTGCTCGGGATTCAGCCGGGGACACTACGGGCATGGGAACGGAGATATAAAATTATTGCACCGGAACGGAATGAATCCGGGCACAGATTATACACCGAAAAGCATATTACTATATTAAGATGGTTAATAAAAAAAGCAGATGAAGGATTTACAATCAGTCAGGCCGTTTCCCTTTTGGAAGAAAGTGAAGCTAATAAAAACGTCAACGATGATGCACAAACCGAGAAACTTGATTTTACATTTCATGAAATCAAATATAACCTCTTGCAGGCATTAATTAAATTTGAGGAAGACCGTGCCCTCAAGGTTTTGGACTATGCGTTCAGTTTATTTTCTGTCGAATTTATACTTATAAATGTAGTAAAAGTACTCTTGGATGAAATGAAACGTCTACTTGAAGAGAACAAGATATCAAGTGTTCATGAACAATATATTGTAAGTTTCATCCGTTCCAAAGCTGGTGCAGTGTTACAAACGATGCCCATTGATCCCAACCAGCCGAAGGCGGTCGTTGTCTGCGGTCCAAATGAGATTCAGGAACTAGACTTATTGATGTTTTCTATTTTTTTGAAATGTAATGGTTATAAAGTTATTTATTTAGGGACAGGCGTTAAGGAAGAAGATTTATGTACTGTCCTCGACGAACTTCAGCCTAAATTACTGTTTATTTCATTTACAAACAATAAAACTGAGGCGGCCATCCATTTTATTAAAACAATAACTGATCAATATCATGACCTGCAAATTGGAATAGGCGGCGAGGCTGTCCCTTTTCTTAAGGAGGAACTAGACGAGAACTATCAAACTTATTTAGTAGGTGAAAATAAAACTGATTGGGATAAGTGGATCAAACAAAATGCTTGTCTACACCCTCATTAAAAGTGTAAGATAAAATTTAAAATATTACACATACACAATATGAACCATCTATAAATACAAACATATAGTAAGGTAAGGGATGTTTGGGAGTTGATGGTAAGGGAGGGTAGCTCATGAGGCTAGAGCGTTTAAATTATAATAAAATCAAAATCTTTCTAACTTTTGATGACTTAACAGAACGTGGTTTAACAAAGGAAGACTTATGGCATGACAGCCAAAAGGTTCATCAACTTTTTCGAGACATGATGAGTGAAGCCAGCGACGAATTAGGGTTTGAAGCAGATGGACCAATAGCGATTGAAGTATACTCTCTTCAGGCTCAAGGGATGGTCATCATTGTGACAAAGGACATGGTAGCTCAAGACGAAGATGAGGAATTTAATGATGAATATATTGAAATGCAGGTTACTGTAGACGAAAGTGATGATATTTTTTATGAATTCGGGTCACTTGAGGATATCATTTCATTAAGTTCTAGATTACATGTTTTAGGGATAAAGGGTGGCAAACTTTATTCTTTTCAAGATCATTTTTATTTAGAATTACAGGAATATGAGCTGAATGAGCAGCTGACAGAAAATATTATAGCCATACTTTCTGAATTTGGAACCCCTGCAACTATAACAATATATAGAGTTATTGAATATGGTAAAGAGCTGATGAATGAAAAAGCAATTGAGCAAATCTATAACTATTTTATTAATAAAAACGCGTAAATAAATGAGTAGGCTGATCATTTTTTAGACAGCCTCTTTTTTGTGAAAAAAATTAATGATTTGTCTTGGTTATCTCTAGTGGTATGATAAATAAATAGGCACTCATCTATTTTGAAAGAATACGATACGATAGTGTCTTTAATATATGAAATTGATAATAGTCTTTGACATAGGCAAGGAGTGGAATGTTGGTTATGAAAGTAGCTGTTTTATATGGGGGAACATCTGGGGAGCGGGAAGTTTCTTTATCATCAGGAAAAGGGATCATCAATGCTTTAGAAAAGAAAGGCCATGAGGTCATCGGGATTGATTTTAACCCAAGTAAAATCAATGAGTTATTAACATTAGATGTGGATGTTGTTTTTATCGGATTGCATGGACGTTTTGGAGAAGATGGAAGAATACAAGGCCTTTTAGATATGCTGAATATTCCCTATGTTGGCTCCGGTGTTTTGGGATCAGCGCTAGCGATGAATAAAGTTAAAGCCAAAAGAATAATGGAAAGTGTTGGCATTCGTGTTGCTAAGGACCAAGCAATAAACGCTGAAACGTTTAGTCGTGAAAGTTTTGTTTTGGAAATCGATTATCCTGTTGTTGTCAAACCTGCTAGTGAAGGCTCAACAATCGGCATCACGATTGCAAATAATGAACAAGAATTACTAGCTGGAATTGAAGAAGCCTTCAAACATGATGAGGATGTATTAATTGAAGAGTTTATTGCCGGAATGGAAGTTACTGTATCTGTTTTAGGAAAAAAAGGTGTAGAACAGGCGCTACCAGTCATTGAAATTGTGCCAAAAAATAAATTTTACGACTATGAGGCTAAATATGCTCCAGGTGGTAGTGATCATATTATTCCTGCAAGAGTCAGCGATGAAATAACGGTATACCTTCAGAAAAATGCTGTTTTGGCACATCAATCATTAAACTGTAAAACATATTCACGGACCGACTTTATTGTCCCATTTGATGGCAGTTTACCAGTAGTATTAGAGGTCAATACCTTACCGGGAATGACTCCAACCAGTCTGTTTCCTGATGCAGCCAAGGAAATTGGCTTATCCTACGAGGATATGATTGAAAGGCTTATAGAATTATCGCTAAAATAAAAGAACACCCATTGCTTCATAGTAGGGTATGAATACTATAGTGAATCTTTAGGAGGTAAAATTCCATGGCAGCCGATAAACCAGGAATCGAAAATAATGATAAACTAGATATCCTGAAATCAACGCAAATTATTATAAAAAATGCATTGGATAAACTTGGTTATTCTGATGAAGTATATGAGTTGCTAAAAGAACCGTTACGAATCATGACCGTTCGTATCCCCGTACGGATGGATAACGGATCAATCAAAATATTTACAGGGTACCGTGCACAACATAATGATGCAGTAGGGCCTACTAAAGGCGGTGTTCGTTTCCACCCAAGTGTCACTGAAAAAGAAGTTAAAGCTCTTTCAATATGGATGAGTTTAAAGTGCGGAATTGTCGACTTGCCATATGGTGGCGGAAAAGGTGGGATCATTTGCGATCCACGTGATATGTCGTTTAGGGAACTGGAGAACTTAAGCCGTGGCTATGTTCGTGCAGTCAGTCAAATTGTCGGTCCTACAAAAGATATTCCGGCCCCGGATGTATTTACTAATTCACAAATTATGGCCTGGATGATGGATGAATACAGTCGTATGGATGAATTTAATAATCCGGGCTTTATTACGGGAAAACCGCTCGTGCTTGGAGGTTCCCATGGCCGTGAATCCGCAACTGCGAAAGGTGTAACCATTTGTATTTATGAGGCTTTAAAGAAACGGAATATTGATATTAAAGATGCAAAAGTCGTTGTTCAAGGGTTTGGCAACGCTGGCAGTTTTTTAGCTAAATTTATGCACGATGCTGGTGCAAAGGTGATTGGAATTTCTGATGCATACGGAGCATTGTTTGACCCGAACGGACTTGATATTGATTATCTACTAGATCGACGTGATAGCTTCGGTACAGTAACGAAGCTATTTAAAAACAAAATTACTAATAAAGATCTTCTTGAACTGGATTGCGATATTTTAGTCCCAGCAGCAATTGAAAATCAAATTACAGAAGAAAATGCAAATAAGATTAAAGCGAAGGTTATTGTGGAAGCAGCTAATGGCCCAACTACATTGGAAGCCACGAAAATATTAACGGACCGCGGAATATTACTTGTGCCTGATGTCCTTGCTAGTGCTGGTGGAGTCACTGTATCCTACTTTGAATGGGTTCAAAATAACCAAGGTTATTACTGGTCAGAAGAAGAAGTTGAAGAAAAGCTCCAAAAAGTAATGGTTAAGGCCTTTAATAATGTATATGAAACAGCACAAACCCGAAAAGTTGATATGAGATTAGCAGCTTACATGGTAGGTGTGCGTAAAATGGCAGAAGCATCAAGATTTAGAGGCTGGATATAACGAAAAGCGGAAGCGCCCGTTTAGCGAAGTTTACGAGTCGCTGGAGCTAGACATATAAAACACATGAGTCCTCGTAAAATCTACGGGGACTTCTGTATTTAAGGAGGAATATCAAATGAACAAAGAAGATGTCATCATTGTTGGTGGTGGACCTTGCGGTTTAGCGGCGGCAATTGCACTCGAAAACCAAGGATTTCAACCACTTGTTATAGAAAAAGGAAATATCGTTAATGCTGTTTATAGATATCCCACCCACCAAACATTTTTTAGTACAAGTGAAAAATTGGAAATTGGAGATGTTCCATTCGTATCTGAAAGTAGAAAGCCAACTAGAAATCAAGCATTATGTTATTACCGCGAGGTTGTGAAACGGAAACAGTTGCGCATTCATACATTTGAGCGTGTTCTTCGTGTCGAAAAGAAAAGTGAGCAACAATTTATTGTTTATACCCAATTGAAAAATGGGGAGAAAACTACATATGAAAGTAAACACATCGTTATTGCCACAGGATATTATGATAATCCGAACTATATGAATATTCCCGGCGAGAATTTGCATAAGGTAATGCATTATTTTAAGGAAGCACATCCATACTTTAATACAGAGGTTGCCATCATCGGTGGAAAAAATTCTGCAGTTGATGCGGCACTCGAACTACATAAAGCGGGAGCAAAAAGCATTACCGTATTATATCGCGGCAGTGAATTTTCTGGAAGCATCAAACCGTGGATTTTACCTGAGTTTGAGTCATTGATTCGCCATGGCCAGATCAATATGGAGTTTAATGCGATTGTAAACGAAATTACTGATGCCACGATTATCTATACTGTTAATGGACAGGAAAAAGTACTGCCAAATGATTTTGTCTTTGCAATGACTGGATATAAACCAGACCATGCTTTTTTAAGAGAAATGGGCGTGGGTGTCGATGTGGAAACAGGCCGTCCCTCATTTAATCCAGATACGATGGAAACGAATATCACCGGGATCTTTATTGCTGGAGTAATTGCAGCAGGAAACAATGCAAATGAAATTTTTATTGAAAACGGCCGTTTTCATGGCGGCCTTATAGCAAACTATCTTAGTGGACAACAGCAGTAAAGGGTGAAGATTTTGAAAAAAAAAGTTGCCTTAATCACAACTGGTGGAACGATTGCAAGTAAGGAAATTTCAAAAGGCCTATTAAATTCAGGAGCGATGTCCGGCGAAGAATTAGCAGAACTATGCCAACTGCCTGAAGATATAGAAGTGAAAATTATTGATGTTATGCAAAAACCAAGCATGCATATCGATTTTGGCCAAATGTTAAAAGTTCGTCGTGCAATTTTAACTGAATTAAACGATCCAACAGTTTGTGGTATTGTTGTAACACACGGAACCGATTCAATGGAAGAGACTGCCTACTTTCTTGATTTAACTATTAACGATTCGAGACCTATCGTTGTTACAGGGTCACAAAGGGCGCCACAGGATATAGGTACAGATGTATATTCCAATCTTCGAAATTCTATCTATGTTGCCGTTAATGAAGAACTAAAAAATGTTGGGGTTGTTGTCGTCTTTAATGAGCGGATCTATTCAGCAAAATATGTTAAAAAAGTTCATGCCTCCAACGTTCAAGGCTTTGAATCATTCGGATATGGCTATCTTGGCATCATTGACAATAATATCGTCAGTATTTATCAAAAACCAATAACAAAAGATAACTATCAAATTAAAAAACAAATACCAAGAGTGGATATAATTAAGTGCTATTCGGGGGCGGACGGGGTATTCATCGAAGCTGCCATTAAAGCAGGTGCCAAAGGAATTGTATTGGAAGGGGTTGGCAGAGGCCAGGTTTCACCCTATATGATGGATGCGATTAAAAAAGCAATTGCGGCAAAAATTACTGTAATGGTTACGACAAGTGCGGAAGAAGGCAAAGTCTACCCAGCCTATGGATATGTAGGAAGTGCCTATGATCTAAAGCAAAATGGGGTCCTGTTAGGAGAAGATTACGACAGTAAAAAAGCGAGAATAAAATTAGCGGTTCTATTAGCCTCAGTTGACAAAATTGTGCAAGCAAATTTCAAGTGAAAATTCCAAAATTTTTTAGTTCTTCCTCTATACCATGTCTCATGTTACCATTAAAGATGTAAAAATAATGGTATAAAGAAAGGATTATTTTATCCCAATGTTAGCTATTATATCAAGTGGAGTGGCACCTGGGCTTGCACTTTTAGCTTATTTTTATTTAAAAGATAAATTTGATGCGGAACCTATTAGTATGGTTTTTCGGACCTTTATATTTGGCGCTTTACTCGTTTTTCCAATTATGTTTATTCAATATGCCTTTTCGACTGAAGGGGTTTTACAAAGCAATTGGAATAATGCCTTTTTATTATCAGGATTTTTAGAAGAATTTTTTAAATGGTTTATTCTTTATTTCGCCGTGTTTCAACATACAGAATTTAATGAACGCTATGATGGAATTGTCTATGGGGTATCTGTATCCCTTGGTTTTGCAACGGTTGAAAATATTCTTTATTTATTTGCTAATGGAATCGAATTTGCTTTTGGCAGAGCCCTTTTGCCGGTTTCAAGTCACGCTTTATTCGGTGTTGTAATGGGTTTTTATTTAGGAAAAGGGAAATTTACCACGATCGAAAAAAAGAAACTGTGGATTGCCTTGTCTTTATTTCTACCCGTTTTTCTTCACGGAGCGTACGATTTTATTTTATTAACGGTTAAAGAATATTGGGGATACATTATCGGTCCATTTATGATCTTACTTTGGATCAATGCTTTAAGAAAGGTTAAGGAAGCAAATCAGCTTGATGAATCAAATGTGATCCAGTTATTCGAAGAAACAAATAATATTTCCAAATAAAAACACGACATCTGCCATAATTGGTAATTGTCGTGTTTTTTCATGCATAAAATGTCAATCTCTACAGAAAATACTTATAGGTAACATTCCTATAAGGAGGTTTCTTGGAAACATGTATTATAAACATTTAGTAAAATATTTGCTTATGCTTACACTGCTTGTCGGAATTGCTGCCTCTACTTCAAATGAAGAAAAGGCCAGCGCTTTTTCAAATCAGGTCATTCAAATAGGGGCGGTTGGTGATGATGTTATTGAATTGCAGGCTAGGCTTCAATACTTGGGATTTTACCATGGGAAAATAGATGGTGTATTTGGATGGGGGACTTACTGGGCATTGCGAAATTTTCAATCTGAATTTGGAATGCCAATCGATGGCTTGGCCGGAGCTGCTACAAAACAAAAACTAGTTAACGCTTCAAAATATGATAAAGCACTTGTTAAAAAAAATGTAGATCAAGGTAAAAGTTTTACATACTATGGTGGAACACCAAAGGAACAACAAGTAAAAAATGATCAACCTAAACAACAACAAACTGCACAAAAACAAGCATCTCCGTCAAAGCCATCAGCTGTTAATATGCCAAATGGATATTCCCAAAATGATATTCAGTTAATGGCAAACGCAGTATATGGTGAGGCAAGAGGCGAGCCGTATGTCGGGCAGGTTGCTGTTGCTGCGGTCATTTTGAATCGTGTCAATAGCCCCTCCTTTCCTAATACCATTTCGGGAGTTATTTTTGAACCAAGGGCTTTTACCGCTGTGGCGGATGGGCAAATCTGGTTGACACCAAATGAAACAGCCAAAAAGGCTGTTATTGACGCCATCAATGGATGGGATCCTACGGGAAATGCAATTTATTATTTTAATCCTAATACTGCCACTTCTGCGTGGATTTGGAGTAGGCCGCAAGTTAAACAAATTGGAAAACATATATTCTGTATGTGAAAATTGAGGTGATTGTCTTTGCTTCGAGTCATATTAATCATATTTTTCGCAATTATAGTCGTTGGTACAGGATTCTGGGGTTATCAAGAACACCAGGAAAAAAATGCGATTCTAATTCATGCGGAGAACAATTATCAACGGGCATTCCATGATTTAACTTATCAAATTGATTTATTACAAGATAAAATTGGGACAACTTTAGCGATGAACTCAAGGTCACAGCTATCACCGGCATTGGCTGATGTTTGGAGAATTACATCTGAAGCACATTCGGATGTGGGGCAATTGCCGCTAACGTTAATGCCATTTAATAAAACTGAGGAATTTTTATCTAATATTGGTGATTTCTCTTATAGAACTGCTGTTCGTGATTTGGGAAAGGAGCCGTTAACAGATGGTGAATATAAAACATTACAGCAATTATATTCTCATGCAACTGAAATTCAACAGGAGTTAAGAAAAGTACAGCATCAGGTTATTGAAAATAATTTAAGATGGATGGACGTTGAGCTTGCTCTAGCATCGGAAAAGGAAAATCTTGATAATACAATTATCGATGGTTTTAAAACTGTAGAAAAAAATGTTGAAGAATATTCAGAGAGTAATTTTGGTCCTGAATTTACCCAAATGAATGCAAAAAACGATAATAGCTTCAAATATTTAAGTGGAAAAGAAATAACAAAAGAAGAGGCAATGAATGAAGCAAGGAAGTTTTTGCAAATTGAAGAACCTGTAAATATGAATGTTACAGAAAATGGGGAAGGTTCGGATATCGGCTTTTACAGTATTACGATCAATAGTCCAAAACAAAATTCTGAAATATATATGGATATTACCAAAAAGGGCGGTTATCCCATTTGGGTATTAAACCATCGAGAGATAGGTCAATCGAATATTAGTTTAAATGAGGCTGCTGAAAAAGCTAAAAAATATTTAAATGATCAAAACTTTAAAGATTTACAGCTTTTTGAAAGTGCTCAATATGATCATGTCGGTGTCTTTACCTTTGTAGCAGTGCAGGATGGCGTGAGAGTCTATCCAGATTCGATTAGAGTAAAGGTTGCTCTTGATGAAGGAGATATTATCGGATTTTCGGCCAATGATTATTTAATCGCTCATCATAAGCGTAAGATTCCAAAGCCAGAAATATCATTGGAACAAGCCCGCGGGAAAGTGAATCCGTCTGTAAAAGTGATGGAACACCGATTAGCGATCATCAATGATGACTTAGGGAAAGAAGCATTATGCTATGAAATACTAGGGATCATCAATAATGATACGTATCGTATTTACGTTAATGCTATTGATGGTTCAGAGGAAAAGGTCGAAAAATTAAAGAATGCTGAACCAATATATGAACAGGTTTAAGGAAAAGTCACGATTAGACTTTTCCTTTTTTTTGTTCCATGAGATAATAATGGAATGAGTAGTGTTGGATATACGGAGGGACGAACATGCTGAATATTGGGGATACGTTAAATATAGAAATTAAATATTCAGATAGTCGTGAAAAATTCAAATGCAAGATTGTTGATAAAAGGGGGCATCAACTTCTAATCGATTACCCAGTCAGTGAAAAAACAGGAAGAACAGCCTTTTTTTTAGATGGTACACAAATTAAAGTTTCTTTTTTTGCAAAAGATAATGCTGCCTATATGTTTGAATCCGAGATTATCGGCCGAATAAAGGAAAATATTCCGATGATCATCATTAGTTATCCAGGTCAAGATAAATTGATCCGTGTACAAAGAAGAGAGTTTGTTCGAATTGATGCAACCGTTGATATTGCTGTCCATCCGATAAACGATGAATTTAAGCCTTTTACAACCGTTACAGTTGATCTAAGTGCGGGAGGAGCTGCTATCATCCTACCTCCAAATCATAATTTTAAACCGCAAACGCAAATATTTTGCTATTTGGTGCTACCTTTGTCTAATGGTGAATACAATTATATAAAAGCCCATAGTAAGATAATTAGAATTATTTATGGAACTAAGGGCACGAGAGATAAAGCACCAATTCAATTTATCGATTTAAAAGAAGCCCAAATTCAACAAATTATACGCTATTGTTTTGAGCGGCAATTAAGTGAAAGAAAAAGAGGAATGTAACGCATAGTTCCCGTAAACTGTGAAATACTAACCAAAAAATGGTTGGTGTTGGGAAATGAAAACAGTTGAAAAATACATATATAAATTCGTGATCCTGCATCTAATATTTTTAATTATTGGTCAATATTTGATTTCTAAAGAAACTCTGGCACCTTATTTAAACAAAATTGTTTATTATGAGGGTGTTATGAAAGATCAGTACTCAGAGATAATTGAAACGATGAATAGATAATAGCAGGGCTTACCTGCTTTTTTTTGTTTTAGATTACAAAGTAATAAACTTAACTTATACTTAATTACGACTACATCAACTTGGGGTGATTTTTTTGAAAAAGATTAATGTTGCAATTGACGGTCCCGCTGCGGCAGGAAAGAGTACTGTGGCCAAGCGTGTAGCTGAGAAGTGTTCTTTCATATACATAGATACTGGTGCAATGTACCGAGCCCTTACATATAAAGCTCTCGAACAAAAGATTGATTTAGAGGACGGTCCGAAACTTGTTGACCTATTGTTGCAGACGAAGATTGAGCTGGAACCGGCAGATAAAGGCGGAAAAGTATTGGTTAACGGTGAAGATGTTACAAAGGAAATACGCGAAAATGATGTAACCAATCATGTATCGATTGTTTCTAAGCATAGCGGGGTCAGAAAATTACTCGTTGAAAGGCAGCAACAGTTGAGCCGTCAAGGCGGCGTTGTGATGGATGGCCGTGATATTGGAACGCATGTCCTACCCAATGCAGAAGTAAAGGTTTTTATGGTTGCCTCTGTGGAAGAAAGGGCTAAAAGAAGGTTTGAAGAGAATTTACAAAAAGGAATTCAAACAGATTTAGAGAAATTAAAAGAAGAGATTTCTCTTAGAGATAAATTAGATTCAGAGAGAGAAGTGGCTCCTTTACAAAAAGCAATCGACGCTGTAGAGATTGATACGACTTCCTTATCAATTGATGAAGTCATTGCAAAGATTATTGAGTTAATAGAAGAGAGGAGTTGAGACCATGTGGCTATATAAGTTTGGGAAAGCTCTTTGCAGCATTTACTTTAAATCGCAATACAAAATAGAGGTAGTAGGTACAGAGAATATTCCTAAAGATGGGGGCGTTTTGCTCTGCAGCAATCATATATCTAATAATGATCCACCCCTTGTCGGCGTTACATGTCCGAGGGATATAAGCTTTATGGCTAAGGAAGAGCTTTTTAGAATGCCTGTCATAAAAACAATCATGCATGGAATCCGAGCTTTTCCAGTAAAGCGGGGGATGAGCGATCGAAATGCCCTGAAAGCGGGACTATCCTTATTGAAGGAAGGAAACGTTCTAGGGTTATTTCCGGAAGGAACAAGAAGCAAGACAGGTGAATTGGGGACAGGTCTTGCTGGGGCTGGTTTTTTCGCACTTAGATCAAATGCTGCTGTCGTCCCTTGTGCTGTTATTGGTCCTTATAAACGGTTTAACAAGATGAAGGTTGTATATGGAAAACCGATTGATTTTGAACCAATTCGCGCAGGTAAATTATCTGCACAGGATGCGACAGATATCATCATGAAAGAGATCGGACTATTGATTGAAAATAACACTCTCGATAGGCATTCTACTTGACAAATTGGTCCGTTTATTAGAAGTTAGAAAAAAGCACAAAAAATACATTGAAAAGCAGACTGTTGTTTGTGGATTGAGGAGGGTATTTTTATGTCAGAAGAAATGAATCAAAATTTGGAAGTTAAATCATTTGCCATAGGGGATACTGTTGGTGGCAAAGTAACAAAAGTTGAAGATAAGCATGTCTTAGTTGATATTGGTTTTAAAGTAGAGGGAATTGTTCCAATTAGTGAGCTATCTTCTTTACATATCGAGAAAGCTGGCGATGTTGTAAAGGTTAACGATGATTTAACATTAAAAGTAATAAAAGTGGAAGAAGAAGAAATCATCCTGTCTAAAAAAGCAGTAGATGCAGAAAATGCATGGGATGAGCTTGTGAATAAGTTTGAAACTGGGGAAGTTTTTGAAGCTGAAGTAAAGGATGTCGTTAAAGGCGGCTTAGTCGTTGATATTGGTGTACGCGGCTTTATTCCAGCTTCCTTAGTTGAAAGACATTTTGTAGAGGATTTTTCCGAATATAAAGGAAGAAATATAAGCCTAAAGGTCGTTGAGATTGACCGCGAAAAAAATCGTGTTATTCTTTCACATCGTGCTGTTCTTGATGATGAGATTGCGTCTCAAAAACAACAGACTATTGATGCTTTAAAAGTTGGCCAGGTTTTAGAAGGTACGGTTCAAAGATTAGCTGATTTTGGGGTTTTTGTTGATATCGGGGGAATTGATGGATTAGTACATATATCTCAACTTGCACACCAACATGTAGATAAGCCTGCTGATGTTGTAGCAGAAGGACAGAAAGTAAAAGTTAAAGTACTTTCCATTGATAAAGATAATGAAAGAATTTCATTGTCTATTAAGGAAACATTACCCGGACCATGGGATCTTATTGAATACAAACGAGGTGATGAAGTCTCGGGAACAGTGAAACGTTTAGTTAACTTTGGTGCATTCGTTGAGGTAGCTCCAAATGTTGAAGGGCTTGTTCATATTTCACAAATTTCTAATCGCCACATTGCAACTCCACACGAAGTATTAAAAGAAGGCGAAAAGGTAAAAGTAAAAATTCTTGATATTAATAAAGAGAATCAAAGAATCTCGCTTAGTATCAAAGAATTACTCGAAGAAGATCCAAAGGAAGATTATAAAGCCTATCAACCAACAGAAGAATCCTCTGGTTTCTCTTTAGGTGATAGACTAGGCGACCAATTAAAAAAATTAAAATAGTAAAGTAGTGATGTTACGTGAAGAGATCAGAACGAAAAATACAGCACCTTAATTCCGCCTTATCTCTTAACAGAGAATTCGATAATGGGTTAGACGACGTTCGATTTGTTCACCATAGCATTCCAGACCTTTCTATTGATGAAGTGTCGATAAACACTAAAATAGGCGAACTTAATTTAAGTTCGCCTATTTTTATCAATGCGATGACTGGAGGCGGCGGTGAGAGAACGGCTCAGATTAACCGACGGCTTGCAATGGTAGCCAAAGAATGTCATATTGCAATGGCAGTTGGCTCACAGATGGCCGCATTAAAGGACTGGGATGAAGAACATTCATATCGCGTTGTTCGCGAAGAAAACCCAGACGGAATTGTAATTGCCAATCTTGGTAGTGAGGCAAGCGTTGATCAGGCCAAAAAGGCGATTGAAATGATTAGAGCTGATGCGATTCAAATTCATTTGAACGTCATTCAAGAATTAACAATGCCAGAAGGAGATCGGAATTTTCGCGGTGCATTAACAAGAATCGAGAGAATCGTGACAGAGTTGAATGTACCGATCATCATTAAAGAAGTGGGATTTGGCATCAGCCGTGAAACGGCAAGGCAACTATCTGATATCGGTGTTTCGATCATAGATGTTGGTGGCGTTGGTGGAACAAATTTCGCTGAAATAGAAAATGACAGACGTGACCCAAAATTGCTCTTCTTTAATGATTGGGGGATCACTACGGCAGCTTCAATTATAGAAACCTCACAGGCACCAACAGTTTCTATTATTTCCTCTGGTGGATTAAGAGATTCTATTGATATCGCTAAATCAATTACATTAGGTGCATCTGCCACTGCATTTGCTGGTAGGTTTTTACAGATTTTAGTATCCGAAGGCGAAGAAGCTTTGATTAAAGAAATAGAGCAGCTCGAACATCATTTGAAATTCATTATGACGGCGCTTGGTGCTAAAACAATCAAGGACCTGCAAAAAGCCCCGGTTGTTATAAGTGGAAATACTCATCATTGGTTACATCAACGAGGGATTGAAACAAAGGCATTTAGTAACCGTACAATTAATAGTTGAAAAAAGAAGGATCGTGCTGATCCTTCTTTTTTATTTTCGCTTTTCTTATTTATTCAATTCTCTTGATGCATCAGGGCTTTCAAGAATTGTAGCACCTTTATTGTGGATTTCTTGGTCTCTGTCTGAACTAACTTTACCAGATTCCCTTAGTTTCTTTTCCTGGCGATCTCGTCCCATTCTAATTGCTCCTTTCTATGTATAATTCTTTATTAATATTTTCCTTTTCACAAACTTTATACTGAGGTAACTTGAAAAATTGGCAAAAGAATGAAATTCTCCCATTTGAGTCATAATGGTTAGTGGTGGTGATTTTTTGTGGAAGGAATATATTTTTATTGGTTTAGTTGGATTGGCTGGGTCATTACAACTTTTTTTATGAAAAAGGGCAAGGTTAGAACAACATTAAGCTTCTTTATATTATTCATGATTATTGGTGGCGATATTACCTATCATCTAACCGGGTATTCCATTCATGCCCCGTTTATCCTACTATTCTTTTTTTCTTTAGTTTTTATAGCGAAAACAAAAGGTTTTATGCAATTATACTATCTTATTTGCTCGCTTATTATTTCGATTGGCTATGTTTGTTTCCACTTATTTGAGTTATTCGACCCTGTTTGGCTTATATTTGACCGAAAGTGGATGCTCTCTTTTGTTATTCTTTATTTGATTTTGATGTTGGTAAAAGATCCTAACCATCGTCTTGCCGTAGCTTTGATGGGTATTTGCAACGGAGAATTATTGTATTCAATGATACTGACAAAATTTTTCGGCGGAATTGAAATTGGCAATTTTGTCTTTTTGGATGCGCTTGCCTTTAATATTCTTTTTATTTTAATTTGGAATTCATTTGAAAAAATTGTGCATGTATTTGAAGCAAACATTTATAAAGGAAAAGCAGGGAGGGTTCAGCGATGAGCGAGTATACATATCCAATTCTTTTTGGTGTTATTATTGGAACTTTTACAAGGCTTTATATGTTACGAACAGACTACCGCCAATATCCAACATATCTGCATGGAAAGGTGATCCATATTGCGTTAGGCTTTATTGCTGCCGCTTTAGGGACTGTAGCTATTCCGTCAATTATGGAGGAGGAGTTTACGGCGATTACATTTTTAACGCTTGCCGCTTCGCAATTCCGTGAAGTACGCAACATGGAGCGGAATACCTTAACTGAGCTTGATGAATTTGAACTTGTACCAAGGGGGAAGACGTATATTGAGGGGATTGCTGTTGCGTTTGAAGGTCGAAATTATCTTGTAATTTTTACATCCTTTATTACAACACTTGCTTATATCGTAGTCGGATGGTGGGCCGGTATTATAGCGGGGGTCATTTGCTTATTCATTTCGAAAAAATTAATGTCTGGGAACAAACTAAATGAGATTGTTGACATTGAACACCATGAACTTCATTTTGATGGTGCCGGTCTTTATATTGATAATATCTATATTATGAATATTGGTTTGCCTGCACGTCAGGAAGAAGTATTGAAATATGGGATGGGTTTTATCTTAAAACCAAAAAATTTTAATGTAAGATCAACGATTGCAAATCTTGGGCAACGTCAAGCCATATTGCACGATGTATCTGTTGCGTTGGGGGTGTTTCGCGACTCCGGAACACCTGCGTTAGTTCCACTTGCCAAAAGAGACCTCGATGATGGCCGGGTCGGTGTGTTTATATTGCCGCAGGAAAAAGATATTGAGAAAGCAATAACTGTAATTGGACAAGTTCCTGTATTGGAGAATGCGATCAGAATGCCAACTGAATCAAAAGCCCATAAGAAGGGACGGGAACTATCATGAATTTAGAAAAATATATATTGGCAATTATTACAACAAATCCCAAAAAGGCGACCGGTTCAACAGCTATATTTCCTTGCGAAACCAATGAGGAAATGGAGTTTGTTGCAGCTAACTTGGAAGCAATATTGGATGGAATTGCCCATCGGTTAACAGATGAGCTATATATAATTGTAAAACATTAACTGTACTGAACAGAAACTTGGTGGAATATTCCGCCTTTTGAAAAGGTTGTTTGAAATGTGTTTATTTGGTAGTATTATTTAGTTAATACGGTAAAATTATTTTCCCTTCTTAACATAGAAGGGTTTTTATACGTAATCAGTGATTTATTGGAAAGGAAGATAGATATGGCAAAACCGGTAGTAGCAATCGTCGGTCGTCCTAATGTTGGCAAGTCAACGATCTTTAATCGTATTGTTGGGGAAAGAATTTCAATTGTAGAGGATGTTCCAGGAGTAACGAGAGACCGTATTTATAGTTCAGGAGAATGGCTGAATGTAACATTTAATATTATTGATACAGGCGGTATTGAAGTGGGGGACGAGCCTTTATTAGTCCAAATGAGACAGCAGGCTGAAATCGCCATTGAGGAAGCGGATGTTATTGTTTTTATGGTTAATGGTCGGGAAGGGATTACGGCGGCCGATGAAGAGGTTGCCAAGCTTTTGTTCCGATCTCAAAAACCAATCGTTCTAGCTGTTAACAAAATTGATAATCATGAAATGAAAGATCAAATTTATGAGTTTTATTCATTAGGCTTTGGTGAACCATTTCCGATTTCTGGATCCCATGGCTTGGGATTGGGTGATTTATTGGATGAAGTGGTAAAAAATTTTCCGAAAAGCAGTGACGAAGAGTATGACGATTCCGTCATTCAATTTTGTTTAATTGGACGGCCGAATGTAGGGAAATCCTCATTAGTTAATGCTATTTTGGGCGAGGATCGAGTAATTGTAAGCGATATTGAAGGAACAACAAGAGATGCTATCGATACAAAACTGACACGCGAAGGTCAGGAATATGTCATCATCGATACGGCAGGAATGAGAAAAAGGGGGAAGGTCTACGAAAATTTAGAAAAGTACAGTGTATTACGTGCATTAAAAGCAATTGAGCGATCAGATGTTGTTTTAGTAGTTATAGATGGTGAAAAAGGAATTATCGAGCAGGATAAGAAAATTGCCGGATATGCCCATGAGGCCGGTCGTGCCGTTGTTATTGTCGTTAACAAATGGGATGCAGTAGAAAAAGATGAGAAAACGATGAAAGAATTTGAACAGAATATTCGTGACCATTTCCTATTTTTGGATTATGCTCCGATTGTATTCTTATCAGCTAAAACAAAAAAGCGAATCCATACGCTGTTGCCAATGATCAATTTAGCTTCGGATAGCCATAATATGCGTGTTCAAACGAATATTTTGAATGATGTGATTATGGATGCCGTAGCGATGAATCCTACACCGACTGATCGTGGAACAAGATTAAAAATTTATTATGCTACCCAAGTAGCGGTAAAACCACCGACATTTGTAATCTTTGTTAATGATCCTGAATTATTGCACTTTTCCTATGCACGTTTCTTAGAAAATAGAATTCGTGAGGCGTTTGAGTTTACGGGAACACCGATAAAAATTATTGCAAGAGCAAGAAATTAACTTTTGCATAAAGGAGTTGATTAATATGGGGAGATGTACTGTTATCGGTGCTGGAAGCTGGGGGACAGCATTGGCAATTGTTCTTGCTGATAACGGGCACGAAGTAAGGCTTTGGGGGCATCGGGAGGATCAGATCAATGAAATAAATTCTAGGCATACGAACGAAAAATATCTGCCTGATGTAGAACTACCAACTTCCATTGCCGGCTATTTTGATTTAGAAGCAGCAATCAAAGATATTGATACAGTTATATTAGCTGTTCCAACAAAAGCAATTCGCGAGGTATTAAGAAGCTTAGTTTCATTCCTAACAGGTAAGGTTTTAATTTGCCATGTTAGCAAAGGAATTGAACCTGATACATTAAAGCGTATTTCAGAAATGATCTTGGAAGAAGTCCCTGGTCATTTAGTAGAGGATGTAGTCGTTTTATCCGGACCTTCCCATGCGGAGGAAGTAAGCAGAAGACAGCCCACAACAGTAACCGCATCCTCAACTAATATCGAGGCAGCGGAAAAAATTCAAGATTTATTTATTAATCAACATTTTAGAGTTTACACAAACCCTGATATTATTGGCGTTGAAATTGGTGGGGCTTTAAAGAATATTATTGCCCTTGGTGCAGGAATTTCCGATGGATTAGGGTTCGGTGATAATGCTAAAGCAGCGTTAATTACGCGAGGTCTAGCAGAGATTTCCCGCCTCGGAATGAAAATGGGAGCAAACCCATTGACATTTGCTGGTTTAGCAGGAATTGGTGATCTTATAGTTACATGTACAAGCGTTCATAGTCGTAATTGGCGCGCTGGAAATTTGCTTGGAAAAGGACATAATCTTGATGAGGTTTTAAATAATATGGGAATGGTCGTTGAGGGCGTTAGGACGACAAAGGCTGCCTATCAACTCGCAAAGAAGGAAAATATTGAGATGCCGATCACAAATGCGATTTACGATATTCTTTTTAATAACTGTCCGCCTAAGGATGCGGTCGAAGGATTAATGGGGAGAGGTAAAACCCACGAAATGGAGGACTTTTACCTAACTTATAAAAAAGATTAGGGCAAACACCCATTTTGTACTCCTTGCATAGAGTATATTGAGTGCTATCGACAAGGAGGATTCTATAGTGGACGAATTCATTCATAAAGAGTTATTCGAAAAAATAGAAAATAAAACGAAAATAAAATCAGAAGATATTTTAGCTGTTGCAGATTCTGTAAAGGATGCAAATTTCAAAGATGAGGAAACCATTCGGTATCTTGTAAGACAGCTGTCATCTCTTGCGAATGTACCTGTGTCCGAGGGTATTGAAGATTCGATTGTAGATTCAATTATTAATCATAATGGAATATTAGACTTTCGCCATCTTGGTGAAATAACGGATAAAAAATAAAATAAAGCAGGATAGGCACTTTTAGGAGGCGTCCTGTCAATATTTTGCATAGTATAAAGTGTATCACATTTGTTGAGCTGTGATTTAAAGGAATATTTTAGTCATAAATTGCTAAAGCATTACCCCGTGCTTTAGCTTTTTTTAATTTTTGTCTAGTTCCAGCACCCAGCGCTTTCACTTTTCTACTAGGACCTGTGGGACAAGGTATGATATAATATCTCCGATTTGAAAAGGAGCGATTGACAATGACCCCAGGGATGTTAAAAATGTACATATCATTTTTCGGAATTGGTTTTATGTTTTTATCTGTTGTATTAATTTATTTAAGTCGATACAAGTTAAAAGGGATTTTTAAGATGATTACGGCAGTCATTGCTTATATATTAATGATCTTAGCTGGCCTCATCATCTTTTTTGTTGTATTTAGCGGCCCGGTTGCCGATTAAGGAGGACTTTCGTTGTTTAAGAAATTTTTATTGTTTTCAAGTTTATTCGTGATGATATCGTTCCTTTCCGGTTGTCTCTATCCGGAAGATAGATTGGCCCAGAATCGAGTACCGTATAAAGACCAAATCGCAATGGTCCAAAGTGCGGTTGATCAGTTTCAAGAAGCAGAGGGTGGTATCCTTCCCCTTAAAACAAAAGAAAATGAAACACCTATTTTTCAAAAATATTTAATTGATTTTAAAAAACTGAGCCCCCGCTTTATCGCTGAACCTCCCGGCAGTGCCTTTGAAAGCGGCGGAATTTTCCAATATGTATTAGTTGATGTCGAAACAGATCCAACTGTTAAATTAATAGATTTAACGATGGTGGATGCCATTCGTGATCTGAAACTCCGTATTAAATTTTTTGCTGAAAGGAATGGGTATCCTCCTTACAAAGAACCATTAGATCAGGAAAAAGGTTATTTTTCACTAGATTATGACAAATTAGGTTACAATAATACATCGCCATTTGTCGTAAGTCCTTATAGCGGAAAAAATTTATCTTTATTCATAGATACGAAAGGGGAAATATTGGTTGATTACAGCCCGGATTTGTATGATGCCTTAAAAAAATTCAAACATAATTATAAAACCGGCGATGATATCCGCTATTTATTGGTCGAAAATTATGATTTTGTTCCTGCTTTTTCCGTGCCCTACACAGTTAAAGATAATGACCCAATTTTTTTAAAAGAATAACAGAAAATTAGTCATGAACCCTGCTCTTATTTAATACTTTTTTATAGAGCAGGGTTTTTTTTGATGATCCAGTTCTTCTTTCTTTAATAAAAATAAAAATTCATAAAAATTTATTTTTGGTCATAATTAATTGGGACAACATCATACATTAATACTGTCTAACATAGTATGGTACCCAGAACCAAAGAGCGGGAGGGGTTCAAATGGAAAAAGTAGATATTTTTAAGGATATTGCAGAACGCACAGGCGGCGATATTTACCTAGGAGTCGTAGGTGCAGTTAGAACTGGGAAGTCTACCTTTATTAAGAAATTCATGGAATTAGTAGTTTTACCAAGTATCAAAAATGAAGCAGATAAGGTTCGTGCACAGGATGAACTGCCGCAAAGTGCTGCAGGCCGTACAATAATGACAACTGAACCAAAATTCGTCCCGAATCAAGCTGTGGCAGTGGCAGTTGATGAAGGATTAGAAGTTAATATTAGATTAGTTGATTGCGTGGGTTACACTGTACCTGGTGCAAAGGGTTATGAGGATGAGAACGGCCCAAGGATGATTAATACACCTTGGTATGAAGAACCAATTCCATTCCATGAAGCAGCTGAAATTGGAACAAGAAAGGTCATTCAGGAACACTCAACACTTGGTGTTGTAATCACTACAGATGGATCAATTGGTGAAATTCCGCGCTCAGATTATATTAACTCGGAAGAACGCGTTATTGAAGAACTTAAAGAGGTTGGTAAACCGTTTATTATGATTATTAATACGGTTCACCCGCATCATCCGGAAACAGAGCGTTTACGGCTGGAATTAAATGAAAAGTATGATATTCCAGTGTTGGCGATGAGTGTTGAGAGCATGCGAGAACAGGATGTAATCAATGTTCTGCGTGAAACATTATATGAATTCCCAGTCTTGGAAGTGAACGTTAATTTGCCTAGCTGGGTGATGGTTTTGAAAGAGGATCATTGGCTGCGCCAAAGCTATCAAGAGGCTGTAAAAGAAACGGTGAAGGATATTAAGCGGTTAAGAGACGTTGATCGTGTTGTCGGTCATTTCGGGGAATATGATTTTATCGACCAGGCAAGTTTGGCGGGAATTGAAATGGGCCAAGGGATTGCGGAAATTGATTTATATGCTCCGGATGATCTGTATGATCAAATCTTAAAAGAGGTTGTAGGTGTTGAAATCAGAGGTAAAGACCATCTTTTACAGCTTATGCAGGAATTTGCGCATGCTAAATCTGAATATGATCAGGTTGCTGATGCATTAAAGATGGTTAAGCAAACGGGGTACGGTATCGCAGCTCCTTCCTTGCAAGATATGAGCCTGGATGAACCTGAAATCATACGTCAAGGTTCTCGATTTGGTGTCCGTTTAAAGGCAGTTGCTCCATCCATTCATATGGTGAAGGTAGATGTTGAGTCCGAGTTTGCTCCAATCATCGGTACGGAAAAGCAAAGTGAGGAACTTGTTCGATACTTAATGCAAGATTTTGAAGATGATCCGCTTTCTATTTGGAATTCTGATATTTTTGGTCGCTCATTAAGTTCAATCGTTAGAGAAGGGATCCAGGCAAAATTATCATTAATGCCAGAAAATGCACGCTATAAGCTTAAAGAAACATTGGAAAGAATTATCAATGAGGGTTCCGGTGGGCTAATAGCAATAATACTATAAAAAAAAGCCAATTTACTTGGCTTTTTTTTATTGCCAATAAATAATCATTATGATATTATTTTCCCACTATAAGTATTGTGAATTTCGTAAATTTACCATAATTATATGAAAAACTACTGAAAAATATTGAATTATCTTCAATTGTCGGTTAATATTAGCATGTTAATAAATAGTTGTTAATATGTATAGAATCTGGCAATACTGTAAACATTGGTAATAACAGCTATTTATTTCTATCAAAAACTATTTATAATAGTAGTCATGATAGTTTTCTTTTCTTTATTGAAATGGAATTTACAACTCAGGTAATCTATTTTTAAGAAAGTATTACCTAAACCTTTAATTTGGGAGGAGGTGAATAGCATGAACAAAACAGATTTAATTAATGCAGTAGCTGAAGGTACTGAATTATCAAAGAAAGATGCTACTAAAGCTGTTGATGCTGTTTTCGACGCTATTATGGGCGCACTACAACAAGGTGACAAGGTTCAATTAATCGGATTTGGTAACTTTGAAGTACGTGAGCGTGCAGCACGTAAAGGACGCAATCCACAAACAGGCGATGAAATTGAAATCCCAGCAAGTAAAGTACCTGCTTTCAAACCAGGTAAAGCCCTTAAAGACGCTGTTAAGTAATTATACATAGGAAAGCGTAAGCCGATTGGTCAGCCCCGACAAGCAAATGTTCTTCCGACGAAGAAGTCGTAGACTTCCCGAGGAGGAAGGTTATTTGACCTCGAGGGGCTATCGGCTGAAGCTGGACATATGGGCTTTTGGAGGGTCGCACAATTGTTGTGCGACCCTTCTTTTTCGCTGAAATTTTTATCTACGAATTACAATTAAAGTTCGGGATAAACTATCTTCATGAACCCCTATGAGGTGTTTTGTCATTAGGAGGAAAAATTGTGAACATAAACCATGAACAGATCGAACATGCGGTTCGTTTAATACTAGAGGCTGTTGGAGAAGACCCGAATAGGGAAGGGCTTTTAGATACGCCGAAAAGAGTTGCTAAAATGTATGCGGAAGTATTCGCCGGACTTAGAAAAGACCCGAAGGAGTACTTTGATACAATTTTCAGTGAGAATCATGAAGAATTAGTGCTTGTAAAGGATATTCCATTTTATTCGATGTGCGAGCACCATCTAGTTCCTTTCTTTGGTAAAGCTCATGTTGCCTACATACCTAAAGGCGGGAAAGTGGTAGGTTTAAGTAAATTAGCTCGTTCGGTCGAAGCGGTAGCTGGCAGGCCACAACTGCAAGAACGGATTACTACTACTGTCGCGGAGACAATAGTCGATAAGCTTACGCCATACGGTGTAATGGTGGTTGTTGAAGCTGAACATATGTGTATGACAATGCGAGGGGTTAAAAAACCAGGCTCGAAAACTGTTACATCTGCTGTAAGAGGGATTTTTGAAAAGGATGCAGCAGCAAGGGCAGAGGTTTTATCTTTAATAAAAGAATAACGGCTGTTTCTAATTTTGGATTGACAATACAAGGTAGTGAATGAGATATTATTATGAGATATGGATTGGAGTTTAGGAGGATTTGCAGGTGAAAAGTCAATCTTCTACAAATAATGATTTTATAGTAATCAAAGCAAAAAGTGATGGAGTCACAGTAATTGGTCTTACACGTGGAACGGACACAAAATTCCACCATACAGAGAAATTGGATAAAGGTGAGGTTATGATTGCTCAGTTTACAGAGCATACATCTGCGATCAAAATTCGCGGAAAAGCCGTTATTCAAACAGCGCATGGTGAAATGGATACTGAGGTTTAACAGAGAGAAGGCTAACCTCTCATTTTAGAAAGACAAGGGTGATGAGCGTGAAAGGCATCTATGATGAAATTAAACAGATTAAAGCGGACATAGACGAGCGGGCCAAACATCCTTACCTAATGAAGTTTATTGATGTCCCTGTTATAGATGAACAGAAATTATTATTATTGTACAGTATTTTAAGTGAATCAAAAATTTCATCCGACAAAATAAAGCAATCTATTATTGCCACGATGCTCATTCAAATCGCATTGGATACACATGAACTTGTAGGAATCAATCAAATTGAAGAAGATCATCCATATATGAAAAAACGACAATTAACGGTGTTGGGCGGAGATTATTATAGCGGTCTTTATTATTATTTATTAGCACAGATTGATAATATACCAATGCTAGAAGTATTATCAATTGCTATTAAAGAGATTAATGAATACAAAGTTGCTATCTATCAGAGGGACCAAAATAATATCGGAGATTTTATAGAAAGTGTTGCTATGATTGAATCTCTTCTAGTACAAAAGATTGCACAATACGTTGGAAAAAGTGACATGCTAGATCTGTCAAAACAATTATTGCTACTAAACAAGTTGAATAACGAAAAAAGAAGCTACTTATCAAGTGGGTATTCAGCTTTTTTTGATGGAATCTATACGATTCAAGAAAAAACTCGTGGATTGTCAAAAAATATTGATCGAAAACAAGCACTCATTTTAGTTGATAATCAAATCATAACATCAATTCACTATATAGAAGCGTTCCTGCAAAAGCATTCCGGAACTTATCGGTTTCTTTGTGAAAAAATAAGAGGTTTTATTAACAATATCGATATTGCGATGGAAAAAGCTGTGAAAGAAGGGTGAAGAGTGGGGTATTCAAAAGAAGAACGTGTCCACAACGTATTTGAAAAAATCTCAGACAAGTATGATGTTATGAACTCTATTATTAGTTTTCAACGTCATAAAGCTTGGCGTAAAGACACAATGAAAAGGATGAACGTTCAGCCCGGTTCAGCAGCCCTTGATGTTTGTTGCGGAACAGCTGATTGGACGGTTGCGTTATCTCATGCTGTTGGCTCAAAAGGCAAAGTAGTCGGACTTGATTTTAGTAGAAATATGCTGAAAATCGGCGAACAAAAGGTTGCCAATCTACAGCTTAAAAATATAGAGCTTGTCCATGGGAATGCCATGGAATTACCATTTGCGGATAACACATTTGATTATGTTACGATCGGATTTGGATTACGAAATGTACCGGACTATTTGCAAGTATTGCGCGAAATGTGTCGAGTTGTGAAGCCTGGAGGAAAGGTTGTCTGCCTTGAAACCTCGCAACCAACGATGTTTGGATTCAGGCAAATTTATTACTTGTATTTCCAATATATAATGCCTTTCTTAGGTAAACTATTTGCTAAAAGCTATAAGGAATATTCTTGGTTACAAGAGTCTGCGAAAGATTTTCCGGGCCGAAAAGAATTGGTGCAAATGTTTGAACAAGCAGGGCTCGAAAATATCAAAGTGAAGGCCTATACTGGCGGCGTAGCTGCAATGCATCTAGGCTATAAACCCATTTCTAAATAAGCTGTTAATTAAGGTGAAATAAATGAAACTTAAAAGGCTCTACACATTTATCAACTCTGATTTAGATATAATTGAAAAAGCATTGGAAGAGACAATTCAGGCTGAGCATCCAGTGCTGAAAGAAGCCTCTATGCATTTATTACAGGCTGGTGGGAAACGAATTCGACCAGTCTTTGTTTTATTGTCTGGAAAATTTGGGAATTATAATATAGACGAAATAAAAAATGTAGCTGTAGCCCTGGAATTAATACATACTGCTTCCTTAGTACATGATGATGTCATTGACAATGCTGAACTGCGTAGGGGAGGACTCACGGTTAAGGCGAAATGGGATAATCGAATTGCTATGTATACAGGCGATTATATCTTTGCAAGAGCCGTTGAATTAATGACTAATATAAACAAGATAGAGGCTCATCAGGTCTTATCGAAAACAATGGTAGAGCTTGTCATTGGTGAAATTGAACAAATTAAAGATAAGTATGACTGGGACCAAAATCTTCGTACATATTTTAGAAGAATTAAGCGGAAAACTGCTATTCTCATAGCCGTCAGTTGTGGGCTTGGTGCAATCGTATCCGAAGCACCTATTCAGGTTCAGAGGCAATTGTATCGATTTGGATATAATGTCGGAATGGCCTTTCAAATAACAGATGACATTTTGGATTTCACGGGGACTGAAAAAGAATTAGGGAAACCTGCTGGAAGTGATTTGCAGCAAGGAAACATAACCTTACCAGCCCTTTATGCTTTACGAAATGAAAATTTGAGAAAAGAAATAGTGACTACTTTTGATCCGAATAACGAGGAAAAAATGCGTTATATTATCTCATTGGTGAAAACATCAGGTGGAATTGAGTATTCTAAGGAAATCAGCGAACGCTACTTGAAAAAAGCGCATGGGATCATTAAAGAGTTGCCGAACTGCAAAGAAAAAACGGCTCTTCTAAATATTGCGAAATATATTGGAAAACGGAAATTCTAACTTTATACAGCATCCTGCTGAATAAAGTTAAAGCCTCCGGCGGATGCCTCAGATTTTCAATGGTAGTTTTTCGAGCAAACTCGAAAAAATCTGGGCACAAATACGCCAAGGCGTATTTGATTATGATTGCCATTGATTACATATTTTGATAAAATTTGAAATGATTTTAACTTTAAAAGTGATACTATACATAATGACTGGAGAGATGAAACATGGAAAGATCTTTTATCATGGTTAAGCCTGACGGCGTACAACGAAATTTAGTAGGGGAGATCGTATCTCGCTTTGAAAACAAAGGCTTCAAATTAGTTGGTGCAAAGTTAATGACTGTATCAAAGGAATTAGCTGAAGAGCATTACGGCGAGCATAAAGAACGCCCATTTTTCGGTGAACTAGTTGACTTCATTACATCAAGCCCTGTATTTGCAATGGTTTGGGAAGGCGAAAATGTAATCGCAACTGCACGTCAAATGATGGGTAAAACCAATCCTGCTGACGCTCTTCCTGGAACTATCCGTGGCGATTTCGGTGTAACAATGGGTAAAAACGTTATTCACGGATCAGATTCACCAGAAAGCGCTGGGCGTGAAATCAGCCTATGGTTTAAAGAAGATGAAGTTAGTGAATACAATAAGCAAGTTGACGAGTGGGTATACTAATTGTAAATCTACGAAAACAACCAGCCATATCTGGCTGGTTGTTTTTTTCTAATAGAAATACATGGGACCATTTGTTATACTTTAAGAAGTTTAAACTTTATAGGATTAAAGTATAAGAAAAGACATCGTAATTTGCCATTATGGGCAAACTACGTGTTTTTCTAATGATAAAAATCAAGGGAGTCTAGTAGAAGAGGAGAAAGATAATGATGAATGACTACCAGGATTTTATAACAAAAGTACATAGAAAAACCGGTATCGATTTGTCTTGCTACAAAGAAGCGCAAATGAAGCGGAGATTAACCTCTCTTTATGAAAAAAAAGGATTCAAGAGCTTTCAGGAATTTTTTAATGTCATGTCTACGGATAAAGATCTATTAGATGAATTTTTAGACCGAATGACAATTAACGTCTCTGAATTTTATCGGAATGCAAAACGATGGGAGGTTTTGCAAAAAAAAATAATTCCTAAATTGCTAGAGAAGAACAAACAGTTAAAAGTATGGAGTGCGGCTTGTTCTACAGGGGAGGAGCCGTACACGATCGCTATGATTTTGTCTCACTTTATGCCACTTTCTCAAATTCAGATTCTAGCAACTGATTTAGATGAAACAGTCATTGCACGTGCTGAAAATGGTATTTACCCGGATCGCTCTTTAGTTGAGGTACCAGACGATATCAAAAGGAAGTTCTTTACGAAAGATGGTATTTTCTATAAAGTGAATGATGATATTAAAAGGACAGTTACTTTCAAAAAACATAATTTATTAGCAGATCCATTCGACAATAATTTTGATTTAATTGTATGTCGGAATGTGTTGATTTACTTTACAGAAGATGCAAAGGAAGTTCTGTATCGGAAGTTTAGTGCAGCTTTAAAAAACGGTGGTATTCTTTTTGTAGGCAGTACTGAACAAATATTTAATCCGCAAAGCTTTGGATTTGAAACAGAAGATACATTTTTTTATCGAAAAGTCTAACTTTATTACGCCAAGGCGCATTTGATAAATAAGAATTCAAAATATACTGACGACAAATAGTCACTATTATGATATATTAATACATAAAAGCTTTAAAGAGGTGAAGAGTGATGAGATATATAACTGCTGGAGAATCACATGGACCACAATTAACAACAATTTTAGAAGGAATACCTGCACAATTATCATTAGTCGCTGAGGATATAAATGAGGAACTTGCCCGTCGTCAAAAAGGACACGGTAGAGGCCGTCGGATGCAAATTGAAAAGGACCAGGTTCAAATTTTAAGCGGGGTCCGTCATGGGAAAACATTAGGTTCTCCTGTAACACTTGTAGTAAAGAATGATGATTGGACACATTGGACGAAAGTAATGGGAATTGAGCCGCTTGAAAGTGAACAAGATGAGGAAGATATCAAGCGCAAAATCACACGCCCACGTCCAGGCCATGCTGATCTTGTAGGGGCTATTAAATATGGACATCGCGATATGAGAAACGTACTTGAACGCTCTTCCGCAAGGGAGACAACTGTACGTGTAGCAGCAGGGGCTGTAGCGAAAAAGCTATTGTCTGAATTGGGAATTACTGTTGCAGGTCATGTATTGGAAATAGGCGGGGTAAAAGCCGAGAATATTTCTTATAATAGCTTAGAAGAACTAAAAGAACGCAGCGAAAACTCACCTGTTCGTTGTCTGGATGAAGCTGCAGCACAAAAAATGATGGCAGCGATTGATCAAGCAAAAGAAGACGGAGATTCCATCGGTGGTGTTGTTGAGGTTATTGTTGATGGACTTCCTGCCGGTATAGGTAGCTATACCCATTACGATCTAAAACTGGATGCCAAAATTGCGGCAGCGATTGTAAGCATCAACGCTTTCAAGGGTGTGGAATTTGGGATTGGTTTTGAAGCCGCAAGAAGACCGGGCAGCCAGGTTCACGATGAAATCATTTGGAACGAAGAAGATGGATATTCAAGAAAAACAAATAATTTAGGTGGTTTTGAAGGCGGTATGACCACAGGTATGCCAATTGTCGTCCGCGGTGTGATGAAGCCAATTCCTACTTTATATAAACCATTACAAAGTGTTGATATTGATACGAAAGAAGTATTTGAGGCGAGCATCGAGCGTTCTGATAGCTGTGCTGTTCCGGCAGCAAGTGTTGTTGCGGAGGCTGTTGTTGCATGGGAAATTGCGCAGGCGATTGTTGACCAGTTTGGAAAGGATCGCATTGATCAAATTAAAGAGAATATCGCTAGCTGGAACGAAAGAGCGAGGAATTATTAAGATGGAGACGTTAACGATATCAACTGCATCGAAGACGTACCCTCTATACATTGGTGACCGTATCCGTTTTGAAATTCAATCGTTTCTTAATAATCTTAATGGTAATTTTTCAAGCATTTTGATTATTACGGATTCAAATGTTGAACCGCTCTTTTTAAATGATATTAAAACTTCATTGACTGACTTTGAAAATATTTATTCTTATGTAGTTCCCGGTGGAGAAGGAGCAAAGTCATTCTCTGTATTTTACGATCTCTTAACCTATGCTCTCGAGAATGAACTTGATCGTAAATCCCTTGTGATTGCTTTAGGCGGAGGGGTGATTGGCGATTTAGCAGGATTTGTTGCGGCGACCTATATGAGAGGAATTCCTTTTATTCAAATGCCAACAACCTTGCTTGCCCATGATAGTTCTGTTGGCGGCAAGGTAGCCATTAACCATCCACTTGGGAAAAATATGATCGGTGCTTTTTATCAGCCTGAAGCCGTTATTTACGATACAGATATGCTACTAACCCTTCCGGAGGAACAGTGGCGTTCAGGTTTTGCAGAAGTTATTAAGCATGCTTTAATTTGGGATGCAGATTTTTACAATTGGCTACATTCTGAAATTCATACATTGGCAGATTTACGTGCTGAAAAACTCCAATATGCCTTGGCAAAAGGGATCTCTGTAAAAGCGCAGGTTGTTGCACAGGATGAAAAGGAAAGCGGTATTCGTGCCTATTTGAATTTTGGCCACACACTTGCACACGCGATTGAAGCAGGCTTGGGCTATGGCAAAATGAGCCATGGTGATGCTGTTGCTATTGGAATGCTATTTGCCATTAGAGTAAGTGAAGAATATTACGGAATAAATTTAAATCTATCTAAATTTAAAGAGTGGTTTAAGCAATACAATTTTCCTCAAATACCAAAGGAATTAGGAGCAGATCTTCTACTTCAATTAATGAAAAAAGATAAAAAAGCACAAAACGGCTCACTGCGAATGGTATTAATGAAAACTATCGGTGAGGTTGAAACCGTAAAGGTAAACGATGAATTTATCTTAAATACTTTAATAAAGGAATTAGAGGAGGTGCAATAGGTTGATTCGTGGGATTAGAGGAGCAATAACAGTAAAAGAAAATAATGCAAATGAAATGGTTGCCAATACAAAAATTCTTCTTGATGAGATGATTGAGAAAAATGAAATCGTTCCAGAAAATGTGGTGCAAGTGCTAATAACTACAACAGAAGATTTGGATGCTGTTTTTCCGGCGAGGGCGATGCGTATGTTAGATGGCTGGACTTACGTTCCTGTCATGTGTATGCGTGAAATTCCGGTTGTGAATTCACTTGAAAAATGTATCCGCATTATGATGACTGTTGAAACGGATATTCCGCAGGATCAAATCGACCATATTTATTTAGAAGGTGCCATTGTACTTAGACCTGATTTATCAATGAATAAATAATTTTTGAAATTTATTGACAAAAAAAGCTGGTTTGTAATAAAATGACATATAAGTTTAGTTTAACTTTTAGAGTTGAGTTTTTAGAGCAGAGTTGAGAATGACAAATTAATTTGTCAAGGGTAGAATGAGTAGAGCAGAGTTGAGACGAGATCTTTTAAATTAAAATTTTAAACCACTACCCTAAGAAAAGTGTGCCTATTTTTTATCAGGCCTCTTCTTAGGGTTGTTTTTTTCTCATCAATTTACTCCTCATTCTCCATTACTAAAAGAATGGAGAGGTGTTTATGAATAATTATAATTTTTCCTCGTTTTGTGAAGATACAAAAGAGTATCTGACTATTCCGATCGTCAAACGATATTTCGTTGATACGATTACTCCCATCCAAATTTTTCGAAATTTAAAAGAAGAAGCGAGCTTTCTCTTAGAAAGTAAGGATGATGCATCACCATGGTCTCGTTATTCATTTATTGGTTTAAATCCATTTTTATATGTTGAGGAATGTGAAGGGTCTTTTTATTTAAAAAATGAAAATAAGGAAACTATTATGTCGGCCCGACATTTTCGCGAAGCGTTCCGTCTTTGTATGGAAATGCTGAAGGTAAAAAACCCGGATGTGTCACTCCCTTTTTGGGGTGGTGCTGTTGGAGTTATGGGTTATGATTCAATTACGGCTTTTGAGAAGGTTCCTGAACATACAACGAATGATTTAAATCTTAAACGGTTTTCATTCATGTTTTGTGAAACGATGATCGCGTTTGACCATGAGCAAAAGGAATTAGATATCATTCAGCTTGTTCGTCTCGAGGGGAATGAATCGAGAAATATACTGGAGTTATTATATAAAGAGGTTCATAAAAAAATAGATTTAATTTTTGACCAAATCTTTAATTCGAAAATAAAGAATGAAGGATTACAAGCGATGGAGCAAATGTCTGAAGTTGATTTTAGTGATGTTGCCTCCAACTATAAAAAGCATGAATTCATAAGAGACGTTAACAAAATAAAAGATTATATAAAGGCTGGGGACATTTTCCAAGCAGTATTATCGCAACGATTTGAAATCCCAATAACCATAAAAGGATTCGATTTATATCGAGTACTCAGGATGGTCAATCCTTCACCATATTTATTTTATTTAAAGCTTGATGACTATGAATTAATCGGGAGCTCTCCAGAGCGGTTAATTCAGATCGAAAATGGTCATCTTGAAATTCATCCGATTGCCGGAACGAGAAGAAGAGGTCGATCGAAGGAAGAGGATCAGACTCTAGCTGAAGAATTATTGGCGGATGAAAAGGAGCGCGCCGAGCATTATATGCTTGTAGATCTGGCGCGAAATGATATCGGCAGGGTTGCTGAATTTGGTTCTGTCCAAACACCGGTGTTGATGGAATTAAGTAAGTTCTCGCATGTCATGCATTTAATCTCGAAAGTTACCGGACAACTAAAAAATGACGTTGATCCGATTGATGCGTTAATATCTGCCTTTCCGGCCGGGACAGTATCTGGTGCACCGAAAATCCGTGCTATGCAAATCTTGCAGGAAATGGAGCCGACAGCACGTAATGTATATGCCGGGACAGTGGCCTATCTTGGATTTGACGGAAATATAGATTCTTGTATTGCGATTCGAACTATTTTAGTAAAAGACAACAAAGCGTATGTTCAAGCTGGTGCTGGAATTGTGGCAGATTCAGTTCCTGAACTTGAATATAAAGAAACGATAAATAAAGCGAGTGCGCTAATCAAGAGTATCAAGCTTGCTGAAAAGATGTTCCAAAGGGAGGAAATTTCATATGTTTAAAGAAATTTTAAATAAATGTGTACTAGGAGAAACATTAACGGAGCAGGAAGCAGAAATGATTATGGATGATATTATGTCCGGGATTGCCTCGCAAAGCCAAATTGCCAGTCTTATATCCATTTTGCGTTTTAGAGGAGAAACAGCTGATGAATTGGTAGGTTTTACAAGAGCGATGCGTTCTCATATGACGCAGCTAGATTACGAGGATGAGGCAGTGATTGATACATGCGGTACTGGCGGTGATGGTGCGTCAACTTTTAATATATCAACAACAGCTTCTATTATTCTCTCGGGACTTGGTGTAAAAGTTGCAAAACATGGAAATCGTGCCTTTACGTCTAAAAGCGGGAGCGCAGATGTGCTTGAGCAGTTAGGAATTAATATTCAAAGTACACCTGAGGAGGCTAAGGACTCGCTTAATAAATATAATATGAGTTTTTTATTTGCGCCTGCGTACCATTCATCCATGAAACACGCCGCTGTACCGCGTAAAGATGTAGGCTTTCGGACCATTTTTAATTTGTTAGGTCCGATTTCAAATCCTGCCAATTGTAAATATCAATTGATCGGTGTGTACGATACTAGACTGGCTGAAAAAATGGCGGAAACTTTAAAGCGCCTTGGCTCTAAAAAAGTTTTGCTTGTGACAGGCAGGGATGGATTGGATGAATGTTCAATTACAACTGAAACAGATGTTGTGGAATTAAATAATGGTACCATTACAAGAAAGACAATTTCTCCTGAAGAATTTGGACTGGAACGGGGAACGCTAGATGAAATTCGTGTTTCCTCAGTTGAAGAAAGCGCCGCTGTCCTTGAAAATGTTCTAGCAGGAAGCGGCAACCGCTCTCAAACGAACATTGTTTTATTAAATGCGGGGGCAGGCCTTTATGCTGCTGAAAAATGCACGTCAATTAAAGAAGGAATAGAAATGGCTAAGGCGGCAATAGAAGAAGGTGTCGCAATAGCCCAACTAAACAAGCTACGAACTAAGAATTTTGTAATAAAGGAGAAACAGCAGTATGCTTAATAAAATTATCGAAACAAAAAAGGAAGAGGTAGCACAGTTAGTGTTGCCTCCTAAAGAATCTGTAAAGCCAGTATCTTTTTTTAATGCATTACAAAATACAAAAAATGAAGTGGCCTTAATAGCCGAAGTAAAAAAAGCGTCACCTTCAAAAGGAATTATAAAAGGAAACTTTGATCCAATTCAGATCGCAAAAGAATACGAAAGCGGCGGTGCCGATGCGATTTCCGTTTTAACAGACAGCCGCTATTTTCAAGGAAAGCGGGAGTATATCCCGGCCATAAAAAAGGCGGTCTCGTTACCTATCCTTCGTAAAGATTTTATTATCGATGAAAACCAGGTATTAGAAAGTAAACTAATTGGTGCTGATGCCATTTTATTAATAGCGGAGGTATTAGAAGCTAGTAAACTATATGAATTCTATCAATTTGCAACTGAATTAGGGTTGGATTGTTTAGTAGAGATTCATTCCAGCGAAGCATTAGAAGGGATTCTATCCATTTTTACTCCGAAAATTATTGGTGTGAACAATCGTAATCTAAAAACCTTCGAAGTTACTCTCGAACAAACGGAGACTATCACATCGTATATACCGGAAGAAAGCTTGTTTATAAGTGAGAGCGGTATTTTTACCCATGATGATATTCTAAGAGTAAAAAAAGCAGGTGCAAAGGCCGTACTAGTCGGAGAGTCACTTATGAGGGCTGAAACACCTGCACAAGGAATTTTAACGTTATTCGGAGCGGGAGCGGCGCAATGAAAGCAACAGTCTTAAAACTATGTGGAAATCATTCTTTACAAGATTTACAACTATCGGTTAATAGTGGTGCACCTTATATCGGCATTGTGTTCGCTGAAAGCAAGCGTAAGGTAGACCCCGCCCTATGCGGAGAGTGGCTTAAACAAATCGAAAAAGGCGAAGAACAAAAATATGTCGGAGTTTTTGTAAATCCAACTTTACAAGAAATTTCACATGTACTCTCCCATGTGCCGCTTGATATTATCCAGTTTCATGGAAACGAGTCGCCTGAAGAAATAATTGAAATTAAACTCTCAACAGGCCTGACCGTTTGGAAAGCGATCCATCATAATCAAAATGGGTTAAAGAAAATGAAAAGCTATAACCGCGTAGCAGATGGCTATGTGATCGATTCCACAGTGAAAGGTGCATGGGGAGGAACTGGCACAAGCTTTGACTGGGAGTCTATACCAGCCTACAATAAAGAAGCGGAAGCTCAGGGGGGGCAGTGTCTCATTGCTGGGGGGATTACTCCTCTTAATATAGACGAAATTTTGGTCTATTCACCAGAAGGGATTGATATTTCAAGCGGCATTGAAACGAATGGTAGTAAAGATGGAAACAAAATCCAGGTGATTATGGAAAGGTTAAAAAAATCCGGTCATAGTCTTTACCAATTCTAATCCTGTGATACAATGAAAAGAAGAATCCTTTTTCGCTTTAATGCGAGAAAATAAACTAATCATACTAAAAGATACAGGAATGGTGGGTCTGAGATGAAAATTAAAGTAAATGAGCAGCTCATTGGGTTAACACCGTATCAGCCTGGTAAGCCAATCGAAGATGTAAAAAGGGAGCTTGGGTTAGATAAAATCACGAAGCTTGCTTCTAATGAAAATCCATTTGGTAGCTCCGAAAAAGCTAAAGAAGCAATCCGAAACAGTTTAGATGAACTGGCACTTTATCCTGATGGATACGCACGAAATATGCGTGAAAAAGTGGCTCAGTTTATTGGTGTTGATGAAAACCAACTAATTTTCGGAAATGGTTCGGACGAATTGATTGCCATCCTTTGTACAGCACTTTTATCACCTGCAAAAAATACGGTAATGGCCAATCCATCGTTTTCCCAATATAGCCATAATGCAACGCTTCAAGGAGCAGAAATTCGTATGGTTGAAAATATTAATGGAGAACATGATTTAGATGGAATGCTAAAAGCAATTGATGAAAATACAGCAATCGTATGGGTATGCAATCCAAATAATCCAACAGGAACATATATTAGCGAAGAAAAAATCGTTAACTTTATTAAAAACGTTCCTGAACATATTCTGATCGTAATGGATGAAGCCTATAATGAATATTCTGTCGCGGAGGATTACCCAAATACATTATCATACTTAAAAGATTATCCAAATATGATTATTCTTCGTACATTTTCGAAAGCATATGGACTTGCCGCTCTTCGTGTTGGTTATGGGGTTGGTGATCCTGAACTAATCACGGCACTTGATCCGGCAAGAGGACCTTTTAACACTTCCCGAATTGCCCATGCAGCTATTGTAGCAGCAGTGGATGACCAAGAGTTCATTCAAACATGTGTAAAAGCAAATCGTGAAGGATTAGAGCAATTTTATCAATTTTGTAAAGAAAACAGATTAGATTATTTCCCTTCTCAAGCGAATTTTATTTTGATTGATTTTAATCGCTCTGGACAAGAAGTATTTGATTATTTATTAAGAAAAGGCTTTATTGTTCGTTCAGGCACTGCTCTAGGTTATCCAACCTCTGTAAGAATTACAGTTGGTAGCAAAGAACAAAATGAGGAAATCATTCAAGCTTTAACTGAAATGCTTGGGGAGTCTCGTTAGGGGGACATTTCCTTGGAAAAAAGAGTTTTTGTAATCGGGCTTGGTCTAATCGGTGGTTCGATTGCGTTAGCGATTAGACGTGCTCAAGAGGATGTAACGATTGTAGGTTTTGAGATCAATGAAGAACGGCTCGGTTTGGCGAAAACGCTAAATGTTATTGACGAAGGTGCTGTATCAATTGAGCAAGGGGCAAAAGACGCTGACCTGATCATCATCTCTGCTCCTGTCGGGCAAGCCGAGGAAATAATGGAGACGCTTGTGAATATTGAGATGAAACCTACTGTAATCATCACTGATGTTGGGAGCACGAAACAACAAATTATGAGTAAGGCAATTCATTTACACAAAAAGGGTGTTACTTTTATTGGTGGTCATCCAATGGCGGGCTCCCACAAAAGTGGTGTAAGTGCTGCAAGACCTCATCTGTTCGAAAATGCGTTTTATATTTTAACACCGGAAAAAAACACTCCGGCTGCCAAAATCGAAGAATTAAAAGATTGGCTCAGTGGGACAAAAGCAAACTTTTTAATTATGTCTCCAAAAGAGCATGATGAACTGACTGGGGCGGTCAGTCATTTTCCGCATATCGTTGCGGCAAGCCTTGTTCATCAGGTTGCTGCTATCGATGAGAAAAATTCGACGATATCAAGTATTGCGGCTGGTGGTTTTAGGGATATCACAAGAATTGCATCGAGCAGCCCTACAATGTGGCGGGATATTCTTCTTCATAATAAAGATACTCTGCTTGCCCTTCTAGAGAAGTGGCGGATAGAGATGGACCGCGTTAAAGATATGATTGATACGATGGATAGTGATGCGATTTACTCCTATTTTAATTCAGCAAAAGAGTTCCGTGATGGATTACCGGTTAAGCAAAAGGGTGCGATTCCGTCTTTTTATGATTTATATGTTGATGTACCGGACCATCCGGGTAGTATTTCCGAGGTTACTAGTATACTTGCTAAAGAGGAAATTAGCATCACCAATATTAGAATCATTGAGGTTCGGGAAGATATAATGGGGGTCTTAAGACTAAGCTTCCGCAATGAGGATGATCGCAAGAGGGCACAAATCTGTCTTGCCAAACATCAATTTGAATCATTTATTGAAATGTAAGGATGTGGTTATTTGTCATCTAAACAATTAGTAACGAACGTATCAAGTCTTAAAGGAACAATTCAAGTACCAGGCGATAAATCAATATCACATCGTGCTGTCATGTTCGGATCGATTGCAAAAGGAAAAACTACGGTTACCGGCTTTTTGCCAGGTGAGGATTGCTTAAGCACCATCAACTGCTTTCGAAAAATGGGTGTGAGGATCACACAAACGGGTGAATATGTTGAAATTGAATCAGATGGTATTAATGGCCTAAAAGAACCTAAGGATATTCTGGATGTTGGTAATTCGGGAACAACAACAAGATTAATGCTTGGTATTTTAGCAACTAGACCGTTTCATTCTGTATTAATTGGCGACGAATCGATCGCGAAACGACCGATGGGCAGGGTAACAAATCCGTTAAGACAAATGGGGGCGGTTATCGATGGACGTGAAAACGGCATGTACACTCCCCTATCTATTAGAGGTGGAGATACAGTTGGAATACAGTATCATTCCCCAGTAGCAAGCGCCCAAGTCAAATCTGCGATATTACTTGCTGGCCTTGGCTCAAAAGGAGTAACAACTGTTACGGAACCAGCATTATCAAGGGATCATACTGAAAGGATGCTTGAAGCATTTGGTGCTGCAGTTATACGTGACGGTTTATCCGTCTCGATTGAAGGCGGCCAAACACTAACTGCAACGGAAATTAAGGTACCTGGAGACATATCCTCTGCTGCGTTTTTCTTAGCAGCTGGGGCGATTGTTCCGAATAGTCGAATCATCCTTAAAAATGTAGGGATGAATCCAACCCGAACAGGTATTGTAACAGTTTTACAAAAAATGGGTGCGGAATTAGAGATCACAAATGAACGAATTGTCAACGGCGAACCAGTTGCTGATTTAACGATTTCAACTTCAAATCTTACAGCAACGGAAATAAGCGGTGATATTATCCCTGCATTAATTGACGAAATCCCTATTATTGCGCTTCTAGCGACACAGGCTGATGGCCAAACGGTGATCCGTAATGCTGAGGAGTTAAAAGTAAAAGAAACGAACCGGATTGACACGGTAGTAACAGAGCTTAAAAAAATGGGTGCGATGATTGAAGCTACAGACGATGGAATGATTATTCATGGAAAATCGCCTTTACATGGGGCAGAAGTTAATAGCTATGGTGACCATCGAATCGGAATGATGTTAGCCATTGCTGCCCTTCTGTCAAAATCTGACACAATCCTTCAGGATGCAGATGCGATTGCAGTATCCTATCCGAATTTCTTTGATCATTTAACTGAACTTGTTAAAGAAGACTAGTTCTAATATGTCCTTTCCTATCATAACTTGTGTTAAGAAAAATTGTACAAGCATGATAAGGAGGGGCATTTTATTTTGAGCTATATTATTGAAGATGCGAATGTCGTTTCAGACCAGGGCATCCTGAATCGATCCTTTTTAATTCAGGAAAATAAAATCAGTCATTTTGGCAGATCATTAAGAAAATATCAAGGTATGAGGATGAATGTTTCTACTTATTTTATGACACCTGGTCACACTTTCATTGATTTTGATTTAATCAAGTGTGATAACTTGAAGGATTTCAAACAAAGGTTAATAAACTTAATTTCTAAAGGCTGTACAACAGTTTTAGCTCCTTGCTATATTCCTTATGAACTTGATTTTGAAAAAAATATTCGCGGAGCAAGGCATAGAATGATAAATAGTACAATTGATTTTACTATTGGTGTGCACATGACAGCTGAAAAATTGACCCCATCCCTTGTTAGGTTGTGTAAACGTCATAAACTCCCCTACATTATTGCTGAGATAAGTGAGCATACCGATATCCATTCAATTCCATGGGGGTGGATTAGGGATGCCGGGTTTCAATTTCAAGTCCCAATCTATCCTTTATGGAAAGTAGAGGACGAAAAAGTGTTAAAAACGCAGATGGATAGATGGGAATACGTAACATCCCTCAACAAAATCCCAACATATCTTCAGTTTCCGATAGATTTAAGACCAATACCAAGAGTTATTCGTAAGCAAATCGGACTTTTTCCGAAAAAAGGAGAGCTCTTAATCGGGAATGATCTCGATTATAATTTATATCAATATCCAGAGTTTGTGTTGAAAGTTGAAGATACAACCAAACTTGATTATGATAAAATTGATCCGATTATTACAGTTCATAAGGGCAGATTATTAAAGACCAAGCTTGAGACGAATTTTTTTCCGGGATATGGGGAAGAATTAAAAATTAAAGCACCAGGTCTTTTTAGTTGAATCAAGTGGCTATAGCCCCACCTTTAGCGCTGGCTGTGGTGGGTTTTTATTTTTAAATTTAAGGAGTTTGGATATGGACGAAAAGTTACTTAAAGCCATTCAATTAGTTGAAAATGGAAATATAAATGAAGGTCTTCAGTATTTACATAGTCTCATAGATATATCAAATCATGAGGAAAAATTAATGATTGCCGATCTTTATTTACAATGGGGTTTTTTAGACGAAGCTAAAGAAATTGTGAATGAACTACTGGAATTGTATCCTGATGAAGGTCAATTATATATTTATGCTGCGGAAATAGCGATTGAACAGGATTACGAAGGCGATGCACTGGACTACTTGGAAGAAATAAAAGAAGATGATCCGGCCTATCTTCAAGCTCTGATTTTGATGGCTGATATGTTTCAAATGCAGGGCCTTGATGAGGCGGCTGAACAAAAGCTTTTAAAAGCGAAACGATTAGCGCCTGAGGAAGCATTGATTGACCTTGGATTGGGCCAATTTTATTCAGATATTGGCGAATATCAAAAGGCGATTCCATTTTTTCGAAATTTAATAGATACAAATGTAGAGATTGAACATGCAAATGTCCATTTATTGTTAGCGGATGCTTTTGTTCATACAGGGTGTTTCGAGGAGGCTCTTGCAAGCTATGAAAAAGGGCTTACGAATAAAATTGAAATTAATGGGCTTTTTAACTACGGTTTAATGGCTTATCAACTTGAACGATATGAGCTTGCTGTAGCAAAATGGAATGAACTTAAACTGATGGATCCAGACTATGTACCAGTATACCTTTATTTGGCGAAAGCCTACGAACAAATGGGGGCATTAAATGAAAGCTATCAAACGACGCAAGAAGGACTGCAAATAGATCCGGAGTATAAGGAACTGCTTGTGTTTGCTGCAAAGATCGCTATGAAGATACAAAATGATAAAGACGTGGAGGCCCACCTTGTAAAGGCAATCGAGATTGATTCTGGTTTTGTTGAGGCCATTCATTTATTATCAAGCTATTATCTTTTTCATGAGCAATATGAAGAAGTTGTTAGTCTCCTTGAAACAGCAGTTGCAGGGGACGAATATGACCCACAATTTGACTGGGATTTAGCCGTTGCAAAAAATAATTTAGATAGATATAAAGATGCATTAAACCACTATGAGAATGCATATACTTCTTTTAAAGACAATATACAGTTTCTTCAGGATTTTGGTTATTTTCTTCTAGAAGATGGAGACCAGAAAAGAGCGAAGGATATGTTTGAACGAATTCTTGAAATTGACCCGCAGTGTATGGAAATTGAAGAAGAGTTGTTGCGTTTGGAAGGAAAGTAGTTTTTTGTAGAAAACGTGTAGAAATTTGTCATGAATTTTAAGCAGGATTTTGTATATTTCTTAAAGAATTATATTATTAAAACGGAGAGAAGAAAACGCAGAGGAGGGATTTTTTTTGGCAACCCCTGTATCTGTCAATGAAAAGAAAGAATTCGTGCGCTGGTTTTTAAATCATTATCAGTTAAAAAGACGGGAATGTGTTTGGATTTTGAATTATTTAATGAGCCATGACCAATTGATGAAGAATGTTCATTTCGTCGAACAGGCTGCATATTGTCCAAGAGGAATTATCATGTCAACCCATTGTGTGGATGATGTACCGTTTCGATTTTATAAAGATAATGTAATGACAACCGATGCAGAAAAATCCTTTCATGACATTCGCTTAAATCGTGATCAAGACATCTACATGCAACTAAATTTCAAATCATCTTTTTCTTGCTCAAATTATGTTGCAGTACTGGAGGAAAATAAGTTTATCCCAAACCATCTTCAGATTAATGAAAAAGATCAGCAACTAGCTCAAAAATTTCTGGATGAATCTTTACGATCTTTCCAAAGAGATAAGCTTCTCGCGCAAATCGATGAGGCTTTAGACAAATTAGATTTTGATAAGTTTATGCATCTTTCCGCACGTTTAAATTCATTGCTGGAATGCCAAAATACTTCCTCGATTTAGAGGAAGGTTTTTTTTTGCCTAAAAAAATGTTTTAATATAAGAAAAGCGGAAGCGACCGGTTAGCGAAGTCAACTAGCCGCTGGGAGCTGGAGCTAGACATTTAAAAGGGGAGAATATGCATGAAATGGGTTAGTGCAGATATTGAAATGTACATGAAAGCAAGAGAATATGTAGATACTGTTATTGTACCACTTATACCGATTACCTTTAAGGGAGACATGATTCCAACTGTCGAGATGGGTGAATTTATTTCAATTCTAGCTTCAGAGCTTGAAAGAGAATATAAAGGCAGACTCATTGTCCTACCTGCTTTTACATATTTAAGAGAAGAGGAGCCATCCACTTTAATTAACAGAGTCAATCTATGGAATAATAATCTACTTCAAGATGGTATTAAAAATGTAGTGTTATTAACTTCAGATTCTGATTGGAAGCTCAATGAAAAAGATGTACAAGCTACCTTGCTTTGGGTGCCTTCCATATCCTTTAAAGATCTAGATAAAAAATACATAGAGCAAATGGTAAAATCACAGATGAAGTCAATCCATTCACTGGTTATCAATCTGTGGAAAAAAGAGAGTTGATGCTAATTTTACCCTTGTTTTTTCGACAGATTTTATTGACCAAAGGACAAGTTTGCGCTATCATGAGTATGTCCTAGTAATATGTGTGTTTATTAATGATTTGTCCGGATGGACTATCCTGTTAATAGAGGGGGGAAAAGAATGAGTAAGGGAAATAAAGTAACTAGACGTCAATTTCTTAGCTACACACTAACAGGTGTTGGTGGATTTATGGCAGCGGGCATGCTTACTCCAATGGTACGTTTTGCGATTGATCCGGTGTTAAAGCCAGCTACTAAAGGTGAATTTGTTGCAGTAGTTGAGGAATCTAAGCTTACATCTGAACCACAACGTTTTGACTTTACAGTACATCAGGTTGATGCTTGGTATGAGTCAGATGTAACAATGTCAGCATGGGTTTATAAGAAAGATGATGGCAGCATTCAAGCAATGTCACCAGTATGTAAACATTTGGGCTGTACTGTAACTTGGAATGATCCAAAGTTTGCAAACGAATTCTACTGTCCATGTCATGATGGAAGGTATGAAAAGGATGGCACTAATATACCTGGTACACCACCGCTTGCACCATTAGACCTTTATGACCACAAACTTGAAGGCGGAACTTTATATCTTGGTAAAGCTAGACCACGAGCATAGGAGGGGCGTAATAAATGCTTAATAAAATTTATGATTGGGTAGATGAGCGTTTAGATATTACGCCGGTATGGCGTGATATTGCTGACCATGAAGTACCTGAGCATGTTAACCCTGAACATCACTTTTCAGCATTTGTATACTGTTTTGGCGGACTTACATTCTTCATAACTGTCATCCAAGTTTTATCTGGAATGTTTTTAACAATGTACTATGTTCCAGATATTAAAAATGCTTGGGAATCAGTATACTATTTGCAAAATGAAGTGGCATTTGGTGTAATTGTGCGCGGAATGCATCACTGGGGAGCAAGTTTAGTTATTGTTATGTTATTTTTACACGTTTTACGTGTGTTTTTCCAAGGAGCTTATAAAAAGCCACGTGAATTAAACTGGGTAGTAGGCGTATTAATTTTCTTCATTATGTTAGGACTTGGTTTTACAGGATACCTATTACCATGGGATATGAAAGCATTATTTGCAACAAAGGTAGGTTTACAGATTGCAGAGGCTGTTCCATTACTTGGACCTTCAATTAAAACATTATTAGCAGGTAGCCCTGAAATTGTTGGTGCACAAACATTAACGCGTTTCTTCGCAATCCATGTATTCTTCCTGCCAGCAGCATTATTTGGTTTACTGGCTGCCCATTTCATTATGATTCGAAAACAAGGTATTTCGGGTCCATTGTAAAATACATATGTAACATAAGGGAGGGAAGACGATGCATCGCGGAAAAGGTATGAAATTCGTTGGGGATTCTCGTATATCTGCTGAAAGAAAACCCAATGTACCGAAGGATTATTCCGAATATCCAGGAAAAACGGAGGCATTTTGGCCGAATTTCCTTTTAAAAGAATGGTTGATCGGGTCTGTATTCTTAGTTGGATACCTTTGTTTAACCATTGCGCATCCATCACCATTAGAGCGTATAGCTGATCCGACTGATACAAGCTATATTCCATTACCAGACTGGTATTTCTTATTCTTATATCAATTACTTAAATATGAGTATGCATCAGGTCCATATACAGTAATCGGTGCGATGATCATTCCTGGTCTTGCATTTGGTTCGTTACTATTAGCACCTTGGTTAGACAGAGGTCCTGAGCGCCGCCCATCAAAACGACCAATTGCAACTGGTTTAATGTTATTGGCACTAGCTGCAACAATCTTCTTAACTTGGCAATCAGTAGTTAACCATGACTGGGAAGCTGCTGCAAAACAAGGTGAAATCAAGCAAACTGTTGAATTTGATAAAGAAGATCCAGGCTACAAAGCACTTGAAGCTAGCGGCTGTTTAAACTGTCACGGTACAGATTTGACTGGTGGACCAGCAGCACCTGCTTTAACAGAGACTGGCGCAACTTTATCCGCTGAGGAAATTGCTGATATCGCTGTTAACGGCCGTGCAACAATGCCACCAGGTATGTTCAAAGGTTCTGATGAGGAACTAAAAGCACTTTCTGAGTTTATACACGGTCTTAGTGCAAAATAATTTTACAAATTAAAAGCTGACTTTCAGTAGAAGGTCAGCTTTTTTATTAATTTTAATCCGGAGTTGAGTAGATGAAGCTATTAATCCACTTTTTAGGTATGCGCCCAATTTTATGGCTACTGCTAGTTATTAATATATTTGGTACGATTTGGGGTTACATCTGGTACGGTTGGCAATTAGCGGAAACACCTCCCCGATTTCTACTCTTTGTTCCAGATAGCCCTACGGCAAGTTTATTTTTCGTGATTGTTTTAATTGCATTTTTATTAAGGAAAAATTGGCCAATAATAGAAGCATTAGCAATTGTAACCCTCTTTAAGTATGGGATTTGGGCCGTTGTGATGAATTTATTAGTTTTAAAAGTTGAAGGTAGCCTGCCATGGGAGGGATACATGTTAATCGCCTCTCATTTTGCGATGGCTGCCCAGGGTCTGTTATACGCACCATATTACCGCCTAAAAGCTTGGCATTTAATAGTCGCAGCTGTTTGGACTTTACATAATGATGTAATCGATTATGTGTTTGGAATGATGCCAAGATACGGTGTACTCAGTGATTTTACCCCGCAAATCGGTTATTTTACATTTTGGTTAAGTATCGCATCAATTTTAATTACATATTGGCTATGTATCCGCGATAAACATTATCAAGCTGAGTTGCAATAAAGTTCTACTCTTGTCCCTTCTTTCATACACTCATACAAAGTATATGGGGGGACAAGTGATGACTAAAAAGATTGTAATGGTTTTTGTATTTTTGTTATTTGTAATTCCTCAACAAATGATATACGCCAACAATAATAATAGTTGGACATACTTAGATAATATGGCTGACAAAGCACTTATACTTACGAAACAAGAAAAATTCGATCAGGCTAAACAGGTATTGGAACAATTTTCGGAACAGTTTTTGAAAACCTACCCGAAAGAAGATCATATTACCATGAATGCTTTACGTGTTATTTCTATAAGTAATGATGAGGCTGTTAAGGCGTTAACAGCGGTGTCATTAGAACATAAAGAGAGAGTTCGAAAAGTTACGCAGCTCAGGCTTGCTTTAGATGCATTGCATTCCGAACATCAGCCTTTATGGATGGAGATGGAAAAGCCGGTTTTGGATAGTTTTAAACAAATGAAAGAAGCTGCTTTAGATGAAGACAAAGGAAAATTCAAGCTGCAATTTAATGTTTTTACTACAAATATAGATACGATCTACCCTAGTTTAGTAATCAGTCTTGACCCAGAAGCTATTTCACGCTTAGACTCCCATATCCGCTTTCTTAGTGATTATGAACGTGTAGATGAAAAAAACAAAGAGAATCACCTTAAAATAATGGAAAAGGATATGTATAAACTATTTGGCAAAACTATTACAGACGAGACTGACCCATCTTTAATTTGGGTTATGATGACAACAGGCAGTATTATTCTTTCTGTTCTATTATATGTCGGCTTAAAAAAATTCAAGGCTGAGCATATTACAACGATTAAATACAGAAATCGGTAAGGAAAAAGGGTTATTAATTGACTAAATATTAAGCATTCAATAAAATTAAAGTATAAAAAATTTTCATGGAGGAATCGAAAGAATGGGCTTTTTAGTTTATTTTGCAATCATCATCCTCATCCCATTATGGGCACAAATGAAAGTGAAGGGTGCATATCGCAAATATTCTCAAGTTCCTGCATCTTCTGGGATGACTGGTGCTCAAGTAGCGAGGACAATTTTGGATAATAACGGTTTATACAATGTAAGAGTTGAAGAGACACATGGGGTTTTGTCAGATCATTATGATCCTCGTTCTAAAACCGTCCGCTTATCTTCTGGAAATTACCATGGGGTTTCCGTTGCTGGTGCAGCAGTTGCCGCCCATGAAGTCGGGCATGCGATTCAGGATGCACAAGACTATGCATTTTTACGTTTTAGACATGCTTTAGTGCCAGTAGCAAATCTTGGTTCAAATCTTTCTTGGATTCTCATTATGATTGGGATTTTTGCTCAAATATCAGGATTCTTGTTGTTAGGTATTGGCTGTATGGCAGCTGCAGTTCTTTTCCAAATTGTAACATTACCGGTTGAATTCAATGCATCAAGCCGGGCGATGGATGAAATTGTTTCCGCCGGTGTAATTCGCAATGATGAAGAAAGAGAAACTAGAAAGGTATTAAATGCGGCGGCATTAACCTACGTAGCAGCTGCACTTGTAGCTGTTCTAGAACTTGTACGTTTATTGTTAGTTTACACAGGTATGGTTGGAAATGAAGATTAAGATAGGGGGCTGATCATGTTCAGCCCCTTTTCTAACGTTCTATTGGTTTTTTGTTTTCATCTAATGTAAAACCTTCACCTAACACATCATGTACATCAGTGACAGTTACAAAGGCGTGGGGGTCAACGGAATGAATTAGGCTTTTTAGTTTTACAATTTCATTTCGCCCAACAACACAATATAGAACATTACGTTCTTGACCTGTAAAACTGCCCATTCCTTTTAAGATCGTTACACCACGGTCCATATCTTGCATTATTAGTTTTGCAATTTCGTTGCTTTTCTCAGATATAATAGTGGCACCTCTGGCAGAATAGGCCCCCTCTTGCATGAAATCAATAACCCTAGCACCAACAAAAACGAGAACAAGGGTATACATAGCTTCCCGGTATGACAAATAGAAAATTAAAGAAGCGGTGATCACACAAGCATCAAACAAAAACATCGTCCTTCCCATACTCCAGCCGATATATTTGTTAACCAATCTCGCAATGATATCGACACCACCTGTTGTACCCCCATATCGAAAAATGATTCCCAATCCAACCCCAATAAAGACACCTGAGAATAAGGCAGCAAGAAGTAAGTCCTCATGGAGAGGAATATGGAAAGGGCTAAAACGTTGGAATATCCATAAAAATATCGATACAGATACCGTTCCAATTATGGTATAAATAAAGGTTGTTCGACCCAAATACTTCCAGCCAATAAAAAACAGCGGAATATTAAGAACAAGGTTGGTGATGGAAGGATCAAGCCTAAATAAGAAATATAAAAGCAAGGTTATACCGGTAAAGCCGCCCTCTGCTAAATTATTTTCCATATTAAAATGGACTAATCCAAAGGAAAAAATAGCAGCCCCAAAAAGAATAAAGAGAATATTTGTTAGTTTTATACCTATCTTCATAACGAGGCCTCCTAATTAAGAAAAACAATATCATTATAAATTAGTTTGGAAAAAATGTTAAGAATTACTCTAAAAAGAAAAGGAATGGTTTGTCAAAAGACCTAAATTTAGCTAACATTAATATCAACAGACGAAATAGAGGTGAAGAATTAATTGAGTCAAAAGTCAATCGATGAGATGCAGAAAGAAGTTCATGAATATATAAATCAATTTAAAGAAGGTTATTTCAGCCCATTAGCAATGTTAGCGAGAATGACGGAGGAACTTGGTGAACTTGCCAGGGAAATCAATCACTTTTACGGAGAAAAACCAAAAAAAAGTGATGAAGAAGAAAAAACGGTAGAACAAGAGCTTGGGGATCTTCTTTTTGTGTTAATTTGCTTTGCAAATTCATTAAATATCAGCTTAGAGGAATCGTTTAATTTAGTTATGAATAAATTTAATACTCGAGATAAGGACCGCTGGACAAGGAAGGAATAGGAGGAGAACAATGGAGAAAATTACAATTATTTTAGCAGGACCACGTGGAAAGATGGGGATGGAGGCTTTAAAGCTCATTAAAGAAACGGAACATTTTGAACTAGCCGCGGCAATTGACCGAAAAAATGGGGGTAAACTAATTTCAAATATCGAGGGTTTGCCAGCCCTGGATGCTCCAATCTATGAGGATGTTGAACAATGCTTCCGAGAGATCAAAGCAGATGTATTATTAGACTTAACAACTCCGGAAATCGGCAGAAAACATACTGAGGCGGCCTTAAGGCATGGAATTCGACCTGTAGTTGGGACAACGGGCTTCAATGAGGAAGAATTGGAGGATTTAGCAAAAACAGCTGAGGAAAAAGGGGTTGGGGTTATTATTGCACCGAACTTTGCGGTTGGTGCTGTATTAATGATGAAATTTGCACAGATGGCAGCGAAGTATTTCCCGGATGTTGAAATTATTGAACAGCACCATGACCAAAAGCTCGATGCTCCTTCAGGTACAGCCATTAAAACAGCTGAATTAATTTCAAAAAGCCGAAAAGAAAAACAGCAAGGTCATCCAAATGAAAAAGAAACGTTACAAGGTGCAAGAGGGGCAAATATGAACGGCATGCGTATTCATAGCGTTCGACTTCCTGGTTTAGTTGCTCATCAAGAAGTTCTTTTTGGGGGAAATGGACAAATCTTAACGCTTCGCCACGATTCATTGCACCGCTCTTCCTTTATGTCGGGTGTTAAACTAGCTATAGAGACCGTAATGAATATTGATATTTTAGTTTACGGGTTAGAAAACATCATTGAGTAGGGGGGGATTGTGATGAATATTGCTTTAATTGCTCATGACAGAAAAAAAGAAGCGTTGATTCAATTTGTTTCAGCGTATACTCCAATTTTTGAAGACCATATATTATTTGCAACAGGTACAACAGGGAAAAAAATAATAGAGGCAACCGGGCTCCCTGTGCATCGCTTTCAATCAGGACCACTAGGTGGAGATCAGCAAATCGGGGCTATGATTGCCAATAATGAGATTGACTTAGTTATCTTTTTTAGGGATCCGTTAACGGCACAGCCGCATGAACCGGATGTCAGTGCACTACTCCGGCTATGTGATGTATATGATATTCCGCTTGCATCCAATATGGGGACTGCTGAAGTGTTGATCCACGGATTGGAACGCGGCGATTTTAATTGGAGAACTCTAGATGAATGAAAAACTAAAAATTGGCATAACATGTTATCCAACGGTTGGCGGTTCAGGTGTTGTTGCGACAGAACTAGGAATGTTGTTAGCTGAAAGGGGTCATGAAATTCATTTTATTGCATCAAGCATCCCTTTTCGGTTAAATAAATGGTATCCGAATCTGTATTTTCATGAGGTTGATGTGAATCAATACTCAGTTTTTAAATACCCGCCTTATGATTTATCTTTAGCAAGCAAAATGGCCGAGGTGGCAAGGCGGGAAAATTTAGATTTGCTTCACGTACATTATGCAATTCCACATGCGATAAGTGCCTACTTGGCAAAGCAGATGGTCGGAGGTGATCGTCTGAAAATTATCACGACCTTACATGGAACTGATATTACAGTGTTAGGGCATGATCCTTCCCTGCAGGAGTTAATTCGTTTTGGAATTGAACAGTCAGATAGAGTAACAGCCGTATCAAAAAATCTTGCCCGGGAAACTTATCAATTAGTAGAAACGAATAAAGAGATAGAAACAGTTTATAATTTTATAGATGATCGTGTTTATTATCGACGTGAGCGCCCTACTATTAGACATAGCTATGGGATTCAAGAGGATGAAAAGGTCATCATTCATATATCAAATTTCCGGCAGGTCAAACGAGTTCCGGATGTAATTGAGGCCTTTGCCCTTATTGAAAAGCATGTGAAGGCAAAACTACTTTTGGTAGGAGATGGCCCTGAATTTACAGTTGTTTGTAAAAAGGTAAAACAGCTTGGACTGCAAAATCGTGTTCATTTTCTTGGGAAGCAGGAAAATGTAGAAGAGATTCTATCATGCAGTGATCTCTTGCTATTACTTTCGGAAAAAGAAAGCTTTGGGCTTACTCTCTTAGAAGCAATGGCCTGCCGTGTACCTTGTATTGGCACAAACATTGGAGGAATTCCAGAAGTGATCGAAGATGGGATTAGTGGCTTTATTTGTGAATTAGGAGATACGAGTGCAGTGGCTGACAAAGCTATAACACTCCTATCTGACCGTGAATTACATAATAAGATGAGTCGACAAGCGTTTTTACGCACGAAAAATATTTTTAACCCGAAAAAAATAGTAGATCAATATGAAAAAATTTACTACGAAACCGTTTGTCCGGTATAAAGAGAGGGATAACATGGAAGAACCGTTTATAAAAGCAAAACCAATTATTGAAACTTTAATAGAGGCTGGATTTGAAGCCTATTTTGTCGGCGGTTCTGTCCGTGATCATCTTTTAGGGCGTTCAAGAGGTGATATTGATATCGCAACCTCTGCATTACCAGAAGATGTTCAAGCGTTATTTGATAGAACGATACCAGTAGGAATAAAACATGGAACGGTTGTCGTTTTACATAATCAAGAAATGTATGAAGTAACAACATTTAGAATAGATGGTGATTATCAAGATTTTAGACGCCCCTCGAAAGTTGAGTTTGTTACCTCACTTGAAGAGGATTTAAGTCGCCGTGATTTTACCATTAATGCCATTGCAATGGATATTCATGGCACCATTATCGATCCATTCGAAGGACAAAAGGATTTAAAAAATAAATTGATCCAAACAGTGGGAAATCCGGATGATCGTTTCTTAGAAGATCCGTTAAGAATAATGCGAGCGATTCGTTTTGTGAGCCAATTAGATTTTGAACTCAGTCCGGAAACGAAGAAATCGATTAAGAGGCATGCTCATTTACTAACTAAAATCTCAGTGGAACGGGTACTAGTCGAATTTGAAAAGCTTTTAACAGGGCAAACGGCAAATAAAAAGGCAATCATGCTCATCGCTGAACTGCAAATACAAAATTACCTGCCACTGTTAGACAATAAAGCGGAGGAATTAAGACAATTTGCAGTCCTTTGTTCGCAACAAGCACTAACCTTAGAGGAACAGTGGGCATTATTAATTCATATTCTTAAGATAGAGGACATTGAGTTCTTTTTTAGACAATGGAAAAGTTCAAATGAAAGAATAAAAACATGTAGGCTTTATTTAAATGTGATTGCAGAGCTTAAGAATTGCACGAACCTTTCGCGTTATACAGTGTATACATATGGGCCGGAAGCAGTAAAATCCGGCATCAGGTTATATTGTTTACTAGAAAATAAACAGTCTGATGCAGTGTTAACAGAATTGCAGACCATCACCCAAAGCCTCCCAATAGTAGCTAGAAAAGAAATGGCAATCACTGGAAATGATTTAATCGAATGGTATAGCAAAAAGGGAGGACCTTGGCTTTCGAAAACTATTGAGATTGTTGAAAGAGCCGTTGTTAACGGAGAGGTAGAAAATAATAAAGAAAACATAAAGGAGTGGCTTCTTACATGCAATCCTCCATCCGAAAACAATTATTAAAATTATTCTCAGATCATGAAGGGGAATTTTTATCGGGACAATTGATTAGTGACAAACTAGGTTGCTCTAGAACTGCAGTTTGGAAACATATTGAGGATTTACGGAAGGACGGCTTTGAGTTGGAGGCTGTTCAACGTAAGGGCTATCGTATCATAAAAAAACCTGATAGGATCAGCGGAAATGAAATACAGCTAGGTCTACAAACAAACTTTATTGGTCGTGAAGTTCATTATGAAGAATCGGTTACTTCAACGAATACACTGGCATTAAAGGATGCTTATGATGGTGCCCCGGAAGGCGCTATTGTTGTCAGCGAAGAACAAGTATCCGGTAAAGGGAGGCTTGGCCGTTCTTGGTATTCTCCTAAATTTACGGGGATATGGTTCAGTGTAATCCTAAAGCCCAATATTCCACCGCAACAAGCACCCCAGCTTACGCTTCTAGCGGCTGTAAGTGTCGTAAGGGGGATTGAAGCGGCCATCGGGTGTAAATGTGAGATAAAATGGCCGAATGATATCTTAATAAATGGAAAGAAAACCGTAGGGATATTAACCGAACTACAAGCGGAAGCAGATCGGATTAATGCGGTTATAATCGGCATTGGCATTAACGTGAATCAGCAGCTTGAACATTTCCCGGACGACCTAAAAGAAACAGCTACGTCTTTATCCATTGAGACAGGAAAAAAGCTAAATCGTTCAATGGTTTTGCAAGCAATTTTAAAAGAGCTAGAAGACTTATATGTGGATTATTTGGAAAATGGGTTTCAAGTTGTAAAAGTACTATGGGAAAACTATGCTGTTAGCATTGGAAAACAAATCAAAGCCAGAACTTTAACAGAAACTATCGAAGGAAAAGCAATAGGGATTACCGATGATGGTGTTTTATTACTAGAAGATAAAAATGGCACTATTCACCATATATATTCAGCAGATATTGAAATTTAGGAGAAAGATTAATTAATATAATATTCCGACTAGTTGAAAATATCCCCTGTTTTCTGTTATACTTGCAATGTTACATGGGTAGTATCTGTAAGAACTACACCGCTGAATGCAAGTACTGCAGATTAATTGAAATTTATACTGCCTTGATCCATAAAACGGACTAGGACAGGGGATGAATTAGCCACATTGCTTACCCGTCTTTCCGTATGGAAAGACTTTTTTGTTTTATTTCTATTTGGGTAAAAAAATGGCGGTCTTCATTCCCTCATCTACTTGAGGAGGGAAACAATTGAAAACAACTACTGATTTCCAAAAAATGAAAACAAATGGCGAACCGATCGTGATGCTGACGGCCTATGATTTTCCATCAGCAAAGCTTGCTGAAGAAGCAAATGTTGATGTAATCCTTGTTGGGGATTCACTTGGAATGGTCGTACTAGGGTATGAGTCAACCATTCCAGTAACGGTGGAGGATATGGTTCATCATACAAAAGCAGTGCGGCGGGGCGCAAAAAATACATTCATCGTAACGGATATGCCATTTATGAGCTATCATACATCAATAGAAGACACAATGAAAAATGCAATGAAATTAATGCAGGATGGCGGAGCACATGCCCTAAAGCTTGAAGGGGCTGGGGATGTTTGTTTCACTATTTCACGGTTGGTGGCTGCGGGAGTGCCTGTTGTCGCTCATCTTGGACTGACACCGCAATCCGTCGGGGTATTAGGCGGCTATAAAGTGCAAGGCAAGGATTCAGAAACAGCTAAAAAATTGATTGAGGATGCCAAGGAAGCTGAAAAAGCCGGAGCGATGATGCTTGTCCTAGAATGTGTGCCCAAACAATTGGCAGAGGTAATTACCTCGGAGATTTCAATTCCAACGATCGGAATTGGAGCGGGAAACAAAACAGATGGACAAGTATTGGTTTATCATGATGTCATTCAAAATGGTTTTGGCCATATTCCTAAATTTGTTAAACCATATGCCGATGCAAATTCAGTTATTCAAAATGCGATTCAACAATATAGAAGTGAAGTAAAGACACGTGAATTTCCAGATGATCTTCATTCTTTTACGATGAAAGAAGAACAACTTGTGTCTTTATACGGAGGAAAATAAGACATGCAGGTAATACGTTCTATTAAAGAAATGCAACAAATGGCAAAAGAGCTTCACAGGGAAGGAAACAGAATAGGTTATGTTCCCACAATGGGCTTTCTGCATGAGGGCCACTTAACATTAATTAACGAAGCAAAAAAGAATAACGACAAAGTCGTTATCAGTATTTTTGTCAATCCATTGCAATTTGGACCAAATGAAGATTTTGATGCTTATCCCCGTGACATTGAACGCGACGAAACTTTAGCTAATAATGCCGGTGTAGATTTTATTTTTTACCCAGAAGTTGGAGAAATGTACCCGGTTGATCTTTCCACTAAAATAAACGTTACTAAACGTGTAAACGTCCTTTGCGGAAAATCAAGAGAAGGTCATTTTGATGGTGTCGCTACAGTTTTAATGAAACTATTTAATATTATCATGCCTGACCGTGCCTATTTTGGTTTGAAGGATGCCCAACAGGTTGCTGTAGTTGATGGGTTAATAAATGATTATAATATTCCGGTTGAACTTGTCGCTGTTGGAACCGTTCGGGAGGAAGACGGTTTGGCGAAAAGCTCTCGAAATGTTTATCTAACTGAACAAGAGCGTAGTGTTGCGCCTGAACTGTATAGAAGTTTACAAAAAGCAGTTCAACGTATTTTAGATGGAGAAAAAAATCTTGATCAAGTTAAAACTGAAGTCATAAATGCTGTTCATGAAAAAACGTCCGGGATCATTGACTATGTAGAAATTTATTCTTATCCGGATTTAGTGGAATTAAATGAACCTAATGGCAAGATGATTATTGCACTTGCTGTGAAATTTTCAAAGGCACGTTTAATAGATAATATTACGTTTTCGATTTAGGGGGAAATATTTTGTTTAGAACATTAATGAATGCCAAAATACATCGGGCAAGAGTAACAGAAGCGAACTTAAATTATGTTGGCAGTATTACGATTGATGAAGATCTCTTGGATGCAGTTGGAATCGTTGAAAATGAAAAAGTCGCGATCGTCAACAACAACAATGGTGCAAGACTCGAAACCTACGTCATTGCAGGTCCACGAGGCAGCGGTGTTATTTGTTTAAATGGTGCTGCTGCACGTTTAGTTCAACCAAATGATATTGTCATTATTATTTCGTATGCGATTGTCCCAGAAGATAAAATTGCTCAGCATAAACCAAGAGTGGCCATTATGGATGAAAAAGATAACTCAATTAAACAATTAATTTATGCTGAACCTGCTTCAACTGTATTATAATGATATAGAGACGAATAAAAAGGCTTTCGCTTAATTTTAGCGAAAGCCTTTTTATACTATCAAAGTTTATACTATAATTTGTAGATAGTAAAAGAAAACGGGTTTGAGGGTGTAAGGATGAAAAATCGTTTTTTTGTTATAGATGTGGAGACGACCGGAAATAAAATTGGTACAGATAAAATCATTCAAATTGGTGCTATTCTAATTGAAAATGGTGAGATTATTGAGCAATTTGCCAGTTTTGTCAATCCAAATATGAAACTTTCTTCTTTCATTAAACAATTTACCGGGATTGAAGATGAAATGCTCAGCAAGGCCCCTACCTTCGATTTAATTGCACCAATGCTATCAGAAATGCTGGAAGACTCTTATTTTGTTGCTCATAATGTTCCGTTTGACATTGCTTTTTTAAAGGCTGAGTTTCGAAAATGTGGGGCAAAATGGAGGAATTGCCCGACTTTAGATACGGTTGAACTTTCAAGATTATTGTTTCCAACTTTAAATAGTTACAAATTAAATCAGCTTGCTACCGAATTGTCGATTGAACATGATCAGCCCCATCGTGCAGATAGCGATGCTGAGGCAACCGCACAATTATTGGTGAATTTATTAATAAAGCTTAAAAGCCTGCCATTAGTTACATTGAAAAAAATGCAATCCTATGCAGCTTCTTTCCAAAGCAGCCTAAAGAACCTGCTTAAAGATATAATCAATGAAAAAAAACAATTATTACTGACCGATACAGAAGATTATGATATTCACCGTAATATTGCATTGAAAGTACAGAGAAGACAAAGCCAAATTGAAAATGAAAGACTTAATTTTGATGACTTTGAAACCAAATCAATCATCCCCCTGCTTAAAAAAGTAGATCCAAAATTTGAGATTCGGGATGGCCAAATTGAAATGATTGAAACGATTGAAGAGGCATTTAAAACCCGAGTGCATGGATTGCTTGAAGCGGGAACCGGAACCGGTAAAACAATTGGCTACCTACTTCCATCAATTCTTCACGCCAAAAAAACAGGAAAGAGAATTGTGATTAGCACGTATACCACCCATCTGCAGGAACAAATAATGGGGCAGGAGATCAAAATCCTTAAAAAAGCTCTTCCATTTTCATTCGAAGCCACTATATTAAAGGGGAGGCATCATTATCTTTGTTTAAGGAAATTTGAAGAGTGCATGGAAACGGATAGTGATGATACGTATGATACTATATTTACAAAATCCCAAATACTAGTATGGCTAACAGAAACAAGTAATGGGGACGTTGATGAAATTAACTTATCATCTGGGGGAAGACTTTTTTGGAATAAAGTAAAAAGTGATTCTTCCTGTTGTAGCAGCAAAGAATGCCCATGGTTTTCAAGATGTTATTACCGTCAAAAACGGAACGCAGCTGAAGTTTCCGATCTTATCATTACGAATCATGCCCTTCTTCTTTCAGATATGAAAAGTGACTTTTCATTAATACCAGCTTACAGTGAGCTTGTGATTGATGAGGCCCATCATCTTGATGATGTTGCCAGTGACCATTTAGGGATAAAGTTGGATTATACATCTATTCAAATATTGCTAAATCAAATTGGTCTTTCTGATGGAATAGAGCTGCTTCATAAAATTAAGTTGGCAACAAAAAGCATGAACATTGGCCTTTCATCCGAAATTGATAAGGTTGAGGAGCAATATATTGAAACTAAAAATATGATTGACGAGTTATTTAGAACAATCCGAACTTATACTTTAGCCCAGAAACAGCAAAGCAAGAATGAGATAGGCCGGATCACATATCGTTTTGATTCATCAAGTGAAGAAGGTCCATTATGGAAGAGTGTGAAAAGCTATGCATTTTTAGCAATTGAAATGCTCGAGGATATAAAATTTAATATTTTATCGATAGGTGAAAAGCTTGAAGCTCCATTCGGACTAATAACGGACATTAAATCGCTTGGAAAGGCTTTGGGGGATATTAGCAATGGTCTTTCCAAACTGTTATTTGAACATGAATCTAATAATGTAACATGGGTCGAAATTGAACCTAAGGGTGCACAGAACTCTGCCTTCCTATATTGTCAACCGATCGATATAAGTGAATTATTGGCTGACCGCTTGTTCGCTAAAAAGGAAAGCGTAATACTGACATCGGCAACCCTAGCAATAAATGATTCTTTTCAATATATAAAATCCAGCTTAGGTCTTTTGGATTTTGAAGTAATTACAAAAAAAATAGCTTCTCCTTTTTCTTATAAGGATCAGGTTCAGCTTATGCTACCTATTGATGTTCCGGAAATTAAGGATGTAGAGCAAACGGAATTTACCTGTGAAATCGCAAGTAAGATTATTGAAATTGCCAGGGTAACCCGAGGAAGAATGCTCGTTTTATTTACATCCTATGATATGCTTGAAAAAACTTTTTACAATGTTAAGGCTGCTGCTGGATTAGACGGATTTGTTTTAATTGGCCAAGGGATTTCAAGTGGAAGCCGCGACCGATTAACAAAAAGCTTTAAACAGCATGAACAGGCAATCCTTTTTGGAACAAGCAGCTTTTGGGAGGGGATCGATATCCCCGGGGAGGATTTAAGCTGTATTGTCATTGTAAGACTGCCATTTTCTTCGCCAGATAATGCAATCATGGCAAGAAAGTCAGAATTGATGAAACAGGAAGGAAAAAATGCTTTCATGGATCTGTTCTTACCTCAAGCCATATTAAGATTTAAACAAGGTTTTGGACGCCTGATTCGTGCGAAAAATGATCGTGGGGTTGTTTTTGTACTAGATCGCCGCCTCTCAACAAAAAGCTATGGAAAAAAATTCATTCATGCGTTGCCTCCGATTGAAATATATGAAGAAAAAACCGACGTATTATTAAAAAAGTTATCCGATTGGCTATGAGACATTTTTTCAAAAGAAAAAAGGGGCTACCTTAAGCCCCAAATTATGGTGTTGGAAGGAGATAGTTTTTATTAAATATTGTATAATGGGAAAAGAGACGAAGTAAAAAACTTATTTCTTAATACTATATTTCACTTTTACGGTTAACGATATGTGTAACAAAATTTGTTTATCTTGATCTTAGGGGGAGCGTATGAATAGTAAAGTGGAGGTCTTGGCGACAGTACGGATTCAAAATTCACCGGATCTTTATAAAATTGTTGATATTTTGAATCGAACACTGAAGGAAAGGGATGTAATGTTTGGGTTGGCTCTTGACCAAGAAGACCCGAATAAAGCAATTTTTACTATATATCAAACTTAGAGGTTTACTATGAAAAAATGGTTGTATATAATACCCTTATTAATGATTATCATAATTTGGCAGGCTTCCCACATTTATCATGAAAGTATGAGCTTCCAAAAAAAAGGTGAGAAAAAAGCAATTGCTTTTGCTGAAGAAAATGTAAAAGGATTGTCATCTATTTATGATGCAGAGTACTACCATGGAAGATTGGCTTATACCGTACTTTATGGAACAAACGATAAAGATGAGGATATCATCGTTTGGGTACCAGATTCAAAACAGGGGAAGTTGATTACAAAAAAGGCCAGTGAAGGGTGGTCAATAGAAAAAGTAAAAAAATATGTGATTGCGAATCAAAATCCTTTAAAATTAATTGATATAAGACTTGGTGCTGAAGTAATGAAGGATAATCGGACAAATAGAACTGAGACAACGCCGCTTTGGGAAGTCACTTATTTAGACCAAGAAAAGCGTTATACATATTATTTTATGAAATTTGAAGATGGATCATTTGTGAAAAGGTACAGTCTTAAAAAAGACCGCTTTGAGGAGGAAATTTAGCAATGGAATTAGCAAATCGTGTATCATCCTTAACACCATCTACAACACTTGAAATTACTGCAAAGGCTAAAGCATTAAAGGATGCGGGCCATGATGTTATAGGTCTTGGTGCTGGGGAACCAGATTTTAACACACCACAGCACATTATTGAGGCCGCCGTTAAAGCAATGAATGAAGGTCAAACAAAATACACACCTTCTGGTGGTTTAGTGGCATTAAAGGATGCAATTATTGAGAAGTTTAAAAAAGATCAAAACCTTACTTATGCCGGGAATGAGATTATTGTTTGTGTGGGAGCAAAGCACGCCTTATATACATTATTCCAAGTTATTCTTAACCAAGGTGATGAAGTAATTATCCCAACACCATATTGGGTTAGCTATCCTGAATTCGTAAAATTAGCTGAAGGTACTCCTGTCTTAGTTGAAGGTAAAGAAGCAAATGATTTTAAAATTACACCAGAACAATTTAAGGCTGCGATTACACCAAAGACAAAAGCTGTTGTAATTAACTCTCCTAGTAACCCTACGGGGATGATCTATACTGCTGAGGAGTTAAAAGCATTAGGTGAAATTGCCCTTGAACATAATATTCTCATTGTTTCCGATGAAATATATGAGAAGTTAGTTTATGGTGATAATGTGCATGTATCAATTGCAACGCTATCACCTGAGCTTAAGAAACAAACCATCATTATTAACGGAGTTTCAAAGTCACATTCCATGACAGGCTGGCGTATTGGATATGCAGCTGGTGACAGCACAATCATAAAAGCGATGACTAACTTAGCAAGTCACAGTACATCCAATCCAACATCAATTTCACAATATGCTGCCATCGCTGCCTATACTGGACCGCAAGAGCCCGTTCATGAAATGAAAAAGGCATTTGAAGAGCGCTTAAATAAAATCTATGAACAGCTAATGGAAATTCCAGGATTCCAATGTGTGAAGCCGCAAGGTGCTTTCTATTTATTCCCGAATGCAAGTGAGGCAGCTAGATTGGCTGGTTACGACGATGTTGATTCATTAGTAAAAGCGTTATTAGATGAAGAAAAGGTTGCTATAATTCCTGGTTCTGGATTCGGTGCACCTGAAAACGTACGTCTATCTTATGCAACATCATTAGATCTTCTTGAAAAAGCGGTAGCTAGAATTAAACGTTTTATGGAAAACAAAATCAAATAAAATCGGGAGAGTAAGGCGGTGTAAGTTTACCCCGCCTCTTTTCTGTATAAAATGAATAGGTAAATAATACAATGATAACCAAGTACTATTAACTATTACTTTAACTTTATTGCTTCGGTATAGTAGGAGGTAAAAAGAATGAAAACAACGATTTCAAAAGTAAGCAATTTTGTTGGACAAGAGGTAACGATTGGAGCTTGGCTGGCAAATAAACGCTCGAGCGGGAAAATTGCCTTTCTACAACTTCGCGATGGAACAGGGTTCATCCAAGGAGTTGTTGTTAAAGAAGAAGTGGAAGAAGACGTTTTTGCAAAAGCAAGAGCAATTACCCAAGAAACATCACTGTGGGTAACAGGGACAGTTCGAGAAGATGACCGCTCGCCATTTGGCTATGAGCTAGCTGTGAAAAATATTGAAGTCATACATGAATCTGTAGATTATCCGATTACTCCAAAAGAGCATGGCGTTGAATTTTTAATGGATCATCGTCATCTTTGGCTTCGTTCAAAGCGCCAGCATGCCATTATGAAAATTAGAAATGAAATTATCCGCTCTACGTATCAATTTTTTAATGATAACGGATTTGTTAAGGTTGACCCACCAATTTTAACCGGTACTTCTGCAGAAGGTGGCAGTGAATTATTCCATACTAAGTATTTTGATGATGATGCCTATTTATCGCAAAGCGGACAACTTTATTTGGAAGCGGCAGCGATGGCTTTAGGTAGAGTATTCTCTTTTGGTCCAACATTTCGTGCCGAGAAATCAAAGACAAAAAGACATTTAATTGAATTTTGGATGATTGAACCGGAGGCGGCTTTTGTTGAACATGATGAAAGCTTAGAAATTCAAGAGCAATATGTCAGCTTTATCGTTCAGTCTGTTTTAAAGAATTGTAAATTAGAGTTGAACACATTGGGACGTGACTTATCTAAGCTTGAGAATATTAAGGCTCCTTTTCCTCGGATTACTTATGATGAGGCAATTGAAATATTAAAGAAAAAGGGAATAAATGATATCGAGTGGGGAGAAGATTTTGGTGCTCCACACGAAGTTGCGATTGCGGAAGAATTTGATAAACCAGTATTTATTACACATTATCCGGCAAAAATAAAGGCCTTCTATATGAAACCAGACCCGAAACGTCCTGAGGTCGTATTATGTGCTGATTTAATTGCACCTGAAGGTTATGGTGAAATCATTGGCGGTTCACAAAGAATTGATGATTTAGAATTGATGCAAAAACGCTATGAAGAGCATCATTTAACAGGTGGCTCCTATGAATGGTACTTAGACCTGCGTAAATATGGTTCCGTTCCTCATTCCGGCTTTGGACTAGGACTAGAGCGGACTGTAGCCTGGATTACAGGGGCCGAGCATGTTCGGGAAACTATTCCATTCCCACGACTTTTGAATCGTTTGTATCCGTAAATAGCAAATTATATGAAAAGGCTGACCGCTTTTTGGTCAGCCTTTTTCGACAGTACATGTTATAATATCCTAGAGGTGTTAGCCAGATGAAAAAAGAAACAGTGATTGATTGGTTGGCTGAAGGGAGCGTTGCAATACCAAAGCTTCTGTTGAAATATTATAAAAGCATTGGCTTAAATGAAGAGGAGTTTGTACTGCTCCTGCACGTTTATTCATCAATTGAAAGCGGAAATTCATTTCCAACTCCTGACGAGCTATCAGAAAGAATGAGCTGTCATAAGGAGCACTGTATGGAAATTATTAAATATTTAATTCAACACAGTTTCTTGCAAATTGAGGGTGCAACCGGCATGGACGGTATAATACATGAAAGTTATACATTACGTCCATTATGGGAGAAACTTCTGCATTTTTTATCAGAGCTTGAGAACAAACAGGTTAAGCGTGAAAATGAGCAAGTTGAAATTAATGTTTATACTATGTTTGAGCAGGAATTTGGACGTCCATTATCACCAATGGAATGTGAATCGTTGACGATGTGGCTTGATCAAGAAAATCATAGCCCTTTATTAATAAAAGCTGCCTTACGAGAAGCTGTAATGAGTGGGAAGTTAAACTTCCGTTATATTGACCGGATTTTATTTGAATGGAAAAAGAAAGGAATTGAAACACTTGAACAAGCACAGGATCAAGGGATGAAATTTAGAAGCCATCAACGGGTCAAATCCCAGCAAATAAAGCAAGAAACAACTTCGATTCCTTTCTATAATTGGTTAGAATCTTAAAGCGGGAATCTATAGTCTCGCTTTTTTTTGAGGGGAAGGGAGGAGCTATATCCATGCTCAATAAAAAACAAATTGGACTAGTGTTAGATACGATGGGAGAAATGTTTCCGGATGCCCATTGTGAATTAAACTATTCTAACCCATTTGAACTTGTAATCGCTGTTTCTTTATCGGCGCAATGTACGGATGCACTTGTCAATAAAGTAACAAAATCATTATTTGAAAAATACAAAAAACCGGAAGACTATTTAGCTGTATCGTTAGAAGAGCTGCAAAATGATATTCGCTCGATCGGTTTATTTCGTAATAAAGCTAAAAATATCCAAAAGTTATGTAACATGCTACTTGAAGAATATGGTGGGGTAGTTCCAAAAGATCGCCTGTCATTAATGAAGCTTCCTGGAGTTGGCAGAAAAACAGCTAATGTCGTGATGTCAGTTGCCTATGGAATTCCGGCTATTGCTGTTGATACACATGTTGAACGAGTTTCCAAAAGGCTGGGTATTTGCAGGTGGAAGGATTCTGTTTTAGAGGTAGAAGAAACACTTATGAAGAAAGTACCGGAGGAGCTATGGAGCCAAACTCATCATCGACTAATTTTCTTCGGTCGTTATCATTGTAAAGCGCAAAGACCACAATGTGAGATTTGTCCTTTATTGGATATTTGTCGTGAAGGGCACAAGCGAATGAAAGGAAGTAAAAAATAATGTCTGAAAGACATTTCCCATTAGATACAGTCTTTAATCAATGGTATAGTGAAAAGGATGGGATTGCAAAGTTTTTTAGAGATCGCAATACACAAGCAGCACGAGCTCCGATGAAAAAACATATAGCGAATTTCTTTGCTGTTTTGTTTGAAATCAATAATCTTCAATTAAATAACAGTGACGAGGTTATTGAGCAAGTTGACAAACTAAAGATTAAACCTATTAACAGTAAAGAAAGATTATCATTTTTGATAGAAAGTCCAACTCATTATCATTCTTTTATACAGTTATCTGAGATGTTTGAGGAACTTGAGAAGCAATATAGAAAACTTCTTGCGATAGAACAAAATAAAACCCGCATCACCGATCAGTAATTGGGATGCGGGTTTTATCATAAACTTTACTTTCACTTACTATTGTCTAATAAGGTTAATTAGCTCCTCAATATCTTCTTCGCTGATTCCATTATTATTTCCGGTGTCACCATTACCCGGATTAGGTTTTTTGTTATTATTTTGGCCATTTCCGTTACTATTGCCGTTACTAGGTGAACCTGGCTCCGTTGGTTCTGTCGGGTTTTCAGGATCAGTTGGATTGACAGGAGCCAATGGGTCAAAGATACTTGTCTCTATATTCGCTACCACAGGTTCACTTACATTTTCTCCGTTAGTATCATCAACAACAACGATTTTAAAGGCATATAAGCTTTCAGGATATGGGTCAGTAATTGTGACAGTCATTTCTTTTCCGGACCAATATGGGATAAAGTTACTGTTATTTATTGCTGTACTAACAACAAAGGAAACGCGTTCTAGCAATTTCTCATCATACTGCCATTTAAGGACAATTTTATTTGCTTCATTATCATAATTAACTTCAACATTTTGAACCGGTGGAATTGTATCAAACTGATCCGATGTTTCCGTCGGTTCTGTCCCTTTAACAAAGTATTCGTATACTACCTGGTCGCTAGGGGTAAAAACACTTGGCAGTTTAGGAGGGTTTGATCCTTTTACAACCGGTGATTTGACAACACTATTAGGAACTGTAAAATCCCTTTGTTTTTCACCTTTTGTGATTTCACTCATAACAACTTTGAATACTTGCTTAGCGATGCCTGAAGACTTGCTGGAAATATAATTTCCCTTTCCATGTTCACTATATCCGGTCCAAACCGAAATTGTATAGTCGGGGGAATAACCCGTAAACCATACATCCGGAATACCACCTTTAGGTATATCGTATTTTTTCTTTGTTTCATCATCAAAGTTTGTTGAACCTGTTTTTCCGGCAATATGGACTCCTGATACATTGGCAGAACGTCCTGTTCCAGATTTAACAACTGATTTAAGCATATCTGTGACCATAAACGCTGTATAGTCTTTCATGACAACCTCTTGTTTCGGCTGCATATCAATTTCACGGCCATCAGGGAAGACAACTTTTCTAATCGTATGCGGCTTCGTATAGATCCCGTTGTTTCCAAAAGCACTATAGGCACCGGCCTGGTCCATCGGTGACATACCGTTAAAACCACCGATACTATATGCTTCATTGATTCGGTCCTCTACTCTAACCCCAAGTTTTGCTGCAAACTCACGCGATTTTGAAGGTCCAATCTCCTGAAACGTTTTAAGAGCCGGAATATTCCTTGAATCAGCCAAAGCGTCGCGAATAGACATTTGTCCTTTGTAACGGCCATCCCAGTTTTTAACGGCTGGGCCATTTGTGTAGGTATGCGGTTCATCCACGATTTGGTGATAGGTCGACCATTGTAAATGTTCAATTGCCGGACCGTAATCAAAAATTGGTTTTGCCGTAGATCCAGGCTGACGTTTCATATCTGTGGCGAAATAGGATGTACTTTGATGTCTGCCGCCACCAATCGCTAACAATTCACCTGTTTTTGTATCTAGAACAACAAGCCCAGCTTGGAAGCGATCATCAGGATATTTAATATATTCATTCGTATCCAACACTTTTTCCACGAACTTTTGAGCATTAGGATCTAATGTTGTATAAATACTGACACCACTTGATAAAACATCTAGATCTTTCACCTGTTCTATTTCCTCTAAAACTTGATCAATAAAGGCATCATGTGGGTTTGTTTTTTCTTCTTTTTTAACAATGTAGTCGGTAACATGGGTTGCCTTTGCTGCGTCCGCTTGTTCTTTTGTTATTTTTCCATGCATTTCCATGTAGGATAGAACGGTATTGCGTCTTTTTTCAGCCAAGTCAGGATATTTATATGGGTCATACCCGGATGGTCTTTGCGGTAATCCGGCTAATAACGCTGCCTCCGGTAGTTCAAGGTCCTTAAGATCCTTTCCAAAGTAGGTTTCGGCTGCTTTTGCAACACCATACGATTTATTCCCATAATTAATTTTATTTAAATACATTGTAAGAATTTGCTGTTTTGAATATTTTGCATCAAGCTGAATGGCCAACCACTGTTCTTGAACCTTCCGCTTAACTGTTTTTTCCGGTGATAAAAATGAAAGCTTAACGACTTGCTGTGTGATTGTACTTGCCCCTTGTGAACCGAAGCCGTTTTTTACGTTCGCGATAATGGCACCGCCGATTCGGAATAAATCAATTCCAAAATGATCGTAAAAGCGCACATCCTCTGTGGCGAGGACAGCATCCTCCAACACTTTAGGAATCTCATCATAGGTAATATTCGTTCGCTTTTCATTACCAAGTTCAGCAATTAAATTTTTATCACGGTCATAAACCTTCGTTGATTGAGGAATTTCCAAAGCCGCTGCATCTAATTTTGGAGCATCCAAAATAAAGGCCACAGCCGTGATTCCTCCTGCAACTACTCCAATGACACCAATCATAAAGATAATAAATACGATACGTTTAAATAATTTGCGAGCACTTGATTTACTTTTTACATTCACTTTCTTTTCAGTTTTATTTTCTTTTAAGGCTCGCCTTTCTTGTCGTGTACGATAGTTTTCAGACACCGTAATAACCTGCCTTTCAAACTTCCTATAGATTAAAATAGATGCAATCAATGACTTTTAAATAATCAATTCTTGGATTGAGACTGATTGAAATCGGGTACCCACGTTCTTCAATATATTTTTTAGGAATTGATTTTCTGCCTCCTTTTGATTGTTCATCCCAATAAGAAAAAAGATGCTGTGCTTCCAAAAAAAACACTTCATCAGTAATGGAGAACCGTAAAAGAATAAAGCAAATCCCATTTTGCTTATACACAGCCTTCATGTGATTAATCTGATGTTCATGGAAATTATGCAAAGGAAATGACGTTTTATTTTGTGTTTCCTTTGCTTCGAAGTCAACATATTTTCCTCGGTAAACACCATTATAATCTGTAGTCGATTGCTGTTTGAAATATGCTTCTTTTATTACGGCTGCACTTCTTTTTGGATAATCAACAGATACAATTTGTACGGGTGTGGGTTTTTTATGAATGACAGCCAAACCCTGGACTAAGTAATACTGATTGCTTGCGTTAATATCCTCTTCAAGAGTCATACCGCGATTACTATAAGTCAATTTTTTTATATCTGTTGTTAGCTTTTTTTGTGGTGGCACAAAAGCTTGTCCATTCGGATATCGAATCGTCATCTTTTTCAGACCCTCTCAGGAAATTGCTCCTCTAAAATACTAAATATAGCATATTTTGTTGAATTTCGCACATGTTATTTGTGTACTCTAAACGTTAATACAATAAAGGAGATAATTATTTTGAATTTGATTTCCTACATCAATCGGATTGTCGCTAAGGGCAATGTAGATAACATCTCACGGACTCAGTATTATTATAGATATTATGTTCGAAATCCTGAAATAGAATGGTCCTTTTTAGCTAGTATCGTTTCAAGAAATGCCGGTTGGAATATGACTGATCTTAAGGGCATCTACCTCCCGCAGGTACTGCCCAAAAGCTTGCGAGAGCAAATGTTTCATACCTATGAACGGGCAAATTGGCTCATTTTTTTAGACGCATTTCCGCAATTAATGTTACATGAATTATCAAAACGATATAATACCTCGTTTTTTCATTTGTTAAAATACTTTCATGTTTCAGAGTTTATGCAAAAGGAATGGCGAACTTTTTGGGAGACGAAGGACCGGAAGCGGTTAATGGCTGCTCTAATTATTAATGAACAAAATGTTATTCAAAAGCCTGTTATTTCCCACCCATATTATAAAAGAAAGGTCTTTCATTCTTTCCCATTTTTAGTTCAGGATTGGCTACATTATAGTTCGGTTTTGTTTCCGACGATAGCAGGAAAATTGTATGGATTTTCTGTTCATGATTTTACAGATGTCGATGAAAGAATTCGATTAGGGAAAAAATTAGCATGGCTATTGTTCCATCCGGACTATTATCATGATTTCAAACAGTTTTCTGAGCGAACAGAGCATACGGGCTCGAGGCAGGATTATGAACAGTATATCGGTATGGGAAAAAGAAGGGACACCCCGTTTTTAAGAATGGCTTTTCCAATTATTCAACATCATCGTGGTGATTTTTCAGATTGGTACAAACCTATCAAAAGAACAGAGAAATGGTTTAAGCCGATTCGAACCCCAAAAAAATATCAGATTACAAATTGGTATTTAAACAAACAAAATCATCTACATAATGCGATTTCTATTTTAACTACAAAAAACGCTTGGTGATCCAAGCGTTTGATTGCACTTTTCTATTGTCTAGCTCGCCCCCGATTTTCCTATTCAGCCGGTCTGTTTGGCCCCTCAAGTTTTTTATTTCCATAGCCTGTTTTTGTTTCTTCATGTATAGCGCCGGAATTTTTCTTTTGCTTTTGTTCTTTAGCCATGATTTGATTATTCCTCCTTTTGTAGATAAGCCTCCTCTTTATTATTGATTTAGATGAAAAATATATACAAACTGATAGTGGTTGTCGAATCTATACTATTTTTAAGGATTTGCACTTCTTTTGCCGAATAAAAACTAGTTTTGTCAACCGTGAAGGGACTTTGAAAAATTTCTAGAATTAAACTAAAAACAAGGAAATCGGGAGGGATTTAAATGGGTGTTAACGGTCAATTTGATAATGCAGCCCAGAAAGCATGGGAGGAACGGTTTGATAAGCTTTTATCAAGATTAGATGATATCGAAAGGCAGCTATCTCTAAAAGCGGATGATGTTGTTTCGATGCAGGTCTTGCAGCATCGAAATGAATTGGAACAACTGGAATCTCGCCTAGAATTAATCGAAATGAGAATGGAACTCTTAGCGCAAATTGATGAAACGAAAATAGAAGTTGTTGAAAGTTATAAATTAAAAAAGCAACCATTTATGAATAAAATAGCAAGTATTTTTACTCTATAGGAAAAGAGAAAAGAGGCTGCATGACAGCCTCTTTTCTAATACTCAATTTCATCATAATCCTTTGGTTGTGGAACTGGCTGCATATTTGCAAAATCTAAATTCGTTTCTGTTAATTCCTCAGAAAACTCCAATTCACTGTGTATTTTGCGTGGATGCAGCCTCTTTTTTTGCTGCTTTTGATACCGTGGATATGGCATTAACAATGCACCTCTTAGTTATAATCTTCGTACATTATTAATATTTGATTTTGCAATGATTTCATTCATCGATTTATCGCATTGTTGTTGAAGCCCCTTGTAAAGTAAAACGGATGATTGTGCGTAATACACGTCTCATTTGATTCGTCGAAAAACGATAGGCTCTGAAAAGATAAGTTAACCATTGAATTTGTTGGATCATGCTTTCGTATATATTATTTGTTTTATTGTTTATAGTTCCGCTGACTTGATGTGCATGGGACAGTGTGAATTGAATAACAGTCCAAATGATGTATGTGATCATTTCTTGATCCATCCCAGCAGTTTCAAGTTCATGTATTAGGTGGGCATGTTCCTGCCGAAAGGCATTGTAAATATGATTAGCTGTATTTTGTTGGCGGTAAAAATAGTCGTAATCTATTTGATAATAGTACATCCTTAATTCCTCCAATAAACAAAAGTCATTACTTTATTCTATGAGGGAATCAGAATTATGTTATTTGTACTAAAAAATATCCCTTTTTTGTTTGTGTGAATGAAATGTAATAAGGAAATTCAAACTATGAAGGAATAACGAAAAAGGAGTGGGTCAAAAATGACGACAAATCGAAATAGTAAACATGGTAGTAAAAATCAAAGTTCCCCGGAGCTTGGAACAAATGATGTAATGCATGGGGTCGAGATGGAAAGCGGGAATAATAATAAAGGCAAGGAATATCGTTCAAGAATTGGAAGTAAGTCAAAGAAACTCCATCATGAATCGTAACGTGTATGAATGAATAATTTAATGCCTAAGCTATAAAGAAATTGTCTTTAAAGGGGAGTGGTGATATATGGATGATAAATTATTAGCTTGGCAAACACAGCTCGAAAGCGAAAGAACGTCACTTTTACAACTTCAAAGTAGTGGTAATTTTACCGATGAACAGGCCGGAAGATTATTGAATATTGAATCTATGCTTGAGCAAATCGCAATTAATCAATTTTTAAGTTAAGAAAAGCCGCCCATTATCCAGGCGGCTTTTCTTTATTGATCGTAACGCTCTCGTGCAGCATGCTCGGAAGCATCGACTTCTTTGCTGAAGGTTGCCTCAGCATACTCATTGCCAAATTCCTCTGCCAAAACATCTAATGGAGCAGCACTTTTCTTTTTATCAAATACTTCACGTTTCTTTTTTTGATTCGTCATTCATAAAACCTCCTAAAACTATAATTCATTACTTCATATCATATCGTCACCAAAAAAAGATAAAAAAATGTAAAAGATTAAAAGGTGTAAAATTTCAAATATTATAAAAAGTTGTTAAAATATGTTATGGAAGGGAGAGATTAAAGTGAAGCTTTCTAAACGAGATATTTTAGTAAAAAGAATTGAAAATCATCTTCGGCTTACATCAAGACAACTGGTGAAATTCGACACAGAGGAAGAGACTTTACAATATTTAATTAATTCATTTAGATCAGAACTTCATTGTGATTTTGTTGGTATTTTTTTGAAAGAGGAACATCAGTTATTTCCTAAGGCGATAAGTGGTGGTTCGGAGTCATTCGCAAATTCATTTCCGTTAAAAATTTCAGATTGTTCAAATGAGTTATTGATAAAAAGCTTGACGATAGAAAATTCTAACATTCCAGATTGTCAATTTTCAAGGTTATTGATGATGGAAAGAATTACAACCTGGTTCACTCTCCCTTTAAAAGAAGCGAATCATATTTCGGGATTTTGTGTTATAGGTTTTACGACAGCCGTCCCTTTATTTGTTGAGATGGATGATATATTTAATGAGTTTAGTAAAGATGTGGCCGTCGCTATCTCACTTGCTAAAGGGAAGGAAAAACAAAAAGAAAAAATTATTGGTATCGAGTGGTTTAGCCAAAATCTCCTGATTGATTCCACAATAGAACAGTTAGTAGAGAGAATTGTTGAACGTGCTGCCAAAGGCACTAAAGCAAAAGTAGCATGCATTTATCTATTTGATGAGAAAGAAGATTGTTTTGTTTTGCAATCACCTGCATATGGTGTCGTCAAACAACCGGAAATCATTGCAATTGCAGATGATTATATTTTAAAGCATCATTTTCCATGTTTAGAAACACCAGGCGGTGGACAGCTTACAGTTCCTTTAGTTATCAATTTGAAAACAATCGGTGTTTTACATGTAGAGGACAAGCGTAAAGGTGTTTTTACAAGTGATGATTTTGAAGTCTTGGAATTAATGTCCACCCATGTTGCTTCAATGCTCGAGAATGCAAGATTATATAAGAATGAAAAAGAACATAAACAACAGCTCCATTCCTTATTGGACTACCACCAGGAGCTTATTAAAAAAACAGTGGACCAAGAAGGGTTTGAAGGAATTACAGATGCTTTAAGCAAGCTGTTATTAAAATCAGTAATATTATTTGATCGGTTTTTGCGTCCGCTCAGCTTTAACTTAATGAATCTAAAGGAAAGCGACTTACAGATAATTGGTGAATTTGCTGAGAAAATAATATTGAATAATAGAAAAAATGAAATGATGATTCCGATTGCTAATGACCGAAGTGAAAATTTTCATTTTTGGCCAGTGAACGGCGCGGGAGATTTATTAGGCTATTTAGCTGTCAACATACCATCTGATGAGTTTGATGATATAGCCAGAATAAGTATTGAACTAGCATTGAATGTTTATTCTGTTCAATTTGTTAAGCAAAAGATCGTTTTAGATACAAAAGAACAGGTCAAGGATAGCTTTATTAATAAATTATTAGCAAAAAAGGTGGAAGATCCGAAAAGTATTATGCAATACGCAAATCTATTTAATTGGGATTTGCGGAAGGAATATAGAATTTCTGTGTTATCTATCATTCTTGATGACGATGAAATAAAAAAAGGTAATTTACTAGAACAACAAGCAAAGAAGTCATCCATCTGGGAACGATTAAGAGCAAGTTTGCAGCTGTTTGATCCGGATTTTATCTTTTCAAATAAAGGTGATGATTTTATTTTATTTGTTGAATCGGCAAAAGAGCGGAAAAATCCTGAGAAATATTGGGATACTCTATATGAATATTTAAACAATAGAATGAAAAGGGAGAAAATATCAGGTCAGTTATTTATTGGTGTTGGCGGAAAAACAAATGATATACATGAATATTACAATTGTTATCTACAGGGACTACAAGCTATCCATGTAATTAATCAGCGTATTCCCAGGACCGGATTTGCATTATTTGAAAAGCTCGGTGCCTATACTTTACTTTATCATTTAAAGAATAACGACTTTGCCTCAGATTTTATTAATCGACATTTAAAGCCCTTATTACAATATTCAGATCAAAAAAATGTGGATTTGTTTCAAACGCTCCGAGTTTATCTTTTTCAAAATGGTAATTTAAAAGAAACGGCAGATACTCTTTTTATACACAGAAGTACATTACAATATCGAATCGAAAAGATCCAAACCTTATTGAAGGTTGATATTAATGATTCAGAAGAGCGTTTGAATTTAATGATGGCTTATAAACTTTATGACTTACAACGGGTTGCTCCTAATAATTAAGGAAATTGAATGGGATGTTTCGTACACGGCATACATATGAAAATATGAAAATCGGTCTTACAATGTAGAAAATATACTTTGTTGTTTGGAGGAACAGACATGGTTGATTCATTAAAATATGAAATTATGAATAATGTGGCATATGTTTCTATTGATCTTATTCCTTATAGTCCATTAAACAATGAATTATATAAAGAACTTGCTTTTGTGATGATGGAAATAGATAGAGATGATGACGTTAATGTTGCAGTAATTTCGATTGAAAATGATAAGATATTTGATTCAAAAGAGAAAATAAGAAGGATAATTAATTTCAATGAAAATAGAAGCATTAACCCCTCACAAATATCTAACTATGCTTATCGTGTTATAAAAAAAATGACCAAGCCCGTTTTGGGAGCTATTAATGGGTTGGCCATTGGGGGAGTGTTTGAATTAGCCCTATCATGTGATCTCCTTATTTGTTCTGATCGGGCTAAATTTGCATTTCCAGAAGTCAACTTGGCCATTCTGCCAAGTGGCGGAGGTACACAACGTTTACAACAAATAGTCGGACAATCAAAAGCGAAGGAACTTCTCTACTTTGGTACGATGATTGATGCCCAAAAGGCAATGGAGATTAACCTGGTAAATTCAGTTGTCCCATATGAACAATTAATGCGAACAACAAAAGAATGGGCTGAAAAGTTAGCTAAAAAAACAATCCATGGTGGAAAGTATTAACATCAATATATATATAGGCAGTCCCAAACATAGGGGAGTGCTTTTTTTTTATTTCTATACTTTTTAAATCTATTAATATAATAAATCCGTATAATTGCTGAAAAAGAGGTGTGCTTTTCATATACCGTGTAGGTGTTTTTATAAAGTGTAATTATTTATAATCAAGTTACAGAAAATAGAAAAATATCTGAATTATCAATCGCTGTTTATCTTTGTACTAGAGTTACAACTTTGCTAGATACATACGGATATCATTTGGAAGCGGTTGCAATGTGTGAATTTTTTCGATTGAGGGGGAAAGAGAACTTGTTTAAATTACGCTATGAAATGTCAGTTTCACAATTGTTACGGACTGCCATTGAAAAATGCCCTGACAGTGAAGTCATTGTTGATGAGATTAGAAGAATGAAATATTCCGAACTTGATAAGGAGTCAACTGAATTAGCGGCCGGATTAACTACTTTAGGCGTAAAAAAGGGTGATCGTGTTGCGGTTAGCCTGCCCAATTGGCATGAATTTATCGTAATTAAATTTGCGCTAGGAAAGATTGGAGCTATTCTAGTCCCGTTTAACACGCGCTTTAAAATTGGTGAAGTGGCCTACATTCTTCAAAAATCGGGAGCAAAAGCGGTTTTCTTCCCACGTGAGTTTGACGATATCAATCATTATGGACAGTACCTTGAATTGAAAGAAAGCATCCCCACCCTCCAACATTTAATTGGGGTCCGTTTCAAAGCCGAATCAGTTCAAAGTTTTGAAGATTTGCTTGAATTAGGAAAGGGAGTTCCATTTACAGAAGTAGAAATTGACTCCAAGGAAGATGTTTCCGCAATCTTATTTACTTCTGGAACGACAGGAAAACCGAAGGGCGCCATGCTTACCCATAAAAATTTAGTACATACAGCGGTAGCTGGCGGGGAGTGGATGAGATGTACACCAGATGATGTATTTTTAATGCCTACACCAGTTTTTCATGTTATGGGGCTTATGTTTATTCTTAGAACGGTCGCTTCAGAAGCACGAATGGTGTTAATGGAGGTATTTAAGCCAGAAAAAGCGCTTGCCCTGATAGAAAAGGAAAAGGTAACCATCCATCCTGGTGTTCCAACGATGTTTATTCTTGAATTAAATCACCCTAATTTTAAGAAGTACGATCTTTCATCATTAAGAACTGGAGAAATGGCGGCGGCACCTTGTCCAGTAGAAATCATTCATCGTATTCGAAAAGAAATGGGAATGAATGTACTGGTAGGTTATGGAATGACCGAAACATCACCGACCTTAACAGCAACAGGATTTGACGACGACAATATCACACGGGCTGAAACAGTTGGACGTCCATTGCCAGGTGTAGAAATTAAGATCGTGGATGAGAACAGAAATGTGGTCGAACTAAATACAATTGGTGAATTAGCTTGTCGCAGCTTTGGCCTAATGAAAGGCTATTATAAGGATCCAGAAAAAACAGCGGAGGCAATGGATGAAAATGGTTGGTATTATAGCGGTGATCTAGCCACTCAAGATGAAAAAGGCTATATTCGCATCGTTGGGCGCAAGAAGGAAATGATCATACGCGGTGGATACAATATTTATCCAAGGGAGGTAGAAGAATATTTCTATACCCATCCAGGGGTAATGGAAGTGGCGATTGTCGGATTGCCAGATTCAGTTTTGGGTGAGGTCTCGTGTGCATGTATAAAACCGAAGCCCAATGTAGTTCTCACGGAGGCTGAAATGAAAGATTTTATTAGTGAGAGAGTGGCAGATTATAAGGTTCCAGACCGAATTGTATTTGTTGATAGCTTTCCAATGACCGCATCTGGAAAAATTAGAAAGCTAGATCTCAAAAGTCAATTACAGTCTGAGTACCAAGCAAAATAATAGATCATAAAAATATGGAGGTTTGTAATGAATATCAAAACAGTTGGAGTCGTCGGCGCAGGTTCAATGGGCGGAGGTATCGCTAATTTAGCAGCAATCAATGGCTATAATGTGATTTTAAGAGATATTAGTGATGAATATCTCCAAAGAGCATTAAATAATATGGATAAGTTCATGAGTAAAAGTGTTGAACGAGGGAAAATGACGCCTGAACAAAAAACAGAGGCATTAGCTCGAATTCAAACGACAACAAATCTTGAAGATATGAAGGATGCCGATATCGTTATCGAAGCAGTTATTGAAGATTTAGATTTGAAAAAAGAGGTTTTTACACAGCTTGATGAGATCGTCCGAGAAGGAGTAATTTTGGCAACAAATACATCATCAATGTCAATTACACTTATTGCTGAAGCAACAAAGCGCCCAGAACGTGTTGCAGGAATGCACTTCTTTAATCCTGCTCAAATTATGAAGCTTGTTGAGGTTGTTAGAGGCTATAAAACTAGTGATGAAACAGTAGCAGAGCTTAAAGAATTTTCATTAAGTTTGAAAAAAGAGCCGATCGAAGTGAAGAAGGATGTACCCGGTTTTATTGTGAACCGGATTATGACACCGCAATTTATTGAAGCAATTAAGCTATTAGAAGAAGGTGTTGCATCAGCCGAAGACATCGATAAGGCTGTTACTTTAGGTTTAAATTACCCAATGGGGCCATTCACACTACAAGACTATGCCGGTGTTGATATTGGTTATTACGTCATGGAATACTTTGCTAAGGAATTTAACGATAATAAATGGGCACCGCCATTATTATTAAAACAATTAGTACGAGCTGGCAGATTAGGTAAAAAGACAGGCGCTGGCTTTTACGATTACAATAACTAAAAATTTGGAGGAATTACAAAATGAATTACGATTTTTTACAATGTGAAATTGAAGATAATATTGCGATTGTTACGATCAATCGACCACCGCTAAATCCTTTAAATACGGCTGTTTTTAATGAGTTGGGTTCCTTAATGTCAGAATTGGATATGGACCCTGAAGTGAAGGTTGTGATTATCACTGGCAGTGGCGAAAAAGCGTTTGTTGCAGGGGCGGATTTACATCAAATGATGAACCTCTCCCATGTCGGTATGATGGAAATGAATAAAATTTCTAGAAATGTATTTAGTCAAATCGAAAATATATCAAAACCTGTTATTGCAGCCATTAATGGCTTGGCTCTAGGTGGAGGTTTGGAGCTTGCATTAGTTTGTGATTTCCGCATCAGTTCTGAAAAAGCAAAATACGCCTTCCCAGAAGTTGGACTAGGAATTATTCCTGGTGGCGGGGGTACTCAGCGTCTGCAAAGAATCGTTGGACAGGGAGTAGCAAAAGAACTTCTTTACTTTGGAGACATGTTTAATGCCGATAAAGCCTTGGATATTCATTTAGTTCATAAGGTAGTGCCAGCCGATGAAGTATTACAAACAGCAAAGGAATGGGCAGGAAGATTAGCGGAAAAGCCGATCATGGCTTTGCGCATGATTAAAACAGCGGTGAATACTGGTGCGAATGTTGACATTGAATCTGGGTTAACAATCGAAAGCGCCTGCTTCAGTAATGCCTTTGCGACAGAGGACCGTAAAGAAGGCATGCAAGCGTTTGTTGAGAAAAGAAAGCCTGTCTATACTGGCCAATAATCATCTATCTAGGGTAAAAATAGGAGGAATTAGGATATGAAAAAGCTGTTTAAAAGGAAGTCTTTACTCATAACTTTAATGTTATCTTTGCTATTAGTTTTTACAGCTTGTGGAAATACACAAACGAATTCTAGCAGTAGTACTGGTGAAAGCAGTCAAGGAGAAGCAGGTGGCGCGGGTGATGTGATCAAGATTGGGGCTATCTTTTCTGAAACTGGACCAGCATCAACATTAGGTAAAACACAGGCTAATCTAGTGAAGCTATTACAAAAACAGCTTGATGAGCAAGGTGGAATTGATGGTAAGAAGATCCAAATTATTATGCAAGACTATGAAACGGATGATACAAAAGCCGTCGTCGCAGCGGATAAGTTAATTTCCGAAGGTGTTGTCGCAATTGTAGGAGCAACACAATCTAGTACAACAATGGCAATTGTTCCCAAAATTACAGGTGCAGGTATTCCATTGATGACAACTGCACCAATTAACCCAGATACTAAAGGTGTTTTCCAAATGGCACCAAGCAATGTAACCGCAGGTGAATTAATTAAAGACTTCCTACAAGAAAGAAATATTTCAAAAATAGCTTGGATTAATGCACGTGATGGGTATGGTGTTGATGGATTGCCATCATTTGAAAAAGTAGCTGCAGAAAATAATATTGAAATTGTTGCTCATGAAGAATTTGATGCCAATGCTACGGATATGACTATTCAATTAACAAATATTCGTAAAGCCAATCCAGAGGCGATTATCGTTTGGTCAAGAACACCTGGAGCAGGTATTGTTGCAAGAAACTTCAAGTCTTTAGGTTTTGATATCCCAATGATTCAAGCAAATGCAGCAGCAAACCAAGGATTTTTAGACCAAGTGAAAGATGATAATGAAGAAATCTTTATTGTAGGTGCCAAATTAAGTGTTGTTGATCAATTACCAGCTGGTCCGCAAAAAGACAACTTAATGAAATTGCGCGATGATTACAAAGCAATGTTCAATAGTGAGCCGGATAACTTTACTGCACATGCAGCCGATGGATTTAATTTAATTTTTGAAGCGATTAAGGCTGGAAATACAACGTCTGAACAAATTGCAGAATACCTGCAAAACAATGTTAACGATTACCTCGGCCTATCAGGCACATTTAATACAAAGTCTTATGTTGGACCAAACGAAGATGGATTCTCAATGTTAGCCATTGAGAACAACACTTGGAAATTTAGTGAGCAATAAATAGAAAAAAGCACAATGGCAGAATAATTTTTCTGCCATTGCCTTTTAAGAAGGGAGTTAATTGATATGGATTTAATCATGCAATATATTGTAACCGGGTTAACGGTTGGTAGTATCTACGCCCTTATTGCGATCGGATTTGTAACGATTTATAACATCACCGGTGTTTTAAATTTTGCCCAAGGTGAATTCGCAATGATCGGCGCTTTAACATGTATTACTTTTGTTAATGCCGGATTACCGATGTTTATTTCTATTGTTTTGGCCATTGTCGCAACCGCTATCATTGGATTCGCCATCGAAAGAACAGCTATTTCCCAGGCTCGTAACAGCTCAGTCATGAACCTCATCGTAATCACTGTAGGATTGTCTATCTTTTTAAAAGGGCTAGGGCTAATCATTTGGGGTACTTATCCAAAACAATTGGCTCCCATTATTAGGATGGACCCTATTAATTTTATGGGGGCGGTTATCAATCCACAAAGTATCGTCATTTTTATTGTTTTAGCTATTCTTCTATTTGTATTATATGTCTTTTTTGATAAAACCTATATTGGTTCTGCCTTAAAGGCGAGTGAAAAAAATCCTCGTGCAGCAAGACTAATGGGGATTAATACGAAAACAATGTCGGCTTTAGCCTTTACTTTAGCCGCTGCATTAGGTGCGATTGCCGGTATCATGATTTCTCCATTAACAGATGCAACTTATGAAATGGGATTTTTAATTGGTATTAAAGGATTTGTTGGCATGGTGATTGGCGGGATGAATAATATTTCTGGTGCTGTCATGGGTGCATTATTAGTAGGGTTATTAGAAGCATTTTCCGGTGGGTTTGTTTCAACCTTTTATAGTGATGCGATCACATTCTTAGTTTTAATCGTCGTTCTTTTCCTTAAGCCAAATGGCCTATTTGCAAGAGCAACCGGAGAAAGAGTATAGGAGGGAGCCAGATGACAAAGCTTGAAAATATATTATACGGGAATCGTCTAAAGCCTCTTCTTGTACTAGCAGCGATTATATTACTATTACCGACCTTTGTTAAGTCACAATATATTTTTACAATCCTTATTTTAATTGGGATTTATGCGATCGTTACGGTTGGTTTAAGCTTATTGATTGGGTATGCCGGACAGATATCCCTCGGTCATGCTGCTTTCTTTGGCATTGGCGCGTATGCTTCAGCGATTTTAAGTGGTACCCACCAAATGTCTCCTTGGCTTGCAATGCTAATTGGAATGGTGGCGACGTTTATTCTTGCCTATATCATTGGTATTCCAATCCTAAAGCTTAAAGGTCATTTTCTTGCACTTGCTACAATCGGGATCAATATTATCGTCTATATCTTATTGTTAGGGCTTAATAATATTACCGGGGGAGCAGCCGGGTTTGTTGGTATTCCAATCTTAACCTTATTTGGTTTCTCGTTAAACGATAAATTATTTTTCTATTTTTTCGTTTGGATTGTCGCTTTCCTTATTATCATTTTATCCACGAACATCGTTCGTTCCCATGTTGGGAGATTGTTAAGAAGTATCCATGATAGTGAAATTGCAACGGAAACATTAGGTGTGCAAGTTTCAAAATATAAAGTAGCGATTTTTGCATTGAGTGCGGCATTTGCTTCGATTGCAGGAAGTATTTACGCCCATTATATTACCTTCATTTCGCCACCGACCTTTTATATTACAAAATCCATTTTGTTCTTGATTATGGTCATGGTTGGAGGAGCAAGTTCTGTATGGGGTGCTGTTTTAGGTACAGCCATCATCATGTTTTTAAATGAGTTGATTCGTTTTGTTGGTCATACGTATTTTGGCATTAGCGGTGAAGTTGAAATCGTTGTATATGGGTTAATCATTATTTTAATCATGATGTATTTGCCCAAGGGACTACTGCCATTATTTTCGCAAATATTTCAGAAAAAACGAAAAAATGAGCCAATCCCAGCAATCGATGAAAACCATGTGACTAGCTCTACATCAAAAGTATCGTCACAGGAAGGAGTCTAATTATGTCAAATTTACTAACTGTAAACGGTTTAACGAAGCAATTTGGTGGTGTTCTGGCAGTATCAGACGTCAGCTTTGAGGTTAATAAAGGGGAAATTGTCGCTGTTATTGGGCCAAATGGTGCCGGCAAAACAACATTATTTAATATGATCTCCTGCTTCATGCCACCTACAAAAGGTGAAGTACATTATAAAGGTACAAGATTAACGGGACAAAAAATACCTAATTTAGCACCTCTCGGGATATCGAGGACATTTCAAAATCTACAAATCTTTGAGAATATGACTGTCCTTGAAAATGTGATGATGGGTACGCATGTAAAATTGAAAACGAATGTTTTAAGTGCAGCTTTTAAGCTTCCAAGGGTAAAAAAAGATGAAAAAATGGCCTTTGAAATGGCGATGGAAGTATTGAAGTTCGTTGAACTGGAAGACTTGATGTTTGAAAAGGCAGGACAGCTTTCCTACGGTATGCAGAAGCAATTGGAATTTGCTAGAGCGATTGTTTATAACCCAGAGTTTATCATGCTCGACGAACCGATGGCAGGATTAAACGATACCGAGACAAATAGAATGGCAGGATACATTCAAAGATTGAAAAATAAAGGTACATCCTTCTTATTCGTTGAGCACAAAATGGCAACCGTCATGGAACTGGCAGATCGCATCGTTGTGATTGATTTTGGAAAGAAAATTGCCGAAGGAACACCAGATGAAATACAAAGAAATGAAAAGGTAATTGCAGCATACTTGGGAGAGGAGGCGGTCTAAATGCTCAATGTTCAAGGACTAAGCACTCACATTGGTAAAATACAAATCCTCCACGATATTGATTTTCATGTCAATAAAGGGGAAATAGTTGCGATTATTGGTGCCAATGGGGCAGGGAAAAGCACGCTGTTAAATACATTGGCGGGTTTAATTCAACCATCGGCAGGTACTGTCACACTGGAGGATGAAGTTATTAGCGGCTTCCCTGCTAATAAGGTTGTTGGTAAAGGTTTAAGCCTTGTACCTGAGGGACGCCAAGTCTTTTCGAATTTAACTGTAAAAGAAAATCTATTATTAGGGATGTTTTCTAAATACTATAAGAATAAAAATCTAGCTTATGAAAACTTAAATAAAATGATTGAAATGTTTCCTAACTTGAATAAGCATCTTCACAACTTAGGCGGTAATCTTAGTGGAGGAGAACAGCAAATGCTAGCAGTTGCCAGAGGGTTAATGTCAAACCCAAAAATTATTTTGCTTGATGAACCTTCCATGGGACTTGCACCTTTAGTTGTTAAAGAAATATTAGATGCCTTGGTAGTTATTAAAGAGCAGCTTGGAACGATGGTGATTTTAGTCGAACAAAATGTTAAAGCTGCACTTAAAGTTGCCGACCGTGCCTATGTCATTGACCAAGGCAGGATTCTTTTAAATGGAACTAGAGAAGAAATTAGTTCAAATCCACAAGTGATGTCAGCCTACTTGGGAGTGAAAATGGCTTAAACATAATCATGTAGAAGCCAAAGGCAAAATTACTGAAATTTTCTGTGAAAAGGAATATAATCATTTTTAGGAACTGTCCTTCTGGGGCAGTTTCTTTTAAATTTGTTATATGAATTGATGGTAAAAGGAAGGAAAAAGTATGAAAGCAACGACATCTGATTTATTATATCAAATCTGGTTTATCATATTATGTGGATTGGGAGGACTATTGCTTTCGTTAATGGGTCTACCAATTGGGTGGATGATTGGTTCATTAATATTTGCCTGCTTACTATCTTTATGGCCACCAAAAAAGTCGGGGGTAAATGTAAAAAAAGGACTTAACCGATTTTGGTTTCTAATCGGACAATATTTGCTTGGAATTGAATTGGGGAGAAATGTCAACACGTCTGTTATGACGATCTTCCAAGAAAATTGGATTACGGTTATTCTTGTCATTTCAACTTCGATCCTTTTTTCATTCGGTACGGGTCTTTTCTTATACCGCTTTAGCAGGGCCGATAAGCTAACGGGCTTATTAGCGACATCTCCAGGTGGAATTGCAACAATGCCTACGATCGCTGAAGAAGTAGGGGCCAATATCGGAGTTGTTACCGCTGTTCAGGCTATGCGAGTATTCTTGGTTGTTACGATAATCCCAGTCGTTTTGTTTTGCATTGTTAATGGCAGTGGGACAGAAGGTCTTACAAGCAATCCTGTTGTTGAAAGCCCGATTCAAGCTGCCGGATATCCGCTGTTCGTTTGGACAATTCCAATCATGCTTGCGGCGTTTGCTGGTGCCTTTATTGGGAAACGCATTAAATTACCGGCACCATGGTTAATCGGAAGCTTGCTTGGCGTGATTATTTTTGAATCAGCTTCTACTACTTTTGTTGACAGCACTCTAACATTCTTTTGGCCACACTCAATCGTTGTGATTGGCCAAATTTTAATAGGAACAAGCATTGGTTCACGGTTCCGGAAAAGTATGTTTATTGGTTTGAAACGTATCATGATCGTGAGTACGTTAGGGACCTTATTATTAATTGGCGCCATGTATTTCTGTGCTTATATTGTCTCAAGCTTCACTGGAATTTCACTAATTACTTCTGTTCTGGCATTTGCACCAGGTGGTGTAGTTGAAATGTCAACAGCGGCGGTATCTTTACATGCTGATTCGACCTTTGTTGTTGCTGTCCAAACATTGAGAATTATTATGGTTATTTTACTGCTGCCATCCTTTATTAAGTTCATTCACAAAAGAGAAGTAGCGAAAAAAGAAAATGCCGGCACAAGTATTGTTGGCTAAGGGAATTATCTTTTGGAGAAAATGAGTTGTTCCGAAACCTTGTCAGCGGCCTGTTTTACAATTTTCACCAATCTAGGTAAAGTATCTTGATTAATGCGTGAAATGGGTCCCGCAATGCTGATCGAGGCAATGACATGACCGCTGATATCTTTCACTGGAACTGCAATCGAAGAGACGCCTTCATGGAGTTCCTCTTCACTGATTGAATAGCCTTGACTCTGAATTTTGAGTAACAGCTGTTTGAATTTATCTGCGGTTGTTATTGTATTGGCTGTATATTGCTGCAATCCACAAGCAATCACCTGCTCAATCATGGTTTCAGATTGAAAAGCAAGAATGACCTGCCCTGAACTTGTACAGTGGATTGGATTTTGTTTACCGGCATGTGAAAGCAGGTGGACAGGGTGTTTGCTGTCCATTCTGATAAGATAGATAGCTTGATAATCTTTTAGAATCGCAATATGGGCAGATTCTCCTGTATTGATGGCGAGGTTTTCCAATACAGGAATGGAAATACGACAAAGCTGATTTTGCGTAATGATCGTATTTCCCATTCCTAATATGGAAGCACCGAGTCGAAATTTCTTTGATTGCGAATCTTTTGTAAGGAAACCTTCAACTATTAAAGTATAGGTTAAGCGGTGGGCTGTGCTTATGCCAACTTGTAATTTATCAGCTATTTGACTTAATGAGAGCTCAGGCTCATCCATCGTGAATAAATTTAAAAGTTGTAGTGCGTTTCTCAGTGATGATCTGGATTCTTTATTAATAGAAGGGTATCTCATCTTAAATTCCCCATTCTTTTATCGTGTCTAGCTTCAGCGCCCAGCGACTCGTAAACTTCACACGCCTCCCTACGATAAGTCAACATCGTCTCGCTTCACTCGTCGCCGGATATCCTTTATCTCAGTCACCGTGCTCCAGTTTATACGTCGCTTAACGGGCGCTTCCGCTTTTCTCGTCTAATGCTTTTATATATCCTAGTTTTTCGGATATTTCCTCAGCAGCTTTGATGACCTCGGCAATGTAGTGTAATCTGTCCCTGCCTATTCCACGTTCCTTGGGCCCGACAATACTTACTGCCGCCACTACTTCATTTGTGTAATCACGAATTGCTGCTCCGATGCTGATAATCCCCTCCTGCATTTCATCAATACATAAGGAATATCCATTTTTCCGAACGTTTTGTAATTCCGTCATTAATTTTTGAGGGTCTGTTATGCTTTTTGGTCCCATCATCGGTAAACCTCTGTCAATCAGTTCTCGTAAGGCAGTTTCGGGCTGATAGGCTAATAATATTTTTCCGCAACCCGTACATGTTGGCGGATTCTTTTTACCGATATTCGTGAATAGCCGAACTGGGTTTTGGCATTCAATTTTATGTAAATAGGTGATCTCTAAATCTTCAAGAATAGCAATGTGAGCAGTTTCTCCTAATTTATGGACAAGTGACTTCAATGTATCGCTTGACTCTTTATGAATTTCTAAGTGGGATGTAATGACACCGCTCAGGGCTAAAAGCGAAAAGCCTAATCGGTATTTGTTGCGAGTTTTTTCCAAATAGCCTTCCTCCACTAAATCGCTGGTGATGCGGCTAACTGTACTTTTACTTAATTTTAGAGTAGTTGCAATATCCGTAATGCCCCAAACTGGCTTGGCTGGGGAGAATAATTTAAGAATTTGCAAACCTCTTTGGACGGACTGAAGAATCGAATTATTTGGTTCCGACAAATTCAAAAAAATCACCTCGAAAATTTCAATTTGTTCCGTATATAAGAAAGATAGCATAATATTCTAAATATTTCTATTATATTATTCTAATTAAAAGAAGTAAACGTTTACAAATAGGTTTATCAAATAATGAGAAAAGGAATGATTGAATATGCGTACACAAGTAGGAATTATTGGAGCAGGACCAGCTGGATTAATGCTAGCTCAACTTTTACATTTACAAGGAATTGATTCTATCATCATAGAACGTAAACCAAGAGAAGATATTGAGGGAACTGTTAAGGCTGGAGTACTAGAGCAATTCACAGTTGATTTATTAAATGAAATCGGTGTTGGCGACCGAATGATGCGGGAAGGCCACTTCCATGATGGCATTGAGCTGCAATTTAGCGGCAAAAGACACCGCATCGATTTAAGAGGATTAACGGGGGGCCAAAGAATTACAGTCTACCCGCAGCATGAAGTAATCATCGATTTAGTAAATGCTCGCTTTAATACAGGTCGCGACATCATTTTCAATGTATCGGAAGTTAGTCTACATGATGTTGATACAAAAGAGCCAAAAATTCGTTTTAAACAAAATGGAGAAACACATGAAATTCAATGTGATTTCATTGCAGGTTGTGACGGCTTCCATGGACCTAGTAGACTGGCTATCCCTGACAGCATCAGAAAGGAACATTTACATTTATATGCTCATGGCTGGCTTGGCATTTTAACAGATGCCAAACAAGCAAACCCGGAGTTAATTTACTCAAACCATGACCGCGGTTTCGCATTGTTAAGTACGCGAACATCAACATTACAACGTCATTATATTTCAGTAGACTATCATGATGATATTGCCAATTGGTCAGATGATCGAATCTGGAGCGAGCTGCATGCTAGAACGGCAATGGACGGCTGGACATTACCGGACGGCCCTATTAATTCAAAAAATATTGTACAAATGCGCAGCTATGTTCTAGAAACAATGAATTATGGTAGACTATTTATCGCTGGAGATGCGGCCCATACAGTACCGCCAACGGGTGCTAAAGGCTTGAATCTAGCAGCCTCTGACATCAAGATTCTAGCAACAGGGCTTGCTGAATTCTATAAATCTGGTTCAGAGGATATCTTGGACCGCTATGCTGAGATAGCACTTCGTCGCATTTGGAAGGCAGAGCGCTTCTCTTATTGGATGACAAGCATGCTTCATCGTAACCCGAACCATGATTCATTTGAACGCAACATCCAATTAACAGAATTGGATTATGTATGTACTTCCGTTGCTGGATCAAAAACATTGGCAGAAAACTATGTAGGTTTGCCAATTCAGTGGGAAAACAAATCGTTGATTGAGACGAAATAATTGACTATCAATACCGGACGTGCTTTTAGAGGTAAATCTAAAAGTACGTTCTTTTTTGTTAGTTGACAGTATTTGGGTATTAGTGTACTATACAACTAGTACACAGATACATATTGCTGCTGGAGGTGAGAAGATGAATTTCGAAAGCAATCTTCCAATCTATATACAAATCATGAATTTAATTAAAACGAAAATTGTTTCAGGAGAACTTAAAAGAGGTGATAAATTGCCATCGGTAAGAGAACTTTCTAAAGAATTAAAAGTAAATCCCAACACAATTCAAAGAGCATATCAAGAATTAGAACGTGAAGAATTTGTGTACACACAAAGAGGAATGGGTACATTCGTAACAGAAAATACTGATACGATACAAAATGTGAAAAAAAGTATGGCAACTGGTTTAATTGATCAGTTTTTCAGCGAGATGAAAAATCTCGGGTTCAAGAATGATGAAATTAAAGAAATGGTATCACACTGGTTGGCGAAGGAGGAATGAAAATGAACCACATTTTGGAAGTGAAAAATCTCACGAAGAAGTATTTAAATAAAACCGTTTTAGATCAATTAAGTTTGAACATAGAAGAGGGGAAAATAGTTGGAATACTTGGCTCTAACGGTAGTGGAAAAACTACGCTAATCAAGATATTAACAGGACTATTAAGACAAACAAGCGGTGAAGTTCTTATTGACGGTCGTAGTGTTGGAGTAGGTACAAAAGCTGTTGTTTCCTATTTGCCTGATCGTAATTTTTTATACAAATGGATGAAGATCGATGATGCTTGTAATTTGTATAAAGATTTCTATTCTGACTTTGATGAAAATAAGTTCGGAGAATTACTTGATTTCATGAAATTGGAAAAAATCATGAAAATAGACACTCTTTCAAAGGGTATGCACGAAAAGCTGAACCTATCTCTTGTCCTATCTAGAAATGCCAAACTATATATTTTAGATGAACCGATAGCAGGTGTAGATCCAGTTGCTAGAGATCAAATCTTAAATGCGATTATAAACAATTTTAATGAAAAAAGTTCGATGATAATCACAACCCATTTAGTAAGGGACATGGAAAATATGCTTGATGATGTTGTCTTTTTAAAGGATGGCAATATTGTTTTAACTGGAAACGCAGAGGCCTTAAGGGAAGAAAAAGGAATGCAAATAGATGATATTTACAAAGTAGTTTTTGGTGAATAGGAGGGATTTTCGGATATGCTGAAATATATGAAATATGAGGTTAAAGGCACCTATAAATATATATTGAGCGTTTTAACGCTGGTGCTAATACTGATTACAGGTTTATATGCCTCGCAGGAGCAAATAGCAAGAGGTTCTTTTGGTGGCGGCCTTTTTATGGGGCTATCGATAATGATTCTTTTTGGAACAGCTTTGGTAACATTCTTATATATAGTAGGCTCTTTTAGAAAAGAACTATATGAAGATAGAGGCTTTTTAACTTTTACATTGCCTTTAAAAGGAATTGAAATTGTCGGTGCGAAATTAATAGTAGCTTTAATGTGGTTTTTCATTTTAGGTATTGCTATTGCCTTCTACAATTTAGTAATGGCGTTAAGTTTTACTCCATTTGAATTGAATATTTCTGAACTTTTCGCTGAGATCATAAATTTGGTGTCGATAAAAATTGCGCTTTTTAGCATAATCGCTACCGTTTATAGTGGAGTATATATGTTGATTCTTATTTACTTCTCAATGGCACTTGGAAAGGTTACGTTTCGGAATAAACGGATCGGTGGTTTGTGGTTTATCATTTTCTTAATCCTAAACGGAGTACTCTCTTTTGGTCAGTTCGGATTAGAGGTATTTTTCCCATATTATTTAGATATTGAATCATTTACAGTGGGAACGAAAGAGATCTTGAATTCGGGATATAATTTTGTATTGGGAAGTGGCGGCTTTCATGGCCAAGGTACAGGAATGTTTAATATAAATATAATTTCTAGCGTCTATAGCATCATAACAGTGGTAGCTCTTTTCTTAGGAACAGGCTATTTAATCGAAAAGAAAATTGATTTATAAATATAACAAATGTATTTAATGAAACCCATGTGTGGCCACACACTCAATACATTATGTTCCCTCGGACTAACGGTTCGGGGGATTTTTTGGAACACTTATCATTTACGTTAATATCCTAATATGGGAGGTGTTCCATATGAGACACTCGATCAAGCGAATAGCTCAACAGTTTATCGTTTCCCACTATCCTGAATCAGATATAGTCTGGATAGGTGGAAGTGCTGTTTATGGAAATTTAACAACAGAATCTGATATTGACTTAATTATTATTGATGAAACAGAAACACCAAGACTGGAGTGTTATCACTTTCTTGGATGGAAAATTGAAGCATTTATTTATACGGCTTTGTCTCTAGAGTTTGAATTTCAAACAGCTAGATATAGAGGGATGCCCACCATCATTAAAATGTGTGCCGAAGGTCTACTTATAGAAGATAAGCAAGGGGATGGAAGGGAATTCCAAAGAGAGGCAAAAATACTTTATGAGCAGGGTCCACAACTTTGGAATGAGGACAAAATAAATGAAGCAAGGTATCAAATTACAGATCTTTTGTCAGACTTTAGGAGTTCAGAAGACTTTGAAGAAAGTTTATTTATTTTAAATAAGTTAATAGATACGTTAACTGAACTGATTTTAAGGGCAGATGGAAAGTGGGTTGGTGTAGGAAAGTGGGTTGCTAGAAACCTTAAATCATATGATATAGATATGTGTGATAAACTAGTTAAATATACAAAAAAATACATGATTACAAAAGATAAAACTGAACTAATTTCATTCATTCAATCTACTCTAGATAATTATGGTGGAGAATTGTTTGTTGGTTATAAAGAATTCTTTCTGTAGATAAAAAATTACTTATGTACGAAGCTATTAAGAAAGAGATTATTAATACCCAAAAATGCATCAGCAGAGTACTAAACTCTAATCTGATGCATTTTTCAATGTTTAATCTTTTATAGATGACTCGAACAATGTAAAATTAATGTGAAGGCAGGTCACTAAAATTGAGGGACATATATTAAAGGATGTGTACTATGACTGGAACAAAAGAAAAAGTAGAGGAAAAGAAAGCGGAATTACTAAAGTTAACAATTGAGTTTAGTAAGAAATTTTTGAATGAAGAATATGAGTTTGTCATTGAAAAATTAACTCGGAGTAATGGGGTTAGAGAGAGGTAAAAAATATACAGAAGGTTATCTGTACGAATTACTCAAAGTAAAAGAGGAAAGTTTAATGAGTTTTTATGAATATCTATTACAACATATAACATTTCCTTTTTCTGCGTTATATACAGAGGAAATTGGTCCTTTAGAAATCGCAGAATTTGAAGTATACTGTATTCGATTAGATCAAGAGATGAAAGTAGACGAATATTATGGAATTCTTGTCGAGTGTAAGGTAGGGAGAAAAAAAGTAATACTGCCATTAGCTGGCATCAATTTGGATGAAGGACATAAAAATTTTAAATGGATAGATTTATATCAAGGTTGGTTTTGGTCATACCATTAATGTTAAAGCAAAAATATTACAAAAAATGCATCAGTTGAGTTAAAATCACTCATCTGATGCATTTTTGATTTTATAAATTCAAATAAAGTTATATCAAAAACATCGCTACAATAGTAGTAACAACCAAGCCAATCACTACCGGTACCAAATTCCGCCTCGCCAGCTCAAACGGATCGACACCACAAATCGCGGCGGCTGGAATTAATGCCCAGGGGACTAAAGTTCCCCCTCCAACCCAAATTGCTGCAATTTGCCCAAGAGCTGTTAAGGTTGCCGCACCTGCACCAATCGCTGTAGCAAACAAATTAGCAAGCGATCCCGCCAATGATATCCCCGAGAAACCGGAACCATCCAAGCCAGTGATGGTACCAACTGTAGTTAATGTGATTGCGGCAATTTGTCCATTTAACGGTACGGTATGGGCAAGTGCTACCCCTAAATCATTGACTATTCCTGAAGAATGAGCAGGGAGAAATTCTCCAATAATCTTTATAAAACCTGAATCACCAAGGTAGAAAAAGGCGGCAATAGGAATAACAGGCCCAAATACTCTAAAACCAAATTGGAATCCTTCGATTAAATATGAAGTTGTTTCTTCTAATCCGTTGTTTTTGTGCGCGAGTAGACTGATAAGAAGCAGAATGAAAATGGCTGTACCTCCAATTAATGCGGTTGCGTCCCCACCAGAAAGATTTAATACCGACATAGCAACTACGTCTAAAATAAATAGAATTGGAATAAGGAAGGCTATTAATTTTTTTGCTCCGGGAGTAAGAAGATTTTTTAATTGATCCATTTCTTTTTTAGAGAAATGCTTTTCAGAATGATCACCTACCACTGTTGTTTCAACTTTAAGCATGCCATTTTTCATATCACGTTTTAAAAAGATAAAGGCCACAATCGTTGTCACAATACCCATTACGAAAACTAGAGGTATACTCGCTTGGACAACATCCAGCACGGGAATTCCGGCTGCATCCGCGGTTAGTTTCGGTGCACCTTGAATGATGAAATCCCCAGAAAGGGCAATCCCATGCCCAAATAAGTTCATGGCCATGGCAGCTCCCAAAGCTGGCAAACCGACACGAAGTGCAACCGGCAAAAGTACAGCCCCTAATAATGCCACTGCTGGTGAAGGCCAGAAGAACCACGAAATAACCATCATGAGAATACCAATGGTCCAATAGGCTAAAGCCGGAGTTCTTATTAATTTAGTAAAAGGTGAGATCATGACATCATTGACACCCGTTCTTGTTAGCGCTTTAGACATTGAAACAATAATGGAGATGATTAGGATAGTACCAAGGAGTTCCGTAATCGCGAAAATAAAGCTATTAAAAATGCTGCTAATGGAGGCACTTAAAGATTGTGTTGACGTAAAAGCCAGTAAGAATATCCCGATGATACAAACTAACGATGTATCCCTTCGCATGACCATGAAGCCAATTATTATCAAAATAAAAGCGACATATATCCAATGAAGGGCAGTTAATTCAACTACCATTGTCTTTCCCCCTAAATTAAGCTAATACCTAAAACCGTAATATAGGATATGGCGAAGCCGTTAAGGTGTGATTTGAAAATTTTGTAAAAGTATTTCCAATTTCATATACACTAGTGATAATATTTAAATCGTCAACTAAATCAAAAGGGGGATTTTATGGAGACTTCTGAAAAAGATATTTTTTTAGAAAAAAATGCCTTGCTAAAAAATATATATAAAATTAAATCTGTTATTTCTTATAGTGATTTATCTATCGTATATTTAGTAGATAATCAAAAAAATAATAAAGTTCAAGTAATGAAAGAATATTACCCAAAATTGTTGGCTATACGTGATTTAGATCAATAGATGGGAATACGATGAAATCACTTTTGATGCTCCTCGATGTTATGAAGGATGGCAAGTTTCAAATATTCTTCAGTTTCATGGCTATCGAAGAGACAACCTTTAATAGTTGCTACATCAGGAACCGATAAGTTTATTGATAAATGTACAATACTAACAAGAAAAGATTATAGTGAGTTCGCAATACCATATGTACCGAATTTTACAATTATTCAAAAAGATAAATCTGGTGTTGTTATTGATATGAACATATATCTTGAAATAATCGAAGATGCCATACTTAATTTAGTATGGCATTCAGGAAATTCAGCAATAAAAAGGACGTCTATGCTCAACAATAACATTTTTTCTAATAGGTTTAAAAATGTGTCGAGGCACATTTACTACATTTAAACGATTTACATGAACTACTGGATGGACAATAGGATGAACACACGGAACAAAACGATCTCGAACTACGTATTTTGGTGGACAAAAAATGGGTCGTGTATACATGACTTTACACCTCCGGTAATGAGCTTTAATAATAGGAAGCACGTTTAGAAAAGTACTTCCTATTATGGGAATAGAGGTTGGATTAGCCTTTAAATAGTACTAATAACCTCCGCCAACAAAAGCTGTTCCAACAATAATCAATAAAATGAAAAGAACAACAATTAAAACAAAGCTGTTACCCATTCCACCACCGCAATAAGCTTCCATCAGTATCACCACCTTTTTATAAGATAGTACATGTTATGAAATTCTCGTCTTACCAGATTCGGACAAATACGGAAAATATTTTAGACTAAAAATTCATTTTTGCTGTTCCGCATTTCGAAAATTAAGCGCAAGAGACTTATTGTGCAGCAAGTGAGGTGAAAAGCTATTTGTTGCATATAAAATGGATTTATCACTCCTGTTGTAGTGTATACCTCCTATAAATATACAAAAAGCGAAATATTTCCACCTTATTTAATAAATTATTCATTTTTCGACAGTATTTTTGGGAAAATTCTGTTAATCTTGGTTTTGCATGGCAATATTTAGTAAAAAAGGAGGCTGTGGGAAGTTATGATTACGGAATCTTGGTATACTCTGCATTCAAAATACAATTGTGAACATCATTATGGTTTTGACCCCAAAACTTTACCTAAGTTAATACAAACGATTACTCCAGATGAACTTGAAAAGAAGAACGACAAATACAGTGAGTTCATCTATCTAACTAAATACTTTGTAAAAAAATTATTTTACTTTTTAAATGATATTCCAGCAATGATTATTATTACTGATGATAGCTGCAATGTTTTAAAAGTTATGGGGAATGAGGATCTACAATACAAAATGGGAATTAAGGAAGGAGATTCTTTTGATGAGAAATACGCCGGTACAAATTCAATTTATCTTTGTCTAAATCACAATCTACCTATTCAGGTAAAAGGAAATGAGCATTTCCATAAGGTATTTTATGATATGTCCTGTTCAAGCTGTAAGTTTACATTGAATAATGGGTTGAAAGGCACGATAACACTTGCAACTACACTAGACAAATCCTCTTCCTTTCATTTAGGACTCGTTTCGTCAGCGGTTGATTCAATTGAACGAGAGATTGAATTGAATAAAATGAATAAGCAATTAAATCTTTTTAATCAAATCATTATAAAGTCAACAAAAAATGGAATTATTATTACGGATCAAAATGGTATGATAACCGATTATAATGTAGCAGCCGAAAAATACACAGGAATTAAAAAGACTGACATTATTGGGCGAAACATTAATACCTTTAATGATGAGTTAAAAGTTTTTTCGAGATACATTGAAAGGACTTTGAGTTTGAACGAGAAGTTTGAAAATATTGAGATTCATTTTTCAAATAATAAATTAGAGAAAATATTCTTATTTGACACTATTCCCATTTATGATGGTGTTCAATTTATCGGTACATACTCCCAATTTAGGGATATCACCGACCGTTATGATTTAGAACAACAAGTTATTACCAACGAAAAACTTTCTATTATTGGGAAAATGAGTACTAGTCTTGCTCATGAGATTAGAAATCCATTAACGCCAATTAGCGGATTTTTGAAATTATTAGAAAACAACTTTGATAAAGCAAAATCAAAGGAATACTTTAAAATCATCAACGATGAATTACATAGAATGAAAGATTTAATAAATAATTTTGTTATGATTTCTAAACCCGAGGCTCCTCGCAAGAAAGATGTCAATATTCAAACATTACTACTAGAAACCATTCACCTAATGAACAGTCATGGAAATTTGCATAACATATCGATAGAATTTACTGACAATATCAAGCATGATTTATCCATCTATGTCGATAAAAATCAAATAAAGCAAGTATTAATTAACTTAATTCAAAATGCAATTGAAGAAATGAATGCTGGTGGAGAAATAAATGTTGTTTTAAATAAAAATCGTGAACTTAATCAAATAGAAATTTCCGTGATTGATCAGGGCTGTGGGATTGATCCCAAAATATTGAGTGATTTATTTACACCATTTGTTACAACAAAACCAGATGGAACTGGTTTAGGATTATCAATAAGTCAACGTATTGTTAAAAATCATTATGGTGAGATTGTCGTTGATTCCAATAAAAATAGGGGGACAACTATTACAGTTACATTACCCATTTCTATAAAAAATGATAGGAGAGATGATTAAAAATGACAACGGTATTAACTTTGCTAATGAGTAATTTAAAAAAATGGAACGTTACCCATATTTTTGGAATACCTGGTCGGCCAATAGCTCCATTAATTAAGGAAATGATAGAACAAGATATAACCTATGTACTAACCCGTCATGAAACTGGTGCAGGCTATGCTGCAGGAGGATTTGCATTGCAAAAGAAAAATTTAGGTGTCGCATTTGCTACAGCTGGTCCGGGAGGAGTAAACATGTTAACTGCAGCTGGACAAGCCCAGGCACATAATGTGCCGGTGTTATTTATAACGGGGCAAACTTCTGCAGGGAAAATAGGTAAATCTTATAGCCAAGATTCCTCTTCATTCGGTGCAGATTTAGTTAAAATGTTTGAACCTGTTACAAAATACAGTGCAAGAGTCGAACGAGGCGATTCTTTTGAGAGTCATTTTAGACATGCGATTGAACGTGCTTTTTCAGGGGTGATGGGTCCTGTACACCTTTCGATACCTCTAGATGTATTATATGAAGAAATTACGCCATTTGAATTCGAACTTCCACAAATACAGCATACAATTGCCGCAAATATTGAAGAGGCCTTCATGCTTATAAAAGATGCAAAAAGACCTGTATTTCTATTGGGCAAAGGTGTTCGCTCCTCAAATAGCTATGAAGAAGTTTTTGAGATTGCAACGAAGTGGAATATTCCTGTAATAACAACAGGTGGAGGTAAAGGCACATTTCCTACAAACCATCCGATTTCATTGGGGGTATATGGCTTAGGAGGTACGATTGAAGCCGATCAATATCTGCAGTCAGGAATTGATGTCATGATTGTAGCAGGCTCGTCATTAAACGATATGGCTTTGGCTGGATTCAAACAAGACTTTTACCCTGAAAAGGTTATTCATTTTGACTATGATCCAACCTTTGTTGGCAAAACAATTTCAAGACCTACCCTATTTGTTCCAGGGGATCTAAAAAGAAATTTGGGTAAGATTTTAGAGCTAACATTGGAACAAGGGGTTGTGGGACATGATGAAAGACTTATTGTACGTGAACTAGTAGCAGCGTCAAGTGAATATACTTCCCTTAACCAGGAACGAACAGAAAATGTTTATGAAAACCTGTTGTTTTCCTCGGATTTTGTAGCGACGGCACTAGATGACAAAACTATTATGCTAAAAGAAATGGAAGACTTTCATAATCAAAGGTCAAAAAGCCTTGTTATATCTTCTGCTTCAGCAATTCGTACGATCCGTAGGAATTTACCTGAGTATACGAAAGTTTTTGCGGATGTAGGAAGTCATGCTTATTATGCTGTAAAGCACTTTGATGTTTATCAACCTGAAACATTTTTCTTTGACGACCGCTTTATAGCCATGGGAAACGGAATTGGTTATGCGATTGGTGCCAAAATTGCGATGAATGAAGACAGCCAACCTGTTGCTTGTATTACGGGAGATGGTTGCATGCTAATGCATGGAACTGAAATAGCAACAGCGGTTGAGCATCAAGCTCCAATTCTTTTCTTTGTATTCAATAATGGAAGCCTGGATATGGTTGAAACGGGAATGAAGATTTGGCAGGACTGCCCGGGACATAACGTATATAAGAAACCAGTTGATTTTGTTTCGTTTGCAGAAGCACTAGGCTGTAAAGGATTTCGTTGTTTAAGTGAAGATGACATTCAAATGGCAATCCAATTTGGTTTGCAAAGTAATCAACCTACCATAATTGAAATTATGGTTGATCCTGAAGAAATACCTCCAACCTTAAAAAGAGATGAGTAGAGAATTAATCAACCTGTTAGAAGTTAATAAACATGGTAAATTGAATATAAAAAAATATGGAATCAGCTTTAGTAAAACCCTACTTAATAATATAAGTAGGGTTTTTAAGCGTATGTGACCTACAACAGTTCTAAATTCTCCATTCAGCCTAAAGTCTGAATTCAAAATCAACCCTAGGCTGGTTATGGGAGGATTGTATTTAGGATAAGATTAGGACAAGCAAGAAAACAACAAAAAATACTTGAAAAGGAGGATATAAAATTGAAAAAGAAAGGCTCATATAAACTAGGTATAGCTGTGATGGCTATAGGAATATTAATGCTCCTTGGTTTCTTAGGAATTAACATTGGCTGGATCATCGCCTTAGTCATTCCATCCTATTTTGTATATCAAGGTTGGAAGCTATTCACGACACGTGATAGCAAATGCAAGAAGGGCTTTGGTATAGCTTTGATGATCGTTGGCTTGCTTTGGTTAACAGGGATGCTTCATGTACTGATTGGATTAGCTATAGCTGCACTATTAATCTACTATGGTATGAAAATAATTCAAAATAATAAGATGCTATCAATTGCTCCGGAAATTGAGGCAGCAATGGGTGAAAGTTCTAACGCTAGTCCATTCGCGAATGAGTTTTCTTATAAAGATTATGATTTCCTTGATGAATGGGAAAACGAAATGAATAAAAATCAAAAATAATAATATGGATTATTTAGGAGGAATTAAATATGGCAATTTTTAAAAGAGTTAGAGATATTACAGTAGCATCAATTCACGAGATGTTAGACAAGGTTGAAGATCCAGTTGCAATGCTGAATCAATATTTAAGAGATTTGGAAAGTGAGATTTCAAAGGCTGAACTTGCTGTTTCACGCCAAGTAGCAATCGAGAAGAAATGGAAAGCATTAGTAGAGGAATTCGAACTACGTGTAGCAAAACGAGGTCGCCAGGCAGAATTAGCCATTGATCACGGTGACGAAAAAATTGCTAGACAAGCGATTGAAGATAAACAATTTTCAGAGGCAAAAGTTCAAGAATATCGCGCTTTATATGAGAGTACAAAAGAACAAGTAGCTGTTCTTTTAGGCCAATTAAAAGAATTAAAGGACAAATTCTATGAGCTTCGTAATAAAAAATTTCATTTAGTTTCTAGGGCGAATGTTGCAAAAGCTGTAAAAGACATTAATCAAGCATTAGTAACGATTGATACGGAAAGTGCAGCAAAAGGTTTTGCTCGAATTGAGGAAAAATTAATGATGATGGAAGCTGATTCACAAGCTCTTCAACATATTCGCAGAGTATACGGAGAAACAAACTTTGAAAATCTCCATAATGCTGAGAAAAATGAAAAGGTAGAACTAGAGTTGGAAAAACTAAAAGCGGCCCGAAATAACGACCTGACTGTAGAACAAGAAACAAGGATTGCGAATGAAAATTAAACAATATATGATAAGAAAGACACGGGGATGTAGAACTTCTACATGCCCAACGTCTTTCTTTTCTTTATATATTACAATGGAAAGGCAGGAGGTGGGAATATGAAAAATGTGCGAATTTTTCCACTTATATTTGGAGTCTTTATCCTTTTTATTGGCGTCATTATTTTATTAAACATTGTAGGAATTCATGTTCATGGCGGCGGTATATTTGCGGTATTTATTCTTTTTATTGGTTATTATTTGTTGAAGAGGCAAAAGAAGGTCATTGGATATATTTTTATTGCTTTCGGAAGTTTAATTCTTTTAAGTATTTTTGATGTAATTGGTTTTATTATTTCTATTGCACTTATTTATTATGGGTATCGGATCATTCGCAGTAAGCAAAAAGAAGAGCCAAACTTTGAAAGCGATATTGATAACGAAGGAATAACGAACACAGACCAAGGTGCTGAAGAAGGCAGCACGGAAGAAATAAGTTATTCGTATCGTATTCTTACTCCTCAAAAAAAACATACATTAATAGGCAGCTGTCTATTAACGGGATCGCGATGGGAATTAAGAGATTTAGATATATGGCATGGCATTGGTGAAGTGAAAATTGACTTGTCACGAGCCAATATTCCGGATAATAAATCCACAATTATCATTAATGGCTGGATTGGGGATGTTGATATTTTTGTTCCTTATGATTTAGATGTTTCTATCATTGCGCGCGTTGGCGTGGGGGAAATAAAAATATTTGGCAATAAGGAAAGCGGTGTGAACCAAAGCACAGCTGTTGAAACAAACGGATATCGTAAGGAAATAAAACGCGTTGAAATAGTGATTAATCTTTTTGTAGGTGATATAGATGTTAATTATTTGTAAAGGATGTCGATCATGCCAGATCGTAAATTGACAAATCTACAATGGCAATTTATCAGGCAATATTCGCAAGCGTCTGTAGCTGCCATTTTTTTTAGCTCGATTGTTTTCTTTATATTATGGAATTTCGTATATACACTTGATCGATTACAAAGCTGGTCACAACAATATTTAAATTTTACAATCCCTGCCTACCCGGGTTTATTGTTTGCCATTTTTATGATTACAGCGATGTGTCTGGTTGCCGCATTAGTTGGATTGGTTTGGGGTTATATCCAAGGGAACGCGCTGAAAAAGAGAATGGAAGTATTACTGCAGTCGATAATTAAGCTTGAGCGGGGGAATTTGGCAGTTCGTATTCCAGATTTAGGGGAGGATGAACTTGGTCAGTTGGCTACCCATTTAAATGAAATGACAAAAAGATTTCAGGACCAGGTCAGTTCACTTCAACGATTATCCACACATAATGCAGAATTAACAGATCAAGTAAAAGAAACAGCCATAATCGAAGAAAGACAAAGACTTGCGAGAGAATTACATGATGCAGTCAGTCAACAATTGTTTGCGATTTCAATGACAATGGCGGCACTTAAAAGAACAATTGAATTAGATCCGTTAAAAGCATCGCGTCAAGCGGAGTTAGTAGAAGAAATGGCTGCTGCCGCACAATCAGAAATGCGGGCATTATTACTGCATTTACGGCCTGCACATTTAGAAGGGAAGACCTTAAATGAAGGCATTGAGGATTTGTTAGCCGAATTCTCGAAAAAGCATTATCAAATTGATTTTAATTGGAAGCTTGATAAACTTCCTGTTTCCATTTCTAAAGCGATTGAGGATCATTTATTTCGTATTGTTCAAGAGGCATTGTCCAATATTTTACGGCATGCAAAGGCTTCATTAGTTGAACTTCGATTAACAGTTACTACCGAACATATTCGATTGAAAATCACTGATAATGGAGTTGGTTTTAATGAGGAGGAAACGAAAACATCTTCCTACGGGATGTCCTTAATGCGGGAAAGGGTAGCTGAAATTGGCGGTGTGATGACATTGTCGACGGCTCCAGGACAAGGAACAATGATTGAGGTTACGGTTCCTATTATTTAATTTTGTCCTAGAGCATTTTAAAGTGAGGTGACAGTAATGGAAGAAATCATTAAAGTGCTGCTCGTAGATGACCACGAGATGGTCAGAATGGGGTTAGCGGCATACTTATCGACTGAAGCAAATATTGAGGTTGTAGGAGAAGCTTCAAATGGAGAAGAAGGAGTTAGACTCGCTGAGCAATTTAAACCTGACGTGATATTAATGGATTTAGTAATGGCAGGAATGGACGGGATTGAAGCAACAAGGAGAATACGAAAAGTCCAGCCAGAAGCTAAAGTGATTGTGTTAACGAGCTTTATTGATGATGAGAAGGTATACCCTGTGATCGAAGCAGGGGCATTCAGTTATTTGTTAAAAACATCAAGAGCACCGGAAATTGTCCAAGCCATTCAGCAAGCTTATAGGGGCCAAGCGGTCTTTGAATCACAAATCACGGATAAGATCATGTCAAGGATGAAGGGAGTAAATAAAGAAGGGCTGCCCCATTTACAATGTACACCAAGAGAGATGGAGGTATTAAAGCTGATTGCTGAAGGGAAATCGAATCAAGATATTGCAGATGAATTATTCATTGGCATCAAAACGGTAAAAACGCATGTAAGTAATGTACTCAGTAAGCTAGATGTTGACGATCGCACACAAGCGGCTATTTATGCTTATAAACATGGGATTTGTAAGTAATGTATAGCCCCAACAAGTCAAACAGTGACATGTTGGGGCTGAATGCTGCACTTTATTTTTCTATTTAACGAGGCCCATTTACATTTTTGCTACGTGCGTCTCTTGGTTCATCGGCACGTTCACGGCCTTGTTTGGCTCGTTTTTTAGCAATTTGATTTTCCTCTTTGACATCTGTTACAAATTCCGAAGCGATCTCCTGCTTCGTGTTACGAGCCATTTGTTGCTGGGCATTATGGTGGCTTTCTGAATTATGAGTTCTGGCCATTTCTTAATATCCTCCTTTAACGACGAGAGTTTTTTGCAAAGCTTTCAAATCGAATTTCATCCTCGATTAAACCGCACACACCACATTGCACCTTTGTCGAAGGTCCGCGATATGGAGTATGAAAAGGATCTAGAGCTTGATTTGAATATTCTTGAACGATTTCGCCTGATTGTGGATCCATTTTCACAGATTTAGGGACTTGCTCAATAAGATTAAACCTTGAGCGGTTTGTACCACAATTTGGACAACAATATGGACCTGCCATGCTTCATCCCTCCAAAATTTGTTCCCTTTTATATCCTGTGCAGTTTTCGGAAAAATATGAGAGACTTTATGCTATAATAGAAGTTGTTTTTGAAGGGAGAGAAAAAAGTGGACAATAATCATAAAGTTCTACTTGTTGATGGCATGGCCTTATTATTTCGTGCTTTCTATTCAACTGCGATGAGCGGTTATTTTATGATAAATAGTAAAGGGGTTCCAACAAATGGCGTCCATGGATTTGTTCGCCATCTATTAACAGCAGTAAATCATTTTGAACCTAGTCATGTTGTCTGCTGCTGGGATATGGGCAGTAAGACATTTAGAACAGATTTATACCCTGATTATAAAGGGAATCGCGGGGAGCCGCCAATTGAACTGATTCCACAATTTGATCTAGTAAAGGATGTTGTTGCTTCTTTTGACATTCCCAATATCGGTTTAAAAGGCTTTGAGGCCGATGATTGTATTGGGACATTAGCAAATCAATATAAGAATGAGCAAGAGGTTATTATTTTAACCGGTGATCAGGATATTCTACAGTTGGTTGATCCGGCTATAAAAGTTGTGATTTTACGAAATGGGTACGGCAATTATGAAATCTATCATCCTGAAATGTTATTGGAGCGAAAAGGTATTAGACCAGAGCAAATGGTCGATTTAAAAGCATTGATGGGGGATAGCAGTGATAATTATCCGGGAGTAAAAGGTATCGGTGAAAAAACGGCCGTTAAGCTTTTAAGTCAGTTCGAGTCGATTGAAGGAATTTTAGCGAATTTAGATTCATTATCAAAGGGACACCGCTCTAAAATCGAACAAGATTTAGCGATGCTTCACCTCTCACGCAAATTGGCCAAAATACATTGTGAAGTGCCTGTAAGTTGTTCTCTTGAAGAGGCGTTATTTACCATTGACCGTGCAAAGGTTCTTGGTAAATTCAGAGAATTAGAGTTTAAAGGTCTAGAGAAATTGATAGGATGACCTTTTCAAAAGGGCTGACATTAAATGATGTCAGCCCCTTGTATTTTTAGTACTATCAGAATTTATATTCTAATTTTGAACCTCGCCTGAGGTTGGCTCCGGATCGACAGACTTGATTAATATTTCTACACGACGATTAGAGAGACGGCCTTCTGGAGTATCGTTTGTTGCTACAGGTTTAAACTCTCCAAAGCCTTTTGCACTAAAATTTTGTGCATCTAAATTTTGATTTTCTAATAAGATTTTCATAAAGTTAACGGCCCGCATAACACTTAAGTGCCAATTCGAGTCAAATTGTGCATTATGGATAGGTACGTTATCAGTATGACCACTTATCACAACTTCCCTAGGGTGGTCCATCACAAGTAATTGCGAAATTTCTTTAGCCATCTCATAATCCTGCGCGCGGACTTGCGCTGTTCCAGAATCAAATAGAATATCATTTCTTAATGTTAGCATTAAACCTTCAGGAGTAAGGGATGTCATCAATTGAACATTAAGATTATTAGCATTAATGTATGAATCCATTTTATCTTTTATTTCCAGCATTTCTTGTTTTTCTTGCTCAGCTTGGCTATTTTGCTTATTTTTAACCCTATCGGTTGTTACTCCTTCATTGGTAGTCTGTTGGAATGGGCTTGGGTATTTCATAACCCCGGTTCCCCCTTGGAAGGTGCTGTTAAACGAACGGGCCATTTGTGAAAATTTAACAGCATCAATAGAACTCATCGCAAAAAGTACAATAAAAAGCGCTAAAAGTAAAGTCAACAAATCAGAATATGGAACAAGCCAAGTTTCATCTGCATGCTCTTCTTCGTGCTTCTTTTTATTTTTCCGCATCTTGTTTTTCTCCTTGTGCTAGAAACTGAATTCTTTGATTTATAGGTAAATAGGATGCTAGTTTTTGCTGAATAATTCCTGGAGCTTGTCCCTCTTGCACGGAAAGTACCCCTTCAACAATTAACTGTTTGATTTTCACTTCTTGTTTTGACTTCCTTTTCAATTTGTTAGAAAATGGATGCCAAAGAACATAACCAGTGAAGATACCAAATAGTGTTGCAACGAAGGCAGCGGCAATGGCGTGTCCTAAAGCTTCGATATCCTCCATATTTCCCAATGCTGCTATTAGTCCTAGAACGGCTCCGAGTACCCCAAGTGTGGGAGCATACATTCCAGCTTGAGAGAAAATCCCTGCATTTGCCAGATGTCTTTCTTCCATTGCTTCTATTTCTTCCATCATGACATCACGGATGAATTCAGGACTTTGACCATCGATTGCTAAATTTAAGCCATTTTTTAAAAAAAGATCATCAATTTCATTAACTTTAGCCTCCAATGATAACAAGCCTTCTTTGCGGGCTAATGTTGCAAATTCAACAAACATTTTAATATACTCTTCCTGCGATTGTAGCTTTTGTTCAGTGAAAAGTACTTTAAACAATTTGGGTACATTTTTTATTTCATTTGTAGGGAAGGCAATTGTTACCGCTGCTGCAGTTCCGGCAAAGATAATTAAAAGCGCTGCTGGATTAAGAAGTACGCTTGGATCCACTCCCTTAAAGTACATACCAACTCCAACTGCTACTATACCCAAAATAATACCGATTATTGAGGTTTTGTCCATTATTGTTCCTCCTAATACGAAGTGTAGCGTGACATAAACTACGAAATGTACTATTATATGAGTTAATCATAATTGTACAATATATTAACTATTCATCTAAATATGATATCAATTTATTGATAGGAAAGGAAGACGTTTTATGCCTTATGTAAATATTAAAATAACAAATGAGGGAGTAACCTCAGAACAAAAGAAGCAACTAATTGAAGGTGCTACTAATTTATTAAGAGATGTGTTGGGAAAAAATCCACAAACAACAGTTGTCGTTATTGATGAGGTGGAAACAGATAATTGGGGAATTGGGGGAGAACAAGTTACTGATCGTAGAAAAAGAGGACAGTAATAAATGACTTTTTTATAAACATAAGAAAACCGCTAAAAGACAAACTTTTAGCGGTTTTTCAAATTAATGCAAGGCTTTTATTTTTACTGCACAAGCTTTAAATTCTGCTGTACCTGAGATAGGGTCAAATTCATTGATGGTAAGGATGTTTGTTGGAACATCACTCCAATGGAAGCTCATAAACACTAAGCCGGGTACGACTTGTTCGGTAATTTTAGCTTTTACCGTTAAAGAGCCGCGACGGGAAGAAACTTCGACAACTTCACCATCAACAATGCCCAGTTTAGCAGCATCCTCCGGATGGATATCCACCGTTTCTTCGGTTTGCTTAATTTTTACATTATCAGGATAATATCTAGTCTGTGTATGTGTATTGTAAGATTCATAACGGCGTCCAGTTGTTAGTGTAAATGGATAGTCCTCATCTGGAATTTCAATAGGTGCTGTATAACCAACTGGAACAAATGGTGCTTTTTTGGCATCCGTAATATTTTCATCATGTAAATGCTCGTGTAAAATGAATGTTCCCGGATGGTCCTCTGTCGGACAAGGATAGTGCAAGAAATATTCCCGATCAAGGCGGGCGTAGGACATGCCGCCATATTTCTCATGGGCTAAAATCCGCAATTCATCCCAAATTTGTTCGCTGGATTCATAGCTCATTTCGTATCCCATTAAAGTCGATAATTCACAAAGAATCTGCCAATCTTCCTTAACATTTGGATGAGATTCCACGGCTGTTCGAACTCTTTGAATACGGCGGTCCGTATTCGTATAAGTGCCGTCAACCTCCCCCCATGACCGCGCAGGAAGTACAACATCTGCTAACTGAGCTGTTTCAGTAAGGAAAATATCCTGAACAACTAATAAATCTAATTTCTTTAAGAGCTTTTCTGTGTGTGACATATGAACATCAGCCATTAATGGGTTTTCACCGATCACATATAATGCTTTTACATCGCCATTTTCCATTCTTTCAAATGTACGTGTCTGCGTATCACCTGACTTCCCATCAATCGTAACATTCCAAGCTTCTTCATAACGTCTGCGGTATTCATCATTTGTAATCGGAAATGGTCCAGGAAGCTGATTTGGCAAGCAACCCATGTCACCTGCTCCTTGGACATTATTTTGTCCGCGAAGCGGCATAATGCCATTTCCTTTCTTACCGATGTGACCTGTTAAAAGGGCCAAGTTGGCAATATCAAATACGTTATTGACCCCACAATGATGCTCTGTTATTCCTAATGTATACGCTATCATTGCATTCCCAGCAGTCGCATAAATTCTGGCTGTTTCCTCAATTTCCTCTGGTGTAAGACCTGTTATCGCTGCAGCATATGCAGGGGTATACAGCTCGACTTGTTTTTGTAATTTATCTAGATCAAGTGTAACTCTCTTGATATAAGCCTCATCGAATAGCTTTTCTTTTAAAATGATATGAATCATGGCGTTCATTAAGGCGATATCTGATCCAACATTGATTTGCAAGTGACGGTCTGCCACTTTCGCCATGTCAATTTTTCGAGGGTCGATCACAATAATTTTTAATCCATTTTTAGCTGCTTTTTTCATCCGGTTTGAAATAATAGGATGGGCTTCGGTAGTGTTAGAGCCCATTAGTAGCAATACATCTGCTTCCTCAAAATCTTCCAATGTACTTGTTGGAGATCCGTCACCAAATACAGTTGCCAGACCGGCAACGCTCGGAGCGTGTCAAGTACGGTTGCAGCCATCGATATTATTGCTGCCAATCACTGCTCTCATAAATTTCTGTGTTACATAATTTGATTCATTTGTTGTGCGTGCACAAGCAAACATAGATACAGCTGTTGGTCCAAATTGCTTTTTAATACTTGAGAGTTTATCAGCGATAAATTGAAGTGCTTCCTCCCATGTTGCCTCTACTAGTTTACCAGCTTTACGAATGAGAGGAGTAGTTAGTCTATCTTCCGCATGTACATATTTATAGGCAAAAGCTCCCTTCACGCATGTTTGCCCTTTATTTACCGGGGCATCTTTGTCACCGCGTACTTTAATGATTTGATTATCCTTAACTTCAAGAATTAATCCACATCCTGTTCCACAGTAACCGCAAATCGAACGGACTTCTTTTACATTCTCCATGATTTCCCTCCTATTCTCTTATGTTAATTTAATCTTAACAGATTGTGGAACAGGCTACGAGAGTATATTTGTGCAAAATTTTAAAAGGTTTTTACAATTAACACTATGTGTATAGTGCTAAGTGATTAAAAACACACCCTACTGTTGTTTTAAATCACACCTTAATATTATTTAAGATTGTATGATGTTCATTGTGAAAGGCGCGCCGTAGGACTAATATCGAAAAAATGGAGTGAAAATAAATGGGTGTAAGAAAACTAGATACAGATTCGGCATCTAAACCAACTTCAAAGAATGCCCTTATGAAATCAATTTTAGTTTTCACATTATTAATTAGTTTTACAGTTTTATTAGTAGGGGGCTATGGGATTTTTAAAGGCAATGCACCTAGACCTACTGAGATTACGAGCCCTAGTGGTGATGTTGTAATTACAAAGGCATCCATTATGGGTGGTCAGGCTGTATTCCAAAAGTACGGCTTAATGGATTATGGTACTGTATTAGGTCATGGTTCTTATATGGGCCCTGATTATACAGCTCAAGCATTAAAAGTGTATACAGAAGGTATGCAGGATTTTCGAGCTGAAGAAAAATTTGGAGCACCGTATAAAGAGTTATCAGCTGATGAACAAGCAGCTATTAAAGATCAAGTCATCAAAGAAATGCGTGAAAATCGCTATGATGCAGAGTCTGATACATTACCTTTAACAGATGCGCAAGTATATGGTTTAGAACAAGTTAGAGCTTATTACCAAGATGTATTTACAAATGGCGATAATTGGGGATTAAAACCAGGTTTAATTAAAGAAGAGCATATGCCTGCTACAGACCGTGCTTATGTAGCTGAAGGTGATCAAATCACACAAATTTCCGATTTCTTCTTCTGGACTGCTTGGTTATCAAGTACATTGCGCCAAGGCGACGAAATTACTTATACAAACAACTGGCCTTATTATGAAGATGCTGGCAATACACTGGGACTATCCGCTGTTTGGTGGTCTGGTGTTAGTGTAACTTTATTAATTCTATTTATTGGTATCATTTTATTCGTATTCTATCGCTATCATTTAGATATGCATCCGGCTTATGAGGATGGTAAGTTTCCGAAAATTGATTTACGTAAACAACCAGTAACAAATTCACAAGTTAAAGTAGGTAAATATTTCGCAGTTGTGGCTGTTCTTTTCTTTGTGCAGTCCATGTTTGGTGCGCTTCTTGCTCACTATTATATTGAACCAGATAGCTTCTTTGGAATTACTTGGATTCATGATATTTTACCTTTCTCAATTACTAAAGGATACCACCTTCAATTGGCAATTTTCTGGATTGCCACAGCATGGTTAGGTATGGGTCTGTATATCGCTCCATTAGTTGGCGGACATGAACCAAAGAAACAAGGTTTATTAGTGGACGTTTTATTCTGGGCACTAGTTGTTCTAGTATTCGGTTCAATGATCGGTGAATGGTTAGGTGCAAACGGTAAATTAGGTAACCTTTGGTTCTTATTAGGACATAATGGTTGGGAATATATCGAACTTGGCCGTATTTGGCAGCTTATTTTAATCGCAGGTATGGGTATTTGGTTATTCCTTGTATTTAGAGGGATTAAGGCTGGCTTGAAACGTGAAACTGATAAGGGTGGATTGATTCACTTATTATTCTATTCAGCAATCGCTGTTCCAGCTTTCTACGTATTCGCATTATTAATTAACCCTGATACACATTTTACAATGGCCGATTACTGGCGTTGGTGGATTATCCACTTATGGGTAGAAGGTATCTTTGAAGTATTTGCTGTAGTCGTTATTGGTTTCTTATTAGTACAGCTTGGATTAGTTACAAAAAATTCAACGATCAAAGCGTTATATTTCCAAATTACATTATTATTAGGCAGCGGTGTGATTGGCATCGGTCACCACTTCTACTATAATGGTTCTGCTGAAGTTTGGATTGCCTTAGGTGCTGTTTTCTCAGCATTAGAAGTAATTCCACTAACACTATTGATTTTAGAAGCATATGAGCATTATAAAATCGTCAAAGATGGCGGGATTGATTTCCCTTACAAATCAACTTTCTGGTTCTTAATTTCAGTAGGTATTTGGAACTTAGTTGGTGCAGGGGTATTAGGATTCCTAATCAACTTACCGGCAGTAAGCTATTTTGAACACGGTCAATTCTTAACACCAGCACATGGTCATGGATCAATGATGGGTGTTTATGGATTCTTCGCACTTGCTGTTCTAGTGTTCTCTTTACGTAATATTGTTAAACCAGAAAAATGGGATGATAAAATTATTAAAATTTCTTGCTGGTTAATGAACATCGGTTTAGCAGGAATGATTGCTATTTCATTACTTCCAGTTGGTTGGTTACAATTAAAAGAGGCATTCATGAAAGGTTACTGGGTGTCACGTTCACCAGAGTTTTTACAGCAAGATGTTGTAGTAAACTTAATTACTATTCGTGCGATTCCAGATACAATTTTCTTAATTGGTGTACTATTAATTATGTATGTGGCTGTAAAAGCAATCTTCAACCTACGTAAGCCAACACATCAAGAAGGCGAGCCATTACCAGTTAAAGATTTAGCAATTGACGAAGATTAATAAATTTCAAGGGATACTTTTATAAAAAAAGTGACAAAATAGTGTCGAATTAGTGACATAAAACACACCCTATGTTTAATTAATCAGACATAATGGAATTATAATAAAAATAAACCATCAATAGGGGGAACACAAAATGGAATTTGCAGCAAAAGTAAATGCACCTGATTATCCACCAAGAGAGAAGCATCCAGTAATTTTCAAAACATTTGATGGCCTACAACCTGGTGAATTTATGGAGTTAACGAATGACCATGATCCACGTCCATTACAATATCAATTTATGATGGAAAGACCCGAGCAATTTACTTGGGAATACCTTGAAGAAGGTCCTGATGTATGGCGTGTAGCTATCGGTAAAAAATAATAGAATTAAAGGCTGGCATCCAAAATGTCAGCCTTTTTTATACTATAAGAAAAGGGGGGATTTGGTGAAAGGGTGGTTAATCAGTAATGCACTCTTTATTTTACTTGTTATCTTTTGGAGTTTTTGGCATAGAGAATATTCCTCACCAGCTATTGTTGTTGGGAAAACCTTTGCTGTAATCGCGGTAATTTTATTTATTATTAATGTCAATATGTATTTTATCTTTTTAATTATTCGTAAAAGTAAAACAAAGGGGATTAAGAAGACTTTAGCGCTTTTCTCAAGAAAAATGATGAAGTTTCATGTTCCGATTGCCATTACAGCAACGGCGTTAATATGTATTCACGCGATTATTATGATTTCTTTTCATCCGCTAGAAATAATCGATATCAAAAAACTGAGTGGAATATTGGCGATTCTGATATTATCGGTTCATTTATTTAGTGGGTGGCTAAGGAGAAAAAAAGCATCTGGTTTTAGGCGATTGTTTCATCTGCGGATGGCATTTATATTTTTAACATTCTTTCTAATTCATATTTTTATATAAGAAGGAAGTGAGGAAAACAGGAAGTGGGTGTCTTCCTGTTTTTTTATGGGAAATAAATGCGAAGAATATTGACTCCGTTTTTAAGTTCGAAATAATTCTTGAAAAACTCATTGGAGCGCTCAAACGTTTTATATTTTGATAAATCAATAGCTTCCTTAATTTTGTCGCCAATTAAAAATTGTATTTCAGCGTCAGTTACATGAATGATTTCAAAATCAAGCCCATCTCTTTGAACTAACTCTTCATCCTCATAATAATTTAGAACAGCTTGACGATTCTTGTATTGATTTAAACTCTCTTGAATAATCTTTATTTCAGTTTCCATACTCGTAAAACATACCCTCCACAACCACATTGATCGATAAATTTTGTTTTAATAGCATCACCAAATTTTTCGTGTAATAGTGGCGTAAGATATTCTTCAGGATCTCCAAAATTGTTAGAAGTTACTAAATTGACATAATATCCTGGTGCTGTCTCTTCCACAGCTTTTATACCATCTTCGATAATGAGGTCTTTATCAAATTCATATTCATTATGCTCCAAATCCATTGACCAGTCTTTTTCCATCGTTACATTTTCCTCCTCTACAACAAAATCGAAAAATTATTTCTAAATTTATTTTATTCAATACCATTCTATCGAAACCTTAATACTTAAAAAGTGAGTCTTATCACTTTTTCCAATAAAAATTCCTTCTTCATTAGTATAAATTGTTTTTTTGGAAACACTATGATTATTGTCTAAAAATTGCCAAGCATCCTTTTTGTAAAAAATAGACAAAAATAATGAAGGGAGTAAAGAGATGAAGAAAAAAGTTCCTCCGTTACTAAAAAAGATGACCTTTTTTGGTAAAACAACCGATATAACGAATCATAGTACATTGTCTCACGCCGACCGTGAGTCAGAAAAATATTATCGAAGGCGATGGCAGCATGATAAGGTCGTACGCACGACACATGGTGTCAATTGTACGGGTTCTTGCAGCTGGAAAGTTCATGTAAAAGATGGAATTATTACATGGGAAACTCAGCAAACGGACTATCCTACAACAGGACCCAATATGCCTGAATACGAACCTAGGGGTTGCCCTCGTGGTGCAACTTTTTCTTGGTATACATATAGCCCATTACGAGTTCGTTTCCCATATATTAGAAGTGCATTGTTAAAGGTATGGAAGGAAGCACTTGGAAAAACAGGTGATCCTGTAGAGGCATGGGGGTTAATTTCAGAAAACCCGGATACAAAGAAATCCTATAAATCTGCCCGCGGAAAAGGGGGATTTGTACGTGCATCCTGGGATGAGATCAATACCTTGATTGCATCCCAACTCATTTATACCCTAAAGAAATATGGACCGGACCGGATCTTTGGGTTTTCCCCGATTCCTGCGATGTCGATGGTCAGTTATGCATCGGGTGCACGCTTTTTAAATTTAATTGGAGCTCCCCTTTTAAGCTTTTATGATTGGTATGCTGATCTTCCAGCTGCTTCACCGCAAATTTGGGGAGAGCAGACAGATGTTCCGGAAAGCTCTGACTGGTATAACTCAAGCTATATTATTGCTTGGGGTTCCAATATTCCACAAACGAGAACACCAGATGCCCATTTCTATGCTGAAGGGCGTTATAACGGAACGAAGGTTGTAGCGGTTAGTCCTGATTATGCTATTTTTGTTAAGTTTGCTGACAATTGGATGGCAGTGAATCCAGGTACTGATGCAGCGCTTGCGATGGCAATGACCCATGTTGTGTTAAAGGAGTTTTATGTTGATAAACAGACTCCATATTTCGAGGATTATGTAAAACAATACACTGATTTACCATTTTTAGTGAAACTAAAAAAACGTGGAGAATATTATACAGCTGACCGTTTCGTTCGCGCCTCTGATCTTAGCATGAATATTAATAAGGCCGAATGGAAAACGATTGTTTTTGATAAAAAATCAAATAATTATGCAGCTCCACACGGTTCAATTGGCCATCGTTGGTCAGAGGGCGGAAATTGGAATTTGCACTTAAAAGATACCGACAATCAGCTTGGTGATATTGATCCAGTGTTAACGATGTTAGGGATTGAGGATAAACAGGTCATCTGTCAGTTTCCTTATTTTAGTCAAGATGAAAGATATATTATCGAACGCGGCGTGCCTGTCAAAGAAATTGAACAAAATGGTGAAACCATATACGTAACAACAGTTCTTGATTTAATGCTGGCGCAATCTGGGGTTCATCGTGGGGACTTACCAGGCGATTTTCCTAAAGATTATGATGATCCAAAACCATTCACACCTGCCTGGCAAGAGGGGATTACCAGTGTTGATCGAAAATTGGCAGCCCAAATTGCTAGAGAGTTTGCCCAAAATGCGATCGATAGTAAAGGTCGTTCGATGATTATTATGGGTTCAGGAATTAATCACTGGTTCCACTCAGATGTCATCTATCGTGCGATCATAAATCTAGTGTTATTAACGGGTTGTGAAGGTGTCAATGGCGGCGGTTGGGCCCATTATGTCGGACAGGAAAAAGTTCGACCTCTGGAAGGCTGGCAAACGCTTGCGATGGCCCGTGACTGGGGAGGTCCACCAAGGTTACAAAATGGAACTTCTTTCTTTTATTTTATAACAGAGCAGTGGCGCTATGATGAGCAAAAGACGGATAACCTCATATCACCTTTGGTAGATAAACCAAGATATAGCCATATGGGAGATTATAATGTGATGGCGGCCCGTCTAGGCTGGTTGCCTTCATATCCGCAGTTTAATAAAAATTCTATTAACATCTATGAAGAATCGAAGGCAACATCGAATGAGGAAGCCGTTAAATATGTCGTTGACCAAGTGAAAAACGGGAAAATGAAATTTGCAATCGAAGAACCGGGGAACCCTGTTAATTTTCCAAAATCAATGTTCGTATGGCGGGCGAATTTAATTGGAAGTTCGGCGAAAGGACATGAATATTTCCTAAGACATTTACTTGGAACACACTCTTATATATTAGGTAGCCAGGAAGAAACACAAATGCCTGTAGAAATCGAGGCGCCAGCTGAAGCAGCTGAAGGAAAATTGGATTTACTAGTTACATTGGACTTTAGAATGTCTGGTTCGGCACTATATTCCGATGTCGTCCTACCTGCAGCCACATGGTATGAGAAATATGATGTCAGTTCTACTGATATGCATCCATTCATCCATCCTTTTAATCCTGCGATTACATCACCATGGGAAAGCAGATCCGATTGGGATATTTTCAAAAAGCTCGCTCAAACATTCCAGGAGCTTGCCAAAAATCATTTTCCAAATCCGGTCAAGGATATCGTGGCAACTGCTTTATTACACGACACACCGGATGAAACGTCACAAGCGTTAGGATTAATACCAGACTGGAAAAAGGATGGTGCTGAGCCTGTACCAGGTGAAAATTTCCCACGAATCCATGTAGTCGAGAGGGATCTCACAAAAGTTTACGAGAAATTTATTTCCTTAGGTACAAATGTCCGCGAATCAATTGGAGCAAAAGGTCTATCATGGGATGCAAAAGAGGAATATGACGAATTGAAGGATATTTTAGGGGCATCCAAAAGTAAAGAGTATCACGACTGCCCAGACCTATCATTTGATCGTCATGCTGCAGAAACTATTCTTACACTTTCAAGTACAACGAATGGCTCACTTGCGATAAAGGCCTGGGATGCGATGGAAAAGAAAACAGGCCAGAAATTAAAGGATTTGGCAGAGGAACGGGCAGAAGAGCATATGTCATTTGATGAGATCACAGCTCAACCAAAGAAAGTAATCTCATCGCCTGTTTTTAGTGGAACAGAAACAGGAAATCGTCGCTATAGCCCGTTTACAACAAATGTTGAAAGATTGATACCGTTCCGTACGCTAACAGGCAGGCAGCATTTCTACCTTGATCATGAAATGATGCTTGAATTTGGGGAAGAGTTGCCGACATTTAAGGCACCACTCCGAAAGGCAGCTTTTTATGATAAGGATGGCAGACCTGCATCAAAGGGGAAGGAAATAGAATTACGATATTTAACACCGCATTTTAAATGGTCATTCCATAGTACATATCAGGATACTCTGCATATGTTGACGTTGTTCCGTGGTGGACCATGTGTTTGGATGAATATCGAAGACGCAGAATCGGTAGGGATTAGTGATAATGATTGGCTTGAAATGTTCAACCGCAATGGTGTTGTTGCTGCACGAGCTATCGTTACACACCGCTTACCGAAAGGAATGGCGATTATGTACCATGTACAAGACCGGTTAATTAATGTTCCTGGGACAACGATCACAAATGATCGCGGAGGTACTTTTAATAGTCCAACAAGAATCTATGTTAAACCAACACAAATGATTGGAGGCTATGCGCAGTTAAGCTACGGTTTCAATTATTACGGACCAACCGGCACCCAAAGGGATGAGAAGGTGATTATCCGGAAACTAGAACGTGATGAGGTGGATTGGCTTGAAGATTAAAGCACAATTTGGGATGGTCATGAATTTAGATAAATGTATTGGTTGCCATACGTGCAGTGTTACATGTAAAAATACATGGACAAATCGCCAAGGTGCAGAGTATATGTGGTGGAACAATGTAGAAACGAAGCCCGGGATTGGGTATCCGAAGGAATGGGAAAACCAGGAAACCCATAAAGGCGGCTGGGAGTTGAAAAATGGCAGGATTGAATTGAAAGCTGGAGGAAGAGTAAGCAAATTACTGAATATCTTTTACAATCCGAACCTTACAAAGCTTGAAGATTACTACGAACCATGGACGTACGATTATGAAAACTTAATTAAAAGCCCTGAGAAAAAACATCAACCCGTTGCCCGGCCAAAATCACAGATAACAGGTGAATATATGGATTTACAATGGGGACCGAACTGGGAAGATGACTTAGCCGGTGTATATCAAACAGGAAAAAGAGATTACAACATGAAAGGCGTTGATGAAGGGATCATTCAAGAATTTGAGCAGGCCTTCATGATGTATTTGCCGAGGATTTGCGAGCATTGTATGAACCCTTCCTGTCTGGCCTCCTGTCCTTCGGGGGCCATTTATAAACGGGATGAAGACGGTATCGTTTTAGTTGACCAAGATGCATGCCGAAGCTGGAGATTCTGTATGTCAGGATGCCCGTATAAAAAAGTTTATTTCAATTGGAAAACAAACAAAGCAGATAAATGTACATTCTGTTTTCCACGGATTGAAAATGGACAACCAACTGTTTGTTCTGAAACCTGTGTTGGCCGGCTACGCTATATTGGTATTGTTTTATATGATGCGGATGAAGTGGAAAGAGCGGCATCAGTCAATGATCCGAAAGATTTATACGAAGCTCAATTAAAGTTATTTCTTGACCCCAATGATCCAGACGTCATTAAACAAGCTAAAAAAGATGGGATTCCAGAGGATTGGATTGAAGCGGCTCAAGAATCACCAGTTTATAAACTTGCTGTAAAGTATAAGGTTGCACTGCCATTACATCCAGAGTATCGAACATTACCGATGGTTTGGTATATTCCGCCATTAAGCCCAATTACAAGTGCATTGGGTGGACAAATCGATGATTTGAGCCCGAATGTGATTTTTCCAACAATTAAGCAATTTAGAATACCCATACAATATTTAGCTAACTTAATGTCTGCCGGTGATACAAAAGTGATTGAACGCGTATTGAAGAAGTTGGTTGCGATGAGAAGCTATATGCGGAGTATGAACCTAAATAAAGATTTTGATAAATCAATATTAGAGGAAGCCGGTTTAACTGAAAAAAGTACGATTGAGTTGTACGAGCTATCAGCGATCGCGAAGTATGACGACCGCTATGTAATACCGAAATCTCATCGTGAGGAAGCTGGAAATATGTATCAGGGTCAAGGCTCGGTTGGCTATGAGTTTATGGAAAGCTGCAATGGCTGTAGCCTTGGTACTGAGAATTACGATAACCTGTATGCGTTCAGTGAAGAATATTGGGGTGATTTAGGTGGAACAGCAATGGACGGAAGAATGTAAATATACTTTTAAGTTGTGTTCCTTATTTTTACGATATCCACAAAGTGAATGGGGAGCAAACGAGGAAATAAACGAATTTGTTCGATCAATTGAAAATAAGGGAATTCGATTTTGTTTTGAACAATTTCTTGATTATGTGCAACGGACACCCTATAAAGAGCTGACTGAAAACTATGTTAGGTGGTTTGATTTTAGTGAACGTACAACCCTGTATTTAACGCATAGTACTTTTGGAGAGCAGAGAGAGCGGGGGCTAGCCTTTGTCAAACTTAAAATGGAGTTTGCAAAAGCGGGTTTCTACATTACCGGTGACGAACTTCCTGATTATTTGCCGCTTGTTTTGGAATTTGCGTCGGAAGCAGATACAGCCTCCGTTCAAAAAGTGTTTTTGATTCATAAAAAACCGATTGATGAGCTATTGTCTGAGTTAGAAAAAGATGATAATCCTTATGGGTATTTGCTGAAAGCTTGCGTAACGGCAATGGCAGCATACTTGCCAGCCCAGAAAGTAAACGTTAACCATAATGCCGGCTAACATGTAAGCCGGCATCAACCCGCAGATTGAATGGAGGTACTTTATGACAGCATTTGATTATTTTTTGTGGGTCTTAATCCCATATTTATCGCTTACGATTTTCGTAGTCGGCCATATTCATCGCTATAATTATGATCAATATGGTTGGGGAGCAAAATCAAGTGAATTTTTGCAAAAAGATAATCTCCTAAAATGGGGCAGCATCCTTTTTCACTATGGTGTAATCTTTGTTTTCTTTGGTCATGTTGCCGGGGTTCTCATTCCTAAAGGTTTTTATGATGTAATCGGAGTCTCTGAGCACATGTATCATTTCGGAGCGTTGTGGTTTGGTGGGGCAGCAGGGTTAGCCATGGTCATCGGTGGTGCCTTATTAACGATTCGTCGAGTTAATAGTACGCGCTTAAAGAAACAAAGTTCCGTTATGGATGTTGTTGTACTGTTAATTCTTGGATTAGTTACAGTTATAGGATTTAGTAATACAGTTGGTTACACAGCATCAGGAGGGATGTTTGATTATCGAGCAGTCATCGGTCCATGGTTTAGAGGGATTTTAACCTTCCGTCCATATCCTGAATTAATGGCTGCTGCACCGCTTGGATTTCAGCTTCATATTTTAGCAGCATTTGTTTTATTTGCAGTATGGCCATATACGAGATTAGTCCATGTATGGAGCCTGCCTTTGGAATATTTATCTCGAAAATATATCGTTTATCGTAAAATGAATCCGAAAAAAGCCGTTAAGTATGAAGAAAGAAATTAAGCCACTTTAAAGTGGCTTTTTCAATCTTTATCAATGTTCATCTAATAAATGTGTTTCTTCATCATAATTATGAATTTGACCAAGTATTGAAATTGTTTTAAAACGGTCAATTACGTCATTGTTTACGCCATGTTCATCAACTATTTGTTTAATTTCGTTAATAATTCTTCTAAACAATTGATGGTCCCTTTTAAGCATGATGATTAGTTCCTCTAAATCAGGATTTTCCTCCAGCTTTTTTTGATAGAAACCATCCTCCTCAGAATCTGCATGGGCAATTGTCCTAGTTTCCCAATGTTCACAAAGAGTGCGAGCGGCAAGGATTGCGTGATCTTCTTTCCCTTCTTCGTAAACCTGTTCAAGTATTTCCAATATATCTCTTGCTTCTGTTAAAGCACCATTATGAATGGAACGGTGTGCTGTTAGTTTATGTAAAGATGGTCCTGACATTTCTTATTTTCCTCCTATTATGTTCTATCTAGTAGCCATTATTAACAGTTACTTTACTTTGTAACCTTAAATAATAGTGTATTACACATATAACCAAATATAAAGTACATAATAAATTATGGAGGTGTTCTAGTGGACACAAAAAATTATGAACAAAAATATAATGATTACAAAAAAGAAAGCAAGGAACAGGCGAATGTAGTAACAAATATGGACAATAATGGAAAAGACGTAATTAAGGCTGTTAAGAAAAATGATGACGGAGATATCATTGCCTTTCGAATGGAAAGCGGTCGGGATTTAGATTATGTAACAGCATTAAATGAGGCTAAAGAAGGGAAAATTGCACACATTGATGTTTTCCATAAATATGGCCGAGATATTATTCGAAGTGAACCAGACGGTATAAAAGAAAACAATCTTGATAATTTGCCTACCTTTTAAGAAGTGAGGTGTTTATATGGGCTTTTTTAGTAATTGGCAAATGTCTAGAATGGCAAAATATGAAGAAAGAAATATGTGTCCAGATTGCAAGGGGAAAGGGATTCACTACTTTGCTGGTACAGAATTCTATTTTGGTGAACCCCTTCAATGTTGTGGTTGTAACGGTACCGGTTTGTATAGTGAATGGGTTAATAATAGTTAGTAATAATTTCAGGCTGTCTTAAATTTTAGAAGACAGCCATTTTTATTTGAATTGGTTTTTTATTTTTTCGTGATATTGTTTCAAATTATTTTTAGCAAGTTCAGTTTGTTTAAAGCCTTCCGTTGTTTTTTGACCATCCCAATTTTCCATTCCATCTATTTGGAGTTTTAGGCCATTGGTATACTCGTTCAACGATTCTTCATACATATCTTTAAATTCAGTTAAACTCTTATTTTCAGTTTGTAAAGTTTTCAAGTCCTTGAGAATTTTTTTGGCTTCACTCGTTGCCGTCTCCATCATTTCAATAGCTTCAGGTAATTCATCCGTTTTTTGAAGCTTGATTATTAATAGGTCTAGTTCTTCAATTAACTGATTTACTTCTAGAATTTGTTTGAATAGAGATTCAGCTATTTCTTTATCAGCAGCGGTGTTTATTTCAATCCTATGGTTAGAATCAGCATTGCTTACAGGCATTTCAGTTGAACTTGTTTGTTGGTTGCACCCTAGCAGAAATATAAATAAACAAAAAATGAAAACAAATCTCATCCCAAGTACCGCCTTTACGATGTAGTAACAGTATATTATATGAGACTTGTCCAGAAAAATATTCATTAGAAAAACTGTAATTTGCCAATAGTGGTAAATTACAGTTTCTTACTGCACCACTATAGTGCGCAAGGCCTACATCACAATATTAAGATGAAGGAGTCCCTACTATGTGAGATGTGTTCATAATGGTCTCGTACATGATGATTGGTGAACCTGTCAAGGAATTTAATGTTAACACATCCACAAATTTTATAAAGCAGCCATAAAGGGAATTTTCCTAATAAACATATGAAATATATGCCATTACTTAATATCTTGTAGCTGGCCCTATATTTATACACTTGTCTACCAGAATATGGACATTAACACGTTGCCAAAGTTCTTTGATGTTTTTAGTGAATAATATCGGGCGTAATGTGCATTTGATTTCCATTAAAATTTTTAGGATTGGAAAAATGTGAAACCATAGAGGGGGGGAATTCCCGGAGTCTAAG